>NZ_CP015405.2:1415000-2015000 GCF_001689125.2 Blautia pseudococcoides | reverse complement strand
TACAAGTGGTACAAAAATTCATAGAGATTGGCAGCAAAGAAGAACTGATAGCCATTTTCCTGATAAGTATAGGCATCCAGCATCTGCTCCAGGCACAGACGGAGGTTTGAAAAGCCTTCCGTATGCGCTCTCGGTGAGATCATTGTCTGAAAGTGCAGGTTTGTGCCGGAGGGCAGGAAATTTTGGAGCTGTTCGGCAGAAATCTGCAGCAGGATATAAGAAACTGAGCCATTGGCCCGGGTCATATGGAGTTCTTTACTGTTGATTATCATCAGATCGCCGGGGGTGAGCAGATAGGAACCCGCCTGCACAACCGCGGTCAGTTCCCCTTCCATCATATATAAAACCTCCAGATAATCATGCCAGTGGGCAGGAATGGTCAGGTCTGTACATTGGGACAGCATAAATTTTGCAGGCAGACCATTTGTCTCCCGGACTTTCTCATATTGGTACGGCATGTTTGCCTCCTTTAGATAACGTTGTTTTATCATCAGTGCCAGTGTTCCATCCGGTTAGAAACAAGACCGACAGCACTAGAGTGCGTTTGTCAATACTGACAGAGAACCTTCGGATAATATTCTAGCAAACCGGGGGAAAAATATCAATATCAGCCTATAAATAGCTAAAAAGAACCGTAGAAATTTTGAGGGTTGTTGGTCATAATAGTACATAAAGAAAGACAAGTTATCTGGGAGGAAAACCATGCAGTTAAAAAAGAAAACATTTACGGGAACAACTTCAAATGAAGTGACGGTAAGAGAGACTGAAAACAGAAAAACGGCCCGCCAGGCAGCAGCAGAAGGATTTGTCCTTCTGAAAAACCAGGAGCATATCCTGCCTTTAAAAAAAGGTATAAAGCTTGGCCTGTACGGGGCAGGTGCTGTGAAGACAATAAAGGGCGGTACAGGCTCCGGTGACGTAAACGAGAGAGAATGCATCAACATCTGCCAGGGCTTAAAAAATGCCGGGTATGAGATTACCAGCGATGCCTGGCTGGAGGCCTATGCATCTCTCTATGAGGAGACACGGCTTAAATGGCGGGATGAAATTTTAGGAAAACTGAAAGCATACCATGACAATTTCTTTGAGGCATACTCCACAACTCCCTTTTTCATGCCCTGCGGAAATCCGGTTGATATGGAGAAGGCTTCTGCAGACGGTGCGGACACGGCAATCTATGTGCTGAGCCGTATTGCAGGTGAAAATGCGGACCGCCATGATACAGAGGGGGATTATTTCATTTCCGCTGAGGAAAAAGCGCTGATCGCCCAGTTGTCAAAAGCATATAACTCCCTGGTGCTGGTCATCAACACAGGAGGCCTTGTGGATCTGGCATTTGCGGAGGAATTTGACAATATTAAAGCTGTTCTCCAGTTTGTACAGGCAGGACAGGAGGGGGGAAACGCTTTCGCGGATGTGATATCCGGCAAAGCAGCACCAAGCGGCAAACTGGCGGATACATGGGCTCTTGCTTATAAAGATTATCCCAACAGTGATACGTTCAGCTTTAAAAACGGGGACGTGAATACAGAAAAATACCAGGAAGGCATTTATGTGGGATACCGTTATTTTGATACTTTTGACGTGCCCGTGCGCTATCCTTTTGGTTATGGACTGTCTTATACAGACTTTTCAATCAGCACAAGGGATGTAAAAGCAATAAATACAGAAAACGGCAAACCGGAGATCGCGGTAACTGTGGAGGTGAACAACACGGGAGATACATACTGTGGAAAGGAAGTTGTGCAGATTTATGTTTCCTGCCCCCAGGGGAAGCTGGAAAAAGAGTACCGCCGCCTTGCCGGATTTGCCAAGACAGAGGAATTAAAACCGGGAGAAACCTGCCGCATGACCATTACCTTCCCAGTCTATCAGCTCGCTTCCTTTAGTGAGGAAAAAGCAGCCTGGATCCTGGAACAAGGAACATATGGTATCTGGGTCGGAAATTCCATTCAGGACGCGGAGCTGGCCTGCAGTCTATGCCTGAACCAGGATGCTCTTCTGGTACAGTGCCAGCATATCTGTCCTCTGAAAGAGGAGTTGACGGAACTGGTACCGGACAGGGAGAAGATGAAAGCGAAGGAGGCCGCCTGGCTTGAGCTGGCAGCAGGACTTCCCTCTGTACAGATTCATGCGGAAAAAATTGCGAAAGAAACGGTGGTATATGCGGAACTGCCCAAACATTTTAATGGCAGGGCAGGCGAAATTGTGGAATCTCTTTCCGAAGAACAGCTTGTGCAGATGGCTTGCGGAGACCCGGGGAAAGGCCAGGACGCTGTTATTGGTTCCGCGGGAATCACTGTACCGGGAGCAGCGGCTGAGACTTCTTCCGCTGCATCCAAAGACCCCTGGAATCTGCCGTCCATGGCTCTGGCAGACGGCCCTGCGGGGCTGCGCCTGAACCAAAAATACCAGGTGGTAGACGGGGAAATTGTGCCCGAGAATTTCATGAAATCCATAGAGAAGGGCTTTTTTGCAGAGCCGTCCGAGGAGAAGGGAACTGCTTACTATCAGTATTGTACAGCAATTCCGGTGGGGACACTGCTTGCCCAGACCTGGAATGCGGAACTTGTAAAAGAAGTGGGCGAGATGATAGGAAAAGAGATGGAGCTTTTCCAGGTGACGTTATGGCTTGCTCCGGGTATGAATATCCACAGAAATCCGCTTTGCGGCAGGAATTTTGAATACTATTCCGAAGATCCGCTGTTGTCAGGCATGATGGCTTCTGCCATGACTCTTGGCGTGCAGAAGGTGCCGGGATGCGGGACTACGATCAAACATTTTGCCTGCAACAATCAGGAGGATAACCGTATGGGGTCTGACTCCGTGCTGTCCGAACGGGCTTTGCGGGAGATTTATCTGAAGGGATTTGAGATTGCAGTGAAGAATTCCCAGCCCATGTCCATTATGACATCTTATAATATGATCAACGGTGTACACGCTGCCAACTGCTATGATATCTGTACCAGGGCAGCCAGGGACGAATGGGGCTTCGCGGGAGCTGTCATGACAGACTGGACAACCACCTTTGCGTCTCCCAGAGGGGAGTGTACAGCCGCCGGCTGTATACGTGCAGGCAATGATATGGTAATGCCGGGGATTCCAAAAGACCATGAGAATATCCGCCAGGAACTGCAGGCAGGGACACTGGATATCCGGGAATTGAGACGCTGTATCTGCAATACAGTGAAGCTGATTCTGCAGTCTAACCAGTATGAGGACGCGGTCAGCTACCTGGAGCAGTTTGAAGGTCTGGATACTTACCTGAAAGCAGAAAAATTTTAAAGCTTCCGTAGATGATCTATTTACGAAAGTCCATGTGGAGTGCCGGAAATAAGGTGGAAACGCATAGGGAAACATGGTATAATAAAGCATCAAAATAAACAGGCCATTTTATGTAATGGGATAAAAATCGAAAAGAATGGAGATTACTTATGGCTGAAATTAAACGTGTATACCGTCAAACAATTCCGGCAGTGAAGCTGGTGGGCAGATGCTACAGGGAAGAGGATAAAGAAAACGGTGTATTTGCAAACAAGTGGGGTGAATGGTTTCAAAACGGCCTGTTTGCACCGCTTCAACTGTCCGATGCGGGGGAGGAGCCATTTGAGGATTGCGATGCCTGCATAGGCTTATGCCGCTGCAAAGAGGGAGAGCCGTTTCAGTATTGGATCGGTGTGTTCATGCCGCTGGATGCCTCAGTACCGGATGGATATGACAGTGTTGTATTAGATGCGGGTGATATTGCTGTATGCTGGGTATACGGCAAGGAGCCGGATATCTATACCCATTGTTGTATGAGCCGGCTTGAAGAGGAAGGTTTTGCGTGGAAAGCAGATAAGAATGGAGTAAAGTGGTGCTTTGAGCGATATAGCTGCCCACGTTTTACTACGCCTGACGAAGAAGGCAATGTAATACTTGATATGTGCTTTTATGTGAAATAAATTGGAGACGGAGCAGGGAGCAGGGGCAGAGGTGTCCCGCTCCCTATTCTTTATTTTCGTACGGGTCTGATGTACTTGAAACATTGTGCCGGATCATAATAAAAGTACATGATTCTGCCGGGCGAGGTATCCATGCAGTGATCCGTCTGAGAAAAATCAAAAGATGCCATTGCATGTTCGATTTTATCCTCTACACTGCGGTTTTCCTGTTCATAATCAAATGGTCCATGTTCAAAAACAATATATTCGGCTTCGGGAACATCAGCCACGTACATTTGCGGCGGCACTTCCCCTTCAAAATCAAAAGGAAGCCGTACCCCCCAACATTCGGAACGTAGAAAACCCCAGTCGCAGAGCCTGCCGTCCGGATCGTTCATGTACGCCATGATCTGACCGCTTTTGCAGTTGGGTTCGCTCCCGCCATCATCATCCAGTTTGCCCTTGATACTATCCAGCAATCCGCAGATTGTGTCATGATCCTGCCCTGGAATAAGACTTTGCTTTTGCCAGAAATCCCAATACCCATTACTTTCACGGTTTCTAATGTACAAAAATTTGTGCCGGGGAATGGTTATGTAATAAATTTTAACGCCGTCTGTTGATTTTATCATACCAATCTCTCCTAATCCGAAAAAGTAGCGGTCAAATGCATTTATCTTTGTACGGAGAACAAGAGGTTTCGGATTTTTCCTATAGTCACTGGGCGTGATGCCGTATGTTCCTTTGAAAGCCCTGGTAAAGGCTTCATGTGAGGAAAAGCCATGATCAAAGGCAATATCCAAAAGACTTTTTGTACTGTCCCGCACCTCTTTCAGAGCAAAGGTTAATCTTCTAAGCCGCAGATAATCCCTAAACGGCATTCCCGATATTTCTTTAAATTTCCTGGTTGTGTAGAATTCGGAATATCCCAGCTTATGGGAGAGATTATGAAGTGTTAAGGCTTCATTATCATAATTTTTGATACAGTTGTCAATTTCATCAACGATTCTTTGAATTTGTTTTTGCCACTGGTACATGCGCTTGCCACCTCATGGATGTCACTCTGCCTGCGTGTTTGTGTTTGTCTTATAATGCTACATTATATCATATAGCAAGGATTGTGGTATAAAAAATAATGACAAGTAAAATCAAGCAGTAATTTACTTGTTCCTTTATAATAGGGATTGTCCCCATATTGTCATATTAAAGTGTTGGGGAAATAAAAAGTTGGAGGCTAAGCATGAAAAAATGGTATAATGAGGAATATGAATGGGAAATTGAGGTAATAGGGTTCCTTCGCGGTGACCATACAGAACGATATTGCCGAAACGGTGAGGAGATCGGGGATAAGTATACCTGTACTTACGGTTGTCCTGTAAATGCAGATGGACAGGGGATTTGCTCTAAGGTCATGATGATGTTGTTTCCGGTCATGGAGGCTGTCAGGAGCGGCGGGGATTTAGAAAACATTGGCGGCAGCAGTAAATACTGCAAGGATATTGTATGTCCGGATGGCTGCGTTTTGTTTCGGATGACGGCTAAGAAACTTGAGAATGAAAATTTTTTTAAGGGAAAGTTTTTTTAATTTTTTTAAATTTTTGAAAGGATTTCTCCATTTCAATCGTTTTATTAATATAACGAGGATTTTTCCACTGACGGATTTTTCGGCTGGCGTGGCGGGAAAAGTAATCGGAGAGAATAAAAGGTATGATAAAGAATCGGAGGAATGAATATGAAATTTAATAAGAGAAGAGTTCTAGGGGTAACTGCAGCAGGTGTGATCTTGGCGGGGACTATGAGTACAATTGTTATGGCCGGCGGGAAGGATGACAACAGCCGGCTGCGGTGCAGGGATACTGTGTGCAGCCAGCATGGAGCGGATTGTCAGAATCGGGAAGACTGTGTATCCGGATATAACTGTCGGAATCAGGAAAATTGTGTAAACAGTTTAACCGGACAAAGCCAGGGAAACGGAATAGATAATACGGGAGACCTCTCAATAGTAGATGCTGTAAAGGAAGCTGACAGCCAAAGTGATGCAGACAGTGTAAATGACGCGTCCGGTCAGAATAAAACACAAGTTATATACGGAACGAATCACTGGAATCATGAAAATTGCGTGAATGGTACCAACTGCGAAAATCGGGAGGCCCATATGGATACAGAAGGCTGTCAGAACCGGGAAGAATGTGTGAATTCCCAGTACAGCGGCTCCGCTTCCGGTACAGCAGGAGGCCATGGTGCGCGTCATGGCGGAAACCGTGGAAGCCACCACGGAAAATAATGTGGATTGCTTGATCATATAAAGCCGAAAGGATTTTATTCACATGATGACAAAATGGGACATCAATCTAATAGTGGAAGAATACGCAGATACCATAACCCGTATCTGCTATTCTTATGGAAAAAATTATGATGATACCCAGGACATTATGCAGAATGTATTTTTAAAACTAATGCGTGCCAATCCGGAATTTGATTCAAAAGAGCATGAAAAGGCCTGGATCATCCGGGTTACCATTAATGAATGTAAAGATTTTTTGAAGAACATTTTCAGAAGGCATGCTTCTTTGGAGGAAATACAGGAAATACCCATAGAGGAGGAAGAGGATTTATCTTACATCCGAGAGGCGGTCCTAAAACTGCCGGACAAATACAAATCGGTCATCTATCTTTTTTATTATGAGGGCTACACGGCAGTGGAAATAGCGGGTATCCTCCATAAAAAAGAGAACACAATTTATACCTGGATGAACCGCGCCAGACAGATGCTGAAAGAAATGGTGGGAGGTGACGTGGAATGAGCAGGAAAATCAGAGATGCATTCGATTCTGTAAAAGCGGATAAACAGATGAAGGAAAAAACCAAAGAAAATCTGACCGCCCAACTGGAGCACTGTTCTAAACGCCGCTTTTATCAAAGACCAGTGTTTTACAGAACGCTGGCCGGAGCTTTGCTGCTGGTCCTGGTGTTTGCGGGGAGTATGAAGGCTTATGAGATAAAAGCTGAGGCAGCTTATATCACTATGGAAGGTCCGGTTGAGATTGGGCTTTCCGTAAACGGGAAGGATACCGTGATCTCAGCAGAAGGGCTGAATGCCGACGGAGAAAATATTGTCTCTCAGGTGGATGTTACAGGAATGCATTACCGGGAAGCCCTGCAGGCTATCATGGGAACAGATTCCTATCAGGAGTGCCAGGGAGGAAGGGCAAAGGTAAAGGTTTCCTGTCGTGATGACAAACAGGAAGCGGATATGCAGCAGAGTGCTGATGAGACGTGTCATTCCTATGGCCGGCAATACCGCGAACATCACGGTCAGGAACATGAGGAAGAGACAGAAGGCCACCGGGATAATCACAGCGGGCAATACGGCAGAAAACATGGGGATACCGTTCAGGAGAATCAGCCGGGAGGTCAGCAGGAGAATCGACAGAGAGTCCGGTCATATGATGCTGCGGGAAAGGAGAATGGGGAGCATGGGCACAGAAAGGGACATCTAATTCCTTAAATTAACCATTGACTCTCACGCTCCGTGATAGTGTATGATAAAATCATCAAAAAAATTTGATACAGAACAGCAAAACATACAAACAGAAGGGAGTGGAACCGTATTAAGACAGTAAAACAGGTTTCTGAGCTTACAGGAATCAGTGTCAGGACCTTACAGTATTATGACGAGATAGGGCTTCTGGCGCCAACGAAGCTGACGGATTCCGGCTATCGGTTATATGATGAGGATGCGCTGGAGACATTACAGCAAATACTTTTTTTCAAAGAGCTGGATTTTTCCTTAAAAGAGATCAAAGGGATAATAGAAAATCCCTGCTATGACAAGATAGCAGCGTATAAGCAGCAGAAACGACTATTGGAAACGAAACGAAAACGGCTGGACAAAATGATTTGTCTGCTGGGGAAATTAGAGCAGGGGGAAACGTGTATGAGTTTTAAAGAATTTGATACAGAAGAATATTTTAACATGTTGTCCGCATTCAGGAAAGAGCATGAAGATTCTGTCATAAAAAGTTTTGGCAGTGTAGAGGCCTTTGATGAGTGGGTGAGTAAATGGAAAGGAAAAGAATCCATACTTGCTGACTCGGCAATGAAAAACTATGGGAGCATGGAAGAATTTATAGAGGCCATGAAAAACAACCTGGAAAAAATGCCTGATTTGATGGAAAAAGGAAAGAAACTCAGAGAAGGCGGGGGACTGGAGCGAAACAAAGAACTGACCCAGGCTTTGATGTCTGATCTGACGAGAGACCCTGGATGTGAGGAAGTACAGGAGATTATAAGGGAATGTGTGGAAATTACGGAAAAACTGTACGAAGGAATGGAGATGGGAAATAATTTCTGGGAAAACATGGTGGACAGTTATCTGCATGAAAAAGCCCTGATAGAAAGTCTGGATAAGATGTACGGTAAGGGAGCCTCCGAATTCACGGGCAAAGCCTACCGGTATTATTTTCAGAACAGAACAGAAAAGCATAGGATCAATATAACATAAAGAAAAAGTTTTGAGGGAAGTCTGATAAAACAGCCTTCCCCCAAATAGCATTCATACGCATAGAAATTTGCGGAGTGTGGGTTCTGTTCTTTACTCCAATTCAGGCGTCTTTTGCGCCGACATGATAAGTAGCAATAAAGTAAATCAGATACACGCCTCCAAACAGCAGCAGTGCAAGCCCGAAATAAGACCAGGAGGGCGCCTGAATACCGGAGTATTTTACGAAGTTATGACTGATAAAGCCAACAATGCCTCCGCTTAGCAGAACGGCTCCTGCAAAGGGACAGATATAGTAAATGACAAGCTGCCGGAATATTACCTGGTTTAACTCCTTTGCGCGCATGCCCAGTTTGCCCAGAAGCTGATTCGGCTCTTACAGAGCCGCCGTTGACAGCCCCGCTTGTTTTCGCTGTTGGGTAATCAAGGGGCGACAGCAAAAAGTGCTGCCGCCCTTTGTCATCATAAAAAAGCAACTATCAACCAGCACAGCCATTTGTGGAGGAAAGGGGGAATTTTCTATGACTTGCACAGAAGAATACAAAGAGCATATCGAGTACACATTCCACGCTTTTTGTAAAATCGTTATTCGCAACGCCAGCTACACAGCGTTAAGGACATGGAGCAGGAAGCACAAAAGAGAAATATCCCTTGACTACATTACAGATAAAAGCACTACCCTTTAGGCACGACAGATGAATATTTCAAAGCCCCAGAGCCGGACGAGGAATACATACTCCACCTTTGCGGCGATGCCGTTATCTTAAACAACGGTCTACTGGTACAAGCCCTCTCCCGTCTGCCAGCGCAGAAGCAGGAAATGCTCTACCTGTCCTTTTTCAAGCGTATGCCGCAGCATGAAATCGGCAGACGGTACGGACGCAGCCGCAGCGCAGCGGGCTACCATATCCGAAAAGCCATACAGCAGCTTTACGAGGAAATGGAGGGACGAATGAGGAATAGCAGGCTTCTCCCCTATGACACAATCGTACAGGCTACCAGCGGCGAGCCGGAAGCGGTCAACACCGTATTGCAGTATTATGGGCAGCGAATACGCCATGCTTCCCGTATCAAGGGTCAAGCCGACAAGGAAGCGAGGACTTCATCACGGAAACGCTGCTGAAAGCATTATTTAAGTTTCGCTTTAGCCGAGTATCCCCGCCCGTTACAACTGAATAACCGCCGCCCATTACAGCGGCACATAGAAGCTTGCCGGTTGCATTGCAAACGCCCTCATGGAGAAAGAAATCTCCGTAAAAATGACGAACTTTGCCCTTATCCTTAATGACCTTGCCGCCACCCGGACTGCGTGACGGAAATCCGCATGGGAAACACCGTCCTTGTTGTGTCCGGCTTTTTCAAGCAGGGCGCAAAGGAAACCGCAGCCGACAAAATGGCGAAGGTGCTGGAAGCGGAGGCTGCTACGCAAAAATCGTCTTATACGGTGTGAGGGCATGGAAAAGCGGTCATGCCCGGAAGCATGACCGCCTTTTCAGTCTTAGATTTTTGATTTTTTACGAAAGACGATGGTCAATACTACGCAAATAACAATCCCAATTAAATATGGAATTGCATAGACGAAAGCTGTACTTGCAGGTGCGCTATATCCAGCAGTTTTAGCTCCCCACAATATATCGCAGTAGTTGAAAGCCACAACAGCGCACATAATGTCGGACAGCATGATTGCCAATGCGCCAAAAATAAAAGATAAAGTTTTCACGTTTGTTCCTCCTGTTTACTTTTTCTTTGAGCCTTTTAGGAGTAAACCCGCACCAACAACGATAGCGTTAAGCATATCCAAAACAACCGTAGAACGCTATATATTTGGATATGCAATCCCGCAACTGCCAGTTGCAGATGTTAATGAACTATATTTTAACAGGAAAAACACTTTTTCCTCTTTGTATTTCTATTTTACCTTATGAACATGAATAAATCTACCATTATAGTTTTACGATAACTCTTATTTTGAAAAATCAGCAATTTGATGGGCGGTAAAGAAGCACTTTTTACACTTTGCCGCTATACAAGCCGCCCCGCTGTATGGTACAATTTAAATACGGAATAGTGGGGCTGGCTGTCGGAAATGGAGGACATTATGTTAAGACAGACAACCCAAACCCTGATTACCGCCCTTTATCCGAGATTATCCCACGAAGAGGAACTGCAAGGGGAAGGCAACTCTATATTCAACCAAAAGCGCATTTTGGAAACCTACGCCAAGCAGAACGGCTATACCAATCTCTGCTGGTACACGGACGACGGTTATAGCGGTGCGAACTTCCAAAGACCCGGCTTTCAAGCCATGCTTGCGGACATTGAAGCCGGGAAAGTCGGCACAGTCATAGGCAAGGATATGCCACGGTTAGGGCGAAATTATCTCCAAGTGGGAATGTACACGGAAATGCTTTTCCCACAGAAAGGCGTCCGCTTTATCGCTATCAATGACGGAGTGGACAGCGCACAGGGGGACAACGATTTTACCCCGCTGCGCAATCTTTTCAACGAATGGATGGTGAGAGATACGAGCAAGAAAATCAAGGCGGTCAAGAAAGCCAAAGGCCTAAGCGGAAAGCCTGTTACCAGCAAGCCCGTGTACGGCTACCTCATGGACGAGGACGAGAATTTCATCATTGACGAGGAAGCCGCCCCAGAACGAAGTACGCCGCCAGCGCATTGATATTTATTACAGCTTTGTCGGCAAGATTGACTTGCCCGAAGAATAAGCCCGACCTATCCGACACCCTGCGCAAGTGCCGGATAGGAACGGCAAAATTTTTTACACTTCTATTGCTTCTTTACACATCAGCAAATGCACAGGATATGCAGCAGTATGGTCAGTGTCTTGTCCTTTAAATAATCCGCAAAATTCATATTCGGTAGCCCTGTCCTCTCTTTGTTTCAATCAGATGTTCCACACCGATTTCACGCAGTTTGCTGCGGATGCGGGTGATATTGACACTCAGTGTATTGTCGTCAATGAAAATCTGATTGTCCCACAAATCATCAATAATGTCCTCCCTGGGTACAATTTCACCGCACCGGGAAAATAAATTCCAGCAGATGCGCAGCTCATTTTTGGTAAGCTCCGCTGTTTTGCCGCCGCAGGTCAGTGTGCTGTTCAAAAGATTAAGTCTGCATCCCCTGCAGGTCAGGATACAGGAATCAGATACCGCATTATCCCGGCCCGAGCGCTTCAGGACTGCCGCGATTCTGGCCAGAAGTATGGGGGGGGTACATATGGTTTGGTGATGTAATCGTCCCCGCCCATCATTATGCCGTTCCGTTCATCCATGGAAGACTGCGGCTTGTCACAAAGATGATAGGCGTGTCTTTTGTTTTACGGATCTCCCTGCACAGGGACAGGCCGTCAAGCCCCGGCAGCCGGATATCCAGAAGGATCAAGTCAGGGGAAAGCACCTCCACCTGGGCGGGAACATCGGTGAAATTTTCTATACTGTCTGCATGATACAGAGCGTTTTCCAGCATCAGTTTCAGTTCACTGCGGATGTCGGTATCGTCTTCAATGATCAATAGATGGTACAAGTTCTGGCCTCCTGCTGTCTTATGTTTTTATTCCTTGTAAAGGTTTGCAATGAAAAGGAAAATCCATTGCGTGAATTGGGAAAAACAGGTATAATGCTTAGAAAAGAAAAACTATGGAAAGTGGAGCATCGGGGCTTAGAGGTTCATGGATAAAAGAGGGATGGAGACAGTGAAATGACTGGAGTACAGAGGACAGAAAACAGAAACCTACATATCAAGGTAAATAAAACATTTTATTACAGCTTTTTTTCTATTTACGCGGCATTGGTGCTGCAGAATGTTATCACCCTCAGCGTAAATCTGGCGGATAATATGATGCTGGGGGCTTACAGTGAGACTTCGCTGGCAGGTGTGGCGGCGGTGAACCAGATTCAGTTTGTATTTCAGCAGATTCTCATGGCACTCGGAGACGGGCTGGTGATTTTCTGCAGCCAGTATTGGGGGAAAAAGCAGACCGGACCTATGAAAAAAATAGCTGCCACAGCCATGCATGCCGGACTTGTAGTGGCAGTCCTTTTGTTTGTGGGGGTCAGCCTTTTTCCGTACCAGGCTGTGGGGATTTTTACCACAGACAGGCATATTATTGAGGAAGGGGTACAATATCTGAATATCATCCGGTTTACTTATTTATTCTTTGCGGTTACCCAGCTTTTGCTGGCAGCCCTTAGAAGCGTGGAGGTGGTAAAAATTGCGTTCTGCCTCTCCATTATGACATTTTTTATCAACTGCGGAATCAATTATGTGCTGATATACGGAAATTTCGGCGCACCGGAGATGGGGACAGCAGGCGCCGCGGTGGGGACGCTGACTGCCAGAATCGTGGAGTGTGCTGTACTGATCGTATACATAATAAATAAGGAAAAGAACCTGAATCTCAGGTTAAAGGATTATCTCCAGTTTGACAAGGTTTTCTGTAAGGATTATTTTAGGATCACAGCCCCTATGGTGGTGGTGCAGAGTCTTTGGGGAGTCAATACTGCGCTGCAGACTGTAATTCTGGGCCATATGACATCAGCGGCGATCGCTGCCAACAGTGCTGCCTCCACTTTATTTCTGATGGTAAAATCCACAGCCGTGGGGGCGGCCTCCACGGCGTCCATTATCATTGGAAAAACCATTGGAACAGGGGATATAGCGCTGACGAAAGTCTATGCAAAAGTAATGCAGAGAATGTTTCTGGTAATTGGGATTTTGTCGGGTATCCTCCTGTTCTTTATCCGTATTCCCATTCTGAACCTTTACGATCTGTCATCTGCCACCAAAGATATGGCAAATACATTTTTGATCATTCTCAGCATAGTCTGCATTGGAATGTCCTATCAGATGCCCACTAACAATGGAATCATAAGAGGCGGGGGCAATGCCATGTTTGTGGTGAAGATGGATTTGATCAGTATATGGCTTATCGTCATACCGTTATCTTTCTTTATGGCGTTTGTTATGAAGGCATCTCCGGCAGTGGTGGTATGCTGCCTGAATGCGGACCAGATATTTAAGTGCATTCCTGCATTTTTAGAATCGCACTATGGGAACTGGATACGAAAACTGACCAGGGATGAAAGCCCTGCATCGTAAAAATTCCCCGCCGGCAAAGGTAGTTCAGGAATCCTGCCTGCGGCTGTGTGGAGACGGAACCAAAATCTTGAAATGAGGGAGGAAAGAGAATGAAATTTCAACCAAACAGTGCATTTTTGTTTACCCTGGCAGGGCTGGTGATATTGTTTGTCATTGTACAGTCCATATTTTTTCTGGTACGGGCTTACAGACGGGGGAAAAGCCTGGGTATCGAGACGGCACAGATGAAGAAAACTATTGTGTCAACAGCCGTTTTTACCCTTGCGCCGGCGGTATCTATACTGCTGGGAGTTATCACTTTGTCAAAGTTTCTGGGACTGCCGCTGCCGTGGCTGAGGCTTAGTGTGATCGGGGCTATTACATATGAACTTCCTGCGGCGACTTCCACAGCAAATGCGCTGCATATTTCCCTGTCGGAGACAATAACAGACCCAAAGGTTTATACAGCCATCTGCTGGGTTATGACTCTCGGTATTTTTCCGGGGCTTATATGGGTACCGCTTTTCATTAAGAAAATCCAGGGCGGTCTTTTGAAATAAAAAACAAGGACAGCAAAGGCTGTTACCACATAAGGAGGTAATTTGAAAAACAACAGTAAATAACCTTATGGGCAACAGCAAAGGCAAAAGATAGCGTGGAAGGCAGAAATGCTTTTTACGCTGTCTTTTTCAAAATAGAAATCGCACATTCGCAAAGAAAAACTTCTGTTGCTACTAAGGCAAAGGGGGGGCAGCCAGATATGCGGAATCAAAAATATTACATAGCAAATGACGAGTATGAGCGAAGAATTATCATTAACAGCTTGAATAATTTGAGAAACAGGCTGATAGCCGATGGAAGATACAGCGATGCTATTGACGAGATTCTTGTTAAATTTTTTAAAGCGTCAATCAAAAAAATAAAAAGAAAGGCGGATTGATTATGAAGAAAACAATTTTTGAAGAAATGGGAGGAACTTATGTACGTTACGTCAAGGAGATTATTTCATTCCCTGCCTTACCTTACCAACCGAAAAAGAAACAGCTATCAACATTTGGGGACAGCGGCACTTGAGGTATCTGAAAGAATACCACAGAATTACATACACAAATCTTCTTACAAGCGGCAGGCTTAATGCTTACCTTGCAGACATTGATAGACAGGCACAGAAACGCTTTGAAACGCTCGCAGAGCAGATGAAACAGGCACAGGGTATCACAGAGCAGTTAAAGGATGAAAACGCCTTAGAATGGGTCGGAAGAATGAATTACATTCGGGCGTGTGCGATGGAGATTGTTGAGAAGGAAATCATCTTTGCATAAGCAGACAAAGACGGCAGGGAGAAATCTCTGCCGTTTTTCTCTTTCGAGGAGTGGTTATAGAACGGTCTAAAAATTCTTAATATATAATCTCTTGCTTGTGAATTATACTTCATAATTCTCCATTTGTATTATTCCGAGAAACGAAGTATAATATAAAAACGAGGTGATTTGGATGGATTTCATTACAACGAAAGAAGTTGCTTCTAAATGGGGCATATCGGATCGAAGAATATTGCAATATTGTACTGCTGGAAGAATTGACGGTGCTGAAAAAATTGGACATGCATGGCTAATACCTAAATCTGCCTCAAAGCCTGTTGATAAAAGATACAAAACCAACAAGAAAGAAGTGAAATAGTTATGGCCGTATTAGTAGTTGAAGATAATCTGCCGGCTGTAAAGCGTATCAAGCAGTTTATTGGTAATATCAATCATGAAATAGAAGTCGTTTCCTGCCCGGAAGCCGGCAAAGCACTTTCTATTGCAAAACAGGAGAAAATAGACCTCTTTATACTGGATATTCAGCTAACGGATTATAAAGGAACAAGCCTTGCCAAGCAAATCCGACGATTGCCACAATATCAGTATACGCCTATTATATTTGAGACTGCTTTAGCAACAGAGGAGCTTGCTGCATACAGGGATGTGAAATGCTATGGTTTCCTTATAAAGCCATATGCTGAGGCGGAATTCAAAAAAACATTTAGCGAAGCTATGGGACTTGCAGATAATTTAATGGAATCTGGCAGAAAAATACAAATAGTACAAAAACAGTTTATCCTGGAGTATGATATAGAAGATATTGTCTATATTGAATCCTGTGGGAAAAAAGCGATTATACATACAAACCGTATCGGCATCGGGGTAAAAGAAGATACCATATCAGGTTATACACTTTACAAATTGGTCGAGATGATTGACAGTCCCGTGTTTATACAGTGTCATAAAAGTTATGTTGTGAATAAATCACATATCTTGAAAATTGACAAAACGGAAAAGCAGATTTATTTAAGGGGATTTCAGAACACGATTCCTATAGGAAACAAATATCAGGCAGAGATCTGGAGTTAGCTATGAACATTGTAATTCAGGCGTTATTAGACGCAGGACTTTTATTCTTGTGCGGAGAAATGATATTTTCGCAAAATAAAGGGATAAAAGCAAAAGACTTAATTTTACTTCCGTTTCAATTTTTGCTGTGCATTGTGTCAAGGATGAGCTTTTCCGTTGGTTCTGCATCTGAACTGATCTTTGAAAAGCAGGGCTTTGAAATCGCTCCCGCAAACAACCTTTTTCTTTTGATTTTTTTCATTTTGTTGGTCATGCTGATAAACAGCGTTTATTATAAACCTCAAAACAATGACTTTGTAATCAGCGGAAGTATGGCAGTCATCTCGATATATTTAGGCGTAAAAGTGTGTTCTGTTCTCTTTCTTTCGGTATGTGGCGCAACAGGCCGGGTTCTCGTATTCGGAAGCAGAATGATGGCATTGATGCCCGCTGTATTCTGTGTGCTGAGCTCCGTGCCAAAATACTTGCGGGAAGTAATTCGGAACGGAGGATTTGCCGCAAAGCTTGTAACCATAAATGTTACAGTTGTTCTTGTGACAGTTCTCACTTTCTTTCGGTTTGAAAGCACCGCTATTATTGAGCATACATGGCTGTGTGCAGGTATTTTGGCTGTTCTGCTGGCTGTGGACGCTGTGCTGTTGGCGGCAAGCTGGCGAAAAATGCAGGAACGGAAAAACATACGAATGATGGAACAGTACATCCCTATCGTTGAGGAGCTTGTATCACAGGTTCGTTCCAGACAGCATGAATTTAACAATCGAATATTTGCAATCGAAACGGCGGTTGCCTGTGCCAATTCGTTAGAAGAGGCAAAGGCGGCGGTTGCAGAGCTGAAAGAGGGCGTACTTATGGATCAGAGCAGCCGGGAGCTGCTGGTCTGCGATAGCAAGGTCATTGCCGGACTTCTCTATGAAAAAAGCAAACAAGCTGAGATGGCAGGAATTAAAGTTGAAATTGAATTGCAGGGGCTTTTCCGAAAGAGCGTAGCGTCCGAAACGGACTGGATAGAAATTTTAGGAATCTATGTGGATAATGCGCTGGAGGCTTCCAAGGCAGGAGACACTGTTTTTATCCAATGTTATCAAAAAGACAGGTTTCTTGAACTTACCGTAAAAAATCCCGCTGATCCCCTGTCGAATACGGAGTTTATGGCGCTTTTCCACAGGGGATATACCACAAAGACGGATAAAGCGGCGCATGGATTTGGACTTTATAATATTTCCCGCATTGCGGAGAGACGGCACGGAAAAATCATAACAAGAAACGAAACAATCCATGAAAGGAATTATGTTGTATTTGGCGTTATATTACCATAGCAAAAAGGTATGAACGAGGGTTTTAAGGGTATGAAATTTGTTTGACGCCCTTAAAACCCTCTCTTGTTTCCAAACCATTGTTTCTCATTTTACGGGCTGTTATAATACAGACAGCAAAAAGAAAGGAGATGTTTCTAATGTTGCATCTTATGAAAATTGAATGGCGAAAAGTCAGAATACCTGTATTTCTTACGATAGCCCTACTCAGTACAGTAACTTGCATTTTAACCTGTACTCTGTATAAAGGATATGCACTGAATTACGATTTGGAGGCATGGGAAATCGGCACAGAAATTTTCGGGATGCTCTATCCGCTGTTCGTTGTGATTCCTCTGTGCTGGAATCTTTATTATGAAAGGAAAAATCACTTTTTGAACTATGTTATTCCGAGGGTTAGCATAGGACGGTATTTGATGAGCAAGTGGACACTTCATGCTGTCTCAGCCTTCTGTATCATTTTTATACCGTGGTTTTTATCCGCAGTTTTTGCATTATATGTGAAAGCTCCCATTGAACCGACTTCGCCTATGATTACAGAAGAAGCCACTAATTTCAGCCATGTTTTTCAGAACGTGTTTACAACAGTGCCCCTTTTGTACGCACTGCTTTTATCTGTATGGAAAGGGTTCTTAGGGGTGCTGGTGATGACGCTGGGCTTTGTGCTGTCGCTGTATGTAAAGAATATCTTTATTATCCTCACCGGACCTTTTATCTATGCTGTGCTTGAAAATTTTGCGCTTGCGATCCTGCGTCTTGAGCAATACCGTCTCGTGACTGCTTTTGAACCAACCTCAATTGCAGGAAACGCTTTTTCTGTATCTTCATTTTACGTTGGTCCTGCAATTTTGCTCCTGTTTATATTGGGATCCATGGTTTACTTTACGAAGGTGAAAAAGATACCGATTGCAGAGGTGTGATATTATGTGTGCTATCATCAGGAAAAATTGGAAACTTGCGAAAATTGGAAACTTTCTGCTCCTGTTTATCGTCTGCCTGTTTTTTTCCGTATCCGCAAAGTCGAGTGGGTGCTTGTCTTTTGAGCAGCATTTGTTATCTGCCGGAACGGATCATTACTACTTGCTTTATGCTATGATTCCAATTACGCTGTTCTGTTTTTTTCCGTTTTTAGAAGACGACAGCGAAATTGTAATCGGCCGTTTCAAAAGCTATTTTGCCTACTTTTTCAGCAGATGGAGCAGTATGGGATTGATAGCAGTTTGTTTGGTTATAACACAGACAATTGCAATTTCAATTTCAGCAATAGGACTTCCTCATCAAAATGATTGGCTGATTCCGGCTGACGCACCGACAGCGGAACTGTTCTCTCATTTTGAAAGCTGCTTTCCAAACCCGTGCATTGCATTTTTAGCCATAATTGCCTATCAATGTTTTGGAAGCTGGTTTGTTTGCGGATTCCTTATGTGGATCTGTCATTTCGGCAAAATCCGTATGACGCTTTGGGTTCTGCTGCCAATCTATGCTTTTTCGGCGCTGTGGATCAAGATTCCAATATTGCAGGCTCTGCCTATTACCGGCTTTAATCATCTTATGATCCTGCATCATAATTTCGGAGATTCTTTTAGAATGATCCTGACCGCAGGAACCGGTGCAATACTCTTTATTGCTGTTATACTGACGTCAAAGTATTGCTGGCGAAAAACATTAGGCTTTCCATCAAAAAGACGATTCGGATTAACAACATACTATTTAAGGCTGCTTTTTTCAAGACGAAATTTGATTGTCGTAGCAGCAGTTGTTGTCTTAATCGTCGCCTATAAGGCTTTGCGTGGTATGGCTGTCTCCTCCATGGATGAATGGATAATAGAAGTTCTTTCGGGACATGGAATCGGTAATTTCCGACCGATTGTATTTTTGGAAATGCTGTTAGTGAACGGAACGCCGTTGTATTTCATGGCAAGCTTTTTGGAAAAGACGGTCAGCGGGCAATCCTTATTTGTTCCAATCCGGGCGGGAAGCCGTATAAAACTTACCGCAAGTACATTGTATGCATGCCTTTCGTTTTTGTTTGTGTATACTCTGTTTTTAGGTGTTATTATTATGGGAAGCGGATACCTTTTCGGGATTCCGTTGGTTGGCAGTCAGTCAATATCTCTATTGTTTAAATTTCTTGCCCTGAAACTGATTGACTGCTGTATTCAATGCTTTGTTCTGATGCTTGTGCATGGCATAACAGGACAGGTGATCGCAGGCTTTATATTGCTCATAGGCGGAAATATGTTGTGTATGCTGCCTGAATGGATATCGTGTTTCCTTCCCTTTGGAATTTCAAGCACTGCAAGACTTATTACTTCATCTGGGAGTAAGTCGTCTATGATATTGGTGTTTATTTTTATGGCGCTATTAGGTGCTTTGCTGATTAGCTCATTATTTTGGGCAAGTAAGAAAAAAGAATTTAATTAAGTGGAGGTATTGTGATGACTGCATTTATTGAAATGAGATCTGTCTCAAAGAGATTTGGAAGTAAAGAGATTTTACAGGACGTTTCGTTCTCTGTAAGGGAAGGAGAAACAGTGGGGATTGTCGGTGCAAACGGCAGTGGCAAGTCGGTACTGTTTAAACTTCTTTGCGGTTTTTTGAAGCCGGACAGCGGAGCCGTTATTTTCCGTGGAAAAGAGCTTGGTAAAGGGCATGATTTCCCTGAAAGTATAGGCGTATTTATTAACTCCCCCGGATTTGTCGGGCTTTACAGTGGTTTCCAAAATTTGAAATATCTTGCGGATATTCAGGGGAAGATTGGAGAACAGGAAATTAGAGAGGCAATGTCCAAGGTTGGGCTTGATCCTGATAATAAGACGAAGGTAGATGCTTACTCGCTCGGTATGAAACAAAAACTGGGTATCGCACAGGCAATTATGGAAAACCAGGATACGATTGTGCTTGACGAGCCGTTTAACGCATTGGATTACAAGACATACAGAGATATAAAAGAGATTATCCGTATGCTGAAAGCAGAAGGGAAAACAATCTTTTTGATTTCCCATAACTACACGGATATTGAGCAGTTGTGTGATAAAATCTACACGATTGAAAACTGTCATTTGATTTCGATGACAGATGATCTCGCCGAGCAATATAAGAAAGCAAATGGCGAAATTAGAGAGTAAATAGAATTATGCGGACAGAATGGATACGATATACTTCCGTCCCTGTTCGGCGGCCTGGCGGTGGTGTATGTAAGCAAAAACTGGAAGATTTCCGTTGCGCCGCTGTTATTTATGGTCATTCTGTTTCTTCTGGTGCCTTCCCTTTCAGGGTCTGTGGGAGTGCTGGTTCCGGTTGGGGCATTGATTGCCATTGGCTCTGCAAGATTTTTATATAAAAATGGGAAATTATAGGAGGGAATGGAAATGCTGGAGATCATATTATGGATTTTGCTGGCAGCCGTGGTGGCATTTTTGGCCGTTATATTTGTGCGGGCTGCTATGTTCAAACCAAAACCGGAGAGAAAGTCTTCCGGAAAACAGGTAATAGTAAATGAAGAAAAAACAGTACAGGATATGGTGGAAATGATACGTTGTAAAACCGTATCTTATAATGACGAAAGCCTGCTTGACAAGGCGGAATTTAAGAAGTTCCAGGAACTGCTCCCTAAAATCTACCCGGAGATCCACAGCCGCTTGAGCCGCCAGTTTATTGGGGTGAACGGTATGCTGTATCACTGGAAAGGAAAAAAGGAGGGGCGCCCGGTTGTGCTTATGTCCCATTATGACGTGGTGCCTGTGGAGGAATCGCAGTGGGAAAAACCTGCTTTTGAAGGAATCGTGGAAGATGGCGTTCTCTGGGGCAGAGGAACTTTGGACACGAAAGGCACTCTCTGCGGAATTATGGAGGCAGCGGAACAGCTTTTGAAGGAGGGGTATGTGCCGGAACATGACATTTATTTTGCTTTTTCCGGTCAGGAGGAGATTAACGGACCAAGCTGTCCATCTATTGTGGACTGGTTTGAGAAAAAGGGGATTTCACCGGCAATGGTAGTGGACGAGGGCGGTGCTGTGGTGGAGAACGTGTTTCCGGGTGTGGCACGGGAATGTGCGCTGATCGGCATAGCAGAGAAAGGGCTTACTAACATTGAATTCCATGCAAAAAGCAATGGCGGTCATGCTTCTATGCCCCCGGTCCACACCATTGTGGGGGAATTGGCCCAGGCAGTGCCGGCGGTGAGCTGAATGCCATGATGCGGACCACCTGTGCCATGACAAAAATGGAAGGGGGAAAGGCCTACAATGTGATTCCGCCGAAAGCTTCCGTGGGCATGAACCTCAGACTGATCGGAAGAGATACTGTGGAATCTGCAAGGGAATATCTGGCGCGCACCATACATAACCCTAATATTGAAGTGTCTGTCGTGGAGGGAAGAAACCCCTCAGCGGAATCTGACACGTCCTGCGAAGAGTGGGAACTGTTATCCCAGGCAGTATGCGATACCTGGCCGGAAGCATTGGTTTCGCCCTATCTCATGATGGCCTGCAGTGATTCCTGGCACTACTGTAGAATTACTGACCGGGTGTACAAATTTTCTGCTATGAAGCTGTCCAAAGAGGAGAGAGGAATGATTGATGGAAATAATGAGAGAGTTCCGTTAAAAACGCTTGTAAAGACAGTAGAATTTTATATCAGGCTTATGAAAAGCTGCTGATAAGCAATTGTTCTGTTAAAGAATCACATATAGATTTTGCAGATGATTCTGGACAGGCGGTATAAATGCCATTGCCATTTCCAGGGGCAATGGCATTTTAAGTTTAAAAATATATTTACCATACAAACGGGATTAACCTGCTGCGTACTTTTTGACAGTAATCCTTATATCCTACCAGTTGAGTCTGCAGCATTCGGTCCTCCAGGGCAGTCCGTATTATAATGATAACTGCCACCGCAAGGGAAGCGATACCTACAAATAAAGTTGGAAAAATCAGTATCATAGCAATACACCAGATGAGAAGCGCTGTATAGACAGGGTGACGGACCAGTTTGTATGGTCCGCTCTGACAGACTGTCTGATGACGTTCCTCTTGTATTCTGGCCGTAGATTCTGCAAATGTATTTACCATCAAAGCCCGCAGTGTGAGTATGGCAGACAGGGTATAGAGAATTATGCCCAGCCAGCCGGGTGAACCAAGAGATTCGCTCCCATGCCCGGACTCCAATCCGGCCAGCAGGTAAATGATGAAATAGGCCAGCAGCCAAAAAAGCCCCAGCAGAATCTTATCCCACAAAGGGGAATCGGTAATCTTTTTGTTCCGCGCGGCAAGTGTCTGCGGTGCAGTGCAAAGCATTACACCACAAGACAGCAGGGAGAGGACAATATAGAAAAGAAAATAAACAGCCGCCCGCTGCTGCAAAATCCATCCTGCACCGAGCAGATAAAAGAACAGACCCAATCCGCGCTGAATAAAAAGATTGATAATGTAAAAAAAGGTTTCTTTTCCCATTGCAACATCCTCCTTTGTATGTCCACAAACTTGGTTTCTGCCTCTCATCATTGAATCGGAAAATAGATATCAATTTCTGAATTCTCATTATCCGGGCCTGTAAATCGTTCTGTATAGCATTCAAAATCATCCCGCCGGGCAAGTTCAAATCCGCTTTTGGGAAACCAGACACCCCAAATGTAATGATATGTCTGGATCAGGGTGTACACAGTTCCTGTATGGATAAATTTTGCATATGTTCCGCCGGATAACTTTTTAACTTCCATATCTTTTACAACAGGATAATTCTCCGGGATCTCAACGCCCACAAATGCGGTAGATTCGCTGTCAATATGAAAAATATCGGAGGCGCAGGTATGGCCGGATTCATAGACGCCATACCGCTTATTTAAATACAGTGCCGGGGGAATCTGCTTATTGAACTGCTGCCATACAGCCAAAGATTCGCTGCCGCTGATCGTTGTGCAAAAGCGGATCCCCATAATATATATGGCAGGTATGGTAACGATGTTTGGACTTAAACCGGCATAAGTGACGATAGTATTATCAGGCATCTGTGCGGACTGCCTGTTTCCGATCAAAACGTCGATCCCGTGTTTTCTGTACTCTGTAGGTGTCATGGAATATCTGTCTTTAAAAGCTCTGGTGAAACCTTCTGCTGACCCAAAATACAGAGAAAGTCCAATATCAATAATCTTTTTTTTACTGTGGGTCAAATCCCATGCGGCCTGTGTTAATCGTCTGCTTCGGATATAACTTCCGATGGTTTCCCCCATGACTGCGCTGAAATAGCGGTGAAAGTGGTAATAAGAATAGGAAACCGCCTCTGCAACATCCCGCGCAGTGATCGTTTCATATAAATGATTCTCAATGAAGACAATAGCCTGCCCAATGATATGCTGGTCTTTCAAAGACGGCTTCTCCTTTCCTTTGATCACAATATTTTATAAAAATCCGGGTTTGCTTTTTCCTGGGGCAAAAGAGCCTGCATTTCCCCGGCATTCAGCATTCCAACTGAAAATATCTGCCATTCATTGGCCTGTGGGGAGCCGAATGTCATCTCAATGGTTTTGTCTGTCACATCAAATACCATAGAGCGCAGTGTGCCGAAAAATTCCTTGTAATAGTGACAGCAAAGTCCATCCGGATAAGAGGCTGACAGTAGTTCCTTTATTTCCTCTTTTGAAATACGTTTATCCTTTTCAAACAGTTCCACTATAGTATCATTGCGGATAACAGAATTTTCAATCACCATTTTTTCGTATGGTTTGATTTCTTCAAACAGGGTATGGTTTGTGGATGTGAGATATTCTTTGCCGTTTTTGCCATCCAGGATCTCATAAGCCTTATGTCCGTCGATGCATTGTAATAATGCTATTTTATCACAGCTGTCAGCTAACATCAAATTAATATTAAAACCGATAGGCGCATCCATGGCCCATTTCACCGCTTCGTCCACTGTCCGGCAGTTTTCCAGTATGCTGCGGATGGCGATCCAGAGCTGAAATCCTGTTACGCCTGCTTTTTGCGCACTCTCAAAATTGCCTACCGGAAGTCCGTTTCCGGCCTGGCACACAGCAAGGCCGTGTTCGTTCATGCCGTCGCCTCTTCCGAACAGATGCAGGGTAGAGCCTATATAACGGTATTTCCCCTTGATATCAGTATAGGCGAAACACATTTCCTCCATTTCATTGTGGAAGTCATAGTTTCTGGCCATCATTGTATGATGATTGTCAGTCTTTGACGGCAGTGCAGCCATCAGACTGCATCCCCGCTCCAGGTAGGTCATTGCATAGAAAATGATCTGCTCTGCATTTACGCCCACAGTGTCCGAAAACCCTCTGATCTCTTGGTTGATCCCCGGACAATAGCTGTCCAGCAGAGCTGTGATCTGTTCAAATTTGTCATGTGGATAAGTATCCGGCGGAAGCAAAGCCCGCTGCAGCAAATCAGGAGAGGATAAAATCCAGTTTCCAATCTGCGTACCCACCTCATAACTTGTGCCAGTAAAATTTTTTAGATATACATTTGTTTTTTCCATATTGATACCATTCCTTTCTTTTGTAAAATGATTATAATAGGAACCAGGAATATAAACTTGATATTTTTTGCTGTTTACCGGACTTGGTTCTGAAAACTGTCTGCGGGTGTATTTTGCGAAGACGGCGCTGTATCCTGGTAACTTAGCTGCCATATCCGGCAACTAAGCTTTCATGCTATTGCGTATCCCCACGGAGTCTGGTAAGGTTTAGGCAGATGGGAAAGGAGCTGGCAGTTTGAAGATAACAGTGCACACGGGCACAGAAGAGAAAGAGATAAAAATCAGCATAACCTGCCAAAGTATGACACCTGAAGTTGAACGGATCCTCTCCATGCTGCACATGCTGAACAAACAACTGACCGGATATAAGGCAGGTGAGATGTATCTGATCGAAGCGGCTGATGTATTGTATATTGATACGGCAGATAAAAGGACATTTCTGTATACGAAAAATGAAATATATGAGACCACACTTAAACTTTATGAACTGGAGGAACAGTTGGAGGACGCTGATTTTTTCAGGGCAAACAAGTCCTGTATCATTAATTTCCGGCACATTGTCTCCCTGAAGTCTGAACTGAACCGGCGGCTTTTAGTGACTATGACAAACGGAGAAAAACTGATTGTATCCAGACAATATGCAGAGTATGTGAAAGAAAAACTGGAGGTTCGGTAGAGTATGGAAAAAGATAAAACGATATTTGATTTTTTGGGAAATGTTTTCTGCATGTATGGAATCACCACAGCATTGCTGATCTTGTTTGCTTTGCTGTTTGGGGAATCTGCAAAAAAAATTTCAGGAATGTTCTGGCTTGGAAATGAGGGGATTCCTTTGGATGTCCTGGCAGAGTTTTTGCTGACTTCATTTTTGATCACAGGTATCCAGTATTTGTTTTTTTCGGAAAAAGTGTTCAGACATATGTCAGTAAATTGGCGGACAATCTGCATGCTGGGATCTATTTTGATCGTAACCAGCTTGGCAATCTGGAGATTTGCATGGTTTCCCATAAATATGTGGCAGCCATGGGTATGTTTTTTGCTGAGTTTCCTCATCAGTGTGGCAGTAAGTATAGGCGTCATGTACCTGAAAACAAAGGATGAGGACCGCAGACTGAAGGAAGGCCTGGAGCGGATGCAGGAAAAGTGGAAAGAGGAAGAGACAGGGGAGGAAGAATAAAGTGAATTATGACAGCAGTATTAAAATGATGGGTATCAGTCAAACGTTTGGTGATAAGACCGTGCTGAAGAATATTGATCTGACGTTGGGAAAAGGGGAGATCTTTGGGCTTCTAGGCCCTTCCGGGGCGGGAAAAACTACGCTGATCAAAATCCTCACAGGCCAGCTTGTGCAGACAGGAGGAAGCGCGGAAGTGCTGGGGACAGACACCAGAAAACTCACCAGCAGCATCTACACAAAAATGGGTATGGTACTGGACAACACCGGCCTTTATGAGCGTTTGAGCTGCCGTGACAATCTGGCATTGTTCGCACAGATTTATAGGCTGCCAAAGGGGAAGATTCGGGAGATCTTAAAGGATGTGGGTCTTTTGGAAGCAGAAAAACGTCCGGTCAGCAAGCTTTCAAAAGGAATGCGGCAGCGTCTTGTCATGGCAAGAGCCCTGATGCACAATCCGGAAATCCTATTCCTGGATGAGCCAGGCAGTGCCCTGGACCCATCCACAGTAAATGAAATCCATAATCTGATCCGCAGGGAGCAGGCAAAAGGTGCTGCCGTTTTTCTGACCACCCATAATATGGAGGAAGCTGCTAAATTGTGTGACCATGTGGCACTTCTTCACGAAGGGAAGATCGTGGAATACGGACAACCGGAAGAAATCTGCAGGAGATACAATCATCAGAACAGAATCAAGATCCTTCTGAAAAACGGCAGGGAAGTGACCCTCCAAAATGAGAGTAATGCTGCGGATAAAATACGGGAATTTTTTGCGTCAGAGCAGGTGGAGAGTATCCATTCCACAGAGCCAAATCTGGAAACGGTATTCCTGGAACTGACCGGAAGGAGGTTTGAATAGATATGGATTGCAGAAAGATTTATGCCATATGGAAAAAGCAGATAAAAGACACGTTGAAGAATAAAGAGATACTGATTCAGTTTATTTTGTTTCCGTTACTGACTGCAGTGATGCAGCGCAGTATGAACATAAAGGGAATGCCTGAGAACTCTTTTATTTTCCTTTTTGCCACCATGTACATCGGTATGGCGCCGCTCACAGCCATGGCTGCCATACTCTCAGAGGAGAAAGAGCGGGGTACACTGCGTGTACTGCTCATGTCCAATGTAAAAGCAGGGGAATACCTGATCGGAACCGGTGGTTATGTACTTATGATATGCACATTAGGGGCTTTGTTTTTCGGTATCCTGGGCGATTACCGGGGAGCGGATCTGGCTGGTTTTGTGCTTGCTATGTGTGTTGGCATTTTGATCTCCCTGCTTCTGGGGGCAGCAATTGGGGTTAGGAGCAAAGGGCAGATGGCAGCCACATCCATTGCGGTTCCGGTTATGATGGTACTTTCTTTCCTTCCCATGCTGGCATCCTTTAATGAAAAAATAGCAAAGGTTTCAAAATTTCTTTTTTCCCAACAGTGCAGCAAGATTATGGAAGGGATCGGATCACATGCGGCAAAGGCGGAGAGTATGGTGATCATAGGCGCTAATTTCCTGGTGGTGATTCTGCTTTTTACATTCTGCTACAGAAGGTACGGGCTGGAATAGAAAGCAGGTATGCAGGTGTAGCGTTAATAACCTTAATGGAGATTGCCATTAAAGAAGAACGAATGGACGATGCTGAAGCTACAAAAAACAGAGTCAAATTTTTGAAACTACTCTTGCCTATGTTGAAATCACTCGCCAAAAATGGGATAGTAACAAATCACCACTATTTCGACATATACAAACAAAAGAAGTTGATAAGGCATTCGGACCCAAACTTCAAAAAGCTATTACTTAGTCAATCAACACAGATGAAGATGGCTTTCCATTTCTCGGAAAGTCCTCATAAATATCTGAACATCGGGATAACCGTCCTCTTTCAGAATATCGGGCAGCTTATCCAGCTTGGGGGAGAACAAGCTAAGGACGGTGTTATCACGCCCACAAGCCTATGAGGACTTATGAAAAGAGTTCCACCTATAAAATCAATAAAAAATAGCGTATTTTTATATCTATACCGAAAAAGCGGAGTCTGCGATCTTTAAGAATTCCTCCATAGCTCTTGTCACATACCGGGAACGTTTGTGGTAAAAATAGATGTTTCTCTGGGAAATTGCTGGCTCCAGTTTATAAAAAACAATATTGGAATCAACAGGCACATGCCGGATCAAGGTATCCGTGACAAAGGCGATTCCCATGCCGTAACAGGCCAGATGGTATGCAGTGACCTGCTGGTCCAGCTTCAGGGGCACACTGGGCGTAAGACCTGCGTTTTTTAGGAGCAGGTCAGAGCGCTCACGTGTGTCATTGCCTGCCCGCAGGAGCAGAAAAGGGGCAGTTGCAAAATGCTGTAAGATAGAAGGGCAGACGGCACTGTTCTCAAAGGAGCCGTCTTTTATGGAAGAAGCATCCAGGCAGAAGGCTTCCGGCTGCTTTCCATGGACAAGTGCAGCCGGAACTGCTAAGAGAAGCTGTTCCCTGCAGAAAAAATGGCGTTCATATATGCTGTCTGAAAAAGGATAGTTGTCAATGACCAAATCCAGGCTGCCGGAAAACATTTGTGTTTCCAAGTCATTGGTTGTGGATTCAGTCATTTTCACATCAACAGAAGGATACTTCCCCATAAATTCGGAGAGCAGAGGCGGCAGGACATAGGAGGCGAAGAGATTGCTCCCTCCCACGGACAGATGCCCTGTGCGCAGCGCTTCAAAGTCATTCAAATAATTCTCAAATTCATTTTCCATATCCATGAGATGTTCCGCGTAATGTATGTATTTTTCCCCACATTCCGTAAGTTGTATGGGGCTGGTACTCCTGTCAAAAATAGGTGTCCCGAGCCGGGTCTCAATTTTCTTAATGGTAGCACTCAGGGAAGGCTGGGAAATATACAGATTCGATGCGGCTTTTGAAAAACTTCTTGTTTTATAAACCTCATAAACATATTTTTTTCCTTCAAACATAGGTTCACCTGCATTTCTTATTTTCATTTATCTTATCATAAATTTTCCTGTATATAAATCGTTGTTTATAATAAATATATACATATATGTATTAGCTTCTAATGAAGGGCCATCTTATAATGTAGATAACAAAAAATGGCTGGTAATTGAAGATGCCGGAAATATACATGGACAAAAGTAAGACAGATAAGATCCCAGGAAAAAGACATAAAGAGGTAAGGAATGTATGGAAACGAAAATAAAGAACCCTAAGACAAGACAGGAACATGATTCAATCGGAACTAAAGACGTGCCGGCAGAGGCTTATTACGGAGTTCAGACAATCCGTGCCGCAGAGAATTTTTACATAACAGGCATGAATATGCATCCGGAATTGATCAACAGTGTGGCGCAGATAAAAAAGGCTGCGGCTATCACTAATTTTGAAGTAGGGCGGCTGGATAAAAAGAGGACGGATGCTATAGTTCGGGCCTGTGATGAAATTATTTCCGGCAGGCTCCATGATCAGTTTATCGTAGACCCGATCCAGGGGGGAGCAGGGACATCCCTGAATATGAATGCCAATGAGGTGATCGCGAACAGGGCGATTGAAATTCTGGGGGGCCGGAAGGGGGATTATTCCATTGTCAATCCCAATGACCATGTGAATTATGGGCAGTCAACCAACGATGTATTTCCCTCCTGTGGAAGGATCACAGCGCTGAAGCTTCTGAATCGGGCAAAAGAACAACTGGAACGGCTTTACAGAGCCCTTATGGAAAAAGCGGAGGAGTTTGATGATGTGATCAAGATGGGAAGGACACAGCTTCAGGATGCAGTGCCCATCCGTCTCGGGCAGGAGTTTCGGGCCTATGCAACGGCGATACGACGGGATATTACCAGATTTGAACATGCAAAAGAGGAGATGAGTTCCCTGAATCTGGGCGGAACCGCCATAGGTACGGGATTAAATGCAGATGTGCAGTATCTTCAGAAAGTGGTGAAGAATATAGCTCTGGTATCCGGCCTGGATCTGGTCCAGTCCTATGATCTGATTGATGCCACACAGAATCTGGATGGATATACATCCGTATCCGGTGCAGTGAAGACCTGCGCAGTGAATCTCTCTAAAATGTCCAATGACCTTCGCCTGATATCATCCGGTCCGAGAGCCGGTCTCGGAGAGATCAATCTTCCGGCAAAACAGAATGGGTCTTCTATTATGCCGGGTAAAGTCAATCCTGTCATTCCGGAGGTGGTCAACCAGGTGGCTTTTAATATCATTGGAAACGATATGACCATTGCTATGGCTACAGAGGCGGGACAACTGGAACTGAATGCGTTTGAACCGATCATCTTCTACAATCTGTTCCAGTCTATTGAGACACTGACCTTTGCTGTATGCACATTGGTTGACAACTGCATCACAGGGATAACGGCAAACAGGGAACACTGCAGGGATATGGTGGAAAACAGTGTGGGTATCATAACAGCCATCTGTCCTCATGTGGGATATGAAAAAGCCGCTGTGATCGCAAAAGAAGCAATTTTGACAGGGGCTTCTGTGCGCAGTCTGATCGTAAGAGACGGTCTTCTGGGGGAAGAGGAATTGAATGTGATATTAAATCCTTATTCCATGACCGAACCTGGAATTTCCGGCGAACAATTATTGGATAACATTTGACAAATCTGATAAAAAGTGATATGTTTTTGTTATGGATTTAGTAAATATTACTATATTCCGGGTATTGCAGACAACATGACAATACTGGCAGCAGCAGTCTGGCTGTCAGAACCGTAAGACCGCGCAGCCAGCCGGTTTGCCTGCGTATGAGGAGAACAGATATCACCGTATGCGGAGCATGGGTACTGACAAACGGCGAAAGGAGGTAGCATGAACACAGAACAGGTAAATCGAATGAGTACAGGCAGAGGATTTATTGCAGCACTGGATCAGAGCGGCGGCAGCACACCCAAAGCGCTGAAGCTTTATGGCATTTCCGAGGACAGCTATCACGGGGATGATGAGATGTTTGACTTGGTACACGCTATGCGGACAAGAATCATGACCAGTCCGGCATTTACTTCAGAGCACATCCTGGCTGCAATTTTGTTTGAGAAAACTATGGAGCGGGAAGTGGAAGGAAAGCTGACTGCAGATTATCTGTGGGAAGAGAAACATATCCTGCCGATTCTGAAGGTAGATAAAGGACTTGCGCCGGCAGAGAGCGGTGTGCAGCTTATGAAACTAATTCCCGGACTGGATGAATTACTGGAACGGGCAAAGAAACGTCATATATTCGGGACCAAGATGCGTTCTGTGATCAAGGAAGCCAATGAGGCGGGAATCCGTGCTGTTGTAAAGCAGCAGTTTGAACTGGGAGTTCAGATCGCAAAAGCCGGTCTGGTTCCCATCCTGGAACCGGAGATTGACATTTTCAGTGTAGATAAAGCGGAATCAGAAAGAATCATGAAAGGATATCTGAAAGAGCATCTGGAAAAACTGGATGACAGTATCCGGATCATGTTCAAGCTTTCCATTCCGGATGTGGATGGGTTTTATTCCGAGATTATGGAGGATGCTCATGTGGTGCGCGTGGTGGCTCTCTCCGGGGGATACAGCAGAGAGGAGGCAAATGAGAAATTAGCCCGTAATCCCGGCCTGATTGCCAGTTTCTCCAGGGCACTTACCCAGGGGCTGCATGTGAACCAGACAGAGGAAACGTTTAATGAGATGCTGAAGGAGTCCATTGATTCCATTTATAGGGCTTCCATTGCCTGAATATAATCATGTGACAGTATTTCCTGCAATTGCAGGGTATATTCTATGATGGGGTGCTGCGTAGTTTGCAGCACCTTTTATAGTGAGCGGTATAGTAAGCCGGGGGCAGTGGCAGTTCATCCCTGGGGACTATGGAAGCGGTGGAAAAAATGCCCTATACTGTGAGGGTACGATCTCAGACGTGAAAGGAAACTCTGTTACCATAAAAGGCAGTGACGGAACTGTCTATATAGAAGGAACCGGGAACTGTAACACCTATTAGTATCGAGTTTAGGGATGGCTGGTTCCTGTTCAGAAAATCTGTGACAGAACAGGCCATGACATTTCGGATAGAGGCGTCGGACAAAGAGGCATTGGGGAGGATAAAAGAGGTGGTGGAGAAGGCAGTACCGGAAATAAAAAAGGCTCAGACAGAATAGGCCAAGAGAGGGAAAAAAGAAAATGGAGACTGGAGTCAGTGGAGATACTCTCCGCTATAACAGTCTCCATTTTGGCATCCTTACATTTTCGCAAGAACCCCAGCCCCCATCACAATTTCAGGGCACCCATCCACCTCATTTTCAGGCATACATAAAAAGATACTTTTCCGCCCCAGAAAGGGCTGCAGATTTCCCCGGGTCCTTTTCTCATCCAATATAACGGCATCCTTACCCAGCAGGCAGATAACCAGTTTGGATCTGGCATGAAACCGTTTCAGGGTATCGGTCAGGGCATCCAGAGATTTTTTTCCGGGCAGGGTTTCATAATCCTCCAGTCCTCTGCCAAGCTGTAGCATAGGGAGGGGGACCGGCTGGTTTGTGAGTACGCTGTCTGCCTTCCAGTGCAGCAGGTTCAGCCGGACATTCTGGAAGACCTGGCTGTGGGAGCGGAGTAAAGCGGCTGTCTCTTTTGTCACAGATACGGCAGTTTCTTTTGGAAGCGCGTGATCCACCGCAAATGTCATCTCCAGAATACCACCCGTATAATTATGCGGAACATGAAGGACACGTTCCACGGCATTTTTCATATTTTTTCGGAATATCAGATCCATTTTCAAGGAACCTCCCATGCAGTTTTCTGTTCTTTGGTCCGGCAGTTGGGAATTTATCCGGACACTCCTTATTATACTACATTTTTCGTGGTCTTCAAGTGGCCTTTAACGGACACACGCTAGCAAGAATAAAAGGATTGCGGTTTTGCATCCCTTCCTTTATAATTAAAATAATCGTTACACACAGAAAGGTATGATGGCTGTCATGAAGAGCTGGAGAGAAGAAGGATATGAAATCTTTCTTTGGGGAGAGGAGACAAAAGAACCGGTTCCAGTGATCTGGTGTCATATTTTTTCCCGGGAGGAAGGGGAAAAAATATGGTGCCGGATCACAGAACCCTGCATTTTTGCCTGTGTATCAGGGAGAGACTGGAACCGTGATTTTTCTCCCTGGAAGGCGGAGAAGATTTATGGGAAGAGTACGGATTTTTCAGGCGGTGCGGGGGAGTATATGCAGTATTTTGAACATGTAATTCTCCCGGAAGCAGAACATGCCCTTTCTTTTGAAGTAAAAGACAGAGGCATGGTGGGGTATTCCATGGCCGGCTTATTTGCCGTATATGCCATGTATCATTCGGAAAAGTTTGGCAGAATCGGAAGTATTTCCGGATCCCTCTGGTTTGATGGCTGGGCGGATTACGCATTGAGCCACACCATGAAAGCGGAAAAGCCGGTCATATATGTATCTCTTGGCAGCCGGGAGCATAAGGTGCGTAATGCGCGTATGGCTTCTGTGAAAAAGAATACAGAACTTCTGGCTGCCCATTGGAAAAAAGCATGTCCGGTTATCCTTGAGAGCAATCCGGGCGGGCATTTTGATGACCCGGAGGGGCGTGTGGCAAGAGGGGTTTCCCGGCTTTTGACATCTAATAAAGCGCTGTACTAGTTCCATGAGACTGCCGGGCAATGGAAGGCTCCAATACAGAAATACATAAGACAGAGAGGTTTTACACATGGAGAGAGAAGTTCTTGCAGAGGACTTAAAAAAATTATATAAAGCAGGAGATATGGTAAAAGCTGACTGCGGAGGCTGCCAGGGCTGTTCCGCATGCTGTCAGGGCATGGGGGATTCCATTAAGCTGGACCCGCTTGATGTATACAGGCTGGAAACGAACCTGGGCCTTACCTTTGAGGAACTGATGAACCGCCATATAGAGCTGCATATAACAGAGGGAAGTATTCTGCCAAATCTGAGGATGCAGGGAACAAAAGAGCGCTGTATCTTTTTGAATGAGGAGGGGAGATGCGTTGTCCATGGGTTCCGCCCGGGGCTTTGCCGCCTTTTTCCTCTGGGAAGGTATTATGAGGAGGGAGAGTTTTCCTATTACCTTCAGAGTCAGGAATGTCCAAAGAAAAATAAGACCAAAATCAAGGTGGGAAAATGGCTGGATATACCGGACTTAAAAAAATACGAGGAGTTCGCCGCAAAATGGCACTTTCTGTTGAAAGATATCCGGAATCTTCTGGAAGAAAAGCAGGATGAGCAGCTTACAAAAGAGCTGAACATGTATGTCCTGAATCTTTTCTATACAAATCCGTATGAAAGCGGAGCGGATTTTTATATACAGTTTGAGGAGCGTCTGGAGCAGATGAGAAAATTGTTGTCAGTGCTGCGGCAGAATGCATGAGACTTCTGGAGCCTGGCTGCTGCCGGGCTTTTTCCTTTCCGTGCAGGAATGGTTTAAGACAGGAGGAACCGCGCTGACTGATGACGTAAGATTATCCGGGGAGGGATGGCAATATGAATGATGAACTGCAAAAGTGGATACCTACAGATGAGGTGGAAGGATTTCAGGTCTGTCCGGGCCTGTATGGCAACTATGGTGCCACGGTCTTCCAGACAGCCGTCAATTTTACAGTGCATTCCAAAGGGGCTGAATTCTGTGAGCTGCTTCTGTTTCACAGGACCCAGGAGGAACCTTATGCGGTCCTTAGATTTCCGGAACACTTTAAAATCGGGGATGTTTATTCTATGATGGTATTTGGCCTGGATATCGGGGAGTTCGAGTATGCTTACCGGCTGGGGGGAGTCTGGGACAGGGAAAAAGGGCTGTTGTTTGATGCAAACCATATTCTTCTTGATCCCTATGCGAAGGCGGTGACCGGCCAGAGTGTATGGGGCAAAAAGGTAAATGAAAACGGCTATCGCGCCAGAGTGGTGAGAAATGATTTTTTCTGGGGCCGGGAAAGGCGTCCCCATGTGCCTATGGATGAGCTGATCATCTATGAAATGCATGTCCGGGGCTTTACGAAAATGGCAGAAGATGTGGAACATCCCGGAACTTTTGCGGGGATTAAAGAGAAAATTCCCTATCTGAAAGATTTGGGCGTCAATGCTGTGGAGCTTATGCCTATCTTTGAGTTCGACGAACTGCGGGAGCGGAGAATGGTGGATAACAAACAGGTTATCAATTACTGGGGGTATAATACAGTGGCATTCTTTGCGCCAAATACCAGTTATGCAGCCACTAAGGAATATAACAGGGAAGGGCTGGAGCTGAAAGAGCTGGTGCATGCGCTGCATGAAAACGGAATGGAAGTCATTTTAGATGTGGTGTTTAACCATACCGCGGAGGGAAATGAGAACGGTCCGTTTATTTCTTTTAAAGGGTTTGACAATAACATTTACTATCTTCTGACCCCGGATGGCCACTATTACAATTTCAGCGGATGCGGCAACACCCTGAACTGCAACCATCCCGTAGTGAGAAGAATGATCCAGGAATGTCTCAGGTATTGGGTGGCGGAATATCATATTGATGGTTTCCGGTTTGATCTGGCATCTATTCTGGGCAGAAATGAGGATGGTTCTCCCATGGATAAACCGCCTCTTGTGGAGGCGCTGGCCTATGATTCCCTTTTAAGCAGCACAAGGCTTATTGCAGAGGCGTGGGATGCCGGGGGATTGTACCAGGTGGGACAGTTCCCTGCCTTCCGCCGCTGGTCAGAGTGGAACGGAAAGTACAGGGATGACCTGCGGGAGTATTTAAAGGGCGGTCTGTGGGCAGCCCAGGCGGCAGCCATGCGTATAGCAGGCTCCACGGATATTTATAACCCCCGGATACGCGGCAAAAATGCCTCCGTCAACTTTCTGACTTGTCATGACGGTTTTACCCTTTATGACCTGTACTCCTATAATTGGAAGCACAATGAGGCGAACGGATGGGAGAACCGGGACGGTTCAGATGACAACAGAAGCTGGAACTGCGGTGCAGAGGGGGAGACGGAGGACCCACAGGTCATTGCTCTGAGAATGCGTCTGATAAAAAATGCCTGCGCGGTACTTATGTGCAGCAGGGGTACCCCCATGTTTTATGCAGGGGATGAATTCTGTAATACCCAGTATGGAAACAATAATGCCTACTGCCAGGACAATGAAATATCCTGGATAGACTGGAACAGGCTGGAGACACACAGGGATGTATATGAATTTTTCCGGTTTATGATCCATTTCAGAAAAGAGCATAAGAGTATCAGCGGTAATCTGGGCAGTAACCGGTTCGGCCTTCCGGAGATCAGTTTCCACGGGGAACATCCGTGGGTGAAGGGCTTTGGAAAGGAATCCAGGGTTACGGCTGTCATGTTCGCGGGTTATGATGAGAAAAAGGGGAAGGATGATATTGTCTATCTCCTGATCAATGTTTATTGGGAGCCGGTTACAATCAGCCTGCCTGAGCTTCCAAAGCCACTGTTCTGGCATGTATCTGTGAATACAGGGGAGGCAGGCGCAGAATGGAAAAAACAGCCGGTCCGTCTGGATGGTGGCAGTGTGCTTGCAGGCCCCAGGAGTGTACTGGTGCTGACCGGATGTGAGTTCTGTACCTTGTAAAGAGAAGGAGACACAAGATGAGATATATAAAACCCCACTACTATGATGCGTTTGTCTGTTTGGCAGGCAGTCGTCCGGCTACCTGCTGTGCGGGATGGCAGATTGTCATTGATGAGGAGTCCTTAGACAGATACGGGAATGTAAAGGGGGATTTTGGCGGCAGGCTGCATCTGACTGTGCCTATGGATATGAGAGCAGCAGACGCGGGGCGTGGGAGCGCATGGGAGATTTCTGCGGAGCCGTATATGATGATGCAGTCTATTCCAAAATGGCGCTGGCTGTATTTTCCACGGAATGGATACAAGAGTTTGTCATGCTGAGATGGCTGAAAAAGAGGAAAAAGCTGGAATATCGGGATGTGACGGAGATTGCTTATCGTTATGCCAGGGAAGTGGAGCATTCCGATTTGAATCTGGAAGTGCTGGAGCGATGGCTGGAGAAAAATAAAACTTGAATCTCCCCTGGGTTTACTTTATGATGAAGTAAGACCAAGAGGAGACAGAACAAATTATGAAATTTTACCTTGCACCAATGGAGGGGATCACAGGGTACATTTACCGAAATGCCCTGCGTTCCTGTTATGATAATATAGACAGATATTTTACACCGTTTATCATGCCAAACCAGAACCGCTGTTTTAATTCCAGGGAGTTAAAGGATGTCCTTCCTGCCAATAACCGGGGAATGGATACGATACCCCAGATTCTCACCAACAACGCAGAAGATTTTGTGAAAACAGCGCTTGAACTTCAGAAAATGGGGTATAAAGAAGTCAACCTGAATCTGGGATGCCCGTCCCGGACCGTTGTAACGAAAATGAGAGGCGCGGGATTTTTGGCGGAACAGCAGCTTCTTGAAAAATTTCTTGATATGATTTTTGACAGGCTGGATATGAAAATTTCGGTAAAGACCAGAATCGGTATGGAGGATGCAAAGGAGTTTTACGAACTGATAGAGATTTACAACAAATATCCTATGGAGGAACTGATCATCCATCCGAGACTGCAGACGGATTATTATAAAAACAAACCGAATCTGGATGTTTTTGCAGATGCCTTGTCCCTGAGCAGGAATAAGATCTGTTACAATGGAGACCTTTTCACCCGGAAGGATTATGAGGCCTTTACTGCCGGGTTTCCCCAGGTGGAGGCTGTGATGCTGGGCAGAGGGGTCCTGACAGACCCGGATCTTGTGGGACATATTACCAGGGGGACACTGCCGGATCAACAGCGGTTTAAAGGATTTCATGATTTACTCTGTTCAGAGTATGAGAAAGTCATGTCAGGGGACAGAAATGTACTTTTTAAGATGAAAGAACTCTGGTTTTACATGATACATATGTTTCCGGACAGTGAAAAATACGCAAAGAAAATAAAAAAAGCCCAGCATCTGAGGGAATACAGAGCAGCGGTAGATGCCCTGCTTCGTGACAGAACCATGCAGATGCCCGGCGGAAGTGAGGGATGACCATGAAACTGAGACTGCAGGAAGCGGTACAGGAAAACGAGTATTATTTCAAAGGGTTTGTCAGCATGGCGGATTTGGCGGTGCTGTTTGCAGAGTATCCTTTTGAGGAGGATACATTGGAAAAGGCAGCCATACACAGGCGCAGTATGGAGCGGGGCGTAACCCCGTTTTCCGTGACACTCCGGGCTATGCCGGATACCGGCTGGTCGGCAGAGGGAGAAGACCTGATCTTTAATGATACCTGGTGGGAGATCAGGGATGGAAAAAGCCGGGTGGCTGCTGTCAGCAAAATGGCAGAGAAAAACCTGGCTGATCACGAGGCGGAGGTCAAGATATTCCTGCTTACAAAGAAAAAAATGGAAAACATGGAGCAGAACCGCATCTGACAGAGGAAAAGACAAAAGAAAAATATGGAATACTAGTTGTACAAGGAAATATGAGCGGAGGAAAGAGTATGGTACATGTATGACGAAGAAAAGAAAACATACACGGGCAGAGTTGACGCTGTGGGTGTTTGTCGTATTGACAGTTTTTCTTGCAGCGGCAGTCATTAATTATAATCAAAAGACAAACCGCCGGGTCAGTGAAGAGATTCACGGGACTCTGGAAAGTTATGCACAGCAGCAGGCAGAGCACGTGGGAACTGTGCTTGCCGGTCAGTTCAATTCCCTGAATGCCTTTGCAAGTTATCTGGGGCAGGAGGGAATGGAGAATACGGAAACTTTTCTGAGTGCAGCCAATGCTATCAGGAGGACCCAGGAATTTGACCGCATCACCATGGCTGATGTGAATGGAAATGGGATGACAAATGATGGGATACAAAGAAATATTCAAGACCTGACAGAGTTTCAGGAGGCTGTAAAAGGGGAGCAGACAATCTCAGAGCCATTTCTCTCCAGTATGGAGGACGGGTATCTTTGTGTCCTTCTGGCGGTTCCCATAAACAATCCCCAGCAAGAGATCATAGGTGTACTCTGCGGGTCTTATACGGCGGAACAGTTCGGAGCCTTGTTTCTGCATGATAATTTTAAACGGAATGATGCCTGTGTGCTTATCAATGGGCAGGGAGATGTCATTGTGGCGTCCCAAGAGGAACGGATCGTTGTGGGGGATAAGAGCCTGGAGAACGTATTTGAGAAAACACAGAAGGAATCCTTTCTGGACGGCCACTCTGTGGAGGATATGCAGCAGGCGGTTCTGAATGGCGAGAAACTGGTATCCCTCATACAGGATGGATCACAGGAATATTATGTGACGCAGACACCGTTTGGGTATAATGGATGGACACTTTTGTCTGCCATAAAGCGAAGCGAGGTGGATTCCGCCTATGCTTTTGTCAGAAGCTATGCCGTAAAGCTTAATATGGCTTTTGCCGTATATTTCCTGTTTTGTTTTCTGTTGATGTTTTATCTCTTCCGGTCAGAGAGAAGTTCTTTGAGGGCACAGACCCAAAAGCTTATGGAAGAAAAGGAGAAGCTGGAGGTTTCGGAGGAGAGATTCCGGCTTTTGGCAAGGGATTCGGATGTACTGGTATTTGAGCTTAATTACCTGGAACATACATTGGAATTCAATGAAAACTTTGAAAAGATACTGGGGATAAAACCAGACTACCAGTCCTTTTTAGACGGAAAATGGGTGTATCCTGAGGATGTCAGTGCATTTTCCAGGATACTGCCCCAGTCCAGTAGCAGAAAAGGGGTTATGACCCGGAATATCCGTTTCTGCAACCTGGATGGTGTTTATATCTGGTTTTCTGTTCTCACCAGTATCTTTGCGGATGACAGGGGAAGAGTTGTCCGCATTCTGGGGAAAATGATGAATATTGACGAGAGTATGAGGGAAAAAGAGGCTCTCAGGCTGCGCGCCCAGACAGATTCCATGACAGGGCTTTATAATAAAATGGCCACAGAGGAACTTGTCACCCATGCGCTCAGAAAATATAAGGACAGTGTCTGCGCACTTCTCATTGTGGATATGGATAACTTAAAACGAATCAATGACACGCTGGGACATACCCAGGGGGACAGGGCAATTGTGGGATTTGCGGATGCCCTGCAACGGACCTTCCGGTCTTCCGACATTGTGGGCAGGATTGGCGGGGATGAATTTATGGTGTTTCTTATCAATGTGCAGAGCAGTCAGCAGCTTACGCTTATTTTAGATGCCATTGTAAAGAAATGGGACTTCCTTTACACGGGGGAGAAAGATGACTACCCGGTACACGGCAGCATAGGTGCTGCCCTGACAAACAGCAGTGAGAATTTCCAGGAGCTGTACCGTAAGGCGGATATGGCCCTTTATAAGGCAAAGCGGGGTGGAAAGGACGGGTATGCTGTCTATTCTCCCGAAATGGAAGAGAAATGAATACAGGCGCCGCGGATATTTGCATCCGTGGCGCCTGTGCGTTTGCCGGGGGCTATATTTTTCTGCTGTCAAAGTAAATAAAATGGTCCACAGCATTCAGGATATCCCGGAAATCGTCCCTGGGAGCCAGGTCAATATAGCGTTTCAGCAATTCCTGTTCCCCCGCTTTATAAGGCCCATAGAAAATGTCGAACAGATTGTGGCCCCGCATGTATATTTTGAATTCTTCCATGTGGTTTTTAAGATCCTCCTCAGTCTGTATTTCAAATCCGAGTATCTCTGTGAGATGACGCCCGCTCTTGATCTTATAGAGATATGCCTTCCATTTTTCCAGAAGGATCCTGTAAAAATCCTCTTCATTTTTTAGGACTCCGATCTGAACCATGACGGCGGGATTGAGAAAATAGTTTTCAAAAGAATAGTATTTGAGGATCAGCACATTTTTCGGCATGACTCTGGGAAGACGGTCCACGTCCTCTAAGCTTCTGGCCTCATAATAGCGGCAGAGCTGGGAGGCCAGTTCGGTCCTGTCCTTACCGTCCCCGTCCCGGATCATCAAAAACTGGTCACGGAGGTAAATTTGGTTCATATATTTCAGATTGGCATAGGTCTTGATATTGGTGCAGCTGTTGGTGGTGATGATGGCAATTCTGGAAAGGCTGCCGTCCGAAGCAGTGATCTCTGAATAGTATTTCCGCAGAAGCAGGGGAAGACGGCTCTTATCCTGCTTGCCTTCCACAATGAAGACAAAGCTCACGTTCATAAGGTCACTGGCATTGAAGCCCAGATCATCTAAAATCCGGTTCATATCTGTCCGTTCCCGCAGTATGGTGTAGTATTGTTCATCCAAAACCACCTGCCGTATCTGGTGGCTGCTGAAATTAAAGATCATATCCGGAGAATGGGTGGAGAACAGAATCTGATTCTTTTTGGACAGGCGGTACAGGATTTCCCCCGCCTTTTTCTGCAGCTCAGGATGGAGGAAGGTCTCAGGGTCTTTGACCAGGATCACACTGGGAATCCGGTTGCTGTCCTGGGTGTAGGCTTCCAGCAGGGAGAGCATGTAAATGCTGCGCATACCTTCCCCCATATGCTCCACCAGAGTGGCAGTGCTGCGCTTCGTGTTGTAGGCCTCTGCCGTGACGGAACACATTTCGTCAATGTTGCAGCGCATGGTATAGCGGATCTCGTCGAAGCCACCGTTCCGGTGAAAGCAGGTGTTTACCCGCCTGGCAAAATCCGTCAGGTTCATCCGGCAGAGCTTATATTCCAAAAGCTTTGCAGTCTCAAAGGCAGTCAGATCTTCCGGGCGTTTCTGGTTGATCAGGCCGATGCACTGGAAACAGCGGCTGCAGTGCTTGCCGCTCTCGAACAGACATACATCCAGACGCATCCTTTTTAACTGTTCATCCTCCTCAAAGGCCAGTAAATCCTTTTGGAGTGCTTCCAGGCGCCTGTCAGTTCCGATGTAATAAATCTGGGGAAGTACCTGCCGGATATATTTGTTGTGCTTTTCATGACCGTCACTCAAACGCTCCTGCCCAAGTACATTGATGGTGTAAGTGAAAGTCAGATTTCCATTCTGGTAGGAGGGGAGCTTTCTGCAGAAATCCTCGTACCAGGCAGTATACCTGCGGTAGACGCTCACACGCCCATGATGGTGGAGCATCTGCAGGTCTTCCCTGGAGATGGACAGAGACATGGAGATCTCCACTCTTTGTTTTTTCTCGTTGAAATCCCTTTCCCGGACTTGGTAAGAACCGTTCACTGCCCGTATGGCGTCCAGAACAGAGGTTTTTCCCGTATTGTTTTTCCCCACCAGGATCAGGGCATTTTCAATGTCCCGGATTTCCATATCCCGTATGTATTTAAAATTTTTGATATGAAGGCTGTTAATGTGCATAAAATATCCCCTTTTGTCAGGACGGCTTTCAGGTCCTGTATTGATATATTTTCATTCTATCACGGTAAGGAAAGTTCTGAAAGTGGTTTTGAACAGTTACTTCTGAATTAGGGGGTAAACAGCAGGGATTTGTCTTTACGCGGTCCGGGCACTCTGCTAGAATGAGAAGAAGACAGACGTGATAGGACAGTAAAAATGATACAGGGATGAGAAATATGGAAAAGATATGGAAAAAAAGAGCGGAAAGAGATGGTATTCTATCGGACTTTCTGCTTCATGATATGGGACTTACCAGGCGGCAGGTAAAGCAGGCTAAATTCAGAGACGGCGGAATCTGCGTGAACGGTGCCAGAGTCAGGATCACCCACAGGCTGGGCGCTGGAGACAGGGTGGAGGTAAAACTGGAGGAGGAGCTGACAGCCTCTATGCAACTTGTACCAAGGAAGGGCGAACTGGATATTTTGTATGAGGATGAGGACCTGCTTTTTGTGAATAAACCGGCAGATCTGGTGGTGCATCCTTCCCACGGGCATTACACGGATTCCCTGTCCAATATGCTGGCCTTTTACTTTCAGGAGGCAGGAGCGCATGTGAAGATCAGAAGTGTGGGGCGGCTGGACAAGGACACCTCAGGTATTGTGGTATTTGCCAAGAACCAGACAGCAGCGGGAAGACTGGCCAGACAGAAACAAGAGGGAACGTTTAAAAAGGAATATCTGGCCCTTGTGGAGGGCATTCCTGAAAAAGAGGAGGGGATCATCACAGAAAAGATAGGTAAAAGGGAGGGGGAACTCATGCGGATGTGTGTGACTTCCCATGGAAAGGCGGCTTTCACCAAATTTCAGGTCCTGGAGAAAATGCAGGACTATGCCCTGGTCAGCCTTGCACTTGCCACAGGGCGGACACATCAGATCCGGGTGCACATGGCATGGATGGGCCATCCCCTTTTGGGTGACAGTCTGTACGGAGGCCATTCAGAACACATAAAGAGGGCTGCCCTGCACGCTTCCTGCGTATCTCTTATCCAGCCCTTTACTGGAAAAGAGATACAGGTGCGTGCAGAACTCCCGGAGGATATGCAGAGGTGCCTTGGAACAGGGCGGAGGGAGACGAGATGAGTGTTACTGTCGAGGATTTGCTGAAGCTGCCTTCTCTTTTGGGAGCCGGTGTGGCGGCGGGAAAATCGGGGCCGATCCTCACAGTGGCCTGCGGGCCTACCAACTCTGTCCGGGGTGCCGGCTATCTGAGCAAGAGCCAGAAGTGTGGGATACCGCATGATATGGTTCCAAGAGAAGAGGCCCTGGCCGGGGCCAGGAAGGAAGCCATAGCTATGGCGGTGGAGGCAGGCGCCATAGAGGAGACTGCGGAGATCATTGATATGGAGGATGTTCCGCTTGCCTGCTATCCGGGAAACACGTAATGTCATTTCAGTTGTTGTGAATAGTCTTTTATGATTCGTATAAAACTGCGCAGCACCGGATTATTCTGGAGGGTTTTGTAATAAAGCCCAAAGGAGGCCGGTGCTGCGTTTTTTACGGGAATATAACACAGCTCATCACTGCGCATAAGGGGCATATCCGGTAAAATAGTAAAGCCAAGGCAGGCCTTCACAAAGGTCAGTGCGCATTCTATGTTCTCACTGAAGAGTATCCGGGAGGGAGGGCGCGTGCTGATGAGCCTGCCCTGCATTTCTGTGATTACGGGGGAGGATTTGTGGGGGTCGCACAGAACCAGGCGGCCCTGGTGCAGTTCTTCCAAAGTGACAGCGCTTTTTTCTGCCAGAGCATGGCAGCGGGCCGCCACACAGACAACCGGTGCCCTGGTCAGCTCCACATAAGTGCCTGTTTTTTTCTTTTCTTTTTCATCACCGAATCCCAGCATCACATCCAGGGTTTCCTCCTGCAGAAGGTTTCGCAGGGCCTGAAAGGGAACCATCTTGATCTCAGGGTGCACCTGAGGATAGTCTTTTGCAAGCTGCTGCAGTACCTCCGGGAGCAGGGTCAGCTCAAAGGGGCTGTGGCATCCGATGACAAAAGGCTGTATCTGATCTTCAAAGTGCCCGGCAAGCCTGTTTTTTGCCTGGGCTGTCTTTGCCAGGATGTCCTTGGCGTATCCCCAAAAGACCCAGCCGGGGGCGGTCAGTTCCACTGTTCGGGTGGTGCGCCGGAACAGTTTTACGTCCAGCTCTGCTTCCAGGGAATTGATTTGATGGGTAACGGCAGGCTGTGTAATGTGAAGCTGTTCGGCAGCTCTGGCAAAATTCAAATTCTCGGCGACCGCCATATAACATTCCAATTGAACGGTATTCATAAATGCTCCTTTCTGCACACTGTTTCTACATATAATAAAAATAGAATAAGGATATTAATTAATATTCTTTATTAATGATAACATTTTTCTAATTCACATTCAAGGTAAATTGGTGTAAAACTAGTTTGTAAGGAAACAGTCTGTAATCGAACTTGTGTGACGGTTCAGTACCCTCAGTTACAGGCAGAAACCATGCAGATCGCCCTGGGTGATGGGATGGCTGCGGAATACTTTTTTATGGTCAGCGCAGCGAATGTGCAGACCTGCTGAATAGTCACAAACTTGTTTCGGATAAGGAGAAAAATATGCAGAAGGAAAAGGATGAAAATGTGATGCGTCTGCTGAAAAAGCTGAATCTGGCTATGGAGTCCATCGGCAATGCCATGATGGTAAAGCACGGGATGTCTGCTTCCCAGTGTAATGTTCTGGGATATCTGACAGACCATGAGGAACAGGATATTTGTGCCAGGGACCTTCATATATCCCTGGGCTTGTCAAAGGCAAATGTGTCATCTCTCCTGAAAAAACTGAAGAATGGAGGATACATAAGCTTTGCCTCTGATTCATTGGATGAGAGGCTGAAGCATATCCATCTTACAGAGAAGGCGGATGAGTTAAAGGGTGAGATAGAACAGGGATTCAGAGACCTGGAAGGCTGTATGTATCAGGGATTTACCGAGGGGGAAAAGCTTCTTCTCACAGAACTGCTGGGAAGAATGATAAAAAATTTAAAGCAACAAGGAACAGGAGGCTTACAACATGATTAAGACATTACTCTCGCAGGTGAAGCAATATAAGAAGGCTTCCCTGCTGACACCGCTTTATGCCGCCCTTGAGGTGGTGATGGAGGTTTTGATCCCATTTATCACAGCGGCTATTATTGATGAGGGGATTGAGGCTGGCAATATAGGAAAGGTGTACCAGTACGGTGCCGTTATGCTGGTATTTGCCATGCTCAGCCTGCTTTTAGGAGTTCTGGCTGGCCGTTATGCGGCAAGCGCATCCTCAGGTCTGGCCTGTAATCTGAGGGAAGCTATGTACGACAATATACAGACCTTTTCTTTTTCCAATATTGACAAATACAGTACCGCAGGTCTGGTGACCCGTATGACAACAGATGTCACCAATGTACAGAATGCGTATCAGATGATTTTAAGGATTGCGGTCCGCGCGCCGTTTACCTTGATCTGCAGTATGTTCATGTGTTTTCTTATTAACGCCAGGCTGAGCCTGATTTTTGTGGCTGCCATTGTGGTCCTGGCCGTGGTTCTGATCTTTGTCATGAGCAGGACTACGAAGATCTTTGATGTTGTGTTCAAAAAATACGATGAGCTGAATGCCAGTGTCCAGGAAAATGTATCCGCCATCCGGGTAGTCAAAGCCTATGTACGGGAAGATTACGAGAATGAGAAATTTACAAAAGCAGCAGGAAACCTGTACCGCCTCTTTGTAAAAGCGGAGAAGCTGCTCTCCCTGAATGGCCCTGTGATGATGTTTGTTATTTACTTCTGCGTCATTGCGCTTTCCTGGTTCGGAGCAAAGTTTATTGTTGTGGGGGATTTGACAACAGGTGAGCTGACTTCCATGTTCAGCTATATTATGGGAATCCTCATGTCTCTGATGATGCTCTCCATGATTTTTGTCATGGTTACCATGAGCGCGGCAAGCGGAAGACGTATTGCTGAGGTTCTGAATGATGAGGCGGATCTGGTCAATCCCAAGAATCCGGATAAGGTCATACCGGATGGCAGGATTGATTTTAACCATGTGAATTTTTCTTACAAACACGGCAGCGGAAAGGCCACTCTGACAGATATTGACCTGCATATCAGAGCAGGAGAGACAATAGGGGTCATCGGGGGGACCGGATGCGGAAAATCAAGTCTAGTGAGTCTCATAAGCCGTCTGTATGATGTGACGGAAGGTTCTGTGGCCGTAGGCGGCAAAGATGTGAGAAGTTATGATATGGAGGAACTGAGAAATCAGGTTGCTGTGGTGCTTCAGAAAAATGTCCTCTTTTCAGGGACTATACTGGATAACCTGAGATGGGGAAATGAGAAGGCTGCCAAAGAGGAGTGTGTGGAGGCATGCCGTCAGGCCTGCGCAGATGAATTTATCGAACAGTTCCCTGACAAATATGAGACCTATATTGAACAGGGAGGAACCAATGTGTCCGGAGGGCAGAAGCAGAGGCTGTGTATTGCAAGGGCGCTGCTTAAGAAACCTAAGGTACTGATTCTGGATGATTCCACCAGTGCCGTGGATACTGCAACGGACGCGAAGATCAGAAGCGCCTTCACAAAGGCCATCCCGGGAACCACCAAGCTGATCATTGCGCAGAGGATTTCCAGTGTGCAGGATGCAGACAGAATCCTGGTTCTGGATGAGGGCAGGGTGAACGGTTTTGACACGCACGAAAATTTGCTTGCCACCAATAAGATTTACAAAGAAATTTATGACACCCAGATCAAGGGCGGCGGTGATTTTGACCAGACCGGAAATAAGACAGGAGGTGCAGCATAATGGCAGAAAATGTAAAAGCTGTAAAAGGCCCGGGCATGAATACCCATGGCCCCAGACCAAAAGTAGACAATGCGGGAAAGGTTCTGAAACGGACACTGGGATACATGATGAAAAATTACAAAGGGCTTTTCGCTGTGGTAGTGGTCTGTATTGTGGCTACAGCGCTGGCTACCTTGTGCGGAACCCTGTTTATGCAGAAATTGATCGACGATTATATTATTCCTATGACGAAAATGTCAGATCCCGATTTCGGGCCTCTTAAAAAGGCACTGCTTACACTTGTTGGGATTTATGCAATAGGTGTATTGTGCGCGTTTGCCTACAACAGGATCATGGTATACATCAGCCAGGGGACTCTCAGGTACCTGCGCGTGGATCTGTTTACACATATGGAATCCCTGCCGATCAAGTTTTTTGACACACACGCCCACGGGGATATTATGTCTGTTTACACCAATGACGTGGATACGCTCCGCCAGTTGATCAGCCAGAGTATTCCACAGGTGGTAAATTCGGCAGTGACCATTGTTATCACGTTTGTCAGCATGATCGTCCTGGATGTTCCGCTGACACTTATGACGCTGGTGATGATAGGTATCATGATGGCGGTCACCAAGAGATTAAGCGCCAAGTCAGGCAGATATTTTGGAGAACAGCAGAAAAACCTGGGCCAGGTAAACGGTTATATAGAGGAAATGATGGAAGGACAGAAGGTAGTAAAAGTGTTCTGTCATGAAGAGAAGAGTGTGGAGGACTTCAGGAAACTGAATGAGAAGCTTCGCGACAGTGCCGATAAGGCCAATACCTTTGCCAATATCATGATGCCTGTGAACGGCAATCTGGGCAATATCAGCTACGTGCTTTGTGCTGTGCTGGGAGCGGTTCTGGCTTTGAAGGGATTGGGAGGCCTGACGCTTGGAACCCTGGTGTCCTTCCTGACACTGAATAAGAACTTTACCCAGCCTGTTACTCAGATCAGCCAGCAGATGAACAGCATTGTTATGGCTATGGCAGGTGCGGACCGTGTCTTCAAGTTTCTGGACGCTGAGCCTGAAGTGGACAATGGTTATGTAGAGCTGGTCAATGCAAAAGAACAGCCGGACGGGAGCCTTGTGGAAAGCGAAGCCAGGACAGGAATGTGGGCTTGGAGGCATCCCCATAAAGCCGATGGAACCGTCACATATCAAAGGCTGGAGGGGGATGTTACCTTCCATGATGTGGACTTTGGATATAATGACGCCAAGATCGTGCTCCATAATATAAAACTATTTGCCACACCCGGACAGAAAATAGCGTTTGTGGGAAGCACCGGTGCGGGCAAGACCACGATCACCAATCTGATCAACCGTTTCTATGATATCCAGGATGGAAAGATCAGATATGACAATATCAATATCAATAAGATCAGAAAATCAGACCTGCGGCGCTCTCTGGGTATGGTGCTTCAGGATACGCATCTGTTCACCGGAACCGTTATGGAAAATATCCGTTACGGCCGGCTGAACGCTGACGATGAAGAGTGCAGAGCAGCCGCAAAGCTGGCAAATGCAGACGGATTTATCCGCCGTCTCCCGGACGGGTATGATACCATGCTTACCGGGGACGGCTCCAACTTAAGCCAAGGACAGAGGCAGCTTCTGGCTATTGCAAGAGCCGCGGTGGCTGACCCTCCGGTGCTGATCCTGGATGAGGCTACCTCCTCCATTGATACCAGGACAGAAACCCTGGTGCAGCAGGGCATGGACCGACTGATGAAGGGAAGGACGACTTTTGTCATTGCCCACCGGCTTTCAACGGTGCGGAATTCTGACTGTATTATGGTTCTGGAGCAGGGAAGGATTATCGAGAGAGGAACCCATGACCAGCTCATGGAGGAGAAAGGCAAGTATTACCAGTTGTATACAGGAAACTTTGCCGAGGAAACTGCATAGGTTATGGGCAGAAACGCCCCGTCTGTCGGTGTCCGCAGTGAGAGAGCAACGTGTGCATTCTCATTGCCGCATACCATCAGGCGGGGCGTAAATGATCCGGTGACGTTTACTCCGCTTTCCTTTCAGGGCTTTGCCCACAATCTCTTCGCTGTGGCCTATGCCGTAGACAGGAGATGTATCGAACCAGCAAGTGCCATAGTCCATGGCCTCTTCAATCGTACGGACAGAGAGGGCGTCATCGTTCTCGCCCTACCAGATACCGCCGCCGATGGCCTAGGTTCCCAGCGTTTTGTCATTACAAGTATTATGAAAATTTGCGGAGGGACTGTCAATGATCATCCGCTGGCTTACAGGTTACAGCCAAAGCGAGATTGAGACCATGGCTGAAAAGACTGTAACCTACGCCGGTTTTTTTGAAAACGCACCTCAAATGAATCCAAAGAGAAAGCTGATCAAAGGCACAATATGCGGTGTCAGAGTGGAGGACATCGAAGAGCCGCTGATGCAGGATATCAGATATCTGGATAAACTGATAGACGAGCTTGCCAAAGGAAAGGCAATGGATGAAATACTGAGGAACATTACGGATTCAGACTTGTTTGTTCCATAAGTCCCGGCGGGCCAGCCCATTATTTTTCACTGCCTGCCGCCAGCCCATCTCACCTGCCAGCTTATATAAAATCCGGGGGAAATTAGGGGAAAAGCATATATTTTCTCCGGTTTCCTTATGGGAAATCCTATCCGACAGTGTATGCAGTGCACAGGAAAAGTTCTTTTTAGGTCCCTGTCCGGCAGTCATACCGCCTATCATGGGAAGCATTCCTCCTGCACCGATCCCAAGGCCTCCGCCCCAGATAACACCGGCTCTGGCACACCAGCTTTTCATGATGTCCAGGGCAAGTGTATTTTGATGTCCTTCGTAAAATCCACAGTTTGCCATGGCATAGACAGTACAGGTTTGAGAAAAGGCGGCATTTTTCAGATATTCCTCCAACGAAATCAGGCATGATAACAGGTGTGAAGGAAGAGAATCTACATAGAGGGGAAATGCATAGACCATCACATCGCAGTCCTGCAGAAGTTCCAAATCATTTCTGCCGGGCTGTTTCTTTGTGAAATGCAGATTTACAATTTCATGTTCAGGGGAAAGAAGAGTCTGCAGCTCTTTTAATATCAGGCCGGATGCGCTGTCCTTCACTTTGGGACTTCCGTTTATCATGGATATTTTCATAGTTTTAATGCCTCCATTTCTTGAATGGAATCCAGAAACGTGACGGACTCCACTGTAGAGTAAAAATTGACTGCATTTGCCTTCACTAATTTTTCCGCGGTTTCTTTTTCTTTGGGAGTGATATCATTTCCATAGAAAATGACCTTCAAGTTAAAGTCTCTTTTATACCGCTGCTGGTGATGCATTTCTCCGTTTTTGACAGTAAAATATGGATGGATATAGGAGATACTCCTGTCCAGAACATTTTTGACAAAGGGGCTGTAGCTGCCGTAAACGCATTGGCTGATGACCAGCATCTCACTGCACATTGCAATGTTTTTTCCCATCTGTCCATAGGTATCCTTGATGATACAGGCTCCGGGTGTCTTCAGCCAGCATCCGAAACATCCGATACAGGGGTGTATGTTTTCCTTGTCCGTTATCACCATATCCTCAGCAGTAGTTTGCGGAAGGACCCTCCTAAGGGTATCTTCGGCCAAATCATGGATGATCAATTTCATTTCAGTTCTTCCTCCTTTATCTCATTGAGAAATGCATAGAATGCCGAGTTGACCAGTTCATGGAGTTCCTCATCCGGAATATCCGCGGCCCCGGTAGCTATCATGGAAGCGATGCCGTGTGTGTACAGCATCATATGCAGATAAAGCCGCTTGGCAGCCGCTTCACTGACCGATAATGTTTTCATGATATCCTTGGTGACATCCTGCCTTGCGCATTGCCTGTAAATACCTTCTACACTGCTGACATACATATATTTCGATAAGAACAGGAAGCAGAACAGATGTTTTTCATCTCTGGCCAATCCAATATGGCATCGTCCAATAGACGCAAAATAATAGCTTTTGTCCGCATTTTTTTCTATATATGCAGTCAAATATTGCTGTGTATACAGAAATAAATCCTGCATAAGCTCCGACATATTGGCATAGCAGCTATATATCGGCTGTACGGAACAGCCGGCCTGGGTGGCAATGCTCCTGGCATTCACAGCTTCATGCCCCTGTGTGCGGAGAAGGGTAAAGGCGGCATCCAGAATCATTTCTTGTGTGATTTTTTGTTTTGGCATCTTTTCACCTCTAATATTACAAATGTTATATAATTCATGTTATACAGTGCTATGGGCAATTTGTCAAGTTGTTATGAAACAAAAAGATTGCCAACCAAACTGATGTTTGGTAAAATGATAAATAGAGTCAAATAGGTTCGTGTACAGGTGGGAGGTACGGATATGGAACAGATGACATTGTTTGATGACAGGGGACAGAGCGCTCCTCTTGCCAGCCGGCTGCGGCCGGAGCGCCTGGAAGATTTTGCAGGGCAGGAACATCTCCTGGGGAAGGGGAAGATGCTGCGCCAGCTTATTGAGCGGGATCAGATCTCATCCATGATCTTCTGGGGACCTCCGGGCGTGGGAAAGACCACTTTGGCAAGTATCATTGCAGGCAGAACAAAAGCTGATTTTATTAATTTCAGTGCCGTGACCAGCGGGATCAAGGAGATTAAAGACGTCATGAGCCATGCGGAGACCAGCAGGCGGATGGGGATACGCACGGTTTTATTTGTGGACGAGATCCACCGTTTCAACAAAGCCCAGCAGGATGCGTTTCTTCCTTATGTGGAGAAGGGCAGTATCACACTGATTGGAGCTACCACGGAGAACCCTTCTTTTGAGATCAATGCGGCGCTGCTGTCAAGGTGCAAGGTTTTTGTGCTGAAGGCCTTGGAGGAAAAGGATTTGGTGAAGCTTTTAAAACATGCCTTAGAGAATCCGGCAGGGTTCGGCGGTCAAAACGTGGATATCACAGAGGACCAGCTCACAGCTATTGCGGCTTTTGCCAACGGTGATGCCAGAACCGCCCTCAATACCCTGGAAATGGCAGTTTTGAACGGAGAGATCACGACAGAGGGCATTACAGTGACCAGGGAAGGGATGGAGCAGTGTATAAGCAGAAAGTCCTTGTTATACGATAAAACGGGGGAGGAGCATTACAATCTCATATCTGCCCTGCACAAATCCATGCGGAACAGTGACCCGGATGCAGCCATTTACTGGATGTGCCGGATGCTGGAGGGAGGGGAAAATCCCCTTTACATTGCCAGAAGGTTAATACGTTTTGCCAGTGAAGATATCGGAATGGCGGACAGCCATGCCCTGCAGGTGGCAGTGGCAGCTTATCAGGCATGTCATTTCCTGGGAATGCCTGAATGTGATGTGCATTTGACACATGTGGTTACATATCTTGCCATGGCACCCAAATCCAATGCCTTATATGCAGCTTGTGAGCAATGTAAGGAAGACGTGAAGAATAAAAGAGCGGAACCGGTACCCTTACAGCTTCGCAATGCGCCCACAAAGCTTATGAAGGAGCTGGATTACGGGCAGGGCTATGTTTATGCCCATGATACACAGGAAAAATTGAGCACCATGCAGTGTATGCCGGATTCTCTGAAGGACAGGCGCTATTATCATCCTACAGAACAGGGGGAGGAGAAAAACGTCAGGGAGCGTTTGGAGTCTGTGCTCCGGTGGAAGAAAGAACATTCGTAAGTGTTCAGCTCCTTTACCGTTACAAAGATTCATACAAATAACGGAAAAACTAAAAAACTGAAAAATAAAAAAGAAGCTTTGTAAAAATCGGCAAATTCGTTTATAATAGAGATATAAAAACTGGTGAATACAAGATTATTATACTAGGAGGTAATTGTGTATGAAACATTATGAACTGATTCATGAGATTTATAACTTGTGTGACGGACATCCGGATTCTCACATCAAAGAAGTGGACACCGATGACCTGGATGTTTACATGGAAGGTATGACCAGCAAAGTTTCCACCTGTGAAAAGACAGAGCGTGAGGAAGGATCCGTTGTGTATGAAGTTGTGACCAACGGCGTAAAGGAGAGATATACCTTTACAGAGGTGTGAGAACAGGGGAGATGCGAGAAATCGCATCTCCTTTTCGCACGGGGAATCAAGAGGAATGGAAATGGTCAGGAGGGCCTTATGTGCGGCAGATACTATATTGATGAGGATACGATCAGGGAAATGGAAAAACTGGTGCGCCAGATTGATAAAAAACTGCTGGAAGATCATAGCCGGGATGTATTTCCCTCCCAGAGCGCACCGGTGGTTACAGGAAGGGCCGGGGAACTGTGCGGCGAGGAACTTGTCTGGGGATTTCCCGGGTTTGAAAAGAGCCGTGTGATCTTTAATGCAAGGCAGGAGACAGCACTGGAAAAGAAAACCTTTCGTGACAGTCTTCTTCTCCGCAGATGTGTGATCCCGGCCAAAAACTTCTATGAGTGGAATAAGAAGAAAGAAAAATATACCTTTACAAGACCTGACGGCAGAATGTTATTTTTGGCCGGCATTTACGATCAGTATGGGGAGGAGGAGCGGTTTGCGATCCTGACCACTGAGGCAAATGACTCTATGAGCCTGATTCACCACCGAATGCCTTTGATCCTGGAGGAACGGCAGATCCAGGACTGGATTTTCAGCAGGCAGAAAGCAGAGGCTATCCTTGGACAGACGCCGGTTTTGCTGGATAAAAGTACAGAATATGAACAACAGACACTGGACCTGCAGTAGCAGGTCCTTTTTCCATGAATCACCTATTTAAATCGGAACATATGTTCTGATATAATTTATCCAGGAATAGAATGTAATGAGGTGATAAAAATGGAGAAGGTCATATTTCATGTGGATGTGAATTCTGCCTATCTGTCCTGGGAGGCGGTTTACAGGAGAAAATACAGAGGTGAGACCCTGGATCTGCGGGATATCCCCTCTGCGGTGGGAGGGGATGTGAACCAGAGACAAGGGATTATCCTGGCAAAATCCATACCTGCAAAGGCATATGGTATCCGTACCGGGGATTCTGTCTGGGAGGCTCGGCAAAAATACGGGCCTCTCACGATCGTGCCTCCGGACTACAGCCTGTATGACAGAAGTTCCCGGGCCCTTTTAAAGCTTTTAAGAGAATACTCTCCGGATGTGGAACAGTATTCCATTGATGAGGCTTATATGGATATGAGCGGAACTGAGAAACTTTTTGGACCTCCAATGCAGGCGGCAGATACCATCCGCCAGAGGATTGGGGAGGAACTGGGATTTACGGTCAATATCGGCATATCAGAGAACAAGCTGCTGGCAAAGATGGCTTCGGACTTCAAAAAGCCGGACAGGACCCACACACTCTCTGTAAATGAAATTCCGCAAAAGCTGTGGCCCCTTCCGGTCAAGGAGCTGTTTTTTGTGGGGAGGGCCTCGGCGAGAAAACTCTATAATCTGGGTATTTACACAATCGGGGATTTGGCACAGACAGATGTGGAGATTCTGAGAAGGCATATGAAAAAACAAGGGGAGCTTATCTGGAATTTTGCCAATGGGAGAGATTTTTCCCTGGTGGAGGCTGTGCCGCCGCCGAACAAAGGATATGGAAATTCCACCACCATTCCCGTAGATGTGACAACATCCTCCCAGGCCTCCCTGGTGCTGCTGGCCCTGGCGGAAACAGTGGGAGCCAGGCTTAGAAAGGATGGGAAGAAGGCGGAAGTGCTTTCTGTGAGTGCCAAGGACTATCTTTTCAGGACGTCCTCCCATCAGTGCAGGCTTCCGGCTCCCACCAATATTACGGAGGAACTGCATTTCCATGCCTGCAGGCTTTTTCTGGAACTCTGGGACGGGTGTCCCGTCCGGCATCTGGGTATACACACTGGCAGGATCCTGGACTGGGATGCCATGCGGCAGATGGAGCTTTTTGACACAAGGGATTACGGAAAATTGGAGCGGCTGGACCGGGCTGTGGATACCATACGCAGGCGGTATGGCATGGATGCGGTAAAGCGGGCCGTGTTCCTTGATTCGCCTATTGACCATATGAGCGGCGGGATATCCAGGGAGAAGCGTTACCGTTGCGACCACTGAAAGGAGAGGAGTTTATGGCATTTGGCACAGATATTCATATGGAAAAAGCCGATGCGGGAAGTATCCGGGGAGAACAGGAGGATATTGCTGTGGGCTGCTGGTTTACCAGCAGAGGGGATACCAGCCTGCAGCTTTTAAAATACCAGGATGAGGAGGGGCAGATCCACACCATCCGCCATATCCGTGTCATGAGCAGAGAAGAAAAGCATTATAATGGCATCCCCACACTGGAGTATATCTGCAGGATAGAGGAAGGGGGATATGAGGCGGAAATAAAACTCCTCTTTTTTTTGGAGGAGCATCGCTGGGCTATGATCAAGCAGACGGAGAAGGGGGCGGCCGGGGGATTTCTGACGTAAATCAGGAGATGCAGAGATGAAAATACTGTTCCAGTATAGGCAGGAATTCTTCCTCTGTGATCTGCCGGACGGTCTTATTCCCATTTTCCAAGAGGGTGAAGGTATCCCCGATCAGAGAGACGCTTCCCTGAAGTGTTCGCAGATTCACCATGCGAAGACGTGGAAAAACGGACTGTTGGTGGGTGGAGGCAAAGGCATATAAAGCCACAAAATCAACAGGCTCACAGGGAACCGGGGAAAACCGCATAACAGTGGAAAAAGTGTCTTTGGAGGGGCCCGCCGTATCCCACGTCGCAGAAATACTGCTGTCCGTCCATTTTAACAAGGTTGATACGGTGGGAGATGGGAGGAACAAACCCGTCATCACATTCCCTTAAGATCCTGGACATACACGGTGTGACTTCATAACCGCAGGCAGTGAGCAGTGAGGCGAAAAGGGCATTCAATTCATAGCAGTATCCGCCCCTTTTTCTCAGTATGATTTTTTCATACAGGGAGGAGATACTTAAGGAGGTCAGCCGCAGGCACTGCGGCAAGTCCCAGACGCTTTAGGTAGGGCTCTTTCTGGGGAAGAGGTTCATACAATTCTTCGTACATAGCGATACGATCCTTTTCTCTTATTGTATTTGCATACCGCGGGCCTGAAGCTGCAGAGCCATTTGGTGACACACCGGGCCGGACTGCAGAAAACAGGTATTTCCAGCGGAAGATCCATAAATCAAGTATAGCATATACGCAGAATATATGATACTATTTTGATGACTGTCAACAGGAGAAAAAAGGAGCTGGATCAGCAATGAGAGACAATGAAATTCTAATGATACATGGAAAAGATCACAAAGACATGACAAAGCGCCTCCTTACAGAGGCGGAGCTTGCTGCGCGGATACCGGACAGGAGATGCCGTATTGGCATTAAGCCTAATCTGGTATCTCCCACGGAGGCTTCTTACGGAGCTACCACACATCCGGAGGTGGTAGCCGGGATCGTGGAATACCTGCAGGAGAGAAAATATGAAAATCTGGTGATCCTGGAGGGCTCCTGGGTGGGGGACCGGACCGCTGAGGCATTCCGGGTGTGCGGATATGATATGCTGGCAGAGAGATACGGAGTGGAGCTTCTGGATACCCAGAAGGACAGTACCACCTCCTGTAACTGTGCAGGAATGGACCTGCAGATCTGTGACAGTGCCCTGGCGCTTGATTTCCTTATCAATGTGCCTGTGCTGAAAGGCCATTGCCAGACAAAGATCACCTGTGCCTTGAAGAATATGAAAGGCCTGATCCCCAATAAAGAGAAACGGCACTTTCATGCTATGGGACTGCACAAACCTATCGCCCACCTGAACACAGCGCTGCACCAGGATTTTATTGTGGTGGACAACATATGCGGGGACCTGGACTTTGAGGACGGCGGCAACCCGGTGGTGATGGACAGGATTCTGGCAGCCGCTGACCCGGTGCTCTGTGATTCTTATGTATGCCATCTGCTGAACTATGAGACGGAGGAGATTCCGTATATAAAAATTGCGGAAGGACTTAGTGTGGGGAGCGCGGACTTCCGAAAGGCAGTGTTCAGAACCTGCAACGAACAGGAGCATTCTGTCCATGTGCCTGCCAAGAGAAAGATCGTGGAGCTTCAGGACGCTGTGGAGGAGGTGGAATCCTGCAGTGCCTGTTATGGCTATCTGATTCCCGCGCTGGATCAACTGAAGGAGGAAGGGCTTTTTGGTAAACTGAAGACAAAAATTTGTATCGGCCAGGGATTCCGGAAAAAATCAGGAGAATTGGGGATAGGCAGCTGTACCGGATGCTTCCGCCACTCCCTGAAGGGATGTCCGCCTACAGAGAAGCAGATCTATGAGTTTATAAAAGAGTATATAGAGAAACAGGAATAAAAGGAGGGGCGCCCTTGCAGACAATACTGCAGGGCGCCCGTTTTATGGATATGCCCCAGTCATCGTGATGGAACAGGGCATCCGGTTTTAAATACATACAGATCTCCTCCGCAAGGGACAGTTCATATTCGGTCAGATAATCAATCAGCTCATGCATATGTTCCGGTTTCCGGGGAATTTTCTCTTTTTGTCAGCATACAAGTTCCTCCTGTAGTGTCTTACTGTTCTGTGTGTTTCGGGAAGGGGTTATAAATCAGGAATACAACGCCAAGAACCGCAATGACCACAGTTTCCACCAGCAGAGGAGAGTAAATATTTTCACCGCAGATGGTTTTCAGCAATGAAAGCCAGAAGCTGCTCAGGAAACCGCCCAGGTTCATCAGTGCCATGATAATAGAGGTTCCGATAGCCACTGTGGAAGGCGGAGTGCGCATACCAACCAGTGTGAAAGCAGCAGGCATAATGACTGAAAATGCAAATCCGATCAAAATAGTACCTGCGGACATAACTGCCATAGTTTTGCCTATGTAGATACAGTAAGCGCCGATCGCCCAAAGGAAGAAGGCAATAGGAAGGCAGAAACGTTTCATCATCTTAAATATAGTACCGAACAGGAAACCAGCCACACATCCGGCAACCGTATAGAGAGACAGGGCAGTTGCAGCCATGGTTGCACCGCCGGCACCCTTCATTTCAAACATCAGAGACATATTCAGCATTACAGGATAGTTCAGTACGTTGAACAGCAGGAACAAAATGGCAATGGCATAAACAAATGGTGATATTTTGTCTTTTGCCGCCGGTTTTCCGTTGGTTTCAGGCTGAACTGGCGCTTTTGCCGGTTCAGGCAGGAAGATCAGACATACGATGGAGATAATTCCCAGAAGGTGTCCGAAAAAAGTGGTTTTCCAGCCCATATCAGCCAGTGCGCCGCCAAGCATCTGCAGGACAATTCCGCCGCCGTTCATGAGCAGTGTGCCGTATCCCAGGTAAGCCGCCTGTTTCTGGCCCTCATACAGGCCGATGATCAGAGCGTTTCCAAGAGGAGCCATAAGGCCAAGGCCGATGCCTACCAGTGCCCGTGTCACTAAGATAAAGGCAAAGGAGCCGCCCACGATCGCGGGAAGTGTACCGGAAACAGTGAAGATGATACAGCCGGTCAATGCCAGGGTGCGGTATTTTACCTTTTTTCCTGCCACAGTACCTGCCCATAAGGTAGCAAATACCACAAAGAGGGTAGGCATGGTGGAGATCAGGGAGAAGTTATTATCAGGAAACGCGGCTGCCAGTTTCGCCATGGCAGGCGTTACCACAGTGAATCCCATGGATATAAAATAAAGAGATAATATGGCTATGGTCTCTTTGAGGCCAACCTGGTTTTTAGAAGTGCTCATATGTAAATCCTCCTTTTTCTTTTCGCTCTCTTATTTTTGTGTTGTGGACAGTTGGTTTCGCATTTTTCCGGAAAGTGCAGCAAAATCGTATTTCTGCAGCTACTGTTTGAAAGTTGTGCAGAATTGCCGTGCAACTACTATACATAGATTATAAGAAAGTGGGAAAAGAAAAACTACGGTTGGAAAATACGAATTTTTATCAAAAAGAGGTAGATTATTCGTACTGTAAAAGAAAAATAGCGGATATGTATAAAAAACTCAAAAAATTGCAGGAGTCCGTTAGAAAAAGATATGGACTCCTGCAAAAATGCCGGCAGATATCCGGTGTGAAAATTCACCCAAAAAGTTTTAAGATACGGATGGAGAGCTTCATATAATCCCTGGTGTAGCCTTCCTCCAGATTACAGCTCAGTTCCTCCGTCATCTTTTTGATCCGGTATACCAGAGTGTTCCTGTGGACAAACAATTCCTCAGAGGTGTGCAGAAGAGAACGTTCATTGTTCAGGTAAGCTTCCATGGTGCGCACCCGGTCCGTGGGCTGCTTCAGATCCAGACGGTGGAACCGGAGGATGTCCGGATGGCAGGCTGCCAGGAGAACATCGGGGGTACTGTTTTTGATAATATAATCAATGGCTCTGGGATAAAAATCATAATAATGTTTGTCAGGCTGCCTCTCTTCCAGGGCAAAGAGTGCCTGTCTGTAATGAAACCGGAGATCTTTTAAAAAACAGGCCGGAAGACTGATGCCTGCTGCCATGTGGTTGTGGCGGACAAGACGGCTCAGGCGGTGCTTCAGGGTATCGGAAGTCTCTTTCTTTTCATTATAGAGAAGCACCACGCCGCCGTCCAGACAGAAAATCTCACAGTGGGGAAGCTGTTGGGATATCATATGGGCAGCCAGAAGAAGTACCTGTTCTTCCAGAACCCCGTTCTCCCCGTGAAAAAACCAGAGTCCGTAGGTGTCCTCAGTGGACCAGTCATTGACTTCCAACTGTCGGTCAAGTTCTCTGTCACTGACCGGTATTCCCTTGATCAAATCACGGAAAACACTGTAGTGGTCACTGTCCGGAGGGGCCGCGGGACCTGTTTTTCCCATGGAAACAGCCAGAAGCCGCGTGATGTGGTCCAGAAGCTGACAGTCCCCGTGATTTAGTCTCCGGTTCCGTTCCACTAAGGTGATGCGTCCGCACTGGGCATGGTCATAATAGATAAAGGAGGAGAGGCAGTCAGAAAGGGCCTTCCGGTCAAAATGGTATTTGGTGGCACCCTGATTAAAGAAATTCTGGTCTGTGCAGTCACGCCGCATGAAACGAATGCTGTCAATGGAACTGCAGCCATATTCCATAAGATGCGCCCACTCCTCATCCACATAGACCTCTTTATATTGTCTGCTGTATGCCAGAACATTGCAGTTGGCATCAAGAAGGACCATAGGATTGTGAAAGCAGTGCCAGCTCTCATCCAGGATCTTCTGATAATCACACTGTTCGGCAGCGGCAGTTATAGAAGCATCCCAATCCTCATAGAAATCAAAAATACCCTGGATAATTTCAAATGCTTCGTCAAATTGTATGTCTTTCAGTTTGATGATGTCATTTTCCCATTGGCAGATCACATCATTTCCGCTGGGAAACACATAGACACAGTTGGTAGCATAGGCACGCCGGGCACTTTTTAAAACAGCAGGCGTGTCGTCACTGATCTGAGATTCCGGATTCAGCGGCTTGAGCCTGTTGGCGATCATCCACATACTTAGTTTCATAATAAAAACCCCCCTGTTCTGCATAGGCCGGTCACACTCTCGCTTATATTACGCGGGAGTTTTCCTGATGAGGTGAAAATGCAGCTTTGTATCAAAGTATAATACAATCTTAAAAGAATGTCGAGAGTTGTCGAAAGAGAAAAGGATAAAAAAGGCCTGCCGGATTTTATTTCTCCGGCAGGCGCAGTGTCAGGTGTAATGAGAGAGGAACCTTGTATGGGTTACATTTTCCATTCCGTCCAGAATGATCTCGTATGCTGTCCGGGCCTCTTCTTTTGTGAGCTGTCTTGTGTCACACAAAGGATATGGAAGTCCCAGGTTATCGTATTTGACTTTTCCCATGGAGTGATAGGGGAGCACTTCCACAGCTTTTAGATTTTTCAGGGAACCGAGAAAACTACCCAGGGCAAATAGAGAGTCCCGGTCAAAGGTAATACCTGGTACAGCTACATGGCGGACCCAGAGAGGAACCCGGTGGGCGTCCAGATACCTGGCGAAATCCAGAATGTTTTTGTTGGAATGTCCGGTCAGGCTTTTGTGCTCATCCTCCCGGATATGTTTAAGGTCCAGCATCACCAGATCGGTGGCTTTTAAAAGCCGCTCCACCTTTTTCAGATAATCCGGACTGTCAGCCCTGAATGTGACGCCGGAGGTATCCAGACAGGTGTGGATACCCTGGGCTTTGGCCTTTTCAAACAGTTCTGTCAGGAAGGGAAGCTGTAAAAGAGGCTCTCCTCCGGTGGCGGTCAGTCCCCCTGTGGCGTAAAAGGCACGGTTCCGTTCCATAGATGCTATGATCTCCTCTGTATCTATGAGGGTGCCTTCCCCGGACTTCCAGGTATCGGGATTGTGGCAGTACAGGCAGCGCATGGGACAGCCCTGGAAAAATACAACATAGCGGACACCCGGCCCGTCCACGGTTCCGAAACTCTCCTGGGAGTGGATATATCCTTTCATGTGGACACCTGCCTTTTCCTATATATTCTGGTGAAAGGTTCTGGAGATCACTTCATCCTGCTGTTCTTTTGTCAGTTTGATAAAGTTTACGGCATAACCGGATACGCGGATCGTGAGCTGGGGATATTTTTCAGGATGTTTCTGCGCATCCAGAAGCGTGTCCCTGTTAAACACATTTACGTTCAGGTGATGCCCGCCCTTTGCTGCGTAGCCGTCCAGCAGTGCCACCAGGTTTTTCGCTGCATTTCCGTTTTTGCCAAGAGCATCCGGTATGATGGAGAAGGTGTTGGAGATGCCGTCCTGGGCATCCATAAAGGGCATCTTAGCCACAGTCGCCATGGAGGCAACCGCACCGTTGGTATCCCGCCCGTGCATGGGGTTGGCTCCCGGTGCGAAAGCTTCTCCGGCTTTTCTTCCGTCCGGGGTGGATCCTGTGTTCTTACCGTAGGACACATTGGAAGTGATAGTCAGGATGGATGTGGTGGGAACACCTCCCCGGTAAGTGTGGTTTCCTTTGATGTACTGCATAAAGGTGTGGAGCACATCCTGGGCAATCAGGTCTGCGCGGTCATCGTCGTTTCCGTATTTCGGAAAATCCCCTTCAATCTCAAAATCAACGGCAATCCCCTGTTCATTGCGCACGGGTTTTACTTTGGCGTAACGGATGGCTGAGAGTGAGTCTGCCACAACGGAAAATCCGGCGATCCCGGTGGCGAACCAGCGGCGGACCTCTTTGTCATGAAGGGCCATCTGCAGGCGTTCATAGCTGTATTTGTCGTGCATGTAATGGATGATGTTCAGGGCATTTACATAGACGCCTGCCAGCCATTTCATCATATCCCTGTATTTTTCCATCACTTCATCATAGTTAAGATATTCGGACGTAATGGGACGGAATTTGGGTCCCACCTGCTGGCCGGAAATCTCATCCACGCCGCCGTTGATGGCATAGAGCAGACATTTGGCCAGGTTGGCACGAGCGCCGAAGAACTGCATCTCTTTGCCAATGCGCATGGAGGATACACAGCAGGCAATACCGTAGTCGTCTCCGTGTACCGGGCGCATCACATCATCGTTTTCATACTGGATAGCAGAGTGGCGGATGGAAATCTCGGCACAGTATTCCTTAAAGCTCTCAGGAAGTCTGGAGGACCATAAAACAGTCAGGTTCGGTTCCGGAGCAGCGCCCAGATTGTCCAGGGTGTGAAGGTATCGAAAAGACATTTTTGTCACCAGGGGACGGCCGTCCAGCCCCATGCCGCCGATGGATTCCGTAACCCAGGTAGGGTCTCCCGCGAAAATCTGGTTGTAGTCAGGTGTGCGGGCAAAGCAGACAAGGCGGAGTTTCATAATAAACTGATCAATGATCTCCTGTATCTGGGACTCTGTATAGGTTCCATCCTTTAAATCCCTCTCTGCATAGATATCCAGGAAGGTGGAAGTACGGCCAAGGCTCATGGCGGCTCCGTTCTGCTCCTTCACGGCTGCCAGGTAAGCAAAATACAGTGCCTGTGTGGCCTCAAGTATGTTCTCGGCAGGCCTGGAGATGTCACAGCCGTAAATGCGGGCCAGTTCCTTCAGCATTTTCAGCGCACGGATCTGCTCTGACAATTCCTCCCGTTCACGGATCACATCAGAATACATGATGCTGCGGGTGGTGGCTTTTTCTTCCTCTTTCTCCTCGATCAGGCGGTCTACCCCGTAGAGGGCAGCCCTTCTGTAATCGCCGATAATGCGCCCTCTGCCATAGGCATCCGGAAGTCCGGTTATAATGTGGTTGGAACGGCAGGCCCGCATTTCAGGGGTGTAGGCATCAAATACACCGGCGTTGTGGGTCTTTCTGTGTGCGGTGAAATACTCCACTACTTCAGGATCCACATGATAGCCATTGTCCTCGCAGGCTTTGACCGCCATTCGGATACCGCCGTATGGCTGCATGGAGCGCTTCAGCGGTTTGTCTGTCTGCAGTCCCACGATCTTTTCCTTGTCTTTATTCAGATAACCGGGGCCGTGGGATGTGATCGTGGATACGATCTTAGTGTCCATATCCAAAACTCCGCCCTTTTCCCGTTCTTCTTTTGTAAGGGCAAGAACCTGCTGCCACAAATCTTTTGTGTCCTCAGTGGCTGATTTGAGAAAGGTTCCGTCCCCCTCGTATGGTGTATAATTCTGCTGGATAAAATCCCGTACATTAATTTCTTTTTCCCAGGCACCGCCTGTAAAGGTTCTCCATTCTGTTCTCATAAAGTATTTACCTCCTGCTGTAATCATGAATCAAAGCTGGCAAAATTATGTGCAGCAGCCTCAAAGAAAAACAAGTTACCAAATATTTCCAAATTGTATATTGTATACAAAATGTAACCTGTGCTATATAAATATCACAGTCGGAAGCCTCTTGTCAATCTGGATTAAAAAAGTATTGAATAAAATACAAAAGGAGGAGGCAAAGAAGGCTTTTTGTAGTTGAAAGCGGCAAAGTATAATGATAAACTAGAACCATGAAAAAGGGTAACCGTTCCGTACCTTCACAGTTACAAGGCAGATGGTTACAAAAAAGGAGGCATTACACATATGTTATTTATAGAGTATCCAAAATGCAGTACCTGCCAGAAAGCAAAGAAATGGCTTACAGAGAAGGGAATAGAGTTTGAAGACCGCCATATCATAGAGGAAAAACCTACGAAGGAGGAACTGGAGACATGGTACCGTGCAAGCGGTCTGCCGCTGAAACGTTTTTTTAACACCAGCGGCATGAAGTATAAAGAGCTGAACCTGAAAGAGAAGCTGCCGGACATGAGTGAGGAGGAGCAGCTTGCGCTGCTTGCCACGGACGGTATGCTGGTAAAGCGTCCGGTACTGGTGGGAGAATCCTTTGTTGTCACAGGATTTAAGGAAAAGGAGTGGATGGAGAAACTCGGTCTGTAAAAATGAGGTGCAGAGATGGCAATTGAAAATGTAAAGGAGTATTTTAGCGGTTTCGGCATAGAGGGACGTATACTGGAATTTTCTCAGTCTTCAGCCACCGTAGAGCTGGCAGCCCAGGCCGCAGGATGTGAACCGGCCCGCATTGCAAAAACCCTGTCCTTTCTGGTGGACGGCAGGACTGTGCTTGTGGTGATGGCAGGAGACGCCAGGGTGGACAATAAAAAATTCAAAGAGTATTTTCACACGAAGGCTAAAATGCTTTCTCCCGATGAAGTGGAAGCCAGTACAGGACATGCAGTGGGCGGGGTATGTCCCTTCGGAATCCCGGAGGATGTCCGGGTGTTCCTGGATCTCTCCATGAAAAGATTTAAGACGGTATTTCCGGCCTGCGGAAGCGCCAACAGTGCCATAGAACTGTCACTGGAGGAGATGGAGCAATACGCAAAAAGCCAGGGATTTATAGATGTATGCCGGGGATGGCAGCCGGAACCCTCGTCTGTTTCGGAGCCGCTGCCTGTTTCGGGGTCCGCGTCCGTTTCCCCGTTCCCGCCCGTTCCAAAGCAGCCGCAAAAGTATCTTGCCCGTATGCCGGGCGGTTTTTTTATCTATGAGGCTGAGGACGGTGAGAAGATCACTTATGTCAATGACAACATATTAAAGCTTTACCGATGCGAAGATATGGAGGCTTTTGTAAAGCTCACCAACGGTTCTTTTAGAGGCATGGTGCATCCCAAGGACCTGGAGCGCGTGGAAAGCGAAATCAAAAGGCAGATCGAATCCGGTACATACGACTACGTGGAATACAGGATCTGCTGTCAGGATGGTACTGTTTTGTGGGTAGAGGATTACGGGCGTCTGGTGGAGGATGAGAGCGGCAGACATTATTTTTATGTTTTTCTTGTGGATGCCACGGAAAAGATCAGGCTGAGAAAGCAGGTGAACCGCAGGGATCACCTGCAGAGAATTCTCACCATACTGGCGAATGACGTGGATTTTGACATCCGCTGCAAAAACTGTACCGTTCATGTCTACGGCTGTTTTGAACAGCGATTCGGAAGACCGCCCCGGAAGAAAGACTTCGTACCTTTCCTGTGTGAGAATTGTGAGAAAAAGGGAGAACTCAAACTGATGGTCCACAATCATCCCATGGAGGAACCGCGTTTTGATAAGGAAGAACAGGATGTGGTCGTGGTGGACGGGGAGGGCAATAATCTGTGGACCAGATGCCAGATCGCCCATTTCAAAGGGCAGGATGACGGTTTTGACAGAAAAATAGGCAGGATGCTGGACACCCATGAACAGACCATGAGGGAAATCTATTACCGCCAGGGAGCGGAAAAGGACTGCCTCACCGGTATCTACAACCGCAGGTCAGGAGAGCGTCTTATCAAACGGCGCCTGAAAAATATGGAGCATACATCCTCCTGCATGATGATCATGCTGGATGTGGATGGATTTAAAATGCTCAATGACACCTACGGGCATCCGTTTGGGGACAACATTCTTCTTCAAGTGGCATGTGCCCTCCAGTCTACCTTCCGGAAAAATGATATCTGTGCCCGTATCGGCGGAGATGAATTTATGGTGTTTTTGGAGGGTGTGAGGGACAAAGGCGTTTGTCTGAAAAGGCTGCAGCAGCTCGTTACCTATACACTGCAGGATGAGAGTGTGGAACAGTATAACGTGACACTCTCCGCAGGGGTATCTTATCAGACAGGAAATAAGCTTTCCTATGAGGAGATGTACCGGCGTGCAGATGAGGCCCTGTATCAGGCAAAGCGTGCAGGAAAACGTTCCTTCAGGGTATATAGTGAAAATGATGCTTGACAGAAAGTTTTGTGTCGTTTAGAATGATATCTGCAGAGTGTTCTGCAAGAGAATGTAAAGAAAAGAGGGATAGGATGATTCAGTAGTTTATGATTCGGAGCATAGAAGACAGAGAGTAACCTGCGCGTCAGGTCTGTTTTCGTTGCCGGAGAGTAGACTGACTGAAGAGTGGTATCATATCCTTTTGATGATATCTTTGCGGGTCCTGATATAGGTGCGCATATTTGAGAGTCTGTTTTTCCGGTGGAGAAACAGGCTCTTTTTATATCAGGAAAGAAGGGATGCAATATGATGCAGATCAAAAATCTGACGATTACACATAAAAAAGATATGAGAACCCTGGTGGAGAATTTTTCCTTTGTGCTGAATCCCGGTGACAGAGCTGTCATGATCGGGGAAGAGGGAAACGGCAAATCCACACTTTTGAAGCTGATCTGTGACCCGGCCCTTGTGGAATCCTATGCGGAGTTCACAGGAGAAATCATTAAAAACCAGCGAAAGACGGGGTATCTGCCCCAGGAATTGGAGGAGCAGAATCTGGAGAAAAGCGTCTGGGAATATTTTACCGGGAACACAGGTTTTTACAATATGTCACCAAAAGAACTGTCAAATATGAGCCGGGAACTGGGAATACCGGCGGATATTTATTATTCCCAGCAAAAGATGGGCGCGCTTTCCGGCGGGGAGAAGATCAAGCTGCAGATGGCCGGGATCCTAATGGAAAATCCGGATATTCTTCTGTTGGACGAACCGTCCAATGACATTGATATCAGGACATTGGAGTGGATGGAGAATTTTATGAACCAATGCCAAATACCCATTCTCTATATTTCCCATGATGAGACCCTGATTGAGCGGACAGCCAATGTCATTATCCATCTGGAGCAGATTAACAGAAAGACAAAACCCAGATACTCTGTTGCGAAGATGGATTACAAAACCTATATGGAAAACAGGGCAAGAGGACTTACCAATCAGGAGCGCATTGCGAGAAAAGAACGGGAGGAGGCCAGAAAACAGGAAGAGCGGTTCCGCAGGATCCAGCAGAAAGTGGAGCGTGACCAGAACAATATCAACCCGGCAGAACCCCCACGGCGGGCAGTTGCTGAAAAAGAAGATGCACGCCGTAAAAGCCATGGAACGCCGCTATCTAAGAGAAGCGGAGGACAGGACAGAGATACCGGAGACAGAGGATGCCATATTTATCCGGTTTCCAAAAGATACTTCCATTCCAAACGGTAAGACAGTGCTTGCATATTTTCTTGAAAAGCTCTGTATCGGGGAACGGATGCTCTCTCAGCAGATCGTCTTGTCTGTTAAGGGACCAAAAAAAGTTTGTATCACAGGAGCAAACGGCATTGGAAAAACCACACTTCTGCGGAAGATAGCGGAATCCATGCAGGAGAGAACAGACCTGCATGTGGCTTATATGCCTCAGAATTACGAAGAAAAAATGGATGGCAGTAAAACCCCGGCAGAATTTCTGCAAAAAAAGGGAGACAAAGAGGAAATCAGCAGGATCCGCACGTATCTGGGCAGTATGAAATACACGGCAGATGAGATGGACCACAGTATCTCTCAGCTTTCCGGCGGTCAGAAAGCAAAACTGTTTTTCCTGAAAATGAGCCTGGACGGCAGCAATGTGCTTCTTTTGGATGAACCTACCAGAAATTTTTCGCCCCTGTCCGGGCCTGTTATCCGAAGACTTCTGGCAGATTTCAAAGGGGCAGTCATCAGTGTCTCCCATGACAGAAAGTATATGGATGAGGTATGTGACACCATCTATGAACTGACAGAAAATGGTCTGGAAAAGAGAAAAGGATAGATAAGAACTTTGCGGTACAGTGATATCTTTCAGGCGCCGCCACGGAGAAGAAAGCTGACAGAATTTGACAGGAACAGGTAAGTGTGGTATCCTGATAACCAGTTAAAGTAAAAATATGAATAAGTTTCATTGGGGGAGCTTGTAGCGGCAGGCTGAGAGGAAGTCACCAACTTCGACCCGTTAACCTGATATGGGTAATGCCAGCGTAGGGAGAGAGCAAGATTCCGGGAGACGTGTTGGCGTCTCCCTTTTTATGTTTCAGGATGCAGAAAGGAGAAAAAATGCTGGGAGAAATACTGGAAAACGTCAGGAGTAAATCGCCTATGATCCAGAACATCACCAATTATGTTACTGCAAATGACTGTGCCAATATTACGTTGGCCTGCGGCGCTTCCCCAACCATGTCGGACGGGGAGGAGGAAGCAGAGGAGATGGGACGCCTCTGCGACGGTCTGAACATCAATATGGGGACCTTGCATCCCCGTTCCGTGAAAGCCATGCTTTTGGCGGGGAAAAGTGCGGGAAGCTGCGGACATCCCATTGTACTTGACCCTGTGGGGGCGGGGGCATCCACATACCGCAGGAAGACAGCGGAACAATTGCTCAGGGAAATTTCTTTTACTGCCATCCGGGGAAATATTTCTGAAATTAAGACCATTGCCGGAGGAGGAAACAGTTCCAAGGGAGTGGATGCTGATGGGGCGGATACTGTGACAGACGAAAATCTGGAAAAGACCATAACATTCGCAAAGGATTTTTCAAAAAAGACAGGGGCAGTGATCGCCATCAGCGGTTGGGAACCCTGTCATGGCAAAGATCACAGGCTGCGGCTGTATGCTCAGCTCCCTCACTGCAGCATATCTGGCAGCCAATCCTGACAGAAGGCTGGAAGCTGTGGCTGCTGCTGTGATCTCCATGGGCCTGTGTGGGGAAAAGGCATTTGAGAAGATGGAAAGTGAGCGCAGGGGCAACGCATCCTGCAGAAACTATCTGATTGATGAGGTATATCATTTGACCGGCAGCGAGCTGGAGAGAGGAGCAAAATATGAACTGCGCTGAGAAAAGAGAAATGGTGAGACGTGCCCTGCTTCTGTATGCCGTTACGGACCGATCCTGGGTGGGGGAAAAGACAATTTATGAGCAGGTAAAAGCATCTCTGGACGGAGGTATTACGCTTTTGCAGCTCAGGGAAAAAGAGATGCCGTATGAGGATTTTCTGCGTGAGGCAAAGGATATAAAGGCTCTTGCCGCCAGTTACCGTGTCCCCATGATGATCAATGACAATGTGGACCTTGCCCTGGCTGTGGATGCGGACGGCGTACATGTGGGGCAGAGCGATATGGAGGCGGGAAGCGTCAGGGAAAAACTGGGCCAGGATAAGATCATCGGCGTCTCCGCCCGGACTGTTTTAGAGGCTTTGCGGGCAGAAAAAGCGGGGGCGGATTATCTGGGCGTGGGGGCAGTGTTTTCCACCTCCACCAAAGAAGACGCGGATGTAATCGCATGGAATACCCTGAAAGAGGTCTGTCAGGCGGTATCCATCCCTGTTGTGGCGATCGGCGGAATTAAGAAAAATAACGTGATGCAGCTTGCCGGAAGCGGTGCGGCAGGCATTTCCGTCATATCCGGCATTTTTGGACAGCCGGATATCAGAACCGCCTGTGAGGAACTGCTGGCACTGGCTAAGGAGATGATAAAAAAATGAGAGGGATAAAGGGTGCCATATTCGACGCGGATGGCACACTCTTTGATTCTATGGGGCTGTGGGACCAGGCAGGAGAGCTCTATCTGAAACGAAAGGGAATCAGGCCCCGGAAGGATATCCGCCAAAAACTGGAGACCATGACAATGGAAGAGTCTGCAGAATATTTCCGCACCAGCTATGGGATTTTGCTCCACAAGGACCAAATCATTGACGAATTTAATACCATGATATATGACTATTATAAAGAGGAAATCCGGATCAAACCGGGACTGCTTTCCGTGCTGGAGGATTTAAAGAGCCGGGGTATCAGAATGTGTATCGCCACATCCACAAACAGGCTTCTTATAGAAGCTGCGCTTAAAAATAACGGAATTGATTCATATTTTACTGGTATCCTCACTTGTACGGAGGCGGGAGCCGGTAAAAGAAATCCACGAATATATGAGATGGCGATGGGAATCATCGGTACAAAAAAAGTAGAGACATTAGTGCTGGAAGATGCATATTTTGCGGCGGAAACAGCGAAAAATGCCGGATTTTTACTGGCAGTTATTCGTGATCTTTATTCGGAAAAAGACAGAGGAAAATTGCTTAAACTGGCTGATGTTTATCTTGAAAAATGGGAAGATTGGGGGCATAAAATGTGAAAAAAGTATTGACTATTGCCGGATCAGACTGCAGCGGAGGAGCCGGAATCCAGGCGGATATTAAAACCATAACAGTCCATAAGATGTACGCCATGAGTGTGATCACAGCACTCACGGCGCAGAATACAACAGGTGTATATGGGATACAGGAGTGTGACGCGGAATTTGTAGGAAAACAGATGGACTGCATTTTCACAGATATCCGCCCGGATGCAGTAAAAATCGGTATGGTCTCCAACGAAAAGATCATACGGGAAATTGCCGGAAGGCTGAAAAAATACCAGGCGCAGGATGTGGTATTAGACCCGGTCATGATATCCACAAGCGGCAGCAGACTCCTATCGGAGGATGCCTCTGAAGCGCTGAGAGAGGAGCTTTTCCCTCTGGCAGCAGTGGTGACACCAAATCTTTCGGAAGCGGAAGCACTCTGTGGTTTTTCTGTGGGCAGCCCCAAGGATATGAAACGAGCCGCAGAAAAAATAGCAAAGTATGGCTCCGGTGCGGTTCTGCTAAAAGGCGGCCATTTGAAAAATGGAGCGGATGATCTTTTATATGAGAAGGGCAGATGTACCTGGTTTTCCACAAAGAGGATAGAAAATCCCAATACACACGGAACAGGATGCACCTTGTCTTCCGCCATTGCCTGTAGTCTTGCTGCAGGATATCCTCTGGAAAGAAGCGTAAAGAATGCCAAAAATTACCTGACCGGTGCGCTGCAGGACGGGCTTGATCTGGGAAAGGGCAGCGGACCTTTGAACCATATGTACAGATTACCTCCTTTTGCAATTGGCTATCCATTTCGGTGATCCGTAATAATTTTTGTAATATGTATACGAAAAAGAACATAAAAGATTCGTTCCTTTTATTGACAATTCTTAAAAAAATGCATTATACTACAGATGTTATATAACTGGCGGAAGTGGAATGAACCACAGGGAGTATAACGTTGATTTAGCCGACCGTCTGGGCAGAAGTTGTCTGGATAGGACCGGCTTTTTTTAATATATCCGGTCCGGTCTAAAGGCAGCTTCTACACAATTATTGTCTTAGAAGGAGGACTTGCAAAGATGAATAACTTCAAACAATGGGATGGATTTAAAGGTAGAATCTGGAAGGAAGAAGTCAATACTCGTGACTTTATCCAGCACAACTACGAACCGTATGAAGGAAATCAGGAGTTCCTGGAAGGCCCCACCGAAGCAACGGAAAAACTCTGGTCTGCACTGTCAAAACTGCAGAAAGAGGAACGTGCAAAAGGCGGCGTTCTGGATATGGATACGGAGATTGTATCCTCACTGACTTCCCATGGGCCGGGCTATATCAGTGAAGAATTAAAAGACCTGGAAAAGGTAGTAGGGCTTCAGACCGACAAACCACTGAAACGGGCATTTATGCCTTATGGCGGTATTAAAATGGCAGAGGATTCTTGTACATCCAATGGCTATACACCGGCTCCGGAGCTTCATAAAATCTTTACAGAATATCATAAAACTCATAATCAGGGTGTCTTCGATGCGTATACACCGGAGATGAAAAAAGCCCGTCATAACAAAATCATCACAGGACTTCCGGACACTTATGGCCGTGGCCGTATTGTGGGCGACTACAGAAGAGTGGCGCTTTACGGTGTTGATTTCCTGATGGAAAAGAAAAAAGAAGATTACGATAACTGCGGCTGTGGTATCATGACAGATGAGATCATACGTCAGAGAGAAGAGATTTCCATGCAGTACCGTGCCCTTGCTGATATGAAAAAAATGGCTATGAGCTATGGATATGATATCTCAAAACCGGCACAGAACGCTAAGGAAGCAGTTCAGTGGCTGTATTTCGGATACCTGGCTGCCATCAAGACACAGAATGGTGCAGCCATGAGTGTGGGCCGTGTGGGAACTTTCCTGGATATTTACATGCAGAGAGATCTGGAAAATGGTACACTGACGGAAAAAGAAGCACAGGAGCTGGTAGACCATTTTATCATGAAGCTGAGAATGGTTAAGTTTGCCCGTGTTCCTTCTTACAACCAGCTCTTCTCCGGAGACCCGGTATGGGCTACCGTGGAGGTGGCAGGCATGGGTCAGGACGGCCGTTCCATGGTCACAAAGACAGATTACAGAATCCTCCGCACACTGGAGAATATGGGTCCTGCGCCGGAACCGAACCTGACGGTTCTCTACTCATCAAGACTGCCTGAAAACTTTAAGAAATACGCTGCATTTATCTCTGTGGAGACCAGCTCTATCCAGTATGAAAATGACGATGTGATGCGGCCGGTATGGGGAGATGACTATTCCATCTGCTGCTGTGTATCAGCTACCCAGACAGGAAAAGAAATGCAGTTCTTCGGAGCCCGTGCAAACCTGGCAAAATGCCTCTTATATGCCATCAACGGCGGTATGGATGAGAAGTCAAGGGTTCAGGTGGGACCTGAATATAAACCGATCACTTCCGATTACCTGGAATATGATGAGCTTGTCCGCAAATATGAAATTATGATGGACTGGCTGGCAGGGCTGTATGTAAATACCCTGAACCTGATCCAGTATATGCACGACAAATATTATTATGAAGCAGCAGAGATGGCACTGATCGATACAGATGTGCGCAGAACTTTTGCAACAGGAATTGCAGGCTTTTCCCATGTGGTGGATTCCCTGTCCGCTGTGAAATACGCCAAGGTAAAAGTTGTGCGTGATGAGGAAGGAATGGCAGTGGACTTCGAGACAGAGGGTGATTTCCCCCGCTACGGTAATGACGATGACAGAGCAGATGATATTGCGGTATGGCTGCTGCACACATTCCTGGAAAAGTTGAAAAAATATCCGACCTACCGGAATTCCGAGCCGACCACATCCATCCTGACCATCACTTCCAATGTGGTTTACGGAAAGGCAACAGGAGCGCTGCCGGATGGCAGAAAAGCGGGAGAACCGCTTTCACCCGGTGCGAACCCAAGCTACGGTGCAGAGAAAAACGGCCTTCTGGCTTCCCTGAACTCTGTTGCAAAGCTTCCATATGAGTGGGCACTGGACGGAATCTCCAACACACAGACCATCAACCCAGGTGCCATCGGACATTCTGAGGAGGAGAGGATCAACAATCTGATGCACATTCTGGACGGATACTTTGACCAGGGTGCACATCACTTAAATGTGAATGTGTTTGGCATTGAGAAGCTGGTGGATGCCATGGAACATCCGGAAAAAGAGGAGTATGCAAACTTTACGATCCGTGTATCCGGTTATGCGGTTAAATTCATTGATCTGACACGCGAGCAGCAGCTTGACGTGATCGCCCGCTCCGCACATGAGCGCATTTAGTTCGAGAAAAGGCTCCATCCATTCGATCGAAAGCTTTGGTTCCGTGGACGGGCCAGGGGTCCGGTTTGTGATTTTTCTGCAGGGCTGCAGGATGCGCTGCCAGTTCTGCCACAATCCGGATACCTGGAGCACCAGCTCCATGGATATGATGTCAGCAGATGAGGTGTTAGGGCAGGCTCTGCGCTATAAAGCCTACTGGGGAGACAAAGGCGGAATAACCGTCAGCGGCGGGGAACCGCTGCTCCAGATGGACTTTTTGCTGGAGCTTTTTACAAAGGCTAAGGAAGAAGGGGTGCATACGGTCCTGGATACTTCCGGAAATCCGTTTTCCAGGCACGACCCGTTTTTCCATAAATTCAGCCGCCTTATGGAAGCCACGGATTTACTTCTCCTTGACATCAAACAGATTGACAGCGCAAAGCATAAAATCCTGACAGGATGCAGCAACGAAAACATCCTTGATATGGCTGGATATCTGGCCGAAATCAACAAGCCTGTATGGATTCGCCACGTTCTCGTGCCGGAACGGAACGATTATGACGAAGACCTGATACGGCTGGACGCATTTGTAAAAGGCCTGGGCAATGTTCAGCGCTTTGAAGTGCTGCCATACCATACGCTGGGGGTTTTTAAATGGCAGGATATGCGCATCCCTTATCCCCTGCAGGGGATTGACCCTCCCACGAAAGAGCGGGTGGAGAATGCCAACCGGCTGCTTCATACAAGTGAATATACAGGTTATCTGAACGCATAGGAAGAGCGGCAGCGGAAATTGATATGATAGATTTCCGCTGCCGCTCTGCATTTTGGAAGTATCTGCTAAAAATAATAATCCGGCGTTGAGTTTGTCCTGCATTTATGCTATCATTAGAAACTGGAATGCGAATAAATATTCTGCTGCGGAAGGGAGCTGTGATATGATACTCGACGTGATTTTAGATGCTTTGCTGGATACAGCCAAGCTGATTCCTTTCCTGTTCCTGACTTATCTGGTCATGGAATATCTGGAACATAAAACAAAGAATAAGTCTAAGCAGATCATGCAAAAGTCAGGGCATTTTGGGCCTCTCATTGGCGGTGTGGCAGGTGCGTTTCCCCAGTGTGGGTTCTCAGCCGCTGCAGCCAGCCTTTACTCCGGAGGCGTCATATCAGCGGGAACTCTGCTGGCTATTTTTCTTTCCACTTCAGATGAAATGCTTCCTATCTTTATCTCCGAATCTGTGGCAGCAGGTACAATCCTGCGGATCCTGGGTCTGAAAGTTGTTCTTGGAGCTGTATCCGGGTCTGCCATTGATGTATTATGGCGTTTTGGCGGCAAGAAGAGGAGAGAGCGGGAAGAACATAATCATATACACAGGGAACATCATGAGAAAGATATCCATGATCTGTGCGAATCCGAACACTGCCATTGTGAGAACGGCAGCATTATCAAATCGGCTTTTTTACACACGCTTCAGATTACGGTCTTCATCTTTCTCATATCCCTGGTGATCGGATTCTGCGTGGAATTGGTGGGAAGTGACAAGATCGGATACTTTATCAGCACAAAACCGGTTGTTGGTGTGTTTTTGGCCGCACTGGTAGGACTGATCCCTAACTGTGCCTCCTCTGTGGTGATCACCCAACTCTACCTGACCGGTATTCTGGGAGCCGGACAGATGATGGCGGGACTTCTGGTAGGCGCGGGCGTAGGTATTCTGGTGCTCTGCAGAACCAATAAGGGAGTGAAAGAAAACCTGGGACTCATAGGGATTTTATACGGAACAGGCGTGTTCTGGGGAATTCTGATAGAGATGCTGGGAATTGTACTGTGATACCATAGCTTTATCTTTGTTAGGTGTAATGTTAAAAAAAGCTGGCACTTGTGTATGAGATGCCAGCTTTTTTTCTTATATTACCTGTACCCGGAAGGCAGTGGTCTGTGGTGGAATACTGGCTGTCTGGAAGTTTGCGTGGGTGATCCTGACCGTCTGTCCGGGACGGAGAAAGCGGAGACTCACCGGAATACCGGAACGGTTTAAAATGACCGTGTCATCAGTTATGACAAATCTGGTCTGACTGTTTATATCGTTTGGATCGCCTGTATAGAGGAATCTGTTTCTCAGATCAATGGAAGCGATCCTTCCCGTTGTGGTACTGGTCTGTGGGCGGGGCTGTCTCTTGACAAGGATCAGAAAAGCATTTGCCTGTGGGGGAATACTTCTGGTCATACGTGAAGAGAACACAACATTTACCCACATGCCTTTTTGAATCTGGCATGAGTCAATGCGCCTGCCAAAGGCATCCAGGATGACTGTGTTTCTTCCCACGTTTAAACGCAGATTTTGTATCGAGACCGTCTGGTTTGCTTCGGGGACCGCGTAAGATACAAGGATATGTCCTATCTTGTTATCGTAACAAAATACATCCTCAACAAGAGCGTTATCTATGCGCATAACATTACCTTGCTGGATGATCGTGCCTCGGGGATCATTGTTCATAATATGTGTACCTGAGCATTATTTGTTGCTTTATTATATGCAGGTTTTGAAAAAATGTCAGTAAGATATATGAAATTGGGAAATATTGAGGTTGGGATTTTTTATAGAAATATATATAAATTGAATGAGATTTTAGGTTGAGCCAGCAAGGAATAATGTATAAACCCCGCCGACTTAGCTGTATGGATCAACCATAGCTCTGACTAGTTAAGATACAGAGTATCAATGCCTGTCACTGCTGATTGCGTGCAGGCATTGATAGGATAGTGAAATAATATTCCGGCTTAAGCGGCACAAACATTAACAGCCTGCATACCGCGGTTTCCCTGAGTTAAATCATAAGTTACGGCCTGGCCGTCGTCAAGAGATTTGTAACCATCGCAATTGATCCCTGAGAAATGTACGAATACATCAGATCCGTCTTCCCCTGTAATAAATCCGAACCCTTTTTCTGAGTTAAACCATTTTACTGTACCTTTATTCATGAAAGATACCTCCTATTTTTTATATGCATTTTACAAAACAAAAAACGCATATAGCAGTAAATCATTAATAAAAGAATGACTTACTGCTGTATGCGAAATCAAGGCTTTATCAAAACACTTTCTATAGATTACCATAGAAAAGGAGCTATGTCAAGAAAAAAATAAAAAAATTTTGTGCCGGCAAAGCACAATGAGCTTGTAAAAGAATAAAAAAATAGGTATACTACATACTTGCAGGGACCTTGCAGTTTGAAGTGATACTGTAAGGCAGCTCGTGTATCAGCAATTATCACATAGTATGTGTGATGATCTAATATAACAAAAGGAGTACGCAATTATGCCAGTATTTGATTTCAGCAATTCGGACAATAAAAAGAAGAGTGAGTTTCAGTGTACATACACCGTGTTTCGTTCCAATGAGAATACAGCCTCCCCGGACAGGCCCATTCTGCTTCTGGACAACCATGAGCGGAAATGGAAGCACCATTCCTGCGGTGTTTTTGCCAATCAGAATCAGCAGACGGCCTTTGAATTTAAGGAGGAGGATAAAACGGTCAGTGCAGATATTCTGCAGATAGATGCCCGCTTTGTCAGCCTGATCCACTGGCTGGGTGATAACCACATCAATGTGCGCCTGTCCGGCGAGAACAGGGAAGACGGCTATGCGGTTTACAAGATTCGGGAGATCGCTTTTGGTGGGGGAACCAAGCTTTCCGCTGAGGATGGTTTTCTGCAGTTTATGATAGAAAGATTATTGGCAGGCAGTGCGCCTGTGGAGGAGAATGAGGACGAAGACCAGGAGGAGACCGGCGACAGTATGAAACTCACCAGTCTGCAGAGCATCACAGACTTCATGACCTGTGCAGGTAAGACTATGCCGGACAATATCCGCCTTTGGGCAAGGAGAAATCTGGCTGTTGCCCGCTCTCATGAGGTATCCCCTGAGGAGAGGCGCCATGCCCAGCGTGCACTTTCCATCATGATGAATATCCAGTGGAAGAACAATTATTTTGAGGCTATTGATCCTGAAAAAGCGCGCAGAATTCTGGATGAAGAGCTTTACGGTATGGAGCGGGTGAAACAGCGGATCATGGAGACGATCATACAGATCAACCGTACCCATACCCTTCCGGCATACGGCATTTTACTGGTGGGACCTGCCGGAACGGGAAAATCCCAGATTGCTTATGCGGTTGCACGTATATTAAAACTGCCGTGGACAACGCTGGATATGAGTTCTATCAACGACCCGGAACAGTTGACCGGAAGTTCCCGTATCTATGCAAATGCAAAGCCGGGAATTATTATGGAGGCTTTCTCCATGGCAGGTGAATCCAACCTTGTCTTTATTATCAACGAACTGGATAAGGCCTCTTCGGGAAAAGGCAATGGAAATCCGGCAGATGTCCTTCTGACACTTCTTGATAACCTGGGCTTTACAGACAATTATATTGAATGTATGGTTCCCACTGTTGGCGTATATCCCATAGCCACAGCCAATGATAAGGAGCAGATCAGTGCACCGCTCATGTCGCGTTTTGCTGTCATTGATATTCCGGATTATACGGCGGAAGAGAAGAAAATTATTTTCTCCCGGTATGCCCTGCCAAAAGTCCTGGGGCGCATGGGCCTGCAGGAAAAGGAATGCGTTGTAACGGAAGAAGCTTATGACGCAGTTGTGGAAAAATATGCGGACACTACCGGTATCCGTGATCTGGAGCAGGCAGCAGAGCATATGGCAGCCAATGCGTTGTATCAGATTGAAGTGAATCATTTGTCAAAAGTAGTTTTTGATGCGGAGATGGTGCGGAGTCTGCTGGAATAAAGCAGAAGAGCTCTGCTCTATATGAGATTTTTTACCGTTTCTGCAAACCTGCAGACGTCATCAGGCGCATCAAAACTATACAGCAGACCATAAGGGATACTATAATCCCAATTTACCGGAATAGACACAAGTCCCGGATGGACTTCCTGCCAGCATTCAATGGTGAGGAGAATATTTCCGGTTTCTGCGCAGCGGTTAAACACCGATAAATCATAAAACGGAGGGGTGTCCTCTATTCTGATCTGAGGATGGTGTTTTTCTAAATCGCTGCGCAGAAAGTCATTGACGCCGGAATCTCCGCGCGCAACCATCATCAATGTTTCACCATATAAATCTTCTATATGGATCTGTTCTTTACCTGCCAATGGATGTTCCCTGGATACGGCGATCATTTTTCGGTATCGCCCGAGAGGGAGGAAGTTGCAGCGGGAAAGCCACTCCTTGGAATCACACACACCGATCAGAAAATCGAATTTTTTTCCCAACTGTTCTATTTCAGTCAAAATCCCCTCATGATCATCTTCAAAAGGAACCAGATGCAGCTTATACGCAGGAAACTCCTTGTTCACGCGATACCATAGATCCATAAATGGCTTTGCCGGGTTTAAAAGAGAGGTGCCGATGCAGAAAGTAGTATCATTTGCATGGAGGGCAGCTTTGGCGCTCGCAAGGGACTTTTGGGAATAGTTGATCAGGAATTTGGCGTCCCGGTAAATAACATTTCCCGCAGCCGTCAGACGGACGCCGGATGGGGTGCGCTCTACCAGTTTTACATCCAGATGATTTTCCAGGGCATTCATCTGCTTCATAACAGCGGTGGGAGAGATATACAAGTGGGCAGCCGCCTTGGTAAAACTGCCGCAGTCAGCAACCGCTAGAAAGGTATCCAGCATGTGGTTATACATATCGAACCTCCTTCTTGCATTAACTTAAAGTTTATACAAGGATAACATATTGGAGATTTAAAATCAAGGATAGGGAGGTGAGGGTTAAGGGGTTGGGAATCCGTTGACTTTTTTGGGGCCGACCGGTATTTATTACTATAATAAAGGAGCTCGTGTCGAAAAGTTGGAGGGAAAATACTTGTAAAAATTGACTTTGCCAAGCTGACCGTCTATAATATGGTTAATCTCAGAAGATGAAAACCGGATATTGTTTATGAGAGGATTTCATAACAAACCTGGTAGGATAAGTATGTCGGATGGAACACGGCGCATTCACTATACCGTATGGCATTCTCAGGTGATCTTACCGGCTGCTGCTTTCTATATTCCATGACAACTGAGAAAAAGCTAATGGCTTTCAGAGCGCGTTTAACAAGTCTGCTGGTTATCATTATTTAAGGAAATTTGGCATAATAGCAAGTTTTGTAAAGCAGAGGGTAGATTTTTCTGTTTTGCCGAGGAGAAAACATTTTATTATCATGAATAAATTTACATATCAAGTTATTATTTTAGCAGCAGCCCTATTTATGCTGGCAGGTACAGGACTGGCTGTTTTTTCTAATGCCTGGGTGGAAGGAAACCGTTATGATTCCCACGTGGCTGATTATGAAAATAAACAAATGATCCAGTCAGATGAATCTGACATAGATGAGCAGACAGTACATAATTTTGTACCGTCTTTCAGAGTGCTTTTTCAACAGGTTTTAAAACAATTCAGGGGAAGACAGACTCCCTTTCATTGGCTTTCCAATCTTAATATGTCTCTGTACATTTTTTCCATTGTGCTCGGCGGAGGCATTTTTTTGTTGTTCCTGTTTTACGCTTCGCTGCCCAATCAGTTTTGTGTCAAACTGAATATCACCCATAAGTCGGACGGAAAAAAACGTCCTCTGTAGACTCACGTATCTTTCCGATACGCACAAGTTACAGAATAAGTAAAATGACAGAAATGGGAGAATAAAAATGGAAATATCTGATATTTTAAAATTACTTGGTGGTCTTGCGTTGTTTTTGTACGGCATGCAGATGATGAGCAATGGGTTAGAGACGGCTGCAGGAAACAAAATGAAGCAGATTCTTGAAAGGCTGACTTCCAACCGGATCAAAGGAGTCTTTGCCGGAGCTGCGATAACGGCAGTGATTCAATCGTCTTCCGCTACCACTGTTATGGTGGTTGGTTTTGTAAATTCCGGCCTCATGACCCTGAACCAGGCAGTATGGGTCATTATGGGCGCCAATATCGGTACAACAATTACCGGGCAGCTCATCGCACTGGATATCGGCGCTATTGCTCCGTTGATCGCCTTTCTGGGGGTTGCGGCTATTCTTTTCGTCAAAAATGAAAAAGTAAAGCATATCAGTGAGATTTTTGCGGGTCTGGGTGTGCTCTTTATTGGTATGGATATGATGGGGGCTGCCATGGTACCGCTTCAGAATTCAGAAACTTTTATCCACTTTATGACTACATTCAGTAACCCGCTGGTAGGCATCTTGATAGGTGCTGCGTTTACCGCTGTCATACAGTCTTCATCAGCATCTGTGGGTATTTTACAGGCCCTGGCAGGCACAGGTATGATTCCTCTTTCCAGTGCGGTATACATTTTGTTTGGACAAAATATCGGAACCTGTATTACGGCTGTTTTAGCGTCTATTGGTACAAAAGTGAATGCAAAGCGAACAACCGTGATCCATCTAATGTTCAATATAATCGGTACAATCATATTTACAGTAATCTGTCTCTTAACACCGTTTACTGTTTTTATGGAACATCTTACACCGGGAAATCCGGTAGCTCAGATCGCCAATGTCCATACCGTATTTAATATTGTCACAACGCTGCTTTTGCTGCCGTTTGGTACCTATATGGCGCGTCTTGCAGAACAGATTCTTCCGGATAAACAAAGTGAGCAGGAAGAAATATTCCACCTGGAATATATACAGCCGTTTGAAAGGCATTACCCCATGGGGCAGGGGGCTGTGGTCCTGACACAGATCAATCTGGAAATAGAGCGGATGCGGAAAATTGTCTGTGAAACGGTTGCGGGCAGTTTTGATGCGGTATTTCACGATACAGTACAAAGTAAAGAGGGGCTGGAACAGAAAGAGGAGTATATTGATTATCTGAATGCAGAAGTATCCCGCTATATCGTGTCTGTGATGCACCATGAGATGGCAGCGGAAGATTCTGTTAAAATCAGTGGATACTATAAGATGCTGGGAAACCTGGAACGGATCGGTGACCATGCTATGAATATTCTGGGATATGCAGCCAGCATGAAAAAAATGGGGGTTGTTTTTTCAGATAAAGCAAAACAGGAAATTGCGATCATGAAGGGTATGAGCCTTCAGATTCTGGAAGATGTTGCAGGGGATCAGATCTCAGATATAAAAACCATGCTGGAGAAAACCTCACGTGACGAGCAGAAAATAGATGATATCCGAAATGAAAATCTGAGGCAGCAGATGGAGCGAATTGGTAAAAACGAATGTGTGGCAGATGCCAGTATTTTCTTTTCTGAATTGCTGACAGACTTTGAACGTATTGGTGACCATGCATTGAACATAGCCGAGCAATATCATGAAATGCTGACAAGAGTAGTTTGATCTATTGGGAGATGCATGTCTTGGAAAGTATGGCTGAGAGAGGGGTGGGTTTTAGAAAGCAGCGGAGTTGTTTTGTAGTCAAGCGATAGATTTTTGGTTGGCAGTGAGGGAGGAATAATGGAATATAGAGAAGACAAAAAAGGAAACAAAATCTCTGCCCTGGGTTTTGGATGTATGCGATTTACCAGAAAGGGCAGCAGTATTGATCTGGATAAGGCAGAAAAGGAAGTGATGGAGGCAATTGCCTCAGGAGTGAACTATCTGGACACGGCCTATATCTACCCTGGAAGTGAAGCAGCATTGGGGGAAATACTGCACCGGAATCACTGCCGTTCCAAAGTAAATATTGCCACAAAACTGCCTCATTATATGATAAAATCCATGAACGGTGTGGAGAAGACGTTTCAGGAGGAGTTAAGGAGGCTTAAAACAGATTATGTGGATTATTATCTAATGCATATGCTGACAGATACTTCTACCTGGGATAAGCTGGTCAAGATGGGAATCCCGGACTGGATAAAAGAAAAAACAGCCGCCGATGCTATTCGGAATATTGGCTTTTCTTATCACGGAAATACAGAGATGTTTAAAGAGTTGATTGATGTCTACGATTGGGATTTCTGTCAGATCCAGTATAATTATCTGGATGAAAATTCTCAGGCGGGCAGAGAGGGGTTACAGTATGCCCATGCCAAGGGAATGCCTGTTATCATTATGGAACCCCTGCGGGGAGGACGTCTGGTAAATCTTTTGCCGGATTCTGCAAAGCAGCTTATCAGGCAGCAGGGGAAGGGAATCACCCCGGCCGCTCTGGCCTTCAAGTGGCTGTATGATCAGCCGGAAGTGACCTGCGTTCTATCAGGAATGAATTCCATGGGGATGGTGAAAGAAAATGTTCGGACAGCATCAGAAAGTCCTGCAGGCAGTTTGACGTCAGAAGAAGAGGAATTGATAGACCAGGTAAAAGAAGAGATTAAAAAAAGCGTAAAGGTGGGCTGCACAGGCTGTGGGTATTGTATGCCCTGTCCAAAAGGCGTGGATATCCCCGGAACATTTCTTTGTTATAATGCTGTTTACACAGAGGGGAAAAGCGCTGCCAGGATGGATTATTTGAGATGTACGGCGTTTCGTAAGAATTTTTCCGGCGCTTCCCAGTGTGTTGCGTGTGGAAAATGCGAAAAACACTGTCCGCAGCAGATAGAGATAAGAAAAGAATTAAAAAATGCAGCAAGAGAGCTGGAAAATTTCACGTATAAAGCGGCAAAAAGTGCGGTTAGGTTACTGCATTTGTATTAAGAAGTATGTAAATGGGTGTTTTAAAAACAAAATTAATGTATGGTAATCCGTTTATGGAGATGCAGTAGGCGGCAGAACAAAATTTGGTAAGGATAGCATACCCCTGGCAGCCGGAAGGCTGCAGCAGTCTAACTGTTATGCAGATACTTTGAGAAGCAGGACAGATGTGACTGTAAAGGGAAAACATGATAAAACACAGGAAAGTGATATGGAGATTGTCAGGCGTATATCTGAACTGGCAAAGAGAAAAGATGCTTCGGTATAAAACTTATGCAGCAGGAAATAGTTATCCGGTAGAAAAGTATGTGCCTCATAATATTGTGGGGTAATATAGGTTTGGAGCAGTTAGCGGTCATGGTATTGGGGGTGAGCCTGATATTATGATCGCTTTTATGTTTGCGTAGGAGTGGTTGGGGATGGAAAAATTATTGTAGATGTTCTGTATAGCAATCATTTGTCACTTGTGGTAAAATTTTGTCATTGGTATATGATAATTCCGCAGTGCATTATGCCTGGGAGGAACCTAAAGAGGTAAAATCTTTGCCGGAAGTAAAACAGCAGCAGTAAATTTCGGGAAGCTTTTTTGATTCCGAAAGGGCTTAGGCAATTACGCCTAGAATGGTACAGATAAGTTTTGGGTAGATTCTGAAATTATTGTGAAGTTGAGCATAAGGGTACGATATATTATATACGGGCATGAGATATGCAAAGCAAGATTTTCGGGGGCACAATGATATAGGTAAAGGGGTGCCAATGAAGATTGCAATTTAGGATTATTCGATTGTGTACAAGTGAACAAGATGTTAAAATACAAATAATGACTTGCTGGTTATACAACAAATAGGGGCGAATCAATGCCTGTAAATTATGGAAATATATGAAGAATGTAAAATGATGATAATGGATTTGATTATATCTGCAAAAATTCATACCAATGCGCTAGTGAAACTTGGGAAAATGAAAATGTCCGCGTGGGAGTGTTGGGTAGGGTATGTGAGATTCAGGATTGCAAATCAGACGACATCGCGGACATTGTTTAACTATATAGAGAATTATTAAATATAGTGGTGGAAAAGACGAAAAACCGTATAATTTAACCTTAGAAAAACGCAAATTTGCATAGTGGTTTACGAAAAATCATCGGACGGTATAGAGGTTGACCGTAAATCAAGAGACGATTAGAATCTTCTATTAGTGCAAGAAGTAAGGTGGTCAGCCTTTAAAAATTAATTGTATACTTTAGTTAATAGGAGTTGATATTTAGTGGGAATAGAAAAACCTACTGAACCAAGATTTCATGGAGAAGTAACAGAAAAAAGTCATAAAACTATGAGTCGTATTCGTGGAAAAGACACTGTGATTGAAACAAAACTACGAAAGGAATTGTGGAAAAAGGGATATCGCTATAGAAAGAATTATAAAGATTTACCGGGAAGGCCAGACATAGTCTTAATAAAATATCATATTGCTATTTTTTGTGATAGTGAGTTTTTCCATGGGAAAGATTGGGAAATTTTGCGGCCTCGCTTGGAAAAAGGAAGAAATCCGGATTATTGGGTGAAAAAAATCCAGCGTAATATGCAGCGGGATATTGAAAAAGATCAGGCACTACAATATCTGGGATGGTCAGTTATTCATTTTTGGGGGAAAGACATATTGGAAAAACCAGAAGAATGTATTCGGGTAATAGAGGAAGTGATTTTTGATCAAAAAATTGAGAAGATAGATTATGATGAGGAGATTTAATATGCAATACAAATTAGAATATGATGAAGCTGATCCCATATCGATTGAAGAATACGGAAAAAAACTGGTAGGAAAAACTTTTGCTGAGGTATGTGTAGAAGATGATATAACAAAAGCCATGGTTGTTCGAGAAATAAACAACTACGAAGCGAAACACGAAAATAAAAAAAGAAAAGGTGGACTTGGTGAATTAATTGAAGAAAGATATTTTCATTATGAGGCAAATAATGATGCTAAACCAGATTTTGAAAAAGCTGGAGTAGAACTAAAAGTCACACCATATAAGATAAATAAAAATGGAACTATTTCTGCAAAGGAGAGGCTTATCCTAACTATGATCGATTACTATTCAGTGGTTAATGAAACCTTTGTAGAAAGCCATATGTGGCAAAAAGCAAGATTGATTTTACTGATTTATTATTTGTATCAAAAAGAAATTGAGAATAGATTGGATTATAAAATTGGTTATGTGAAACTTTTTTCTCCACCGGAACAGGATATCAAAATTATCGAACAAGATTTTTATGTTATATCAGAAAAAATAAGGGCTGGTAAGGCACATGAACTGTCTGAAAGTGATACTCTATATCTGGGCGCAGCACCAAAGGCCTCCAGTTCAAGAGATAGACGAAAACAACCGTTTAGTAGTGAATTGGCAAAACCGAGGGCATTTGCATTTAAAAATTCATATATGACCTATGTTCTGAATAATTACATTATTCCAGGTAAAATCACATATGAACCAATTATTAAAGGAAAGGCAGAAGTCTCTTTTGAAAATTATGTTGTAGAGAAGATAAATACATATTGTGGGTATACTGTCAAAAAATTGTGTGAGGAATTTCAGATTGATATTCAGAAAAAAACAAAAAATCTAGAAGCAATGTTAGCGTATAGGATATTGGGCATTAAGGGAAATCATGCGGAGGAATTTGAAAAAGCAAATATTGCGGTGAAGACTATCAGGATTGAAAAAAATAATAAAATCAGAGAAAATATGTCATTTCCTACATTTAAATTTAAAGAATTGGTGCAAGAGGAGTGGGATGACTCTATTTTTGGAAATTATCTCCGTGAGACCCGATTTTTGTTTGTTGTCTATAAATATGATAGAGAAAGTGAATTAAGGTTGAAAGGATGTCAATTTTGGAATATTCCTTACAAAGATTTGGAAGGTGATGTTAAATCTGTATGGGAAGCGACAAAGCAAGTGATGCTGGATGGATTGAAAATAGAAGTCCGAAACGGGAAAAATTATAATAATTTTCCTAAAGCATCTGATAATCCAGTATGTCACGTCAGACCACACGCAAGAAATGCAAAAGATACATATGACTTGCCAGACGGCAGGAAATTTCCAAAACAATGTTTTTGGTTGAATAATTCTTACATATTAAGCCAATTAGAAAAAAGATTTTTAGAAAAATAGAAAAAGATCTTTACAAAGTTCTGTATTTATCATAAAATTAATCGGAATGGTTGTATATAAAATAATAGATTGAGGAGTTTTAAATGAAGAAGACTGTTTGTGAGTTATTTGCAGGAGTAGGTGGATTCCGTTGTGGATTGAACCATATAAAGACGTTAGAGGATGTAAATAAAAAAGAAAAATGGGATACTGTCTGGTTCAATCAGTGGGAACCAGCAGAGAAGAAAACGCAGTATGCACATGATTGTTATGTGTATCGATTCGGCACTAGATATGATGTGAATGGGAACGATACCACAAACGTCGATATAGAAGAGGTAGATAAGTCATCTATTCCTGATTTTAATCTTCTGGTAGGTGGATTTCCTTGCCAAGATTATTCGGTGGCTTCATCATTAGCTACATCAAAGGGACTAGAAGGAAAAAAGGGTGTCTTATGGTGGTCTATACGAGACACTATAGAAGCTAAACAGCCTCCATTTATATTGCTTGAAAATGTTGATAGACTATTAAAGTCTCCAGCAAAACAGAGAGGAAGAGACTTTGGAATTATTTTGACTTGCTTTAGGGATCAGGGATATACGGTCGAATGGCGTGTGATCAATGCGGCAGATTATGGATATCAACAGCGCAGAAGACGTACATTTATTTTTGCTTATAGGGATGATATGAAATACTGCGCTACGATTCAAGAAAAAGTTGGATATAAGTATAGTGACAATTTAGAAACACAGAGAATAAGTATGGGTAAAGTTTTGTTGAAGGACGGATTCTTTGCTGAAACATTTCCTGTTAATGATGTTGATAATAAGAAAATTTTAATAACGAAACTTCCAGAGGGGATAGGTGAGTTATCTGAGAGTTTTAGTTTCGGATTTGAAAATACAGGGATCATGAAAGATGGAGTTGTATATAGTATTAAGACGACACCCAAGTATGATGGCACACAGATAACATTAGGAGACATTATGGAATCAGGAGATGTGGATGAATCTTATTTTATCTCAGAAGAGAAGCTTTATTATACGGATCCCTTTGTTACGAGATGTGATGAAACAAAGGGAAAACTACCTAAAGAAGATCGTCAAACATGGCAGTATATAAAGGGAGGGAAAAAGCTTTCTAGGATGGCGGCGAATGGTCATGAATATATCTTTTCTGAGGGAGCCATTGCGATGCTGGATAGTTATGATAAACCTGCCCGTACCATGCTGACTTCAGAGGGTAGTTTTAGTAGGACAACACATATTGTAAAAGATAAAAAGACAGGAAAAATCCGATTGTTAACAGCTACGGAGACGGAACGTATCCAAGGATTTCCAACAGATCATACAAAATTTTGTTTGCTCAATGGAGAAATCGTAGAAATGCCACTTAAAAAGCGACGTTTTATGATGGGAAATGCATTGGTAGTTAATTTGATTGAGGATATGGAAAGAACCCTTGATGCTATTTTCGACCAGGAATAATTGCGTTTGGAAAAAGCACTTATGGGGAATCCTGTCCATGCAAAAGCCAGCTAAATAGGAACATAGAGAGCTTAACCTAACAAATTGCATCTGTAAATGACAAACGGTATAGAAGATTAAAATCTTATAAGAAAGGAAATGGAATATGAGTATCCATGAAATAAATCTGTTGGAAGAGATTCCACATTATACGACAGAGCAGATATATGATATTCTGATTCCTACCATAGGCAAAACTCTTGCAGAGGTGGATGTAAATCATGTTTTTGATAAGACAGTTACGAATTCCAAGGTAACGGGTATTGCCGGAGATGTAATTGAGCAGTCTGTGTTCGGCTATAAGGCAAATAATAAGCAAATACCTGATTTGAATGTGGATGATGAAGATGTAGAATTGAAGACTATCGGTATTCAGGAAAAATCGAGAGGTGTATGGAAAGCGAAAGAGCCTTGCAGTATTACAGCAGTATCTATATCTACGATAGAATTAGAGACTTTTGAAACATCTAAATTTTGGCATAAATCACAGAGAATCTTATTTGTTTATTATCATTATCTTTCAAAGATGACTATAAAAGCAGCAGAGTATAAAGATTTTCCATTAAAGAATTTTTATTTCTACAATTGTTCTGCGGATGATAAAGCGATCATTGCAAGTGATTGGCAAAAAGTACATGATTTTATTACTGATATTCATGAGAGATACTCAGAGGAAGAAATTAGGAAAGAAGAGTATCCGAATCTTTCTACAGTTGCGAATAAGCAATTGGAGTATTTGGATACTTCTCCGAAATATCCGAATTCTCCCAGGTTTCGTTTTAGAGCAAGGTTTGTAACGGTTATCGTACAGAGTTCCATAAACAATACATATGAACAATCTAACCGTCATTATCTGGGAATAAATGATGTCGAAAAGGAATGTAGGGAATACACTAGACGATATAGAGGAAAGACATTAAATGAGTTATGCCGTGAATTTGGTGTGGATAATAATCTAAGCTGTAAACAAGCAGGGGAAAAAATCATTGCAAAGATGTTTGGGGGAACTAGAAAGATTTCTCAGATTGAACAACTTGCGAAGTTGGGGTTACATGGACAGATTGTTGTTTTGAATAAGAACGGAGGAAGAACAGAAGATATGAAGTTGTCTGCATGTCCTTTGGATTTTTCTGATTTCCAAATTATTGACGGAGAAGAAAAAGTATTTGAAGACACAGATGTTTATAACTTCTTTAATGATTACAGATTGCTGTGTCCAGTTTTCCAGGAACATCCAAGAATATCAGTAAGTCCTAATAGGAAAATAATGAACACTGATGTGGTTTATGGTGATAATACTTTTGAGGGATTTAAAATTTTGGAACTGGGTTCAGATGAAATTATGTCATCGGTTAGAAAATCTTGGGAAGAAGCAAAACGTTTAGTACAGACAGGTGAATCAACAGTAACAGTTATGAGGAAGAAAGATGGTTCTATTCGGTATACACCGAAAACAGGTATTGAGATGATGGAAACAAATCTTCCCAAAGCATTGGATAATGTGATTTTTTTTCGCGGTACAGGCAGCGATGCAACAGATAAAGTGACCGTGAATGGTTTAAAAATACTCAGACAAAATTACTGGGTAAAAGGAACTTATGTGGTAGAGCAATTGAATAAATTAGGGTTTATAGGAGAATAAGAAAAAGAACAAATGAAAAAATGGAGATTTATTTCTAATCAAAATTCCACTATTGTTGGAATAAATGATGCAGGTATTGAAACTTTTACTGCAAATATCTATAGATCATTAGAAAGAGAAAGCATTCAGAATTCATTGGACGTTGTAGTTCCAAATACAAATAAACCTGTTTTAGTAGAATTTGTTAGTTTTGATATGCCAAGAGATTGCATACCAGATGTGGATGATTTTGAGAAATTTATTAAAAAGTGTAAAGAAAGCAATAAAGAGGAACCAGATGCTTTGAAATTTTTTCAATGTGCAGAAAATGTTATATGTCAACCAACGATAAAAGTTCTGCGCATAAGTGATCATAATACAATAGGTTTAACAGGAAGCGATACTTGCGGAAAAGGTACAAACTGGAGTCGGTTGGTAAAAGAAAGTGGTTCATCAAATAAGGGGAAAAGTTCAGGTGGTAGTTTTGGTATTGGAAAAGCAGCAGCATTTGCGTGTTCTGATTTGCGAACAGTTTTTTATTCATCGTTAGATATAAATGATAGAGTTTCAAATTTTGGAGTTGCAAAATTGATTTCATTTGAGGATAAGACTATTGGAGGATGGACAACGGGTGTAGGATATTATTCAGAAGATGATAGTTTTATGGCAATCCCCGAGTTAGCCGATTTTGATAAGACATATAAAAGAACTGATTCGGGAACAGATATATATATATTTGGAATGCATCAGACTGAAGAATTTAAAAAGATTTTTATTCGTGCTGTACTGATGGATTTCCTTGTTTCATTAGTTAAAGGAAAATTGGTTGTAAATATACAAGGGGAGATTATAGATAAAAAGAGTGTACATAAATATATGGCACAGCTAAATCCATATGATGGAGAAGATGTAAAGGATTTACTTCAGTATTATCATTTATTAACATCAGCGGATCCAAAGATAAAGAAAATTTCTTTAGATGCTGAGGTTTATGGAAAAAAATATGGATTTAGAGATGGTGAGTGCACTCTATATTTGCAGGAAGAAGGAAATAATATGAATGAAGCATTTAAAAATATGGAAGTTCCATCACATGATGCCTGGGAACCTGGAAGATGTCGTGGAGAAGAGAAAAAATATAATAATATTTTAAATGATTTCAGAAAGTATATTCGTGAAACTGTTAAAAAATGTTATGGAAAAGTAAGTTCTAATTCAATGGATGCAATAGGCTCAAGTGATTTTTTGCCTGATACAAAGGAATCTGAGAATAATGAGAAAGTTAGTAAGAATGAACTTAGCACGTTGATTAAAAATTTAATAGGTAAATCTGTGGCACCAGTAAAAAATAAATCTAAAATGGTAGAAGTTAAGGAAAGCGATGAAAAAACAGATATTGGAGGTGGACACGAACCAAGAAATGATTATACTCCAACCCCAAATCCGAATCCATATCCGGGGCAAGTTACCAAACCTAGACTTGATAGAAATGAAAAGAAAACAGGATATATAAAAATAGATATAAAGAAAAGATTGATATGTTCTGATGTTAAAAATGGAAAATATATATTGAACTTTAATGTACCGTCAACTGCACCACAAGGAAAATTAGAGTTTTCATTATCTGGAGAACAAAGTGATTTTGAGTTACCTATAATAAAAGCAATGATAGTAGAAAAAGAGTGTAGTGCGGAGGTGGATTCTATTATATATAATATTATTTATCTTCGTAAAATGATAAAAAATGAAAAATTAAAGATTGAGGTAGAAGTTTCTTTTGATAGATATTGTATGATGGAGGTGGATTATTATGCGAATAAAAAATAGATTAACTCCATATCCAATTCTGAATGACCTTGGAGATGATTATATTGATTCATCGTTTAGGGTAGAATATGAGGTGAAAACACAGTTTAGGGAAATATGGTAAATTATCTTTTGAATTGAATAATGATGAAATACAGAAGTTAATATCAGAAGAAAAAGCTGAGTTTCTCGTACATGTTGAATGTCCTTCTACTTGTTATAGAGAGGTTTTTTTTTCACTTGAGCCAGAAATTGAGTTTAAGTTGGACGCAGAGTTTCTTTCAAAAGTAATTGAAATTAGATCATTTATTGTCCTTAAAGAAGATGTGTTCTAGAAAGACAATTCATAAAACAACTTCTCTTTATTCCCCCTAGAAAAGCTTTAGAAACAAAGTATGGCGTGATTAAAAATATATAAGTATTAACAAAGTTTTTACTAATTATACATAATGTGAGAAAATGTCTATAATTAGTATAAAGTTCTTCTACATAAGTTAACGGTGCGCTATCAAATATAGAAAAATATACAAAACTATAAAAAGTCCATAAAATCAAAGATATAAGGAGTTAAGAAACAATGATAAAAAACCTATTCGTCTGCCACGGCAGTATCTTGAAATATTCCCTAAGAGCCTGTAAAATCAATGATTTCATGGCAGGATAAGGCGCGTACTATACCACTACTACACCATTTTTGAAAGAGCCTTGAAATGACAAATAGAAAATTCAACATAAATTTTTGAAAATATAGTATTATTCATAAAGTTTTGGTATGATGTGAATTGGGCAGGCGTTGTCTGCCCAATTTGAATGAAGGTGTATTTATGGCAGAAAGCCCAAATATTGAATGGAAAGAATCATTTTGGGACGATTGATTAGATTCTGCATTTATGACAATATATACATGAAATTTACAATTAAAGGTGAGGATGTAAATATGAAGGAATACAAATATATAAGTTTATTCTCAGGAGGTGGAATTGGAGATATTGGATTTAGAAATGCGGACTATATTCCAATTGTAATGAATGAGTTAGAAGAAAATAGAGCTGAAATTATTAAAAATAATTATCCTGATTCAGATGTAATAGTAGGAGATATAGCAACACATTTGGAAGAAATATATGAAAAGGCACTGAAAAAACTTAACGGTGAAAGACTATTTATGTTGGTAGCTACACCACCTTGTCAAGGAATGTCAAAGAATGGTATTGGATCTATAAAAAAGGCTATAAGGGAGGGCAAAAGAAAAAAGATAGATGAAAGAAATTATTTGTATAGATATGCGTTGGTGTTATTGCAACGTTTTAGACCTAAATTTTTCGTATGGGAGAATGTGGATAGAATGTTCAATACATTGTTGCTGAATGAAGATGGAAAAGAGGTTTTGTTTGTAGATGAATTTAAAATTCAGTTAGAAAAAAGGGGATATATTGGCAAGTTTGAAGTTCATAATATGGCCGAATATGGAATTCCACAGAATAGAAGAAGAACTATAGGAGTATTTGTTGATAAGGAATTAATGGGTGAAGCATTTGATGTCAATAAGTTGTTTCCTCAAGCTATATTAGATAAAGTTAATTTTAAAACAGTAGGAGAAACCATTGGACAGTTGCCTGCATTGGATAGTGTTGATAAAAAAATGGCTAAATCTGATTTTCATCCATTACATTTTGTCCCAGTTTCAAGACCTGAATTATATTATTGGATTTCGAATACAAAACCTAATTGTAGTGCATTTGATAATAATGAATGTCCAGAATGCCATTATATATCAGAAAAAGAGGATGTGTTTTGTAAGCAATGCGGAAAATTATTACCAAAACCAACGGTAGAAAAAGATGGAGAATATAGATTAATTAAAGGTTTTGTGTCTACATATAAAAGAATGAGTGCAGATGAGCCTGCACCAACAATAACAACACGTTCTGCATATGCCTGTTCTGACAAAAATATTCATCCTACACAAAACAGAGTATTGTCATTATATGAGGTGGCATTGCTTTTTGGAATAAATCCAAATGAATATAAGTGGACGGTAAGAAAAAATGGAAAAGAAATATATGCAAGTGCTATGTTGCTAAGAGATATATTAGGAGAACCTGTAACGCCAGTATATACTAAACTTTTGGGAGAGAATTTAAAGCGAATAGAGGAAATGCCAAAATAGACATTTCCTCCTGATTGCTATCTTATTTTGCAACAATTTTGAAAAGATAAGAATATTTTTGCCAATAAATTGGGGTGTCAGATAGAATCGCAAACCAACCGGCTCCCATTTTAGTTTTCCCAGAGGCTTTCATACCACAGACTTTTGTATTACGCCCTTCAGTTCCACTAATATCGCCCCAGTCTGAAACACAAAGTTCATCACTATAGAATGTAGCAGAAATAACTGGCTTATAGCCGGAAGGTGTGCGTATGTAGTCAAAAGTAATGCCAAAAAGTTCATTAACTTCTTGGTGGTGTGCTTGCCAAGTGACGTTTGATATATAATCAATTCGGGGTGCTGCTTTATTTATATTAACATCTTTGGGTACACCGCCAATTGTACATTTGACTTCAAGACCTATAGGATAGTTGCGAAGTTGCTCTTCGGTTGAGCCAACAGCCTTATGAGGAACAATATCGGGATGTCCTTTTTCAATAGGGTTCACGATTGCGGCACCATCAGTTGTGAGTGCAATATTTTCGCATAGAATGCAACCAATCATTGCACTAGTTGTTTTATAATCGATGCTACGAAAAAGTGAAGCGGGTAATTTTTCTAATACATCATTTGTATTGTGGATCGCGGTCATAACATTGTTAGTTGTGAGGGGAAAGCCACAATTAAAGTGAATATTGTGATTAATTATATAGCTATGCATAATAAACCTCCTTAGTATACTATAAAATTGTGTCTATTGTTTCAAATAGCTGTGAAAGAGAAATATTCAAACCATTTGCAATTTTTTCAATATTCTGCAAAGAAATATTGCGTTTGCCAGATTCTACAGATGCATAATAAGTTCGATCCATCGAAATGCTTAGGGCAAATTTTTCTTGACTTAAGCCTAGTTGCTCGCGATACTTTTTCACAGCTAATCCAAATTTTTTCTTAATCATTGCAAATACCTCCGCAATTAATTTTAGAAGGAATGCGCATATGGGGCAACGGATTATGAGTAACAACCGACAAAAAGGAAGGCAGTTGATAGATGATGGGGAGATTAATTCCTAAGAGGATGGAACTTGTTTTCCTACACGTTCAGAGATTTGGAAAATCATGGAGATGTTTCTTGTATTTATGGAAAAATGCTATGTATTTGTATCGGAGCAATTTTGATGGCGGCATTACCGAAAATAATTCAGAAAAGAGGGTAAGATGATGAGTATTCAGATTGAAGATTTGACAGTAACTTTTAAGAACGGTGTTACAGCAATTAACCATGCAGATTTAGAAATTCCCACTGGAATTTTTGGACTGTTGGGTGAAAACGGAGCAGGAAAGACGACTCTAATGAGGGTATTAGCTACGATTCTAAAACCGACGGGAGGCGTTGTCTCGTTGGATGGAATTCTGTACAGTGAAGGAAATTATGAGAAAATTCAAAGAAAAATTGGTTATCTACCGCAGGAAATCGACCTATATCCGACACTTACCGTCAGAGAGTGTCTAGAATACATGGGAAATTTATCTGGAATAGATAAAAGGGTGTGCAGAAAAAGGATTGACTATTATGGAATATAGGCGTGTGATTGTTCATGAGCAGGAAATCGCCCTGACTGTAAAAGAGTTCGACATCCTGGTCCTGCTCATTATGAATCCCGGACGGGTATTTACCTATGAGGTTATCATGGATTTGGTTTGGAACGAAGATTACACCTACTATTCTCGGAAAGCCATCAATAACCATGTAAGCAATCTGCGAAAAAAGCTAAAGACAGAACCGGGTGACCCTGATTATATCAAAAGCGTTACCGGTATCGGATATAAATTTGCACTGCCATAAAGCTGACGAACATTTTTAATAGTCCGTCAGTTCCACAATTACATTACTCTGCTGATACAGCCAGTCCATAAATTCTTTCGGGCTGGCTGTTCCTGCTTTTACAGCCTTTTTTCTCTGCAATGCTTCTTTCTTGAAGTCAGCAAAAGCAGCCTGTATTTTTTCCAGTCGGTCAGCAGGAAAGCCGGTGGTATTCTTTACCCGGTTGATTTTGTTGCGCCAGTTCTGGCACTCATTTTTATAGAGCAAATCATAATTGTTTTCTCTGGCTCTTTCGTCAAACTCCCGCTTGTTTTGAAGTGCCTGAGCCTTGCGGCACTTGTCGCTGCACAGCTCATACCGCTGGCTCTTTGCCAGAAAATATTTTCCACAAACCTTGCACTGCCGGAAGCACAGCCCCCAATCATTCAGCCGGTTCAGATAATAGGTTATTAGCGGATAGAGGGACGCATAGGCAGACACACATTCCTCTGTACGCCGGTTGTCCGGGAACCAGAGGTCAAGCCGAGTATCTTCGGACGGTGCGCCTTTGAAATAAAGGCTGCCAGCCTGAAAGCGTTTCGGTTTTCCTGTCTCTTTATCAAAGCTCATGGCTCCGTCATGGAATGCCCCGGTCAGGCTGCTCATTTTATCCATGAAGCGGTCACAGACAGCGTTACGGTCACGGGGTTCTCTGGCAAGCAGATAGCTGTTCCAGATGCGGAACGCCACATACATTTTCAGAGGGTCATTGCTAAGATATTTGCCCCAAAGAAATTCACTTGCTGCCTGTTCCAGCTCCGGCTGTTTCCAGCGGTCGGAATGGAGGGCTTGCCGCAGCGGAGAAAGCCCATATAAGTTCCATTCCCTGTCCGTGTCCTGCTCAAAGTTTATCAGAAAAGTTCCCAGCGGACGTGTCACATCACAAAGCACCTCTACATATTCGCTCCCGTCCAGCCGGAAGCGAATATGCTGTTCTTCTCCAATCAAAATTCGTTCTTTCATTTTCTTTCTGTCCAGCGTTAGGACAAACAAAATCCTCTCAAAACACGGTTCATGCCGCACAAACTGGTTTTCCATTCCTATCCCCTGCCTTTGATTATGGTAATTATATAATTTAGTAATATCAGTTACACTCATAGTATCGTATAAGTATTGTTTTGTCAAGGATAGTTCGCTATGATGATTGCAGTTGGTAATTCCTCATTTTAACTTATTTGATTTATAGGAGGAACAGAATGAACGATAAAAAGAGACTGAGCAGCAATGACGATTTGCCGCTGGTTTTGGATGTGGCAGACCGCCGATGAGCTACTTGCCGGTGTGGAGCATACGGAAACCAAAGCGGAACAGGCGGAAAAGCTGATACTTGACCTGCTGGCAGACGGAAAGCAGATGTTAAGCGCAGACATAGACAAAGCGGCAGCCCAGCGTGGCATTTCTGCCCGGACAGTCCGAACCGCAAAGCAAAGTTTGGGAAACAAACTGATTTCCGAGCGGAGCGGTACACAATGGCTGCTGTCGCTGAAAACAGAATGAAGTGGCAAAGAACATCCAAGTGGCAGGATTTTTATAGATTGCCAGTCTTGCCACTTCGCCACTTGAACCGAATACACAACGAATTTTTCATTCCGGCAGGGTTGCTCCCGCCGGATAAACTATTTTAGGAGGTAACTGCCTATGAAGGAAATTCCCATTTGGGAGAAAAGTAATTTAACGCTGGAAGAAGCCGCGGCTTATTCCGGTGTGGGAATCAATAAGCTAGAGATATAACCAATGATGATAACTGCAAGTTTGTCTTGTGGGTTGGAAATAAGAGATTGATTAAGCGGCACCTGTTCGACCAGTACATCGAGCAGGCGTATTCAATTTAATGCTATCTAATGCAAATAAGTGATGTAAAAGGCGGCTTTGATGTGATACAATAAATGTGTCATATCAAGGCTCTTTCCATCACGGAAAGGAGTTTGACAATGTCCGAGAAACGAAAAGACAATAAAGGAAGAATCCTGCGGACAGGAGAGAGCCAGAGAAAAGACCTGATTTATCAGTACCGATACACAGACATTCATGGAAAACGACAGACCATTTATTCTTCTGATCTGAAAGAACTGCGGGAGAAAGAAAAAGAAATCCAAAAGCAGCTTGATGATGGAATTAACTATGCGGCAGGCAAGATTACTGTGATTGCCCTTTTGGAACGCTATATCAGCTTAAAACAGGGTGTACGCTACAATACCAAAGTCGGCTATAATTTTGTCCTAAATCTGATTAAGAAAGAAGATTTCGGCTATCGTCAGATAGGGGACATCAAGGTATCAGATGCCCAACGGTGGATTATGAAGCTTCATAATGATGGAAAAGGGTACAGCACGATTACAAGTGTCAGGGGTGTTGTCAAACCCGCTTTTCAGATGGCATACAATGGGGACATTATCCGCAGGAATCCCTTTGATTTCAAGTTAGTAGATGTCGTTCCGAACGATTCGCAGAAACGGATTGCCATGACAGAGGAGCAGCAGAAGATTTGGATGGATTTTATCCGGGAAGATAAGACCTATACAAAATACTATGATGAATTTGTTGTACTGTTGGGAACTGGTATGCGTGTCAGCGAATTTTGTGGCTTGACAAAGGGGGATTTGGATTTTGAAAACCGAAGAATCCGGGTAGATCACCAGCTTGTCCGGGAACGGGGCGGAAAATATTACGTTGAGAAAACTAAGACGGAATGTGGATGCCGTTTTATTCCTATGACAGAAGAAGTTTATGAAAGTCTGAAAAATATTCTTGCCAATCGCCGGAAAATAAAGACGGAGATGATTGTAGACGGTTATAGAGGTTTTCTTCTGATTGACAAAGATGAACACCCGAAAGTTGCTCTGCATATCGAAAATGAAATGCGTTGGGCGATGAAGAAATATAAGAAGCTGCATCCAGAGAATCCGTTGCCCCATATCACTCCCCATGTGTTCCGCCATACCTTTTGCACCAACATGGCAAACTCCGGTATGGATATAAAGACCTTGCAATATGTAATGGGACACTCTGATGTGGGAGTGACGCTGAATGTCTACACTCATGCAAGCTATGACCGGGCGGCGGAACAGATGGCAAAAGTTATCGGCTTTAAGGTAACTGATGTGCGGGAAAAGCAGAGAAAATCAGGTTAAAAATACACCGGTCTACTATACCACTTACTACACCATTTGCCCGTAAATTTGCGTAGATTTATATAGATTTGCGTGAGTTTGGAGTAAAAAACAAAAAATGAGAAAAGCGCCAGAAAGCCAGTAATATCAAGGTTTGAGGGCTTATGAAGGGATATAAAAGATATGATTAAAATATTATTCGTCTGCCACGGCAGGAGTTGTATTTCTCGATAAAGCTCCTTAACTTATATGGGTTTATTAAAGATAGTATCAAATTTTACAACAGTTTTACAACTTTTGAATGAATCCCTGATATGGCAAGAAGAATATAAATGAAAGCCCGAAAAGAGTGATTGAACAGTAGCTTGATTAAGGAGCGGTTAGAAATAATATGTTCCACATTTGACTAAAAATTGACTTTTATATGTTATAAGTCCTATATAGTCGAATTGTCAAATAAGGAGTGAATGTAGTGGGTGAAAGATATAAAATACTAGTCGTGGATGATGAACAATCTATACTGGATATGTTAAAGTTACAATTAGAGCTGGAAGGTTACATTGTCTATTCCGCTATCAATGCAAAAGAGGCACTGGATAAAATATCTCATAGCCCAGATATTATTTTATTAGACATTAACATGGCGGGCATGAACGGATTTGATTTATGCTCATCTATTCGGAATTTTGTATCATGCCCTATACTCTTTCTCACTGCAAGGGTATCCGAACAGGACAAGATAAACGGGCTTATGGTTGGTGGAGATGATTATATTACAAAGCCTTTTTCTATAAATGAATTATTAGCAAGAATTTCAGCGCATTTACGGCGTGAAAAAAGAAATCATAATAAGACGAAAGGTAAATTTTCAGAAGAGTTGATGATTGATTACTCAGATAGAAGCCTCTTTATTAAAGGCAATCGGGTTGAATTATCAAACAAAGAATTTGAAATTATAAAGTTATTGTCAACAAATGCAGGTCAGGTCTTTGACAGAGAAAAGATGTATGAAATCATCTGGGGCATTGATGGCAACGGTGACAGTACGGTTATCAAAGAGCATATACGAAAAATAAGATTGAAGTTTGCTGAATTTACAGATAAATCCTATATTTCTACAGTATGGGGAGTCGGGTATAAATGGATAAAATAAAAAAAGTATTTCAAAAAATGTCACTAAAAAAATCACTGGTGTTGTTAGCTCTGTTTTGTCTTGGTGTTGTTAGTGTATTTTCAATTATTACTATATTAACATTTTCAAATATCCGGCAGAAAATATTAGATGCCAGACCGATTGTAGTCACTGATTACACAAGTGAATATCAAACAAATAATGAGATTACCGTCATTCCACGAGAATATACACATGGTGAACTCTCAAAAGAAAACAAGATCTATTATTGGATCGTGACAATCCTTATGGCAGTATTACCTGTTCTCTATATCATAACCGCTTCTGTATTGGTTGCAAAATTGTATTACAAGTTAAAGTTACAAGCACCTCTTGAAAATCTAAAAAATGGGATATCTCATATTTCAGAACAAGACTTGGATTTTCAGCTACAATACACGTCTGATGATGAACTGGGTGAATTATGTGACACGTTTGAATATATGAAAAATGAGATTTATAAAAGTAATCGTATAACGTGGGATATGCTACAGGAAAGAAAGACTCTGACGGCTTCTATCTCTCATGATTTAAGAACGCCGATTACTGTAATCAACGGCTATCTGGATTATTTAAAGAAATCAATCGAGAGAGAGAGTCTTACAAGCGAAGTTTTACAAACAACAGTCAAAAACATGACAGGAGCAGTGAAAAGATTAGAAAGATATGTGGATTGTGTCAGAGATATACAGAAAATGGAAGATATTGAAATTAGAAAAGAATCTTATGATTTCAAAGAACTGATTACAGATATCACAAGAGAATTTTCTATACTTGCGACGGAACATAACAAACGGTTTGAAATACATGATTTATCTAAAACATTGCTCATTGAAACGGATAAGGATATGTTATTAAAAGTTATGGAAAACATTTTTGATAATGCACTCCGCTTTTCTGTTGATAAAATCATATTGACAATAGAGGAAACAAAAGATTGTTTTTCTTTTCAGGTACAAGACGATGGGATTGGATTTACAACGGAAGAACTAAATTTTGCGACTTCTTTCTTTTACAGTTCTCCTGCGAATGGCGGAAATTTTGGTATTGGGCTTTCTATCTGTAAAATACTTTGTGAAAAACTGGGAGGCGTTTTATATTTGGAAAATACCCCCAATCACGGTGCAAGCGTTACAATAAAAATAAAAAAATAGTTGGAACTTTTCTAAAAATTGACTTTCATATGAAATAATCTCCTTATAGAACATATAAGGAGGTTTTTTTATGGAAATCAAAATCAAACACTTGAATAAAAAATATGGAAAACAAAGTGTGTTAAAGGATATTTCATTACATATTCCAGTTGGTATGTATGGATTGTTAGGAGAAAATGGAGCTGGAAAAACAACACTGATGCGTATACTGGCAACTATGTTGAATCCATCATCAGGAACAATCCAAATGAATGGGATTGATATTAAAGACAAGAAAGAAGTTCGTAAAATGATAGGATATCTCCCACAAGAATTTTCGGTATATCCAAATATGAGCGTGTATTCTGCATTGGAGTATCTTGCTGTCTTATCAGAACTCCCCCAAAATATCCGCAGGCGGCGTATCAATGAGTTATTAAAACAAGTGCATTTAGAACAGGAAAAAAATAAACGATTCAAGAATTTATCTGGCGGTATGAAAAGGCGTTTTGGAATTGCACAGGCTTTGTTGAATAATCCCCAGATTTTAATTATCGATGAACCAACTGCTGGACTAGACCCCGAAGAAAGGTTACGTTTTTATAATCTTCTTTCTGAACTTGCTATGGACAGAATCATTTTAATATCAACGCATATAGCGGGCGATATAGAAGCGACCTGTTCTAATGTAGCGGTTTTATGTTCTGGAGAAGTGATCTTTGAGGGGCAGATTGGTAACTTGATAAAATTGGGAGAAAGAAAAGTATATACCACTACGCTTATGCAAAATGAATTAGAAAAGTTTAAGCAGATGTACCATATTATCAATGTTCATCAAAATGGAACGGATATATCCTGTAGATTTTTATGTGGTGGCACTCCGCAGAAAGATGGGGCTGCTTGTGAGCCTACGCTTGAGGACAGTTATATTTATTTGATATCGAATTATAAACAGGGGGTGAAATAAATGTATTTCTTAAAGGAATTGAAAAGAATTTGTTTCAGCGTTGTGTATCTCTTGTTTATTGGGCTTCTGCTGTTTAGCTGGCATGACAATTTCTATGGGGTAACAAATAAAGAAATATCTTCGTCTAAAGAAAGCGATACTTCTATTTATTCTGAAATAGCAGGTGGTTCTTTCTTGAAAAAACCAGAAAAAGGGGCAGAAAGTTATGGGATGAAAAAGAAAGAAGTACCAGAAAAAATTATGTGTGGCGGTACAGATATTTTAATAGTAGAGTATCTAAAAAATTCTTATTCCACCTACCCGTTTACTTACTACAAAGAGGTTGTTTTGAGCGACAAAGAACAAAAGGAAATTTTAGATATTATTACTGAGATAACAGGATTGAATGAACAGCAGATCAATCATCTTCCAGAAGATTACTTCCCAGCTGTAAATGGGAATATTATACATTTTGGAGAAAGTGTGAAACCGGATGGGAATGGAAGTTTTACTTTTAAAATGGGGGACAGTGACGGCATAGATACTGAACAGGATTACACAAAACAGTTCGTACCCCAAGTGTCTTATGAAAGATTTCAGAAGCTAATGGAGAAAGCAGAAAATATTATTGGGAGAGGTTCTAACTACTCCATGAAAAATCTGACACAATATTATGGTTTGTCTGAAATGACCTATGGGGAAGCAATGGATGAATACAACAAAACAATTTATGATGATAAAGTAAGTAATGCTTTTGCCAGATTATTTTGTGATTACATAACAAGAGCATTAGGGCTGTTCCCTGTTTTTGTAACTGTTATTTTCTGGTTAAAAGATAGAAGAAATCGCATGAATGAATTGATAGACTGTAAACCAACAGGAACAGCAAGATTTATTTCTATTCGGTTTTTAGCTTTGCTTACGGCTGTTATGTTACCAGTAGTTCTTTTGAGCTTTGAGTCCTTAATTCCATTAATGGGGTATTCAGCGGATACGGGTATTGCAATTGATCTGTTTGCCTTTTTAAAATATATGATATGGTGGCTGTTACCTACAGCAATGATTGTCACATCACTGGGAATGTTTTTCACGATTTTAACATCAACATCCGTCGCAATTTTAATACAATTTGTATGGTGGTTCGTTGACGGAACTGTTACAGGGCTATCCGGAGATACCAGTATCTTCACATTGATGATACGCCATAATGTATTAGGCGGCTCTGAAATAATAAGTCGGGATTTTACTCTTATTTGTTTGAATAGAGGTCTATATGCTATCGTTTCTCTGCTATTGGTAGGATTGTCCATTCTAATATATAACAAGAAAAGAGGTGGAGAATTAAATTATGAATATTTTCTGCAAAAACATTTTAGATTTTTTAAGAATAGATTTTTTTCTCACTTTCAAAAATAGTTTATTGCTGGGTATAGCCTATTTATTCATCATTCCGATCATAAGGGGTATTTCAAACTTAAATAACATACAGTCGGCGGAAGTGTTGGGGCAGTCTCTTGCTCTGGTTGGAGCGATTATTTTGATACCAGTAACAAAACGAGAATTAGAAACAGGTATCAAAGAAATTATTTATACAAAGTCATGGTCATATATGAAAAGTGTAAGCATTCGTCTGATATGCAGTATTCTATTGACCGCTTTTATGATTCTTGTAGTTGCTTTTGTAATGAAAACATATCACTGTGTATTTCCATTTTGGAAATACATTTCAGTAACAGTGATGTATGCTGTTTTTATGGGGCTTCTGGCGCTTGTTTTTTCACAGGCAGGAAATAGTGACGTTATTGGGTATTTGTCTGTTTTGGGTTATTGGACGTTTTGTCAACTTGAAATTATTAGTGAGAGCAGCGTCCTCTATATATTCCCTATTATCGATGGTACTGTTGGAATTTCCAAATTGATAACACTGTTCAGTATAACGATAAGTCTATTAGTGCTTTTTGTTTTTCAGATAAAATGTTTGGGAAATAGGGTATAAAAGAGAGAGAATATAATGAATTTTTCGCAAAATAAATCATAATGAGAAAATAATAATTGTAGAATTTACAGATAAAGAAGAACAGATTTTTCAAAAAACACTTGAATGGCTAACTACAGAAACTGTAATTAAACCTAGAATGATAACAACAGATGCAAATGAAATTCAAGTCAATCCATACACAAGAACTTTCAAAGATTGTTCGGGGACACCATTGTACTTAACCGCTAAAGAGTTTGACCTGTTATATTTCCTATATTCCCATAAAGGGCAAGTATTTACCAAGGAACAGCTCTATGACAATGTGTGGGGGAATGATTATATTACAGATACAAGGAATCTAACCTCATTCATCAGAAAGTTACGAAAAAAAATTGAGCCTAATCCTGACAGACCAATTTACATACTAACTGTTTGGGGTGTTGGTTATAAATTCAATGAAGATAGGTCTTAACTCTGCCAAAATGAAAACAAGATAGAATCATAATGAAAAGGGGGTGATATAAATGGGAAAAATGCTCGTAATTTCATTTAAGGACGACAACGATGAAAAGGTATTCCATGAAGTTGTTAATCTGCTGGAACAGTATGAATTTCAAGATATGAAAGAAATTAAATATCAGCCTGTTCTTACTTTTGATAACTTTGTGGTTGATCCACAGGAGTTATCTGTAAAAAAGGACGGCAGGCTTTTAGATTTCAATTACAGAGAATTTAGTCTGCTCTATCTCCTAGCCAGCCATAAAGGTATGGTATTCAAATATGACTATCTGTATGAAATTTTATGGGGTGACCATTACATACAGGAAACCAACAGTAATATTACTTCTTTGGTAAGCGGAGTGAGGACAATGATAGAAAAGGACACGAAACATCCCCGATATATTTTGACTGTCCGTGGTATTGGTTATCGATTTAATGCCAGTTATTCAGAGAGTACATAAAGATTGCCTGGCATATCAGGGAAAGACACGACTGGCGGGTTTTGCGGTCACAAACCGCAAGTTCCGCCTTTTCGTGCGGGCTTGCCTCGCACGACAGCCCCCGGTATCTAACAGGGGGGCACTAGGAAACTGGAAGCAAGAAACAGTAAGTACAAAATCCCTTGAATTTACGGGGCAAAATGCTATTTTAGATGATGAAAATGGGTGTGAACTGATACTGTTGAGTTGACACCTGTTTTTTATTCAAACTTACACGTTGATGATAAATTAAAGTTTTGCTGCTAAACTACAGCATACATTTCCTTTATCTGCTTGATTACCAAAGACTTGTCAGGGCATGGTTTGTCAAGGGCTTGTTGCTTTGCAATGCGCCGGAACCCTTGATAAACTATGAGCTGACGAGTACGCTCCTGCAAGCAGAAAAGAAATGACTTTAAGGTATGTTTATGATAAAATATGATTAATAAATAAATTAGAAATTTGGTAGTGCCTATTAGACAGCCATACGGGCATTACTGTTACTTTATTTAGAAGAAATAGAACGATGAAAAATTTTGAGTTTGTTTTGAATAAGAAATGATAATAAGAGGAGATACAAATATGGATACAAATACAACTTTAAGTAATATATTACAAGAAGAATTGTTATACTTTTATAATCATATACGCGACTATGATGAAAAACGGAATATTGATACAGCTATAGTTGATGATGTATATGCAAAAGTACTTGAATATGATATGTGCGTTGCACAAAAAGATGCAGTAATGAAGATTGGCGCTGCACTCAATAATTCTAACGGAACAGTAATTTTTGCTCCGACAAGAGATAAAACAACGTTAGTAGTTTTATCTAAGCAGGTGTTACCTAAAAAAGATTTGAACGATGTACATGGAACTGTATTACATGAGCTGACTCATGCACATGACTTTTATGATTATGCAGACTTTTTACAAATCAGTGATCATAATGCTCTTTTTAATTCGCAATATTATAACGCTTTTTTTACTGGACAGAATTTCATGCTCGGCGAATCGGATATAAAAGATTTATAGAATATAAATTCAGAAAAGGATGGAAACAATTTAAAAAATGCAGATATGAGTTTCTTGAAGGAATTAAGATGAACTTTTCAATTTGCAGTAATAAGGGGCGTTTATATGACTTTATGCAAGCAGCTGGTAGATACTATGCATTTATAGAATTATGCTCATCACATAATGAAAACTTTAAAGAAGATATCTTAGAAGGTAATATTGAAATCAGTTTAATTAATATATTAAATGAAGTATATCATTTCCTAGCTGTAAACAGTGAGTTTGGGCAGTTTATAAATAATATTACAACATTTGATGCTTTATTAAAAAGAATAGACTCAAAAGTAAGTGAATAAATATGTGTGATTAGTTACAACTATATAGTAGTTGTAAATTTGCATGAGGTAAATATTATGGAAGAATTATATCCGATCATGAAAAAGTTTGTAGAATCAAGTTGGAATCTAATAGCTGTTCCAGCACAACAATGGTTAGACAAAAAATCAAACAACAATGCTTAAGTATCAGCAATTAACCAGGCTGATAAAGAATGTGGAGGTTGTAGGTGTGAAGTAGACCCATTGTATAAAAGAGAATTGGAACTTGTTTAAGAATACCACAAATCTCCATGTGATGATAATAGTAAAATATATAATTTACAGGCATATGTCAAAACGGCATATGCTTTTTTAATTGGAGGAATACAGAATAAACGATATTGAATTTAAAGAACAACTTAGAAAAGAACGTCTGTCCTACGGAATTTCACAAGGTCGGCTAGCTTATCTGTCCGGCATTACAAAACAGTACCTCAATGAAATTGAAATAGGTAAATCCCATCCCAGCGACAGCCTAAAGGAAAAACTGCTTGCGACACTGAATCTGTTTGCCTATGATCCCCTTTTGTTCCTGCTGATTGACTATCTCCGTATCCGCTTCCCCACCATTGACGCAGAGGAAACCATAAGAAATATCCTACAAATCAAGCCGGACTATCTGCTTCATGAGGACTATGCCTTTTACGGTTACAAGGAACAGTATTCTTACGGAGATATTACTCTAATGGCTTCACAGGACGATACAAAAGGGCTTCTGCTGGAATTAAAGGGAAAGGGATGCCGACAATTGGAACCATTCCTACAGGCTCAAAACAGGGATTGGTATGACTTCCTGCAAGCCTGTATCAGTGCTGGCGGTATCATCAAACGGTTGGACTTAGCGGTCAATGATGTGGCGGGGTTATTGGATATCCCCCTGCTGATTGAGAAATGCAGTAACGGGGAGCTACTCACACATTCTCGCAAATGGGAAGCCATGCACGCTGGCGCACTCAGCAGTAAGGTAAAAAGAGACAGGGACAAAGGAAGCACCCTGTATATCGGTTCTCGGAGCAGTTCCCAGTATTTCTGCCTGTATCAAAAGGACAAAGAGCAGAAAAACAAGCACATTCAGACAGACATCAAGAACCGCTTTGAGATTCGCCTGACCGATAAGAAAGCGGAAAAGGCAGTCCGTGACCTGCTGGAAACACACAGTCCCGAACAGGTGGTGTTCACGATCATTAACAGGCAGATACGTTTTATTGCCTGTAAAACCGATTCCATAGACCCTATATGGGAATGGTTCGCCGGAAAGGACAGGAAGCCCATAGAGCTGGAAATGCGGGCAGAATCCTATACAATGGAGCGAACTGTGGAATGGCTGAAACGTCAGGCGGCACCCAGCCTTGTGACCATCCACAGGATAGAAGAACAAAACGGCACCCACCTGCTGGAATATATATTAAAACAGGCGAAACTAAAGGAAGCCCACAGAATACGAATAAGGCAGATGACAACTGCCGTAGAAGATATGATTGATACCGCTGTTCTACAAAAAGAGAATGACGGTATTTTCTAATTTCTTCCTATAGGATTGCCAAATGTGTACCTATAAATCGTATTAATAGCGGAAAAGGAAAGAAGAAAATTTACTTCAAAAATGCAACAAAATAACGTTCCATGGGAAGTTACGGTATGAAAAGGGTAAGTTCCTTTTCCTTGTTCTTTGATAATTAAATACAGCAGTCAGATACCTTTGACAGGCAGAGAGCCGTTGGAGTGATACGCCATGACCTTATCCCGGTAAGTGAGCGGTCCCCCCTATCACGTCCACAGGGAAATTTGTCTATTTCCCCGCCATGACCTGCCTTGTCAGATAATGATACTCCCGTACAGCCACAGTCCGAGCGTTAGAAGCGTCGCACACAATGGGTACGGCTGTATGAGAACCATACAGGGCTGAAATGCTGTGGGCTTTTGACGCAAGCCACCTGACTGCTTGAAAACTTAACCAAGAAAGGGGGTGTTTTATGAGTAACACAGATATTCCGGTATGGGAACGTTATACACTTTCCATTGAGGAAGCGTCAAAGTATTTTCGTATAGGTGAAAAGAAATTAAGAAAACTGGCGGAAGATCATCAAGGAGCAGGCTGGTTGATTATGAATGGAAACCGCATTCAAATAAAAAGAAAATTGTTTGAGAAAGTGATTGATGAGTTAGAGGTAATATAGTTGCAATTTTTGCTACAGACTCACTCTTAGGATATGGCGAATCCGCCCCGGTTATGGTATACTCTTTATGTCATATCGGGGCTCTTTCAGAAGTGGAAAGGAGCGTTTATGAGCGAAAAAAGACGGGATAGTAAAAACCGTGTTTTACGCAATGGAGAGAGCCAACGTAAAGACGGGCGTTATATGTATAAATATGTAGATAATGCAGGGAATACCAAATATGTATACAGTTGGAGGCTGGTCAAGACAGAATAACGTGCCACAGGGGGCAAAAGACGATATACCACTAAGGGACAAGGAGAAACAGATTCATAAGGATTTAGAAGATGATATTATTTCTTCTGGTGGTGATATGACGGTCTTAGAGCTGGTAAAAAAGTATGTGTCACAGAAAACAGGTGTCAGGCATAATACGGAAGCTAATTATAACTTTGTAATCAATATCATCAAGAAAGAAGCATTTGGGAAGAAACGGATTGATAAAGTAAAACTCTCAGATGCTAAAGGATGGCTTATTAAGTTACAAAGTGATGGCAGGGGATACAGCACCATACATACAGTCAGAGGTGTTGTAAGACCAGCGTTTCAGATGGCAGTGGATGATGATTTGATTCGTAAGAATCCTTTTGAATTTCAGCTTGCAACGGTTGTTGTCAATGATAGTGTGACAAGAGAAGCCATTACCAGAAAACAAGAACGAGCCTTTTTAGAATTTGTAAAGAATGATAAACACTTCTCAAAATATTATGAGGGTATTTACATTTTGTTCAAGACGGGACTTCGGATTTCTGAATTTGTAGGGCTGACAAAGGCAGACATTGATTTGAAAAAGGAAATTATCAATGTAAATCACCAGTTACAGCGTAAACGGAACATGGAGTATATCATAGAGGACACCAAAACAGACAGCGGGACGAGAATGATTCCAATGACGGATGAGGTCAAGGAATGTTTCAGAAAAATCATTGAGAACCGTAAAAATCCCAAAGTAGAACCTATGATTGACGGAAAAGCGGGCTTTCTGTATCTTGATAAAAACGGCATGCCAATGGTTGCATTGCATTGGGAGAAATATTTCCAGCATATCTGTGAAAAATATAATAAGATTTATAAAGTAGAAATGCCAAAAGTAACACCTCATGTATGCAGGCATACCTTTTGTTCCAATATGGCAAAGTCGGGTATGAATCCAAAAACATTGCAAAAGATTATGGGACATTCGGATATTGGGGTAACACTGAATACTTATACGCATTTAGACTTTGATGATATCCAACAAGAAATGAAAACGGTGTGCAGTCAGTCAGATATGCGTGAAAAGGCTTAAAGAATCTATTCTGAATGAGTTGTAAAGTTGTAAACAAGGAGTGGTTTTACAACTTATTTTACAACTTTTGAGTGGAAAAACATGCTGACTTATACTAGTTTTTGCGAAAACAGAAAAATATACAAGGTTGTAAAAAGCCCATGAATTCAAGGAAAATCAAAGATATAAGGAGTTAAGCGAACATGATAAAAATACTATTCGTCTGCCACGGCAACATCTGCCGCTCCCCCATGGCCGAATTCGTCCTAAAAGACATCGTCCAAAAAGAAAACCAAAAAGACAATTTCCACATCGCATCCGCTGCCACCAGTACAGAAGAGATCGGCAACCCGGTACACCAAGGAACCCGTAACAAACTGCGGGAAGTAGGTATTTCCACAGCGGGCAAATACGCGGTGCAGATGAAAAAGTCAGATTACGCAAAATATGATTATCTCATAGGTATGGATGAATGGAATATCCGCAATATGAATCGCATTGCAGGCGGAGATCCGGAACACAAAATCTGCCGTCTTCTGGACTTTTCTACAAATGCAAGGGACATTGCAGATCCATGGTACACAGGAAATTTCGAGACAACTTATTCTGATATTGTAGAAGGCTGCCACGCATTCCTGGAGACATTACAGCGGCAGAAAAAAATCAGATGAAATACCAAACGCAATCAAAATAATTTATAAAAACATCCAGGAAGGCCTGAGTCTATGCAGAAAAGCCAAACGGAATACTCCACCTACTTATTTACACACTTGTCAGAACTCCAAAACATAGGAATATTTGCTATAAAAGATACTGAAATTATTTCATATCAAAAGAATTCTGCCCATAACCCCTTACACCACTGTGCAGAACTGCAAACATATTTAATAGAAAGTGCAAAAAAACAGTCAATCCCGTACATCTGTAAAGATGATCACCAGGCCTATTTTGCCTGCATCCGTACATCGCAGAAATACTATCTGGCAGGCCCTATGTGCACAACTTTCTTCAATAAAACCCAAAGACATAAATTCTACCGCACATATGGAATACCAGAAACGGCTGAAAAGAACCTCCATCTGTTTACAGTCACAGAAATACTCCATCTGGTCTGTATCCTTGCAAAAATAGTAACTGACACAGAATATACTGACCGGCAGTTATTAAATGCCAATCATCTGATTCCAGTCACAAGAGAGCAGGAAGCCGAAGAGCAGATTCTCTTCACTTTAAAATCTGATGAAGAAGATTTTTACCGCCACTCCTATCAGGAAGAGAGGAGACTTCTGGATATGGTGCGAGAGGGAAATGTTGCGGAGGCAGTCCGCCTATCCAAGGAAATGGATCCGGAAGTTGGAAAGTTGGGAGCCAGTGAGTTGACCCACTGGCGGAATATGCTGGTTATCGGGGTAACCCTGTGCGCCCGCGCGGCTATTGAGGGTGGACTGATGCCATATGCCGCCTATCGTCTCAGCGGATACTACATAAACAAAGGTTCAGAGTGCAAAGATATTATGCAGATTCTTGCCTACCGTAATCATGCCATAGAAGAACTTACAAAACGTGTCCAAGAACTGAAAACCAGGCGTCATACTTCCAGTTATACAGAACAGTGCAAAGATTACGTCAAAAAGCATTTCAGGGAGAAAATCTATCTGGATGATATTGCTGGCAAGCTGGGAATCAGCAGCAGTTATTTGTCACGTCTCTTTAAAAAAGAGGCAGGAATATGTATTCAAGACTATGTGAATGATGTGAGAATTGAACGTGCTGCCAATCTCTTGATCTATTCCGAAGAATCCATACCCAGAATCGCTGAGTATGTCAACTTCCCATCGCAGAGCTATTTTGGGAAAATATTCAAAGCCAAAAAGAATATGACACCAAGACAGTATCGAGAATCCTATAAGCCCACAGAATTTCTGGAGGAAAAATAGAATTTTGCTCATTTATTGATTGGGGAGAGAAGTGGAATAATATCACCGGCAAAATCTCAAGCCCCCTTTTGTGATCGGACCACAATGAGAACTCTGTGGTCTGGATCCAAAAGGGGGCTTTCTGCTCGCTGTTACATTTCTACCATTTCATATCAGTGCAAATTAATTACAAAAACCACAAAATAACAGTATATGAATTCCGCGCCTCCTGCTATCATAAGTACATCAAAGCACAACACCGACACATCATGATTAGGAGGAAGCGCATGAGATCAGAATGTTTTTACGGAATCGGAGAACCGCTGATTCAGCGTGAGCAGGATACCTATGTATCTGCCGCAGAATATCTGGATCTAGTCAAAGCCTTAGGCTGTACAGCATACCGCTCCTGGATGCACCTGACAGATATCCTTATGGACCCGGTAACGCCAAATGAGGGAGCTGTTTTGGCACATACGAAACTTTTAAACCGTGCAGAGGAATTACATCTGGAAGTTACAGGAATGAGCCACGAATGGTTTCTGCCAAAGGGATGCAGACAGCGCACCGGACATGCTGTACCTAACAGAGATTTGACAGAAGGAAGTCTTTACCGCCAGACTCTGGATATGCTGGAGCAGTCCTGGTTTACCATGGTCTCCCTGTTTCCGCAGGTATCTCAGTGGGAGGTGGGAAATGAATGGAACATCAATGCGTTTTTACAGCCTGACGGATTCCTTGACAGCCATATGTCACGGCCCTACAGCCCGGATGAAAAACTGGACATAGCTGTTGATCTGATGTACTTTGCCGCAAAAGGTATTAGAAGAGCAAACCCGGATGCCAGGGTGGTTTCCTTTTCGCCGGCTCTGAGCACACCTTGGCTTGGCGGGGATTTGCCGGATTACCTTCCCCCTATGTATGGAATCGCATGGACCCTTGATAAGATATACAGCCGTATTAAATCGGGGGAATTCTGGTCTGAAGACCCGGATGATTATTTTGACCTTGTGGCATGGCATCCGTATCAGATGAGCACCAGCCAGATGGAGAGGGATGCAGATCTTTTTTTACATATTGAGGAGCCGGACTGTCTGTGGAAGGATTACAACGATGCTGCATACCGGGTCATGTGTAAATACGGCGATGCCAAGAAACAGGTCATTCTGACAGAGACAGGTTTTACAGACTGCGGGGACCCGGAATTAGAAATTAAACAGGCAGAATACACAAGAAAATTGCTGCGGCTTGCAGCGGAACTTCCCTATGTGCGGACTGTCTATAATTTTCGGCTGCTGACGGAGACAGGAATGCTGAAAAAACAGGGGATTGAAAAAAATCAGATTGGCGGTCGGGCAGAAGTATCTTTTGGATTTTTTAAGGAACCGGATGAAAACTGCAGGCCAAGATTGAAGGCACATGTTTTGCAGGAGGTGGCAGGCGGTCTGGAAGACTTGACTGCAGCAGGGAAAAAAGTGGCACTTTCTAAGCGGAAACTATGAGGAAGGTATAATGGAAGAATACGTGGTAAACACAACAAACGGAAAGATAAAAGGCCATCTGAGAAACAATCTGGTAGAATATCTTGGCATCCCTTTTGCAAAACCTCCGGTTGGAGATCTGCGCTTTAAAAGAGCACAGCCGGCAGCTCCCTGGGAAGGGGTTTATGATGCCGGAAAGTATGGAAAAGAAGCAGTCCAGTTAGAGGATGGAAGATTAAAAGGCAGCGAAGACTGCCTCACTCTGAACATCCGGCGCCCCATGGAGGGCCAAAATCTGCCGGTTTTTGTGTGGATACACGGCGGCGGATATAATACCGGCTCGGCATCAGTACCTCTTTACAATGGCGATTCTTTTGCGGAAAAAGGCATCCTTTTTGTTTCTTTTCAGTACCGTTTAAATGTACTGGGATTTTATGATTTTACAACGTATCCCGGCTGTGAAGATTTTGAGAGCAACTGTGGCATCTCTGACCAGATCCTTGCCATGACCTGGATCCACGCAAACATAAGAGCATTCGGAGGAGACCCTGACCGCGTTACGATCGCAGGAGAATCCGCAGGCGGCGCTTCTGTGATAAACATGCTGGCGATCCCGGCCGTAAAAGGGATGTTCACGCAGGCAATCGCCCAGAGCCCACTGCCAAACTGCATAGCAACACATAAGACAGCCAGAGAGAACATTGATATATTTTTAGAAGGCATGGGATGGAGTGTTGAGGATTTAAAGAAACTTCGCACAGCAGACCCTTATGAAATGCAAAAGGGCAACACCTATGTGGCGGAAAAACATCAATACAAAAACCCCGGGATTTTTCTGCCCGGGCCCATTCAGGACGATTTGATTCCTGTGCGGCCCATAGATGCTGTGAGAAATGGAAGCGCAGAGGGTATAAAGCTGATCATCGGCACCAATAAACATGAGGGAACCTTGTTCGTGCATCCGGAAAATACAGGTTTTCCAAACAATTGGTCCATGATCGCCGATATGTTTGAAAAAAACGGACATACCCCGGCAGTATCGGAAATCATGCACCATTATCAGCCGTCTTTGAAAGGTCAGGAGTTAAAAGCCGTCTTAAACAGTGCGGAAGAGATTCCGGCAAAAGAATTAGAACCATTTATAAATTTTGCCACAGACTATGCATTCCGTGTGCCGTCCCTGAAGGTGGCACAGGCTCAAAAAATCTACGGGGATGTATGGGTGTACCATTATGAGTTTGTGTCAAAATCAGGAAAGGCCACCGGAATGAAAGCTTCTCACGCTTATGAACTTCCCTGTATGTTTGCCAACAAAGATTTTGCGTTCAGCAGATTTATCTTTGACCAGGAATCTGAGGAAACAATAGACGCACTCATAGAGGCCATGCACACTTCCTGGGTGCAGTTTATAAAAACAGGGGAACCAGATAAGAAGAACTGGCCAAAATATACGGGATATGATTCCAAAATCCGCATTTTTGACAGAGTGACCAGAACCGAAACACGCGACTGCAGTACACTTATGAAAGTATGGAAGGACATGAGATTTTACGAAAACTGAGAGAAGGCGGACCTGGCACCACCTTGAAAAGGAGAGAAAAATGTTTAGTTATGCATCAAAACATAATGACCCAAAGGCAAAATTAAGCTGGAGCGAACGCATCGGCTACGGCATAGGCAATTACGGTATGGCATGGGTAAACGGCATCTTGTCAGCCTTCTTTATGATTTATCTGACGAATGTATCCTTTGTGGATGCAGGCGTGGCAGGCACTATCATAGCCCTGTCAAAGGTATTTGACGGTATCAGTGACCTGATCATGGGAGGGATTGTAGACCGCACAAAATCCAGGTACGGCAAGGCCAGGATCTGGCTGGTGCGTATGTGTATCCCGCTGGCTGTTTCCACACTTTTGCTGTTCTGTATTCCGGCATCTATGACCGGATTTGTAAAATATGTCTACATTTTTATTATGTATAATCTGGTAAATGCAGTATTTTATACCGCTATGTATGTGCCCTATACGTCCATGAATTACCTTATGACACAGAATGATTTCGACCGCGGCCTTCTGGGAAATATGAATATGATTTTTCAAACATTGGCCAACATCACGATGAATACCTTCTTCCTTACCTGGCTGAACAAATTCGGCCGAGGTGACATGTACAAACAGGGAGCATGGACAAAGGCATTTATCATAGTGGGGCTGATCGTGACCGCTGCAAGTATCTTATGCTTCTTTGGGACAAAAGAGCGTGTAAAAAATATGGAAAAACAGGCAGAAGGAGATAAATCGGTGTCTGTAATGACAGCTGTAAAATCCCTGTTTAAAAACAAATACTGGGTCTTGATGACCGTCTGTATGTTTCTGATCTTCTTCGTTATTGTCATGTACGCAGTGGCTGCCGCCTACTATGCCCAGTATGTGCTTGGAGATATAGGGTACTATACACCTATCAACAATGCGTTATCCATTGCACAATTTGTCATTATGTTCTTTACACCGGCATTCATGAAGAAGTTTGGAAAACACAGAACATATCAGGTTGGGCTTATTGCCATGATCACAGGCTTTGCAGGCACAGGCCTGTGCGGTACCAACCTTCCACTGCTCATATTCTTTAATGCAGTGAAAGGTGTAGGCCTGGGCGCGGCAGGGGGGATGGCTTTTGGGATGGTATCGGATACCATCGAATATGGTCAGTGGAAAACAGGAGTCGTTGCTGTGGGAATGGGCAATGCAGGCGTCAGCACAGCCCAGAAGCTGGGACTCGGTCTTGGACAGGCGGTTATGGGATGGATTCTTGCAGCCGGCGGGTTTGACGCAGCCAAAGCCGTGCAGTCAGCAGGTGCTCAGAGCGCCATCAGTTTTTGCTATAACTGGATTCCGGTTATCTGCGTGGCTCTTTGTTTTGTGCTCATGCTTTTTTACCGCCTGGATAAAGAGATGCCAAAAATCCGTGAAGAAATGATAAAATGCAGGCAGAACAGATAAAATGTTTTCCGTACTGGAATAACTTCCCCATATATGGTATATTGAAAAAAAGGGGAAGCGCCTAATACCCCAAATCCTTCAGTTTCTCATAAGCGGTTCTGGCAATGGTCCCGGCACCTAATTTATTGGGATGGATCCCGTCCTGAAGGAAGAATTCCGGGTGTTTGGCTGTCACCTCATATATCAATAAAAGGCAGTCCCGGCTCCTCCCCGAGCTCACGGACTGCTTTTGCCGCTTCGCAGGCCACGTGGGTCTGAATTTTATAGGGCTTTGCGGGACTGAAATTCTCCGGAAATACGGCTGCAGGTGACATGAGAATGACCTTTGGCCGGAAGGGCAGTTCCTGATAGGATCAGCACAACGTCAGGTTTAAAGTCCAGGCTTTTCGGATACCCCCACACATGCAATCCGCAGCCGGGAGGAATGGTCCAGCCAGAGGACAGAGAGTATCAATACCAATAGAACCGTAAAACCAAGCAGGTAAAAAGACAGTTTCTTATGTCTCATAAAGGAATTTTCTCCTTTTTTCATATTTCACACGCATATCTTATTGAAAGGGCAAAAAATGGAATTGCAAGGGAAGGATATAAAAATGGAAGATAGAATAAAAGAAGTTCTGGAACAGACACCCTTCTGGGAGCATTTGACGAAAGAGCAGCAGGAGAGAGTATGTCGGGATTCCAGGGAAGTGCACTATCCTGCAGGAAGCCTGATCTATTCCCCCACCAGGGAATGCCTGGGCACTGTGTTTATTTTAAAGGGGGTTATCCGCGCTTACCTTCTGTCAGATGAGGGCAAAGAAGTGACCATATACCGGATTCGGGAAGGGGATACCTGTGTCCTGACAGCCTCCTGTGCTCTCTCTGCCATCACTTTTGATGTGGAGATCGAGGCGGAGACGGACTGCAAAGTCCTGTTGATACCGGCTCCCGTATTTTCTGTCCTTGCGGCGGACAATATCTATGTGGAGAACTATGCCTACAAAATCGCTACAGAGCGTTTTTCCAGTGTTGTGGAGGCACTTCAGCAAATTATGTTCATGAGCCTGACCCAGAGGATTGCAGCATTTCTTATTGATGAATCTGCCCAGAGGAAGAATGACAGCATCCACATGACCCACGAAGAGATCGCGAAAGCCATCGGCAGTGCCAGGGAGGCGGTCAGCAGAACCCTGAAGCAAATGGTAAAAAAAGGCGATATCTCTCTGTTCCGCGGGGGGATTAAGATAGAAAATAAGAGCAGCCTGTATGAAGTGCTGCCTTAATGCCTGTCAGAAAGCGCTTCTCAGATACAATACCATACTGGCTGCAAAGTGACTCTGCCCATTTACTGACAGATATAAAAGGGTGTGGCATCTGTCCTATACCGGATCAGCTGCCTGTACTCCGGTTATACGGCAAAAAAGCCACTCCCTTTTATTATTCCCGGCGGTCACTGATCAAAATATCTGGCGGCACTGCTTTTATTTCAGCAGATTCACAAGCTGTCCTTTCGGAACAACTCCCACAGATTTCTCCGCAACCTTTCCATTCTTAAACACCAGTATAGTAGGAATATTCATAACCCCGTAAGTGGAAGCCAGCCCCGGATTCTCATCCACATTTACTTTTCCCACTTTATATGCACCTTTGGATTCCTCCGCAATCTCCTCAATGACCGGTCCCAGCATGCGGCAGGGCATACACCAGGTTGCCCAGAAATCCACCATTACAGGAACATCAGATTCCAGTACTTCACTTTTAAAGTTTTTCTCATCAAATACCATTGCCATAATTATACACTCCTTAATTTTTATCATAAATTATTGGTTTCTCATCTTTACGAGCCTATTTTATCAGATGCAGGCCCGCTTTTCTGTGACCGTGTTACACTGCATTTGGCGTCTTTTTTAAGTAGTTGACAGCTCTCGTTCCTGCAAGGGCGCCCTCATAGACAGCCTTGGAAACCTGGAGCAGGCCGCCGGTACAGTCCCCTGCGGCAAAAAGGCCGGGCAGCGCAGTGCTGGTGTCGGTCTCTACCATGATATGATTGTTTTCTATCATTAATCCCAGTTTTCTGGCAATATCTGTGCTCCCTGCGGTTCCCAGCGCCACAAAAAGTCCGTCCAGCAGGAATTTTTCATGATCTTCCAGCTCCAGCCATTTTAAAGTGGGATCTCCTCCGGCGGAAATGATCTTCTTTGTCTCAACCTGTATGGTTCCGAGGGCATCTTTTTCAAAAGTAGGCTCCATGCCGTTGGTGAGAATGGTGACTTTGGCGGCCATGGGTTCCAGCACTTTTGCTTCATGGAGGGCATATTCCCCGTTGCCGATGACTGCCACATCCTTCTGGCGGTAGAAAAAACCGTCGCAGATGGCACAATAGCTGATGCCGCTGCCTTCATATCTGCGGGCTTCCTTCAGGGCAAGGGTGTTTCGTTTGGTACCGGTTGCCAGGATTAAAGCCTTTGTCTGGTAAGTTGAGGAGATTGTGTGGACTGTGTAATCACCGTCGTATTCCACGGACAGCATCTCGTCCTCCACAACCGGGACACCCAGGGATTCTATTTGCTTCAGGCCGTTTTCATACAGCTCCTGTCCGGAGACGGGTTCGGGAAGTCCGTAATAATTTTCGATTTTAACGGCTTTTTCCAGGGCGCCGATACCCTTGTGTATGATAAGCGGTGTAATACCGGAGCGGACCGCATACAGTGCGGCAGAGATTCCGGCAGGTCCGGCACCCGCGATGATAAGTTTTTCCATATATTCTGGCACTTCCTTTCTATCTGTTATTATCTTATCACAAATTTTACCAAAAGACACAGATTTTGTTGGTGACCTGGTTACATAAGAAGAAGGAACCGTTTCAACGGGGCATGGTTACTGAAAAAAGCCTTTATAAAAACAGAGAAAAATGGTAAAATATAAACATAAGATACGCCGGGAGGAGGAAAAAGTTATGGATGAGGAAAAAAAGATCGAGCGGTTGAAAAAGATTATTGACGAAAGCTCCTATACAGTCATTTTGAGCGGTTCCGGCATGATGGCAGAGTGTGGTTATATGGGAATGAAGACACCGGAGAAAGCCTATGAGATCGAGAATACGTATGGTGTATCCCCGGAGGATATTTTTACCAGCGTGTATTATAACAACAGACCGGCAGAATTTTTTAAATTTTACCGGAATGAGGTTCTTCAGGGAGATATGGATACCAGCGATACCTTCCGCGTAGCGGCAAGGATGGAAAAAAACGGTAAGCTCAGATGTATTATAACCGGCAATATATACGGATACCCCCAGAAAGCCGGCTGCAAAAATGTAATAGACCTTCACGGAAACATTCATGAGAATATTTGTCCCCACTGCGGAAGAAAGTATCCGCTGGAATATATAAGAGCATCGAGGAAAGTCCCCCTCTGTGAAGACTGCAGCCGTGTTATCCGTCCCCGGGTGGCACTTTTCGGTGAGATGATGGACAGCCAGCTCATGACAAGGGCAACCTGGGAAATTGAGAATGCAGATACCCTGATACTTTTGGGAACTACCATGGATTCAGAAGTGTTCTCCAAGTATATCAAATATTTTGAGGGCAAAAATCTGGTCATCATTCATAAAGAACACCACCACTCAGACAGCAGGGCAGACCTTGTGATCTGGGATGAGCCGAGAAATGTTTTTACTAAGCTAGGCTATTAATGTGAAAACCTAACAAAAAAACGCCTCATTTTTCGTGAATGGGGCGTTTTTTACTTGTTGGTTTTATAAGGGTATAAGCAAATTTTACAAAAATCAGGCTGTAAAATGACTTGTATTTATGAAAAAAAGCAGTTGTATTTTTCTGTATACCGATTGGTACACGAAAACCTTCCAAAAACCGGCGGAAAATCACAAAAGAAAATGAAAAAATGTCTGAAAAATTGTCCGGAAAATCATAAGAAAGCCACATCTAAAAAAATATAAAGAAAGATTGACAAATGAAAAAATTAGCTGTAATGTTTTCTGGAATCATAAATAAATAAGAAAGGAGAAGTTAAAAAATCATAAAATAGAAAGGGAGGATGTCCTACGGGAACTATAGCGGATAGGATTACGGAAGAGCTGAACTGCGAGACCGTATTTACCATCCCAATTTTTGGCGGGATACCAGTCACGGAGTCCGTGGTGGTGACCTGGATCATTATGGCAGCATTGACAATATTGTCGATCGTTCTTGTCAGAAATCTGAAGGTGGAAAATCCCGGTAAGAAACAGTTGGCTCTGGAATCAGCTATTGGATTTCTGAATGACTTTTTCGCGGATATTCTGGGCGAGAGAGGAAAACAGTATATTCCTTACTTGATTACCGCTGCCATCTACATTGGCGTGGCTAACTTAATTGGTCTTCTGGGCTTTAAACCGCCCACAAAGGACTTAAACGTGACAGCAGGGCTGGCGGTCATAAGCATCTTCCTGATTGAATATTCAGGATGGAAGCAGAAAGGGTTCAAGCGGTTCATGCACAGTTTTGCAGAACCCATGGCCATTGTTACACCGATCAACATTATGGAGATATTTATCCGTCCGGTATCGCTTTGTATGCGGTTGTTCGGCAATGTGATTGGATCATTTGTTGTAATGGAACTGATCAAAATGATCTTACCGGTCGTTTTACCCATTCCATTCAGCTTTTATTTTGACATTTTCGATGGCCTGATCCAGGCTTACGTGTTTGTTTTTTTAACTTCGCTCTTTATCAAGGAACAGATAGAAGAGTAAGTCATCATTCAAAATATATTTAGAAAAGGAGAACAGAGATATGTTAACAGCAATTGGTGCAGGTATGGCAGTTCTAACAGGTTTAGGAGCAGGTTTAGGTATCGGTCTTGCAACATCAAAGGCAACAGAAGCAATCGCAAGGCAGCCGGAGGCAGAAGGTAAGATCAGTAAAGCACTGTTACTTGGATGTGCACTTGCGGAGGCAACTGCTATTTACGGTTTCGTTATCGCTTTATTACTCTTATTCGTAAAATAAGGAAGGCAGGTGAAGACAGGTGCTGAGTTTAGGCTGGGGCCTTATCTGGACCATAATTAACCTGATAGTTCTTTATCTCTTACTGAAAAAATTCCTGATCGGACCGATACTTGGAATCATGGAAAAAAGAAAGACACTCATCGCACAGCAGCTTGAAAATGCCAGAACTACAGAAGGAAAGGCGAATGAGCTGAAGGGCCAGTATGAAATGGCAATAAGCGGCGCAAAATCCCAGTCCGCACAGATCATCGAGGAAGCAAAAGCGGATGCGAGGACCCTGACAGAGCGTACCGTTCGGGAAGCCAATGAGCAGGCTGCCAGAATCCTGGAAAATGCCAGAAAAACGGCAGAACAGGAAAAGGAAAATGCCCTGGCAGGAGCAAAAACCGAAATCGCAGGTCTTGCAGTGGAAGCAGCAAAGAAAATGCTTGCAGGCGGAAGCGAAGCGGGAAGCAGAATGCTCTACGACACATTTTTAGCAGAAGCAGGTGATGCAGATGACAGAGAGTCTTAATAATTACGGGAAAGTGCTGTATGAGCTGAATATTTCACCGGAATCTGCAGCCGGCGCAAGAGAACTTTTAGAGAAAGTTCCACAGGTGTCAGAAGTGCTTTCAAGCCCTGTTGTATCCCTGGCGGCGAAACAGAGGGTTGTAGACCGGATTTTTCCGAAAGAGATACATAATTTTATGAAAATACTGTGCAGATACCACAAAGCAGGCCAGGCACAGGAGATTTTTAAGGCATATCAGGAGTATTACAACGAGCAAAACAATATTTTAAATGCAACTCTGTCTTATGTGGTACTTCCTACAGAGGAGCAGCTTGAAGGAATCAAAAGATTTCTCTGCAGGCAATACCATGTAAAGGATGTAGCATTTCAGTTACAGAAAGAAAAAGACCTGGTGGGCGGATTTACCCTCCGCGTAGGTGACCAGGAGATTGATTACAGCCTGAAAGGCAAAATCAATGCACTACAACAAAAATTGACCTGGAGGTGAACGCTTTGAGTTCAATCAATTCAGAGGAGATTATCTCCATTCTGAAAGAAGAAATAGAAAATTTCGATATGACAACGGGTGTCCGTGAAGTGGGAAACGTGATCTGGGTCGGTGACGGTATTGCCACTGTTTATGGAATAGACCATGCGATGTACGGAGAGATCGTGACCTTTGAGAACGGTGTCAAGGGTATGGTGCAGGATATCAAGAGAAATGAGATCGGTGTCATCATATTCGGCAAGGACATGGGGATCAAAGAGGGCACAAAGGTTGTCCGCACGAAGAAAAGGGCAGGTATTCCGGTTGGCGAAGGCTATATCGGAAGGATCGTGGATGCCCTGGGCGCACCCATTGACGGAAAAGGGGAGATTGATGCCAAGGACTATCGTCCCATCGAACAGGAAGCCCCTGGCATCATTGACCGTAAATCTGTTTCTGTTCCCATGGAAACCGGTATTCTGGCCATTGATTCCATGTTCCCCATTGGCCGCGGACAGCGTGAGCTGATCATCGGTGACCGTCAGACAGGTAAGACATCCATTGCTATTGACGCTATCTTAAACCAGAAGGGCAAGGATGTTATGTGCATCTATGTGGCCATCGGCCAGAAGGCCTCCACGGTTGCAAAACTCACCGGAACCCTGGAAAAATACGGCGCCATGGATTACACCACGGTCTTTGCGGCAACAGCCAGTGACTGCGCGCCCCTTCAGTATATTGTTCCTTATTCAGGAACTGCTCTGGCAGAGTATTTTATGTACCAGGGCAAGGATGTGCTGATCGTCTATGATGACCTGTCGAAACATGCGGTGGCTTACCGTGCCCTCTCTCTGCTTCTGGAACGTTCTCCGGGGCGTGAGGCTTATCCGGGTGACGTATTCTATCTGCATTCCAGACTGCTGGAGCGTTCCAGCCGTTTGAACGACGAGGCAGGCGGCGGCTCTATCACAGCGCTTCCCATTATCGAGACACAGGCAGGTGATGTTTCCGCCTATATCCCGACCAATGTGATTTCCATCACAGACGGACAGATTTTCCTGGAAAGTGACTTGTTCTTTGCCGGTAACCGCCCGGCTGTCAATGTAGGTCTTTCCGTATCCCGTGTAGGCGGTGCGGCACAGACAAAGGCCATGAAAAAGGCATCGGGAAGTATGCGTATTGACCTGGCGCAGTACAGGGAAATGGAAGTATTTACACAGTTTGCATCTGATTTGGATGATGCTACAAAAGAGCAGCTTTCCTATGGAAAGACGCTGATGGAGCTTTTAAAACAGCCGCTGTGCCATCCGCTGTCCAACCATGAGCAGGTTATTACCCTCTGGACTGCCACACATAAGGTGTTTTCCGATGTGGATATCAGGAATGTAAAAGCATTCCAGGCGGATATGCTGGCTTATTTTGAGAAGGATCATCCTGAGATCGGTCAGGAGATAGAGGAGAAAAAGGTCCTCTCTGATGAGCTGGGTGAGAAGATTTTAAAAGCGGCAGAGGAATTTAAGAATAAGAGCAGGTGATGAGATGGCAAGTGCAAAAGAGATACAAAGCCGTATAAACAGTATCCAGGATACGATGAAGATCACCAACGCCATGTACATGATTTCCTCCTCCAAGTTAAAGAGAGCCAGGAAAGTGCTGGCAGATACGGAGCCGTATTTTTACGCCCTGCAGTCTGCGATCGGCCGTGTTCTCCGCCATATGCCTCCCGATACGGAAGGGAACCGCTACTTTGATGAGCGGTCCTCCGTGCCGAAAGAGGAGAGAAGAACAGGCTATATTGTAGTTTCCGCAGACAAGGGCCTTGCCGGTGCTTACAACCACAATGTGTTTAAGATAGCAGAGGAATGTATGGAAAAGGATGCCCATCCCCAGCTTTTTGTGTTAGGGGAAGTGGGAAGGCAGTATTTCTATAAAAAGAACGTGGACGTGGATACAAATTTCCGGTTCACAGTCCAGAAGCCGACCATGCACAGAGCCAGGGTGATCTCGGAAAAAATGATCGCCAGCTATGTGACAGGGGAATTGGATGAGGTGTATATTATCTACACCAGAATGGCGAATGCTGCCAATATGGTGGCAGAGATGCAGCAGCTCCTTCCCCTTAAAAAGGCGAGTTTCCATACACCGGCACAGGTGATGGTGGATATTCATCAGGAGGAGATCGAGATGGTCCCCTCCGCCGAAGAAGTCCTGAACAGCATTGTTCCCAATTACCTGCACGGTATCATTTACGGCTGTCTGGTGGAATCATATGCCAGTGAGCATAATTCCCGAATGATGGCAATGGATGCGGCTACCAGCAGTGCGAAAGACATGCTGAAAGATTTATCAATTAAGTATAACCGTGTGCGTCAGGCTGCGATCACCCAGGAGATCACTGAGGTGATCAGCGGTGCCAAGGCACAGAAGAATAAAAACTAGCAAGCAGGAAGGAGGTTTCCTCACGACTGTGAGATGCAATCGTTATGGAAAAAGGAAAAATCGTACAGGTTATGGGACCTGTTGTAGACGTAGAATTTGAAGACCAGAACCTTCCGTATATCAAAGATGCCCTTACCGTAGAGAATAATGGAAAGAAGCTTGTAATGGAAGTGGCACAGCACATTGGAAATAATACGGTGCGCTGTATCATGCTGGCTTCCAGCGACGGCCTTAGTAAAGATATGGAGGTTGAAGCTACAGGAGCAGGAATTTCCGTGCCGGTAGGAAAAGAGACGCTGGGACGTCTGTTCAACGTGTTGGGCGAAACCATTGACAACGGAGAACAGCTTGAGAATGCGGAGCACTGGGTCATCCACAGAGATCCCCCGAGCTTCGAGGAGCAGAGCCCGGTAGTGGAGATCCTAGAGACGGGTATCAAGGTCATCGACCTTCTGGCACCTTATGCAAAAGGCGGTAAGATCGGTCTGTTCGGCGGTGCCGGTGTAGGTAAGACCGTTCTGATCCAGGAGCTGATCAGCAATATTGCCACAGAGCACGGCGGATATTCCATTTTCACCGGTGTTGGGGAACGTTCCCGTGAGGGAAATGACCTTTGGACAGAGATGAAGGAATCCGGTGTTCTGGAGAAAACAGCTCTGGTATTCGGACAGATGAATGAGCCGCCGGGCGCACGTATGCGTGTGGCGGAGACGGGGCTTACCATGGCAGAATATTTCCGTGACCAGGAGCACCAGAATGTGCTGCTGTTCATTGATAATATCTTCCGTTTTACCCAGGCCGGTTCCGAGGTTTCAGCACTTCTTGGACGTATGCCCTCAGCCGTTGGCTACCAGCCTACGCTGGCAACGGAGATGGGTGAGCTTCAGGAGCGGATCGCTTCCACTAAGAACGGTTCTGTTACCAGTGTGCAGGCTGTCTATGTGCCTGCCGATGACCTGACTGACCCGGCTCCGGCTACCACATTTGCTCATTTGGACGCCACCACGGTTCTGTCCAGGAAGATTGTGGAGCAGGGTATCTACCCGGCTGTTGATCCGCTGGAATCCACTTCCCGTATTCTGGAAGCTGATGTGGTTGGAGAAGAACACTACGAAGTGGCCAGAAGGGTGCAGGAGTATCTGCAGAAGTACAAAGAGCTGCAGGATATCATTGCGATCCTAGGTATGGAAGAGCTTTCTGAGGACGACAAGAAAGTGGTTGCCCGTGCCAGAAAGATTCAGAAATTCCTGTCCCAGCCGTTCCATGTGGCTGAGGTATTTACCGGTATTGCCGGAAAATATGTACCTCTGAAAGAGACTATCCGCGGCTTTAAGATGATCGTGGACGGGGAGATGGATCAGTATCCGGAAAATGCATTCTTTAATGTGGGCAGTATTGACGAGGTGGTGGAGAAGGCAAAAGCCGAGCAGTAATGCCGGGATGAAAAGGAGTGCATGTATATGAATACATTCGGACTGAATATCGTTTCCAGTGATAAAGATTTTTATCACGGCAGAGGAACCAGTATCATGCTTCCTGCAAAGGACGGACAGATTTCCATTCTGTCCCACCATGCGGATATGATGGTTGCCATTGTACCCGGTGAGATGCGTTTCAAACCCGCTGACAGCGAAGAGTGGAAGACAGCCATAGTGGGAAATGGGTTTGCGCAGATCATCAATAACCGTGTGACTGTTTTGGTTGACAGCTGTGAATATCCTGAGAATATTGATCTGAAGCGTGCGCAGGATGCCCTGGACCGCGCCGAAGAACAGCTCAGGCAGCAGCAGAGCCTGCAGGAATACTATGTATCCAAGGCATCCCTGGCAAGAGCCATGGCCCGTATGAAAGCAGCAAAGAAGCATGACGTATAAGACGTTTTAACAGGAGATGAGGAGAGATTCCTCGTCTCTTTTTTTATCACCGGGAATGTGATAAAAACTGCCGCTTTGCATCAGAAAAGTAAAATTGTATGAAATCTTCAAAGAATTATCCCTTGCCAATTTTTTGACCAAAATATATGATTAGTACAAGTTCAATAACTACCATATCTGGGAAAAACGGAGGATTCTAATGAGACAAGTCATAAATTTTGATCATAACTGGTATTTTCAGAAAGAGAACACAGGCATGCCGGAAACACTGCCTGAGGATTGGGAAGCTGTGGACCTGCCCCACACCTGGAATGGGGTGGACGGGCAGGATGGAAGAGGGGATTATCACAGAGGAATATGCTGGTACGCGAAGAGTTTTAAGGCGCCAAAACGTATGGAAGGCAGCCGCGTCTACGTGGAAATCCTTGCAGCCGCCCTGTCGGGCCGGGTCTATGTCAATGGGACAGAGGCGGTATACCATGAGGGCGGTTTCTCCTCTTTCCGTGCGGATATTACAGATTTGCTGAAAGAGAACGGGGAAAATCTCATGGCAATAGAGGTGGATAACAGCCAGAAGAGCAATATATATCCCCAGATGGCTGACTTTACCTTTTACGGTGGTCTGTACAGGGGAGTGAATCTGATCGTAGTGTCCGAGGCTCATTTTGACTTGGATTTTTTTGGTGCACCGGGACTGAAGATCACCCCTAAAGTGACAGGGCAGGGAGCTATGCTTAGCCTGGAAGCCTGGGTCAGAAATGCAGATGAAAATTATACCGTCCGGTATGAAATAAAGAATGCACTTGGAGTGACAGAGGCAGAAGCATGGCGTCCGGCAGATGCGCCCAATGTACAGCAGTTTCTCCCGGAGGCTCATCTGTGGCAGGGGGTGGATGACCCATATCTGTACACTTGCACAGCTTCCCTGGTGAGGAGAAATGAAGTGGTGGATGAAGTGACACAGCGTTTTGGTATCCGTGAGTTTTCCGTTGACCCGGAGAAAGGATTTTTCCTAAACGGCAGGCCCATGAAGCTGCGCGGCGTATCCAGACACCAGGATATTCTTTACAGAGGGAATGCGCTTACCAGGGAAGATCATTACCGGGATGCAGAGCTGATCCGGGAAGTAGGTGCCAATACTGTGCGCCTTGCGCACTATCAGCACAGCCAGGATTTTTATGATGCCTGCGATGCGTATGGTTTTATCGTGTGGGCAGAAATCCCGTACATCAGCACCCAGAGCGATGACCCTGCAGCTCATGAAAACTGCAGAAGCCAAATGAAAGATTTGATTTACCAGAGTTATAATCACCCCTCCATCTGTTTTTGGGGAATCTCCAACGAAATTACTATCTGCGGTGAAAAACCGGGAATGGCGGAAAACCACAGGGACTTAAATGCCCTTGTAAAAGAATTGGACGATACCCGATTGACCACCATAGCCCATGTAAGTGTTACACCGGAGGACAGCTCCCTGCATGATATAACAGATATTGAGAGCTATAACCACTATTTTGGCTGGTACGGCGGGGAATATACAAAAAATGAGGAATGGCTGGATCAATACCACAGCAAGTATCCAAAACGTTGTATCGGACTTTCGGAATACGGCGCGGAGGGAATCATTACTTATCAGCCGGATGAACCGAAATGCCGTGACTATTCCGAGGCCTATCAGGCAGAATACCATGAGCATATGGCCAAGATCCTTATGGAGCGGGAGTATATCTGGAGCAGCCATGTGTGGAATATGTTTGATTTCGGATGCGCCGCCAGAAATGAGGGCGGTGTGGCAGGGCGCAACAACAAAGGTCTTGTCACCCTTGACAGAAAGATCAAAAAAGAGGCCTTCTATCTCTACAAGGCATACTGGAGCACGGAGCCGTTTGTCTACGTCTGCGGAAAACGTTATGCCAGGAGAGCGGACACCACCACTACAGTGAAAGTATATTCCAACCAGCCGTCAGTTAGTCTGTATGTTGGGGGCAGGCTTTTTGAGACGAAAGAGGCGGATAAGATTGTTATATTTGAACATGTGCCCCTTGGAGAAGGGTTTACTACAGTGACGGCAAAGGCAGGTTCTTGTACGGACAGCCTTACACTGGAGAAGGTGGCGGAAAAACCGAGAATTTATACGCTTCCCCAGGAAGAGGAGGAGGACGATAACGCTGGCGCGGTCAACTGGTTTGACCAGGCTGCTGCGGAGATGGCTAATGTGACTTCTCTGGAATTTCCTGAAGGGTATTATTCTATCAACGATACCGTGGATGATATTCTGAAGAACAAGGATGCGTCCAACATACTGTCCAATTCTATCAGTGCCATGACGGGTATGAAGATCAAAGGCAGTATGCTTAAAATGGTAGGCCAGAAGACACTCAAAGATATGGCAGATATGGTGGGGGGAATGGGCCAGGATTTACCGGAAAATGCCATGCTGATCCTCAATGCCCAGTTAAATAAAATTAAAAAATAGCAGAAGAAATATCGGAATTCCCATGGTATATGGTCCTTGAAAGATAATTTCCGCATTTACTCAGAAATAGCACAGATGTCTTGTCACCCACAGACATCCGTGCTGTTTTTTTTTACGCATTTCTTATTTTCAGCCTGTATGATATTTAAAAATACATATTGACTTAGAGCTAACTTCAAGTTGTATATTAAATATTAGAAACATGATAGAAAATAAGATCAGCAAATTTAATTTATTATTAAGGAGGATTTTTATGAGTAAAACATTGGCAGCGCGGGCGGGGTAACAAAAAGACTGGCGGAAAAACCGGCAAATTGAAATCGGAACAGATTTATTTGAAATTCAGGCAGAGACAGCATACACAAATGAGGACTTTGACTGGCAAAATAGTAAGAGCAGGAGTTCTATCGAAATGAATGACCCAAACTGCCGTCCGGCAATCCGCAGACGAGTAACTGATATGGCACAATATGATGTGGTATTTGCAGGGTTTCCTAAAATGTAGTATTGTTTTTACTGATGTATAGCGTGTATAGTGTTATAATCATATAAGTATTTGTTACAGCATATACATACAGATGATATATAAAAATGTGTATCGCCTTTGTATAGAAGAGACAGTGTGAGGACTGCCGAAATGAGAACGAAAAGTCGTAAGTTTACTATATGAAATAGGAGGAATAGAACTATGAGTGAAATATTAGTAGCGTATTTTTCAGCAACAGGAATAACAGCGAAACTGGCAAAGAAGATTGCGAACGTAGTAGATGGGGATTTACATGAAATTCATCCGGAGATACCATATTCCTCTGCAGATCTTGACTGGATGAATAAAAATAGCCGGAGCAGTGTGGAGATGAATGATAAGTCATTCCGACCAGAGATAGCTAATAAACTGGAGAGTGCAGAAAATATCAAAATGCTGATTCTCGCTTTTCCCATCTGGTGGTACATAGCCCCCGCAATCATTAATACATTTTTGGAACAATATGATTGGAATGGCAAGATTATTATTCCAGTGGCGACATCCGGAAGCAGTGGAATGGGTAATACCAACGCTGAATTGGAGTCCTCCTGTCCGGGTGCGATTCTAAAGGATGGTAAGAGATTTGATGTAAATGTGAGTGAAAAGGAAATAAAAGCATGGTTTGATAGTCTGAAAGTTTAGAAAAGCTAGCAGCTCTTTAAAGCAATAAATAGACCTTAAATGTATTGTTTGAAAAGTGTGATTTATTAAGTATTGTGAGAATAACTAGATCTTCATCTCCTGTATTGATGATACTATGCTCAGAACCTTAATAGTCTGAAGCTGGGATGAGATGATACTTATCCCAGCTTTTATATATTTTAAGATGCTGTTTCCCGCTGCAGAGCCGGCATAACAGCATGTAGATATGACAATGCAAAGTCCTCGGATATCACCCAGTCTTCCACCATGGACTTTTGTAAGATAACGGGCATACGGTCATGTACATCAGCGATGGAGTTATTCGCGCCGGTTGTAAGGATAACAAATTTATTCTCGCCCTTGAATTCATTAAAAATCCCCGCCATATAAAGAATATTCTCATCAGGCAGATGAAATCGGTACTTTGTTTTGGGACCATTTTGGGACCATTCGTAAAACCCAGTGCTTGGGATTACACATCTGCGGGTATGCAGACTTTTCCGGAACATTGGACGTTCATCAGCAGTTTCGGAGCGGGCGTTGATAATACTACCTTTTGCACCGAAACGGGGAAATCCCCAGATGCTGAGTTCGGGAATGACTTTATCGTCCTGCCGGCAGATAATGGGGGCGGTATTGGTTGGATAGATTTCCCCCTGCTTCATCGTGTTTCCGGGATATCTGGCATCTAAGGACCTGACAATCCTCAAAATTTCTTGGTTTTCTTCATCTGTGAATAAACTGTATCTTCCGCACATTTGGTTTTCCTCCCAATTTTTTGATTATTTATTTTGGCTTTTCAGGAATGCCTCTGGATAGATTGTATGCTCCGCAACCGGGTCAAGATGAGAGAGTCTGCTATCCATAAGCATAATGCCCCTCTGGATGGAGTAGTGTCCATACCGCTTGCGGACATCGTCAATGGCATGTTCCAGAGCTTCCTGTTTCTGGTCTCTGGCTGCGTCTTCCAAAAAAGAAAGCTGGCGGTATTTCATAACGAACAGATTGCAGGCACGAACGCCCAGACTGCGAACGGGATTTTGTGGCGGATTGCCTTTGTATAATTCAAATGCTTTTTGGAAAATCGCCTGGGAAGTGCAGGACGGGAGGGGGAGCCGTCCCTGCCGCTCATAGGAAACCAGCGTATTATCCCGGATGCTGATCTGAACACTGCGGCAGTAGAAATTTTCATTCCGCATCCGCTCTGCCACGCTTTCCGAGAGTATATATAAAATGATTTTGATATCCGTGTCGTTTAGGAGATCCCGGTGGGTTGTCACACTGTTGCCTATCGTTTTTATGATTCGCCGGGAGTAAGAATACGAGACTGGAGAACGATCCAGTCCGTTGGCAAATGCCCATAACATCACTCCATTCTTGCCCAGCAGTCTCTCCAAAAAGGAGAGATCCGCGCAGGCCAGATCACCGATTGTTCGAATGCCATATTTCAACAGCTTGGCATAAGTCGCTTTTCCAACATAGAGAAGCATATTTGCAGGCAGGTGCCATATTTTTGACTGAAAATTGTGGTCGATCACGGTTGTGGCGTCCGGCTTCTTTAAGTCACTGCCAAGCTTTGCAAAGATTTTGTTAAAAGATACCCCTACGCTTGCTGTGATACCCAGCTCTTTTTTTATCCGGCTGCGAATATCATCCGCCATATCTTTCCCGGTTCCAAAAAGGTGTGTGGAACCAGTGACATCCAGCCAACATTCATCCAATCCGAAGGTTTCCACTTGATCGGTATATTCCTCATAGATTTCATGGGCAGCCTGGGAAAACTGAATATAACGCTCATAACGGGGCGGTGTAAAGAGGATATCAGGGCATTTCTGGCGGGCCATCCATAAGGGTTCTCCCGTAGTGATACCGTATTTCTTTGCCTCATAATTTTTCGCCAAAACAATGCCGTGGCGGGCATCCGGATCACCTGTGACTGCCATAGGTTTTCCCCGGAGTTTTGGGTTGTCCAGGCATTCAACACTGGCGTAAAAATTGTTCATATCAGAATGTAAAATCACCTGATGCTCCATGTCTTATGCCTCTCCCTGCGAATTGATACTGATATTATTTGAAACTCCGCTGCATTTTATGTGGGGATTTAAAGCAGTGGGCGGAAATTTTGCAAAGAATGGGAAATACATCAATCACGATGAATAAAGCGGATGGAGATAACTTATAACTTTTTAATGATGAAGGAGGATACTGGATCATGGTCAGAATACTTAATAGTATAACCGAATTTTAAGTATAGAAGGCCAGTGCGAAAAGGATAGGGGCATAAAGTCCAGGCAAGACTTCATTGCGTAAAAAAGATATGAAATATGACAGAATGCTGTCATATTTATAGTTTATATAGACTAAATATATCAAAAATATTGTCGGTATAGGTTATAAATTAGAAGTACCATAACAAAGACCACGAGGATTTTACTTCCCTTGTGGTCTTGTTCTGTTTATGCTCCTTTTCCAGAGAACAGATCCTATTTTTTATTGTTTTTGTTTTGAAGATCGCTCCGTCAGATGGCGTTCGGGTTATTACAAAATATGGAGATCGCCTCATTCAAAAACGCAGCTAAATCTCCGCTGCCATTACGATTTATGAAATTAGAAAACCGTTTATCGGTGACATAGAGATTTCCTAAATTGATCAGCATTTGTTTATCGCAGTTATAGAAGTGTTCGGAGATATACTGTTGCCACTCCTTTACGATTTGTTGCACTTCCATACAGCCCGGAGAGCAATCTTCATATAAGGCCAGTCTTTCAAAAAGCTCCTGTGCAAAGGAATAAAAGGCGTCCAACTGTTCATTTTGAAGTTTTCTCGCCTGTGTAGAGAAGGTTTCCTCGTATTCCCGGAAGCTGTCTGTATTACCCCAACGCTCTATCATTTCTTCTCTAAATTGCGTTTGCAACCGAGCAATCTTTGAGTTAGAGAAAGCCTCAAAGGAAAGGGTGCTGCCCCCTCTTATTTCAGCCTCTACAAGTTTAATAAGTGCATTGATACGATCCCGTTGCGCTTCAAGAATACAAATGTGCTTTTTCAACACTTCCTGGCGGTTATAATCGGGGGAAGCCAAAAGCTGCTTGATTTCTTTTAGGGAAAAGCCAACTTCTCGGAAAAACAATATTTCCTGCAAACGGCACAGGTCACTTTCTGTATAAAGGCGGTACTTTGCTTCGGTCACGATAGAGGGCTTAAAAAGTCCTATCTGATCGTAATAGTGAAGTGTTCTTGCGGTTATTCCCGTGAGATCAACAACCTCATGCACAGTCCTTGGTTGCTTATTCATCCCAAAAGTCCTCCGCTGTTTCCAAAATCTCGCTTGCTGGCAGCAGGGTTGCTTCAACGATGCTCTTTCCTGTCTTTTTCAAATAGTGTTTTACTAAATGATAGCCACACGCATAGCCCGCACAATAGGGCAGACCGACAGGCGGGTAGCCTTGTAGAGCCGCCATTTCATCACCGTATAGGTATGCGTTCAGATTTTCCAACCCCTGCACACTAAGCCCCTCACGGATAATGGGCTTGATATATTCATTCAAGGTTTCCATGTCCGTTTTTGTTACCCACGGGCCAGCTTTGTCCGCTCCAAATAAATGCGTGGCGTAGTTTTCTGCCAGTCCCTCGCTGACCATCATTTCACCAAGCGTAATATCGTTCTTCCATTTGATAAATTGAAAGCGGACATTGTGATTTACCTCGTGGGCAAGGGCAACAGGCAGACAGCCTATCGTGTATTCATTAGGCGTGAGCCATGCCATAATGAAGCCGGGAATACCACCGTCCCCACAATAACCCTCGTTCATAATGATGTAGGGGCTTTCGGGATTTGCCAAAAGAATACTGAACACATATTCCTGTACGGGCAATTCCACACCAAGTTCTTCAAAGCCTTTCAAAGCCCGTGTTATGGATTCTTTACAGGCAGCCCAAAGAGTTTCATCCGAAATCAGCTTGATATTCTCTTGCTGGGAGCTGTCAATCTTAGTCGGCTCCATCAGGCCCAGCATTTTACTTGCCATGATAATGTCATAGCCATTTGGTGTAGCCGCTTTCATCGGGATACTGTAGCAGTCCCATTTTTTCTGAAACGACATCATCAGCTCGTAGCGGTAGATATCGTTTTTCTTTTCCTTCGGCGCACCCATAATTTTTGAGTAAACGCCATCTGAACGGATAGCAGTAATTTTCATAAGCAGATCCTCCTTTCTGATTTTTCTTTTTACATCATACACTATGACGTAACGTGAAAGTCAAGCGTTTTTTGCTTTCCCACAGTCATAAGAAAGGGTGAGCACAAAATGAGGCTGCTCTCATTTTTCTGGAGCATTTTGCCAGCTGATGCCGTCCTATTGACAAATGTGACTGGAGTTGTTATAATGTACCTGTTCAATAAGTACATTATATGGCATATGGAGGGGCCCCGTGGAAATTATTATAAGCAGTAATACGAGTAAACCCATTTATGAGCAGATTACCTCACAGATAAAAGCTATGATTATGAGCGGCGAACTGCAGACGGGCGATCCAATCCCCTCTATGCGGGCACTGGCAAAGTCAATCCATGTAAGTGTCATTACTGTTCAAAAGGCATATGAGGATCTGCAAAGGGACGGATTTATCGAGACAACAGTCGGGCGCGGAAGTTTTGTAGCGGCACAGAATAAGGACTTTTATCAGGAGGAACAGCAGCGGTTAGCGGAAGAGCATTTACAGGAAGCTGCTGATATAGGAAGGACCAGTGGAATTTCATTGGGAAAATTGGTTGAACTTTTGACTATGTTTTATCAGGAGGAGGAGTGACTATGGATACGATCTTACGGGTGGAAAATTTAACGAAAAAGTATGCCGGATTTCAGCTGGACCATATTTCGTTTGACCTTCCGAAAGGAACGATTATGGGACTGATTGGTGAGAATGGAGCCGGAAAGAGTACAACGATCAATGCAATTCTTGATCTGATTAAGAAAGATGACGGTACGGTTACTTTTTGGGGGCAGGAATTATCCTCATCAAAACAGCTGAAGGAGGATATCGGCGTTGTATTCGATGGCGTCAATTTTTATGAAACATTGACGCCTGCGAAAGTGGGTAAGATTTCAGAAAAAGCCTACAAACAATGGGATGAGTACCTGTACCGGGATTATCTGAAGCGTTTCGGGCTTCCGTTGGATAAAGAGATCAAAACACTTTCCAAAGGCATGAAAATGAAATTATGTATCGCTGTGGCGCTTTCTCATAAACCCAAGCTGTTGATTTTGGATGAGGCAACCAGTGGTCTGGACCCGGTTATGCGGGACGATATCCTTGAGGTCTTTTTGGATTTTGTGCAGGATGAAAACCATTCCATCCTGATGTCCTCCCATATCACCACGGATTTAGAAAAGGTTGCCGACTATATTACCTTTATTCATCAGGGAAAAGTCCTGTTTTGCAAGACAAAGGATGAACTGCGCTACAAATATGGAATCATCCGCTGCGGTGCAGCCGTTTTTGATCAGATTGATAAATCGGAGATCCTCGCTTACCGCAAAGACGATTACCAGTGGAATGTGCTGGTGGCTGATAAAGAAAAGGCCAGGAAAAAATATAAAGCGGCTGTCGTTGATGATGCTACGATTGACGATATTCTGCTGCTGTATGTGAAAGGAGAGCGGGCGAAATGAAAAGCCTTATATTGAAAGATTTATATAATATCGGACACAATACAAAATCTATGCTGTTTATACTTGCGGTGTTTGCTGTGGCTTTTATTCCTACCTCTGGTGTGGGAGCATATATTTTCATCTGCGGCATCTTATGCAGTATGATGATCGTAACCACTTTTTCTTTTGACGATAACTCCAAATGGGCGCGATATGCTATGATAATGCCCATTTCAAAAAAAGATTTAGTGATTGGAAAGTTTATTGTACTAGCAATCTTTTGTGCGATTGGAAGTGTATTCGGCTTGGCTGTAGGATTGGTCGGCGGAGGCATAGCAGGCAAAATTACATTCAGCCCTGCCGCTATTGTGGAACTGCTGTTTTTAACCTTAGCGGCAACGGTGATCTCCCTCATTTTTGGAAGTATGTCAATCCCGCTGGTGTTTAAATTTGGAGCCGAAAAAGGGCGCGTTTTGCTTTTGGTATCGTTCCTCATTCCGGCAGCAATTTGTTTTGGGGCATATAAGCTGCTTGTAATACTGGGCGTGGAACTGACGGATCAGATGGTGTTTATCCTTTTATGCTGTTCCCCGCTTATCGCGTTGGTTTGGGGTTATGGAATGTATCAGATAAGTTATCAGATTTTTTTGAAACAAGAATTGTAGGAGAGGACTTTGAAGACATTGGGCTTCGGAATGCACGCTTGAATTTCAGGCAGGTTGAAATTACGCATATCATGGAGAATATCATCTATAATGAGCTGCGGATCCGGGGATATAAGGTGGATGTCGGTCTTGTGGAGCATTATAGCACTGGCAAAATCATTATTGTGTCGGATAATATCAAGGTCAGAAGAAATGAAGAAGACTTTACTACCATGGGCCTTCGTAATTTCCTGCTTGACGAAAACAGTTTAAATACATGATATAGACAGTGAGGTAACACATATGAGAAGAACATTAACAAGCCCGATGATGGACGAATGAACAGGAGCTAAAACATGAATCGTGTTTTGATTATAGATGATGATAAAGAACTTTGTTCTTTGATGAAAAAATGTGTGGAACAGGAAAATCTATCTGCGCTGGTGGCTCACGGTGGTGTGGAGGGATTGCGTCTGGCAAATGAAGATAGAAGTAACTGTTCCCTTGTCATTTTAGATGTAATGATGTCTGATATAGATGGATTTCAAGTGTTACGAAAAATCCGGGAAACAAGCAATGTCCCGGTGCTTATGCTCACGGCAAAAAGTGATGAAGAAGATAAGGTTTCCGGGCTGCGGTTGGGAGCTGACGATTACTTGACAAAGCCATTTAGCCTTAATGAGTTGATGGCCCGTGTCAACTCCCTCATACGCCGGTTTACCACCTTAAATCCCACTTCTACAAAAAATCCAGACATCTTGACATTAAAGGATATGGTGATTGATAAGGAAAACCGTATTGTTTCTATCAATGCCGTACCCGTTGATCTCACGGGTAAGGAATTTGATCTGCTGTACTTTTTGGCCTCCAACAAGGGGCGCGTATTCACAAAAAAGCAGATTTACACGCAGGTATGGGCAGAGGAATATGCTTTCGATGATAACAACATTATGTCCTTTATCAGTAAACTGCGGAAAAAGGTTGAGCCAGACCCGGACCATCCGTTTTATATTTTGACCGTCCGGGGTGTGGGTTACCGTTTCAACAAGGAGGCGTGATATGGGAGTAAATATTTATCTTCTTATAGCGTTGGTGATTGCCCTGCTTATCATCATATTACTGCTTTCAAAATTAGGCCATGTCCACGGACAGTTTTCGTTAATAAAGGACGCACTGGAAGATATGAAGCAGGGCAACCTCAACCGCCGCGTTTTGGCTAGGGAAAGTGATATGACAAAGCTGATCTGCTATGACATCAATCAAATTGCTATCAGTAATCAGGCCCGGCTTATTGGGCAGCGGCAGGCAGATCAGGCATATAAACGGCTTATGACAAGCCTTTCCCATGATGTAAAAACGCCGCTGGCTTCCTTAGTGGGATATTTGGAGGCGATTGAAAGCGGTATTGTTTCAGGTGAGGAAAGAGAAGAATATCTCCATGTTGCTTTTGATAAGTCCCAGCACCTAAAGCATTTTGTGGAAAGCCTGTTTGAATGGGTGAAGCTGGATGCCGGGGAACAGCTTTTTCATTTTGAATATTTTGATCTCAATGAACTGTCCCGCAACATTATGGCTGATTGGGTTGCTGTTTTAGAAAACAGCAACTTTGAATATGAGATAGAAATACCTGAAACAGAGTATTCTATCCGTATAGACCCCAACGCTTATACCCGTATTCTGAATAACCTGCTACAAAATGTGATCGTGCATAGCAAAGGCAATCAAATAATATTGTCTATTTTAGAAAATCAAGACTATGCCGTTATTACAGTCAAGGACAATGGGATTGGCATTTCATCTGTCGATCTCCCGCATATTTTTAAAAGAATGTATCAAGCCGACCATTCGCGTTCCGTTAGGGGAAATGGTCTGGGCCTGTCCATTGTCAAGGAGCTCGTCAGCGCCCATAAAGGAAAAATTACCGTTGCCAGCACTCCCGGCTCTGGAGCTGAGTTTACAATAACACTTCCGAAAGCCCTGTAAAAATGCAGGGCTTTTCCTGTGTTAAAAGTAAGATAAAAACAAGGTTACGGCAAGGTTATGGCAAGGTTTAAGGATTATACTTTAATTGTGGCTGGCTTAGGTTCCGCAATGGCTGGCTTACCGACGAAACAAACCAATGGAAAGTGAGGAAACCTTATATGGATGATTTGGTAATTGAAACAAAACGCCTGACAAAAATCTATGGGGAACAAACGGCGGTCAATGCGGTTGATCTTCATGTTAAAAAGGGCCGTATTTTTGGCCTGCTTGGACGCAATGGAGCCGGGAAAACTACGATCATGAGAATGATTTTGGGCTTGGCTACTATTACATCTGGCGAAGTGGATGTGTTCGGTAGGAATATCAAGGGAAATGAGAAGCGGATATATCCCCGTATCGGTGCCATCATCGAAACGCCGGGGTTTTATCCCAACCTGACCGGGACGGAGAATTTGGAGATTTTTGCAAAGCTGCGCGGCACAGCGGCCCCTGATGCGGTAAAGAGTGCGCTGGAAGTTGTCGGCCTGCCCTATAAAGGCAAAAAACTGTTCAGCAAATATTCCCTTGGCATGAAGCAGCGGCTTGGCATTGCCAACGCCATTTTGCATGACCCGGAGCTGTTGATCTTGGATGAACCGACTAACGGCCTTGATCCTATCGGCATTGCAGAGATGCGGGACTTTATTAAGAATTTAAGTGCCATGCACGGAAAGACCATCCTGATTTCCAGCCATATTCTTTCAGAAATTGCGCTGCTGGCAGACGATATCGGTATTATCGACCACGGCGTTTTGCTGGAAGAAAGCAGTATGGAAGAATTGGAAAAGAAGAACAGGAAATATATCCTGCTGAATGTTTCTGATGTACCTAAAGCGTTGCTGATTTTGGAACGGGGGTTTCATGTAAAAGAATATTCTGTGCAGGATGAACAGACGCTTCGGCTTTATGATACTACGCTGGATATGGCGGCTATCAATAAGGCCCTCGTGGTGCAGGATGTGGCCGTTGTCAGCTCACAGCTCTGCAATGACACCTTAGAGGACTACTTCAAGAGGATTACAGGGGGTGAGGGCATTGCTTAAACTGATTGAAACGGAAGTTTTAAAGCTGCGCCGCAGGAAAATGGTCTGGCTCATGCTTTTGGCCTCTCTTATTATGCCTTTTATGGCTTTTCTGCTATTCAACTACCGTGGAGATACAGGTGTTGAACCGATTGAATTTTACAAATGGTCTGCGTTTGGATATACGCTTTTTATTATCCTTCCGGTCATTTTGGGAATATTTTGCACCATGCTTATCCACGAAGAAAAACAGAGTGATTTATTGAAACAGCTTTGGATTGTGCCTGTGGGAAAATTAGAGTATTTTTTCAGCAAATTTTCAGTAATGCTCATATACTCTGTGGGTTTTATGCTGTTTACTGCAATCGCAACTATCCTGTTCAGCGTACTCCCCGGATATGTCGCGTTTGAATGGGAAAGCGTTCTGTATTTGATGGAACGATGCTTGGAGATTGGTGTACTCACCGCTTTGGCAATGCTGCCGGTTTTGGCGATCGCCGTATCAAGAAAAGGCTACATTCTCCCCGTTTGTATAACATTGGTCTATGCCTTTTGCGGTTTCATCTTTATGTCAATCAATATGTATCTGCTTCCTCTGACAAGCATGGCTGTAATCTTAATGCGGAACAAAGATATTCCCGGCATTGCCTTTTCACAGACAATCAACATTCCTATGGCGTTTCTTTGCATTTGCATTTGGGGTATTACTGCTGTTTTACTTGCGAAGATAGCACTCAAAGAAAAGTGAGGTGAAACTATGCGAACTTTACTTTGGGCGGAATATAAGAAGCTCCGCCGTTCAAGTATTGTATGGATTACTGTTTTTGCAACGGTTATGATAGCGGTTATTGTTTTTGTGGAGGGGCAAGGCATACATGATGGCCCGGATGTGCAGTATGGCCTAAAGATTGTGCATGAGGGTTCCCGGTACATTGACAACGTGGGTTGGTATATGGATGAAGCACAGCCATTGGCAACATTCTTTGTCTTGCCTGCGGTCATTGCCCTTTTGGGGAGCTATATGATCTGCCGAGAGGAAGAAGATGATACCCTTAAATCCCTGCGTGTGCTCCCGGTAAACGAGGTAAAATTGACTACTGCTAAAATGATAATGGCTTTCATGTTCAGCGTTTTTATTTACCTGATGCTCTTTTCCATTACATTTTTGACCGAAGCGGTACTGCATTTCTCTGATTTGTCAGCGGCAATGGTGTTGAAGTGCCTGAAAGAATATTTAGGAGACGGCATAGGGGTGTTTCTGGCAGTTTCCCCGATTATTGCATTTGTAGCGCGAATGAAAAAGGGATATTGGCTTGCATTGGTGTTTACGGAAATATATTCCTGTGCCGGCTTGTTTGCAGGTATGTCAAGTGAACTATTGTACTTATATCCTATCAACGCCATATTCAACCTTTCCGGTTACCATATCACCACTGCGGGGAAGCGTGCAACAAGTATCATAATTCTGCTGTTATGTGGCGGCATATCCGTTCTCCTACTGAAAGGGCTGAAGCATAGCCACAAATCTGAATAGGGATTGTAAAATGAAAAAGATTAAAAAACTGATTATTTTGATAGTGCTTTTGTTTCTCTTTGGTATGCTGCACTGTTACACCGAAAAGAAATTCAGCGATACTCCGTCTAAAGGAATGACGAAACAGATAGAGGAATGGGCTAATCAACTTGGTTTGAATTAACAGATTACCGCTCATTATGTCACTAGAACAATATAGATATAGTTTATAAAACGCGTGTCTGATGGCACGCGTTTTTGCATCTTTTAGATGCAGCCCCAATTCCAAGTATTGTTGTCGAAACAATTAGTAAGCCGGAAAAGATGGATTACCAAATATCTTAGGAAAAAATTAATGATTTTATAATCACAAATGAATAAATCGAAACAGTAAATTTGGTATACTATATAAAATTTAGAACAGAAAGGAGTATTATGTTTTGACCGAGAAAATTCTTGTGGTTGATGATGAGAAAGAAATTGCTGATTTAATTGAAGCCTATCTTCAAAATGAAAATCTGGATGTGTATAAATTCTACTCAGGTGCAGAAGCGCTTGACTATATGGAAAATATGGAGTTTGACCTTGTTATATTGGACATTATGCTTCCGGATATCAGTGGTCTTTCAATATGCCAAATGGTGAGAGATAAGGGATATGCTTGTCCTGTGATCATGCTTACGGCAAAAGATTCAGAAACAGATAAAATTACCGGTCTGACACTAGGGGCAGATGATTATATTACAAAACCTTTTCGACCGCTTGAGCTGATCGCCAGAGTAAAGGCGCAGCTTCGCCGATACAAAAAATATAATACAATCTCTGCTCCCCATGTAACAGAAACAATCTTTGAGTATGCGGGATTGACTATGAATATTAAGACATATGAATGTACGATGGATGGAAACAGCCTATTGCTAACGCCAACGGAGTTTTCAATCCTTCGTATTCTTCTGGAACGCAAAGGCAGCGTAGTCAGTGCCGAGGATTTATTTCATGAAGTCTGGCAAGGCGAATACTATACCAAGAGTAACAATACCCTTACCGTACACATTCGCCACTTACGAGAAAAAATGGGGGATACCGGTGAAAGACCCAAATATATCAAAACTGTCTGGGGGATCGGATACAAAATTGAATAAATTTAAAAAAAAAGATTACAACTATTCAAAGCTTAGCCGCATCACATTTGGCAAAGGATTATGTATCACAATTGGTGCTGTCCTGACAGTACTCCTCCTGCGTTTACTCAGCCAGGGACATTTGGCTGATATAATAGCAGCTGTCATTGCACGCATTCTTCACATAAGTGATACTGAGGCTGATATACTTTATTTCAAAGTAGTAGGAAATAACATGCAGTTTATTCTTGCGGTAACAATCATCACCTTTATGTTTGTGCTATTTCAGATGCTGCTGAAGTCATATAAAAGTTACTTTGATGAAGTTGTAAACGGGATCGACCAGCTCATGGATGAGGATGGAGAAATATCGTTATCTCTTGAACTGGAAATTATTGAACATAAATTGAACCATGTCAGGCAGACACTTAAAACTCGAGCGTTTGAGACACAGAGAGCCGAGCAGAAAAAGAATGATCTTATTGTATATCTGGCTCATGACATAAAAACTCCGCTCACCTCAGTTATAGGATATCTTAGCCTTTTGGATGAAAACCCGGATATGGCTGATATGAAGAAATTAAAATACATCCATATCGCATGGGAGAAGGCGAATCGACTTGAAACTTTGATCGATGAATTTTTTGAGATTGCACGTAGTAATTCGGAATCCGTTCCTCTAAAAAAGACAATTATTGATCTTTACTATATGATGGTACAGATTTCAGATGAGCTGTATCCACAGCTAAATTCATGTGGGAAGCACATTGAAAACAATATCTCCGAAAATATGGTATTGTACGGTGATTCTGAAAAGCTGGCAAGGGTATTTAATAATATTTTGAAAAACGCTATAGCATATAGTGCAGGAAGCAGTGTCATAAAAATTTCAGCCCAGGAGCTTCCCGGAAAGTCTGTTGTCAAATTTGAAAATAAAGGTAACATTCCGGAAGACAAGCTTCAGGTGATCTTTGACAAATTTTATCGTCTGGACAGCTCAAGATCAAGCACAACCGGCGGCTCCGGACTAGGTCTTGCCATCGCTAAAGATATTGTTGTAAAGCACGGTGGGGAGATAAAGGCTGAAAGCAGTAACGGAAACACTGTGTTTATCGTTGAACTTCCCTCAGTTTAATACCATGGTGGCTTCTGCCTTGATGTCTTAGGAATTCTTAGGATTTCATTCACCATTCCTTAGCCAATCATTTATATGAAATTAAAAAACTGCCTGCTCATTCATGGTATGCTGAATATACCTGAGAGAGCAGGTATTTTATATGCAAGGAGGATAGTGGATAATATGAAAATGTTACAACGAAACATCTCAATGCTATGTCTGATAGCGATGCTTTTTTCTATGACGGCATGTGGTCATAACACCAAGGGTGAGGAGGCGCCTGTATCCTATGTCGCAAGTTTTTTTGACATCCCTGATACAGTGACATACATTTCAAGGCTTCTGATCAGCGATAACAAGGCTTATGTGTGCTGCCAGGAAGGTAATGAGGTCTCGTATTTGGCGGCAATATCAATTGATGACGGTGATTTTCAAAAGCTGCCGCTGGTAATGGAGGATTCAACGGTACTTCTGGATTTTGGTATGGATCAGCACGGCAGCATATGGGCTGTTTGCAAAGATAATGCAGGAGGCTACAGTTTGAAAAAATTTGATAGCAGCAATACAGCGGTCCAATCCGTAGATTTATCGTCAGTTTTGGATGCCACAGTTACTTCCTCATCTGGCAGTGAAATATTTATGAGTATGGATGCCGACGGGAATATCTGCATAGCAGCCAAATGCGGTAGTATATATGCTTATCTTTTTGACAGCAATGGTGAGTTTTTGTTTGATCTCAATTATGATGGAAATCTTATGACCACCATAACGACCGGTGAGGGACAGATTGGTGTGTGCGCCACTACTACGGACAGAGCGAACTATAATCTGCTTACCGTGGATATAGATAATAAGGATTGGCACAAGGATCCCATATATTTAGGAACAACAGCAGGTCTGTTTGGAGGAAGTACCAACAATTTCTATCTTTTTGACTCCTCAAGCCTGTATGGTTACAGTGCTGGGGCACAGGAAGGTAAGCTTATCTTCAACTGGTCTGATATGGGGTTGAACACATCGGATGTTCATGTATGTGAGCTTGAGGATGGCCGATTTGTGGTTTTGGCCGCGTCGTCCAACCAGACTTCTGTACTCTCCTATGAGATAGGGGTGCTTTCCAAGGGAAAAGATGATCGGACAGAACTCAGTATGGTGAGCCTGACTGCCAATCCAAGTGTTGTCCAGGCTGTTTCGGATTTTAATAAAACAAATAAAGAATATAAGATTGAACTTACGGAGTATTTTCCGTACGAACAAAACGTATCCGATGAGGAATGGGATAATGCCGTTTTAAATCTTAATACAAAGATTATTTCAGGGGATATACCAGACATTTTGGATATGAGCAATTTATCGGTTCCGATCTACCATAACAAGGGGTTGCTGGAGGATCTCTACACGTATATTAAGAACGACTCAGAAATTAATATGGATGACTATTTCGCAAATGTCTTTGACGCCATAAGCATTGACGGTAAACTGCCTTACATTACAAATGGTGTATCTATATCCACAATGCTGGCTAATACAAGTGCCCTTGATGAAAATGGGGGATGGACGCTGGACAGCTTGGAAAAAGTTCTGGAAACCTCGGGGTTAAATTCTATAAGTAATCTGTCAAGTACATCATTTCTTGAAATAATGCTCCAGACCAATGACAGCCTTGTTGACTGGACCTCTGGTGAGTGCTTTTTCAATTCTCCGGAGTTCATAGAATTGCTGAAGTTTGCCGGGAAAATTCAGGAGAGCAGCCAAAACGGCTTCGGAGCGGACTTGAGTGCTGCTGTGGCATCCTATGAAGCTGTTTACAGTGCATACCAAATTGCACAGTACAGAGATTCCTATAAGGGAAACGTAAACGTAATAGGCCTGCCAAGCTCCCATGGAGAATACCATGCGATCAAGCCAGAAGTAAAGATTGGAATATCCTCATCCAGCAAGTATAAGGATGGTGCATGGGAGTTTGTGAGGACATTTTTGATGATGGAGCATCAGGAGTCTTGTTATCTTCTGCCATTCCATAAGGGAGCGTTTGATACTGTAATGCAGGCCGCTATTAATGGTAATTCTATGTGGACGTTCCTGTACGAAGACGGGAAGATAACACAAGAGGATGTAGAGCTTATGAGGACGCTCTTAAGCAGTGTGTCCTATGCAGTAAATGAAAGCCAGAGTCTGGAAGACATCATATTAGAAGAAGCCTCAGAATTTTTTGCCGGTACGATAAGCGTACAGGAAGCTGCTGAAAAGATCCAGAGCCGTGCCAGCCTTTATATAAAGGAACAGATGTAGTTATAATTAAAACAGAAAGGAATTAAGAATTATGAAAAAACGAATGGTAAGCCTGTATGTAATCATTTGTGTAGGGATGTTTTTATTTTCAGGATGCGCAGGTGCGGAAACGGAACCTAAAACTTCCAATAACCAGATCAACGATACGCAGTCAGATGCGGTACCAGCCGATCAGGGATCTGTTGCAAAAAATGATCCCCAAGATGACGCTGGCAGTGAAAATAAGGAAACAACTGCTGAAAACACATTTACGGATGCAAATGATATGATCACTTCAGCCGACTTCAGTGGAGTGGTCAGTGGTTGTACTGAAACAACATGTACGATAGGTGCAGGCTTTGCTTCTTCTGATGGTGAAGCAGATAGCGGCAGTGTATGTGTTGCTTTTACAGATGAAACTATATTTCAAAGAGCGCTGGTTGATTCTCAGGGCGGAAAGTATTCTCTTGACGACGGTGATAAAAGCGAACTAAAGGATGATGATTTTGTATTGCTTTTTGGTACCCAGCAGGCAGATGGCACTTATCTGGCGGATAAAATAATTATGATAGAGTTTCATAATTAACTTTACAGGAGACCACACAATGAAGCTCATACATATCAAGGAAAAGATCAACGATATTATCACACAGGAAAAAGATATGTTCGCCTCTGGTTTAAAGCATAAGCCTCTGTTAAGTAACCGTGTACAGCGTATAGCAATACGTCTTATAGTCTCATTTTTTGTACTGATCTTTGTATTTACGATCGTTTCCCGTGTGTCTGATTCTGCCACGATTGCCAGCGTTCAGGTATCAACAATGGCAAGTGGAACACTGACGAACAAAGCTGAAATTGATGGGACTATTGACGCAGAAGATGGTATATCCATCACCCTGCCGGAGGGCCTCAGGGTTATCAAGGTTAATGCAGAAAGGGGAAAGCAGGTAAGGGAAGGCGAGGCGCTGCTTGCGTTTGATGTATCTTCCATAGAAGATAAGATTAAGGGCCTCGAGGATGAGATCTATATCCTTAACCAGAAGATAAGCCTTTCCGGGAAAGGAAGCAGCGATAGTGTTCTTGATGCACAGCAGGCGCTTGATGATGCACAGCAGGCGTATGACCGTCTGGCTGCTAAGTTTGAGAGGAAAGATTTTGCAGACCTCGAAGCGGCGCTTGCCAATGCAATCGAAAATAAAGACAGGGCTATCACAGCTGCAAGGCAGGCATTCATTAAGGAAGCGGAGGAAAATCGGAAGAATGTTCAAGAATCTGGGGATGATGCGGTTCGCGCGGCACAGCAAGCGCTCTCAGAGGCTGAGGAGGGAACGCCTGCCTACGATAGCGCCGTTCAAAACCTTGAAGTTATCAAGGCGCGTTGGGACAACGCACTTTCTGAGGCCGATGAGGCACTTTCTGCGGCAGAAAACCGTACAGATTTTTCAGATGAGGCTGCGGTTATGGATGCTCAGGCCGCTATTGAAGCTGCAGAGAGCGCGTTAATAAGCGCTCAGCGAGAGTTTGAAGACTCAAAGGATGAGGAACTCTACGCTGCCGAAAAAAACATTGAAGCGGCGCGGCGGGCATTGAAAAAGGCTCAGGAAAACAAGTCTAAATCGCAGACTGAGGCAGAAATTGAGCGTGTCACTTATAAGGCTGAGTTGTCAGAAAAGGAAAAATTACGTGACACACTGAAAGAAATCATGGACAATGGTGGTCATGTTATGGCTCCGGTTTCCGGTACGGTTTTGAAAACTTTGGAAAAGGGTTCAAAAACGGAAGCAGATGTTGAAGTAGTTACACTGTCCAACAATGGCGTGGGTTTTGTTTTTAAGGGGAGCCTGGATAAAGAGAATGCCGAGAATTTTTCGGTAAATGATACAGGGGAACTTAGCTATAGGCTTGACGGCAGCACACAGAAGCTGGACGTGAAGATAGCAGCCATGGGAACAGCTGATGAGGATAACATGGTTCCGGTGACGGTCACCCTCCCTGACGGTAAATATACCCCCGGTATGTCTGCACAACTTTCTTTGAACAAAAAAAGTGAGACATATCAGAACTGCCTGCCGCTGACCGCACTGAGAAGAGATTCTCGCGGTGACCATGTTCTCGTGATCCGTAAACAAAATACTGTGATGGGAACCGAGTGGGTTACTTCACGGGTTGATATCATCGTCAAGGACAGGGACGGGCAGATGATGAGCATTGAAAGTACAGAAAATGCACTGACCTACTCGGATAAGGTGATCACGAGCTCAAATAAGACTATTTCGGAAGGAGACAGAGTTCGCATTGAAGGCTAACAATTCTATGAATTACCGGGCTCTTACAGTAATAGGAATACTGGCAGCTTTCGTTTGGTGTATGGCCTGCTCATTCTTTATTGCAGCTATTGGCTTATGCTCAAGTGTCAGCGTACGATGGGAAACTGGTGGTGTCAGTCCGTCTGCCCTTGTCAGGCAGCAAAAATATGCAAAGCAGGATGGCCTTGCAAAACAGCCGGAGGTGACGCTGTGGCAGGTATATTCCGCACAGGAGATCATGGATGCAGATATGGGGAGTACGACTGCGGATGTGGTTGTTGTTTTTGGGGCCTGTGAAGATATCATGTCAAAAACCACACTCGTTGGTACTTTACCTTCGCAGTCTGATACAGCGGGCTGCGCCATCAGCTCAAAATTGGCTTTTTCATTATGGGGAAGCACGAATGTGCTCGGTATGCAGATCAAGATTGAAGGGGAGGTATTATATGTTCGTGGTGTATTCGATGATGATACATCAAGGGTATTCCGGCAGGCAGAGGAGGAATCCAGTGATACACTGTCCAATATGCAGTTAATATTTTCTGATGGCGGAACGCGGGAGAAGGCAGAGCGTTATCTTACGGCTTCGGACTTCACAGGAGGTACCATTCTCGATTTACCACTGATGGGGTGGGTGTTTGGCATGATTTACCGGCTTCCGGCTATGGTTTTGGCGTTTGGCATCGTTATAAGGTTGATTAAGCGGGGAGGAAAGCTCCGGCACTATCCCATGTGGATGATTTCCTATCTGCCGCTTGCCTTGATCGCCCTGGCCGCATTAGTGATCTGTATTGATTTTCCGGATATCCCTTCAAGCTTTATCCCTTCCAGGTGGTCTGACTTTAAATTTTGGAAAAATTTATTTTTGGATCACTGGGAGAATCTTACGGTCTGGATGTCGGCAGCCCCGACCTTCAGGGATAAGGAGCTTTGGAATGCAGCGTTTTTCCTGCTGTTATTTTCTTTATTTGCTTCTATCCTTGTGGCAATAGCGGCTAAGATGACATCAATACGCTCATATGCGGGCCTGGTTCTGAGCTGCGTGATATATACACTGTCACTTTGTCTGATATCTGTAAAAATAGTGTCATACAACAATATTTCGATTGGCAAGGTTATGTATTTCATGCCCTGTCTGTGGCTTTGCTTCGATCTCATGCTCCATTGGCAAGGAGGAAAGCTTGGCTTTGTATCCCATGAAAGGAGGATCTCTGTTGATTAAAACTCTTTTCTGCCGAAGAAAGAATATACCTTTGTTGAAAGCGGCGAAAAAGCCCAAATACTTATACAGGAAAAAACAACAAAACGAACATGAATACAAGGCCCCGCTAAAAGAACGTATCGTACCGTGGTTGTTTTTGACACCGAGTTTGTTTGCTGTGAGTGTAATGGTACTAATTCCGCTTGTGGATGCACTGCGGCGTTCTTTTTTCTCCGCTGTAAGCAATCAGTTTGTTGGATTCCAAAACTACATATCTGTGCTGGGTAATAGTGCATTCCAATTGGCAGCGGCCAATACTGCAAAGTTTATATTCGTTTGCATACCACTATTGCTTATCATATCGTTGGTTGCTGCATTGATGCTTACTACATTTCAGGAAAAGCATGGGATTTACAAAACAACGTATTTAATGCCAATGGCAATACCTGTGGCCTCAATTGTTCTGCTGTGGAGGGTGATGTTCCATAGAAACGGATTGATCAATGGGGTCCTGTCTTTACTGGATGTAACTTCGATTGATTGGATTGGCAGCGGGGCTGCATTTGCAGTTTTAGTATTTGCGTATATATGGAAGAACTTTGGGTATGACATGGTGCTATGGCTCTCAGGAATCAGTGCTATCAATCCGGCGCTGTATGAGGCGGGACAGATAGACGGTGCGGGCAGCATAAAACGGCTTATAAAGATCACGCTGCCCAATCTGTTGCCAACGTTGTTCACAGTCACGGTGCTGTCCCTGCTCAATTCGTTCAAGGTATTCAGGGAAGCTTATCTCATCGCAGGCAGCTATCCCGATAATAGCATTTATATGCTTCAGCATTTGTTTAATAACTGGTACAGCAGCTTGGACGTGGATAAAATGTGTGCTGGGGCTGTGATGATGGCACTTATCGTATTTACTTTGATTATGTTGTTGCAGAAGATCATGAGTGGGGGTGACGGCTCTTGAAAAAAATTCTGATCTGTCTCATTCTTTTTATGATCGCTGCTTTTGTATGGGTACCGCTGTGGATGCTTTCATCCGGTACACTTATGGGACCTGGGGAGTTGTCCGGGAACCTTGCCCCGGTTTTAGAAAGTGGTGATGGCTTCGCTGCATGGCCGATTTTTGCGCGCTACCCGACCTTCCAGGCTTATGCGGAGCTGTTGTTTGATACACCTCAATTTTTTAATGTATTCTGGAATTCCTGTAAACAGGTCTTTCCCATTATACTTGGCCATATTGTTTTGGGCGCTCCTGCGGCATGGGCATTTGCACGTTTTGACTTTCGCGGAAAAAAAGTGCTTTACACCTTATATATTGTCCTTATGCTGATGCCTTTTCAAGTAACTATGGTTTCCAGTTATCTGGTTTTGAATAAGTTAGGTCTTATTGATACTGCATGGGCCATTATTCTGCCCGGCGCTGCATCAACTCTTCCGGTATTCATCATGACCCGATTTTTTATGACGATACCAGGGGCGGTTACTGAGGCAGCAGCTGTGGATGGTGCTTCCCCCATCCAGACATTTTTGAGATTGGGTATACCTCTCGGCGCACCGGGTATCCTCTCCGCTGTTGTGTTGGGATTTCTGGAGTACTGGAACGCAATGGAGGCACCTCAGGCATTCTTAAAGGATCAGACACTTTGGCCGCTGTCTCTGTATATGGCGAATATCACCGCGGACAATGCGGGAGTATCGCTGATCGCATCACTGATTACACTTATGCCACCGCTTTTGATATTTATGTTCGGGCAGAAATATCTTGAACAAGGCATTATATCTTCTGGAATGAAGGACTAAAATATAAAAGGAGCTGTTTATGGAAAATGAAGTTCGGGCAGGCGGCCTGCAAATACACAAAGTAAATAAGTGGTATCCAGGCAATGTACACGCCGTTATCAATATGGATATGGAAATAGAACAGGGTGAATTTATTGTTTTCGTGGGGCCTTCCGGCTGTGGAAAGACTACACTGCTTCGTATGATTGCGGGACTTGAGGGCATCAGCAGCGGCGAGGTCATTATGGATGGCAGGGTAGTTAATAAAGTACCGCCTAAGAACCGTGACATTGCTATGGTATTTCAGAATTATGCCCTCTATCCGAACATGAAGGTAAAAAATAATATCGCGTTCCCCCTCAAAATGCGCCATACCAAAAAGCAGGAGGCAGCGGTACGGGTAGCTGAGGTGGCAAAAAAGCTGGAACTGGACACTCTGTTGGAACGGAAGCCCGGTGCACTCTCAGGGGGGCAGCGTCAGCGTGTGGCCCTTGCGCGGTCATTGGTGAGAAGGCCTAAGCTTTTTTTGATGGATGAACCGCTGGCAAATCTGGATGCGAAACTCCGCACAGAGATGCGCCGGGAGATTATAACGCTTCAGCGGGAATTGGGTGTAACAACAATATATGTTACACATGACCAGATCGAAGCTATGACAATGGGGACACGTATTGCTGTAATGAATTGCGGCGTTTTACAGCAGTTTGGAACGCCGCAGGAGATATATCAAAATCCGGCTAACCTTTTCGTTGCCGGATTTATAGGCTCTCCCAATATGAATATATGGGATACAAGGATTGTGTCATATCATGCGCAGCATTTTCTGACTCTGGGTGAAGCTCGTATTCCTATAGACATAAGTGGTTTGCCTGGGGAGCAATTACAAGAGCCGCTTAAGGCTGGTATCCGTCCGGAACACATTGAGCTTGCTTCAAAAAATGAACCTGGCGCCATCCGGATGGAGATCAGTTTGTTGGAGAATACAGGGCGTGAAGTGGCTGTTTTTCTTGTTGCGTCCGGCATACCGAATCTTACGATAATGACAAATGCTGATTTTTCCGGTCAAATTGGACATGAGATATACATTCGTCTGAAGCAGGAAAAGATACATATTTTTAATGGAGAGAAGGGGCATGCATTACGTTTGTGATGTCAGAGTCTCGAAAATAGCAGGAGCTAATAAATGAACCGGCCGACCAACCGAACCTAAGCAGGGATTAGCATATGAATGGATGATGGAGCTGGTCTGGAATCCGTATCGGATATAAATTTAAAATACCATAGCAAAGATGCTGTCCGAAATCTTTAGTGGATGAAAAAGACAGACACATGTTCTGCGCCGATATTTTCTGTGGGAAATATATCGGGCAGACAGGCTGTGCCTGCCTTATACTAAGCATAAGGCAGGCAGGAGAATGGAGTGGATGCAACGCATCAGATGTAAGACAAAAAGCTGTTACGCTAGTATTTTACTGCAGGCTTAAATCTTAATATACAGTGAAAGGAGTAGAGATTATGAAGTATGTAGTTGAAGAAAAAGGGACTTTTCAGGTATTGGGAATAAGAATGACAACTCCGTATGGAGGAGGTACCTGGGCAGTGGTCAAGAGTGATGGAACCAATGAAAAAATGAAAGCTATCAGTGGAAGTTTTTTTGATTTGGGATTGTGCTTCGGATTTCAGGAGGATGGCAGTAATGATTATATGTGTGCCGTTCTCTGGGACGGGCCGGAGGTAGAAGGATTTGTGACATATGAGTATCCTCCGGCAACATGGCTGATCTTTCAGGCCAAGGGAAAAATCTCAGACAATGTTCTGGGAAATCTCTGGCAGCAGATCAATCAGGAATTCCTTCCCCAGAGCCAGTATGAAAAATGTGGACTGCCCACCATCGAAAAATATGTTTTGTGGAATGAAGCAGAAGATTTGGGGGAAGTAGAAGTCTGGATACCAGTGAAATATTAAAAAAGAGAATGAAGCGGTGGGGAATTAGATAGCCTTAAGATCGGAAGGATTATATGTATGATAGGATTTTTGCACATTCTAAGAATAATGTAATTGGTAAGAATGGCAAAATACCATGGAAGATACAAGGCGAACAAAAGCAATTTAGAGAACTTACAGTAGGAAATGTTGTTGTGATGGGTATTACCGGAACGGGAAATCGCGGAAGAAACCGCACAGGTCTCCGATGCGGGATGTTTCTTACATAAAGAAAGACATTGGTTTGATTTTTGAAAATGTGGATGCAACTACGGTGAAAACAAAAAAGTTCCGAGTAAGATTGATTTCCGAGGGAGAATCGGGTATAATGGGTTCAAAAATTAGGTGCAATGCACTATACTTCCGAATAAACAGGAGACTGAGCAAGGAAAAGTTTATCAGTAGAGACAGTTATCTGGAGCAGCGGAGTATGGCTGGGGAAAGCAAAAACGTCTGCCAGATTTTGCAGACGCATAGTTGGAAGCATATGAGGCGTTCAGTAAGAATGAACAAAGCATAGAGGACTTGTGGAAACAGGTAGAGCAGGATTGCGGCATCCGGTTTACGGAAGATGAGATAGCCGAAGAGAAAAAAATAATCGTAACTGATGCCAGTATCGAAAGATAACATGCAGTCCTTGGAGAGGAACCATAAACATCACTACGATATATTGCGATGAGCCGGGTGGAAATACTCTGCCCGGTTCTCCTTTTCTTACATCCTGCTATTTTGAATTAACTCGGAAAAATTTTCAGGTGATGTTAAGTGAGTGGAGAAGTTAAGTGATATATTTAGTAAAACTTTACTGAGATGAATAGAAAATAATGATCGGTGTTAAGGAGGGATATGTTTATGAGTGAAAAGTTCCCGCAAGAAGCGAAAAAGATAATGGATGAAAGATTTGGGCACGATACTTTATTGTCACTTGCCACTACGGACACAGACAGAGAAGTTGTTGAAACTTTTGGATTGAACGAAATTGGAATGATAAAATCCATCGTTCCGGAGAATTGGGAACAGGTATTATATGATTTTTATTCCCTGTATGAGAAACTGCATTATGAATGCTCCGAACCCTATGAAGGCATCCAGGATTTGATTGTCGCTCTGCGGGCAAAAGGATTTATCCTGGCACTGATAACGGGAAAGGGCGAAAGAAGCTGTCAGATTACTTTGAATGCGTTTGGGATGGAACATAATTTTGATGAAATCCTGACGGGCAGCGAAAGTGAAAATGTTAAGGCGCAGTCATTGAAGCTGCTGCTAAAAAAATATGATTTGCTTCCTGCACAATGTGTGTATATAGGGGATGCGGTATCAGATGTGTCAGAGGCCGGAAAAGCCGGGATCATATGCTTGTCTGCTTTGTGGGGAACAACTGCAAAGGCAGAAGAATTGAAAATCATCAATGCCGATTATATCTTTGAAACGGTAGGAGAGTTAAGAGATTACTTGCTCTCTATGCCGGAGCGCATCTCTCCGACTTTAGAGTTGGAAAAAAAGACCGGACTGATAAATCCTCCACCAAGTAACAATTTCCGGCTTAGGAGGTAAATAAGCATGTCTGCATCTGTATTATTGATGAGAAGAACACGGATCATAAGAAAAAAAGGTGCAGTTAGTGAAGCTCATCGAGAGCCCGGATGAAGAACTGAAAGCCATTATGGAGAGAAAAGTACAGGTTTGAGAGGTGGCGTACCGATTACGGCCAAGAGGGCATGGTCTTGTAATACATAAGGAATTAGGTAACAGATATCATTTGTCGGACTAAAAATAGTATTTATGAGGGAATATCATGTTTAATGATGGAAGAAGTAAAAAAGTTGTTTTTGTTGCACATTGTCTTTTGAATCAAAACTCTATTTCTGATGGCACGGCGATTTTTCCGGCAGCATTTAAAGATGTTGTTGATTTTTTCCTAAATGCTGATATTGGTATTGTCCAAATGCCTTGTCCAGAGTTTTACTGTTTAGGGCTTGATCGGGGAAATATTTTCGGCGCTGATAGCCCGGTAGTGGTAGAGAATACACGAATACGTTCAGCAATGAAAAATGACAGCTTGAATATTAAATTAACAAGATTGGCTGATTATATAGTTCAACAAATTATAGAATATAAAAAATATGGCTTTGAAGTTATCGGTATTGTTGGGGCAAATCGTTCTCCAAATTGTGGTGTAGAAACAACATCGGACAAAAATGCGGAAATTTATGGAATGGGATTATTTATAGAAAAAATATTTCACCAACTTTTAGGGAAAAACGTTTCCATTCCAATAATAGGTATTAAAGGAACCGACAATATACAAGAAAAACTTCAACAGTTAATGAATTGGGAACTGTAGAAACGAACTGAGCGATATTACATAACTTTCAGTTTGTCGGCTTGTGAGGATAAGCATAATATACAGCATATGTTAGCTGGAATGGCTGGGGACAAGCTGGTTAGGAGGTATCATGAAAGGATTTAACCGAAAAAATCAATTATTTTCCCTTTGCGGATTGAATTGTGGGCTTTGCCCCATGTTTTTGAATAAATATTGCCCCGGCTGCGGTGGCGGCGAGGGCAATCAATCTTGTAAAATTGCAAGATGTAGCATGGAGCATGATGGCGTGGAATACTGCTTTCAGTGCGATGAATACCCTTGTCAAAAATACGAGCATATGGATGACTTTGATTCCTTTATGACACACCAAGGACGAAAATCTCATATGGAGAGAGCCCGGCAGTTGGGAATAGAAGCTTATAATGCGGAGCAGGTGGAAAAGACAAAAATATTGGACATTCTTCTGTCCGGTTTTAATGACGGGCGCAAAAAGACACTATTTTGCACAGCAGTATCTCTTTTAGACCTGCAAGAGCTGCAGGCGGTACTCAGGCAAATGGAAGACAGAGCCGATTTGGAAACGCTGACGCTCAAAGAAAAAAGTGCTTTAGCTGCAAGGTTGCTGAAGGCGGCAGCAGCGAAGAACAATATGGAGTTGAAACTGCGAAAGAAAAAATGAGAATTTGGATATAGCCATCATTCATTAAGGGATGAAAAATAGAAACCGAAGTGAGTTCATCGGAATGTATCCGGTTCTTAGAAAGGACAGAAGAAAAGAGGTTTATTTTTGGTAAGAGAGTATCTGCATATGAATGTTTATGATGCGTTTTTAGCACGAGTGCATTTTCTCTTTGAGGAGTTTGATCATATCTATGTCTCTTTTTCCGGAGGCAAGGACAGTGGTTTGCTGCTCAATCTGGTTCTGGATTACCGGAATCAGCACTATCCGGAAAGAACCATTGGCGTGTTCCATCAGGATTTTGAGGCACAGTATACGGTGACGACGGAGTATGTGGAACGCACCTTTGAACGGATCAAGGATCAGGTTGAGCCTTATTGGGTTTGCCTGCCCATGGCCACCAGAACCGCATTAAGCAGCTACGAGATGTACTGGTATCCATGGGATGATACGAAGAAGGAACTCTGGGTTCGGGAAATGCCTCAAAAAGAATACGTCATCAATCTGGAAAACAATAGAATGACTACATACCGTTACCGGATGCATCAGGAGGACTTGGCAAAACAGTTCGGAAGATGGTACCGGGATGCTCATGACGGCGGGAAAACGGTATGCCTGCTTGGAATGCGGGCAGATGAATCCCTGCAGCGTTACAGTGGATTCCTGAATAAAAAATATGGGTATAAGGATACCTGCTGGATCAGCAAGCAATTTAAAGATGTCTGGTGCGCCTCTCCTTTATATGACTGGTCTACAGAGGATGTCTGGCACGCCACCTATTTATTTGATTACGACTATAACCGCCTGTATGATCTCTATTATATGGCTGGCCTGAAACCCTCGCAGATGCGTGTGGCCTCCCCGTTTAATGACTATGCAAAGGATGCATTGAATCTATACCGCGTCATAGACCCGGAGATTTGGTGCAAGCTGGTAGGACGTGTGCAGGGAGCAAATTTCGCTTCTATTTATGGAAAGACCAAAGCGATGGGCTACCGGAATATTACGTTACCAGAAGGTCATACGTGGAAATCCTATACGAAGTTTTTATTGGATACGCTGCCGAGAAGGCTACGAATTAACTATGTGAAGAAATTTAATACCTCTGTCCAGTTCTGGCACGAAACAGGCGGCGGATTGGATGAATCTGTGATTAAGGAGCTTCAGGAGAAGGGGTATCAAATAAAACGAAACGGCGTCTCCAATTATACATTGAATCAAAAATCACGGATTGTATTTGTGGGACCAATACCGGATCACACAGATGATATCAAATCCACAAAGGATATTCCCAGCTGGAAACGGATGTGCTACTGCATTTTGAAAAATGATCATATCTGCCGCTTCATGGGATTTGGGATGACACGGCAGCAGCAGAAGCATCTGGATATCATACGCCGCAAATACAAAAGCATAGAGGAATTCGATTATGAAGTACAAAAGCCCAGTTTATAATGTGATGGCTGTTCCGATCGAGAAGGTACGGCCAAATAACTACAACCCCAATAAGGTAGCACCGCCTGAAATGAAATTGCTCTATGAGAGCATAAAAGAGGACGGATATACGATGCCAGTCGTATGCTATTATGTAAAATCGGAGGATATTTATCTGATTGTGGACGGCTTCCACCGGTACCAGGTGATGATGGATCATCCGGATATTTATGAAAGGGAACAGGGATTGCTGCCGGTTTCCGTGATTGAGAAAACGATTGATAAACGTATGGCCAGTACCGTGCGTCATAACAGGGCACGCGGCTCCCATGATGTGGATTTGATGAGTAACATCGTAAAAGAACTTCATGAATTTGGGAGGTCCGACGCCTGGATCTCAAAACATTTGGGAATGGACAGAGATGAAATTTTGCGCCTCAAGCAGATCACAGGTCTTGCCGCGTTATTCAAGGATATAAAATTTGGAGAAGCGTGGCACCCTGTAGAGGAAGAGGCAGCGAAAGAGTAAATAATATAGATGAATGAAAGTAGTTTATCAAAAATAAAGAACAGCTATAAAGGCTTGAAAGGAGCATTTCTATGAAGTATGTATGTACGGTTATATCAGTGGCGGATATCAGCGCCGCAAGAAAGTTTTATGAGAATTTGTTCGGGTTAGAGGTCTATCAGGATTATGGAAAGAACATGGCTTTTACCTGCGGCCTGGCATTACAGCAGGATTTTGACTGGCTGGTAAGTATACCAAAAGAAAAGGTACTGAAGAAATCCAACAATGCAGAAGCGGTTTTTGAGGAGCAGGATTTCGATGGCTTCCTGAATAAGCTAAAAGAGTACCCGGAGATTGAATATCTGGGAGAAGTCATCGAACATAGCTGGGGTCAGCGTGTGATCCGGTTCTACGATCTGGACGGGCATATCATAGAGGTTGGCGAGGATATGAAGATGGTGATAAAACGTTTTCTTGCTTCCGGTATGTCTATGGAAGAAGTCTCTGTGAAAATGGACGTTTCAATTGAGGATTTGACAAAACTTCTGAATATCTAATATGTGGTGAAGGAATAAACAAAGCGGAAAGTTGAGAGGTAGGACAATGGATTCAGCGGAGAAAGTAAAATATTTCTATGAAACGATCATATCTGAAAATCAAATTGGAAAAGTAGCAGAGTTTGTATCGCCAAAATGTTGTGTGAAAATGGGAGAAAGACTGATTCCAGTTGGCGTTGAAGGTATGAAAGAGCACATACAAGCAACAAAGCAGACATATCCCGATTATAAGATGAAGATTATTAAGCAATTTTGTGATGGTGATTATGTCATCTCTGAATTTGTAATGGAAGGTACACATAAAGGTGAATGGATAGGAATAAAGCCAACCAACAAACGATTGGTATTTACTGGCGTTGATATTGATAAGGTAGTTGATGGGATGATTGTGGAGCATGGAGGTGCAGTAAATACATTTGAAACTTTGTTTGAAGCAGGTATGATAGGAGCAATATAATTTTGAACAAAGTTTTTCATATACACTTTCGTTATGTTGGAGATAATGATAATGAATATCCCCAAATAGCTAAGGAATATGAAAAAATGAAATTACAACTTGGGAAGTCATTTGAGCATAATAGGGATGCTTATACTAACGCAAAGAAAGATTTTGTCAGAAAGTGGACATCCGAAGCAAAAAAGACTTACTTGTAAGTTGCTTTTATGCGTTCTTGGCGGGAAAGGTGTATTTCAAATTGAAAGGATGGTCGGGTGCCAATGAAAGAAATCATCAACTTCATGGAAGTAAATGTGGATGGCAAAACGCTGTTTACAAAGGAATTAGTTTACAATCTTGAAAATGGTGCGCTACAGGGCGTTTACTCTGATCAAATATCTTTCTCTAATCTAAAATATTCTCAGAGTGGATTTCAGTTGGATATGTTTATTGTATCTAATGAGAAGATATGGCTTATGGGAAAGGATGGACAACGGGAAAAATTGCGAAAAGATTTCAGTGGTGTATCCCTGTTCCGATTTGAACTGGCGGAGCGAAAAAGCACGAATAGTTTGACTGGCTGTTTTCGTTTCATTTCAGCTTCGGGTAAAAATGTGGCAGCAGAGGCTATCGTAAGTGGAATTTATGATGTACGTCTTGAAAATGATGTGCTGAAATTATCGGAAGATCAGGTCTTATATCGGGATCAGCCGATACAAGAAGGGCATTTTAAGCCCGTTGCATTTCAATCGGAACATCGTTTTTATGTTAAAGCTCAAAAGTTACACTATGAATACAACGGCAAGTGTTTTGACGTGGACTCAAAAACTATGCGGCGTAACCATAGCTCCGATACCTTTCCTCCGTTTATTTCAATCGAGAAGTAAGAAATGACGAATCAGTGTCCAAGGCAAAAACAATCCACGCGCCAGCTATTGCGGGACGAGACATCAAAACAAGCCGATTTGGAAGGCGGCTGGTATAAGTTTGAGAAGGACTATTTTGGTAGTACTGTTTTTGAGGGGAGGATGATTCCCTGTATATCTTTGAAAGGGCAAATGATTTTCCACTCGGGTTATGAGCTAAGGGATAAGGACAGGCATGATCTTACTGTCCTTGAAAGTATATCAGAATAAGGCGAAATGGAGATCTGTATGGAGGAAGCAACGAGATATATTGCGCTTTTGCGCGGTGTCAATATAAGCGGAAAAAATAAAGTTCCGATGGCTGAACTAAAGAAAGCTTTTGAGGAGCTTGGGTTCGGAGCGGTTAAGACCTATCTGAACAGTGGCAATGTGATTTTTTCAAGTGATGAAGACAATATGGGAAGCCTTTCAAACCGGATTGAGACGATGATAAAAGAACAGTTTGGTCTGGATATTCCGGTTTTTGTCATATCAAAAGAGGCTCTCGAAGATATTTTGCAGCATGCGCCAGACTGGTGGGGAGACGAAAATAAGGAAATCTATGATAATCTGATTTTTATTATGCCTCCGACTACATTTGCTGAAGTATGGGACGAGATCGGAGAACCCAGGGAGGGGCTGGAAAAGATTAAGAATTATAGGGAAGCGGTATTCTGGTCTTTCAGCCGGAAGGATTATCAAAAGACATACTGGTGGCCAAAGACGGCAAGTGCGAATATCAGCGGTAAGCTGACAATCAGAACGGCAAACACCGTCAGAAAAATAGTTGGAATGTAGCAGTTTTCCACATTCCAACTGATTGACACTTATTTTAAGGAATCCCTGTCAGGGACCTGTACAGATAAAGCCTCGGTAAAATGGTGTTTCTCAACCATATATGCCTGGACAGAAGTTAAAATCAGACGGTAAGAGTCGGCCAGACACTCAGCAAACCCAGCGTTGTTTTCTGAACGCAGACAGCCATATGCTTTACGGGTGATTTTATTGAGTTGTCCGATTGCATCGGCTCCCTGCGGGTAAAATGCGAAATAGAAACCCCATTCTGTGACTTGACTGGTTTCTTGCCAAATGGTTTGTAACGGTACTAAGGTCAGTCGCTTAAAAATCATCTGAAACAGATTTGTGAGCGCGATTCCTGGCTTCTTGTTCTGGGCAGCCAATGCTTTCAGGTCTTCCTCGGTAAAATGAGGTGCAGTGTAGGCTGCGACTGGATAGGACAGCAGAACCATGAGCTGCAGCGAATGGAGATAAGTTAGGGCGTCCCGCTTCGTAGTAATATCCAGAAGAGACTGTTCGGTGTTAAGCTGATCGGGAGTCAGAACCATCGTACCTTTGCCGTTTAAGGTTTTTGTGTAGCCTCTGCGTTCCAATAGAGTTAATGCCTTTCTGACTGTATAGGCAGACACGCCATACTGCTTGGCCAGCTTAGCTTCATAAGGTAAATAAGTTCCGGCCGGATAGATGCCTGTCCCTATTTTTCGTGTCAAGTCACGGACAATGCGGGTATAGTAGTAATCCTTACCTCTGAGGGGATTCCATTCAAATGCAGCTGGTATCTGAGTGGGAATCTGGGTAACGCTGTCTGACATCTGGATGAAAATTTCTTTAATGCTAGCGGACATGTCCTGATAGAGTGCTTTTAAATGATGATACTGTTCAACTGGATCGCGTTCTGATAATACATTAATGATTGATTGGGGTTCAAAGGTTGGCCTCCGGTACGTGATATCCTGGGAGAAGCTGCATTTTTCTAAAAAGTACGAGAAATTCCCCTGAAGCTCAAAGGCTGTGTGCAGATCACATAACAGAGGATTGTGGCTGGCACCTAAAATATCTCTCGTCAGTGCAATCAGGGCTTTCCAGCTCTCTGAACAGATTCCCTGCTGCGCCGCTCTTTGGGCCTGCCGATAATGAGGCATGGACTCAACCGAATATTTATGCGCGGCGAATACAAGCAGATAGGGCAATAACCGTCCATAAGTTTCATATACCTGTAAGATAGAATCCCGCTGCGCTAACATCGTAGATATTCCACAGCCTGTCAGGCTGTTGGGAAGAACTACGGGAGCCTGCCGGATCTGGATGTCGATCAGTTTTTCCGCCTTTAGGGTATCTAATACCCGCGTAATAGTCGCAATCCCCACATTGTATTCTTCACACAGATTTCGGGAAGAGGGGAGTTTGCTGCCGGGCTGGAATTGCCCAGAAGCAATACGTTTTTTTAAATCTTCATATACATAAGAAAAACGAGTTTCCTGTCGTTTCATAATATAAATGCCCTTTCTCAAGCACAAACACATATTGTTTATATTATACTACATAATTCCGAAGAGTGGCAATGGAACTTAAAACAGAAGGGCATGTAGTTGAATTTTTTTCCATCATTATGAAAGCGGTCATACCATTTCGTATCTGGTAGAAAAAAATGCTGAACTGGAAATAGAGAGAGGAGTGATTCACTGTGTATACTAAAGACATAGATTTTAGATATGCTAAACGAGAAGACACAGCATTGATTTTGCAATTTATCAAAGAGCTTGCTGATTATGAAAAGATGCTTAACGAAGTCGTTGCTGATGAAAAAACATTGGAGGAATGGATTTTTGACAAACAAAAGGCAGAAGTGATTTTCGCTGTTGTAAACGGAAAAGAGGTTGGCTTTGCTCTTTTCTTTCACAATTTCTCTACTTTCTTGGGTAGAGCCGGAATTTACCTTGAAGATTTGTATGTAAAGCCAGAATGCAGAGGAAAAGGATATGGAAAGGCAATTCTAAAAAGATTGGCGGCCATTGCTGTTGAACGTGGTTGCGGCCGTTTAGAATGGTGGTGCCTTGACTGGAATAGATCAAGTATTGATTTTTACCTTTCTTTAGGAGCAGAACCCATGTCTGACTGGACAGTATATCGAATTACAGATGATGTACTTAAAAGCCTTGCAAAGTGATCTGAGAAGCCGCGGCAAAAGAGTGTGGTGGGGTAGTCCGGGATTGAGCATTGCTGGATCTGATTTCAGCGGCGGTGCAAGAGGATGGACGCATTATCAGCGACCAGAGACGGAGGTAAGAAGAATGTGGAAAGATTATTCAGCCGGATTTATCAAAAAGAACAAATCTTCCGGCATATCCATTATGGTAGCTGCTTTTATTTCCGCTTTATTTTTATGGCTGGTATGCGGGGAATTTGCAACGTCTGGCAGCAGCGGTTTAGGAGATTCCGGCAGAAATATAGCGGCCCTTACACCGGGAGCTAAAGTGGCAGGCAGACGCTTTGCAGCAAGTGTAAATGGCAAAGAACTTTCAGAATGGGCTGCACAAAAAATGCAGGCTCGATCAACAGAGATTGATTTAATTAAAAATAAACAGGACATCAGATGATTTAAAATCTGATGTCCTGTATTATTTTACACTCCATGAAGAAATATGGTTAGTTTACAGTTTGAGAGGTATTTTTGTGATACTATAAAGATTTTTTATTAAATAACAGTATGGACAGCAGTATGTTCACCACAGAGAGGATAGCTGCGGCCGGCACCGCATAAGTGAAATCAGACACCTCAGCAGCCTGAGGCAGCAGACTGTATGAGGACATTAACTTTGTGGGAATATACTTTGTCAGATCAGGTATCATTGCCAGCAGGTAAAGAAGGAAAAAAGCATCCCCCGTTCCTGCCAGCACCATGTAATTACTGCTGCACAGGGAGGACATCAGCATGATAAGGGTGATCAGCCATATGCCGGTCAGATAGAGACAAAATGCCCCGAAAAACACATGGGATGCTTGGCTGTTATCCCAGAAATATATATTATAAGCATATGTGATCCCAAAAGAAATCCAGTAACAGACAGTCCAGAGCAGGAAAGCAAAGATGGATTTTGAAAGGATCAGCTTCCATCTGTGCATCCCTTTTGTAAGAATATTTACCAGAGTACCTTTCTGATATTCTGTTGTCAGAACACCGCTTATAATGACAATAAATATAAGGAGCAGCATGGGTGTGTTCTTATAAAACTGTGTCCAGGATGTAAAGACATCCACCCGGATCCCGGTCAAAACCATACCGCTTTCTTCCAGGGAACCAGCGAAGGCTTCCATCATCCAGGGCATCAGCTTGGCAACAAGAGGGTTCATAATTCCAAATAAAACAGAGAGGATCACAAGAAGCGGCATTCTGCCGGTACGTGTGGATTCCAGAAATTCTTTCTTGGTAAAAGCAGTAAGCTGTCTCATATTCCCACCACCTCCATAAACAGGTTTTCCAGTGTGGCTTCCCGCATTTCCAACTTCTGGACACAGATTTCATTATCTGCCAGGATCCTCATGGCATTTGTCATGTCTTTTTCACTTTTTCCCGGGAAGAACAGGCGGACAGCACTGGTCCTTTCGCTGCCGGACATGGAGGCTGCGAAGGCATCGGCATCCTGCGGATGATAAAACTCAATATCAAATCCGTTGCTCTTCCGTTTGCTTTTTATTTCTTCCAGAGTGCCATTAAGAGAGGTCCTGCCGTTGTGAAGAAGGGCAATCTCATCGCAGATTCGCTCCACATCTGAGAGAATATGCGTGGAAAAGATCACTGTTGTGTGTTTTTTTACAGCGAGGAGGATATCCAGAATCTCTTTTCTGCCCAGAGGATCCAGTGCGGATGTAGGCTCATCACAGATCAGCAGCCGGGGTTCGTTTAAAAGTGCCTGGGCGATTCCGAGCCTCTGTTTCATGCCTCTGGAAAAACCATGAATCCGCTTGTTTTCTTTATCCAGTCCCACAAGCTGCAGCAGTTCATGGGATTTTTGGCGGATTTTCCCTGCAGGCATTCCTGTGATCTCACCGCACAGTTTGAGGTATTCAGACGGTGTCATATATCCGTAAAATTCAGGGACATCGGGCAGGTAGCCTATAAAGCGGTTGGTTCTGTTCTGGCCATAGCGGACCGCTTCCCCGTTGACTGTGATCTTCCCGCCGTCCGCCGGCAGAAGCCCCAGGATTATTTTCATAGTGGTGGTTTTCCCGGCTCCGTTTTGCCCGATAAATCCATAAATGGAGTGCTCCGGTACCGTGAAACTTAAATCATCTATGATTTTTTTGCTCCCAAACGATTTTGATACATGGGAGAGGGTCAGCATATTCATTCAACTGTCCTCCCTTCCCAGGAGAAGGTACAGTACCGGACCGATAAATTCCATTCCGATAATGACAACCACCAGCCACAGGGCCCGTGAGCCCCTCTTATAATTTTTATGGGTGAGAACGTGCCGCAGGGTGATAAAAAGCAGAAGAAATTGTACAATGACTAATGGAATGAGAAACGGTAAAAGGTCTGAAAATATCATAGGGATTCTCCTTTCGCTTGAAACATCTTTTTCATTTTCTGTAAGTCTTCATTGTCTTTCAGTATTTCAAATACAGGATTTTCTAATGCCTGAACTACGCTGCCCAAGATGACTTTTTTATCACGGACTAAGTTTCCTCCCAAATCCATGTTCTCAAAATAATCATCAATAGAATTGAAATAACTGTCCCCTCCTAAATAAATCCTGTCACGGCTCAGAAGGGATCCTGTGATGGCTGCAAACTTTTTTAAGCGTTCCATAGCCACCTCCGGTATCTGATGTATGCAGTAAATGGCAGCAACCTGATAATGGTACTGGGCGGCTGTGTTTTCGTGCAGATGCTCCAGGTCATAAATTTCCATCACACGGTCGATACGGTTAATGGTTTCCCTGCAGGCATCCAAATCATTCGCATGAAGGGAAAGGTACTGTACAGCGCCGAATACAAGGGCAAGCAGATGGATATACATGTTGTACTGGCTGTACTTATTGGCCTTTTCTTTCTGACCGGACATGGCATAGGCCTGAACCAGAATGGATTCCCCCTGAAAAGAATAGTGGTATGGGTTCAGAAGTTCTTCCAGCGTATCAATCACTGCCGGGACCTTATTGCGCAGAAGGTCAATACTGGCTTTTAAAAGAATGGCATCATTACATAAACCGATATCTCTGCTGTCAGAGATGATGCGGGAACATAGGGCGGATGCCTCTTCCAGAATTTCCGTCTGTCTCTGCGGGTCAGGGGTAAGGGATACGTGGTTAAGCCAAAGTACACAGATCTGGAAAAGGAAAGAATGGCAGGAGTAGTATTTTTTAACCATCCGCCGGCTTTTTTCCATCACTTCCCCGAAGGGTTGTTCTGCAAATTCTGTCATAAAGTCAAAATATATTTTTTGGATCTGTTCTTTACTCAGATTTGGTTCATATCCCAGAAGGTCATCCACGGTCACTTCAAAATAAGCGGCAAGCTGAGGCAGAAGCATAATGTCCGGCAAACTCTGCTTGGTTTCCCACTTCGATACAGAGGCTTTGGTGACACCAACGAAATCAGCCAGTTCCTCCTGGGTGATTCCTTTTTTATGGCGCAAATTCACAATGTTTTCGGAAAAATTTAGTATATTCATCCTGTAACCCTCCTTATATGGTTGATTATAAGCAGGTAACTGAAAATTATCAATAGATTGCGGCGATACTTTGAGATACAAAGTCAACTGCAAGGAAACTGTCCGGTACGTTCTGTCCTTCAGGCTTAAAAAAGTGTATTCTGTGCAAATGGATTTCAATCTTTTTTCAATCTGTTATAATATTTTTAACGGATAAGAGCAAAGCCGTCAGAAAGTTGCTGGCAGGAAAATATGATCTGTTTTTAGAAAAGGGGGATTTATATGTTGATCATTTGGGGAATCGCAGTTTTAATGGGTGTGCTGACCGTGGTTCTGCTGCTGGGGAAAGGGAGTTTTTTGATCGCCGGATATAATACTTCCAGCAAAGAAGAGAAAAAAGAATATAATGAAAAAAGGCTGTGCCGGGTCATGGGCGGAGGCATGGGCGTTATTACTCTTATGTTGATCGGCTGGGGCGTTATGGGTGAAAAATTCCCTGTATCTGTCTTTGTTATCGTCACCATAATTACCGTGATCCTTATACAAGTATTGAGCAGTACCATCTGCCGGGCGCAGGTAAATGACGGAGGGGATCAAAAGAAAGAAACATCCAGAGACCAGATATACAGGCGGGCTTCCTTTATATGCTCAGCAGTCATACTGGCAGGAGTTACTTTTGTGCTTTTCACAGGTCATGTCACTCCGGTTCTGCATGAGGACTCCCTGGAGATTCAAGTGTCCTATTGGTCGGATAATGAGGTGGCCTACCGTTCGATCAAATCCGTTGCGTACATGGAAGATTTGCAGCGGGGCAGTCGAAAAGGAGGTATCGGAGGTCCAACCCTGCAGGCCGGTCATTTCAAGAATGCAGAGTTTGGGGATTATATGCTGTATTCCTATACTTCATGTGACAGTTTTGTGGTTTTGGACACAGAGCAGGGAACGGTGGTGCTGAATGGAAAAGATAAGGCGGCAACAAAAGAATTATATGAGGAACTGCTCGAAAAAGTGGGAGAAGGCTGATGCAGACAACAGTTGACAGAGTATTTTCTCTGCCTATACAATAGGAGTATCACGAGAGAAAAGGCAGGCATTTATATGAACACAAAAGATTTAAAATGTTTCGAGGCTGTGTATCAGGAGCAGAGTATCAGTAAAGCCGCCAGACGTCTGTACATCACCCCGCAGGGACTGGGAAAAAACATCAGAACCCTGGAGGCGGAGCTGGAAACCAGACTTTTTGAACGGACAAAACAGGGCATGCGCCCCACAGAGAGCGCGGACTTTCTCTATGGAAGGACAAAGAAGATCATACAGGAGCTGGAGGAACTGGAGAACGGCGTCAGACAGCTGGAAAACAGGAAAATAGTCCTCCGCATCGGATACGCCTGCGGTGTCTTCAATGTTCTTCCTTTTCAGTTGATCTTAAACTTCATGAGAGATAACCCTAATATCCGGGTGGAGTGGAACGAATACTCCAACGAGGAGGTAAAAGCCATGCTGGAGGATTCCATGCTGGAATATGGTTTTATCGTCGGAAGGCATGAGGGGGAAGAAATGATACAGCGCAAGCTGGATGGAAGAGAGGTTCTGCTGCTGGTCCATGAGGGCCATCCTCTCTATAAAAAAGAGCGGATAAATGCAGACATGCTGAGAGAAGAAAATATGATACTCATGAATGAACATTTCCACATGTTTCATGATTTTACAGCTATCTGCCGTGCAAAAGGATTCTCCCCCAATATCATCGCAAAAACATCAGATGGTGCGGTTCTGTATAAACTTTGCCGTCAGAAAATCGGGCTTGCCGTCATACCGGAGTTTATGCTGGAGGATTTCCGCATGGATCATATGCGCGCCATCCCATTTGAAGAGGATCTGACTTGGGATGTGTTCGGCGTCTATAAGGAAGATACGAAAAATTATGAAACCATACAGCGGTTTGACATGACAGTTCGGCTATCTGAACTGTCACATGCAACCAGCCACTAAAAAGCGCTTCACGATGGGTGGATGCTTACTGCCGCCACGCAGACCTGCCTGGAGGGTTACGGCTCGACTGCTTTCTATACAAAAACAAAAAGTTTCCACCTGACAAAGAAAGGTTGCTGGCAGAAATGCGTTATCCTTTTGTATACTGTTTTTAAAGATAAACAAAGGAGGACGCAATGAAATATAAAAATCTATTTACTCCTGTGCGGATAGGAAATGTTACCTTAAAGAACCGTTTTGCACTGGCGCCAATGGGGCCTCTGGGGCTGGCAGATGCCCAGGGCGGGTTTAACCAGAGAGGGATTGACTACTACACAGAACGCGCAAAAGGCGGTACCGGCCTGATCATCACAGGCGTTACCTTCTCAGACTGCCAGGTGGAGACACAGAGTATGCCAAACTGTCCGAATTCCACCTATAATCCTGTGCATTTTATCCGTACCAGCAGAGAGATGACAGAGCGGGTCCATGCATACGGAAGTAAGATCTTTCTTATGATGTCCGGTGGTTTCGGACGTGTTACCATTCCCACCAACCTGGGGGAATTTCCGCCGGTAGCGCCTTCCGCCATTCCGCACAGATGGCTTGATAAGACCTGCCGTCCCCTGACAAAAGAGGAAATCCGCAGCATTGTAAAATCTTTCGGTGACGGCGCTTATAATGCCAAACGGGGAGGATTTGACGGTATTGAGGTACATGCAGTCCATGAGGGATACCTGTTGGACCAGTTTGCCATCTCCATGTTCAATCAGAGAACCGATGAGTACGGCGGCTCCCTGGAGAACCGTCTCCGTTTTGCGAGAGAAGTGGTGGAAGAGATCAAATCCCGCTGCGGAGAAGATTTTCCGGTTGTCCTGCGCTACAGCGTGAAAAGCATGATAAAAGACTGGAGAGAGGGCGCCCTTCCCGGAGAGGATTTTGAGGAAAAAGGCCGTGATACCCAGGAAGGACTGGAAGCGGCAAAACTCCTTGTAAGCTATGGCTATGATGCCCTTGATACAGATGTGGGAACCTACGATGCCTGGTGGTGGAACCATCCCCCGATGTACCAGGAAAAGGGCTTGTTCCGCCCTTACTGCAAAATGGTGAAAGAAGTGGTGGATGTACCTGTACTCTGTGCAGGACGTATGGACAACCCTGATATGGCATCCGAGGCAGTGGAAGACGGGACCTGCGATATCGTGAGCCTTGGACGCCCCCTTCTGGCTGACCCGGATTATGTGAACAAACTCCGGGCAGGGCGAATGGAGGAGATCCGTCCCTGTATCTCCTGTCAGGAGGGCTGTATGGGACGCGTACAGGAATATTCCATGATCAACTGCGCGGTGAATCCCCAGGCTGCCCGGGAGAGAGTAACGGCCTATGAACCTGTGCGGAAAAGCAAAAAAGTATTGGTAGTGGGCGGCGGTGTGGCCGGATGTGAAGCGGCAAGAGTGCTTGCTGTCCGCGGTCACATGCCGGAGCTGTTTGAAAAGGCAGGAAGCCTTGGCGGCAATCTGATCCCGGGTGGTGCCCCTGCTTTTAAAGAAGATGACCTGGAGCTGGCAAAATGGTATGAAACTGCATTGAAAAAGCTGGATGTCCCGGTGCATCTCCATACGGAAGTCCGTAAAGAAGATGTGCTGAACGCAGAGTATGATGCTGTGATAGTTGCCACAGGCTCCAGCCCTAAAGTATTCCCTCTGGGTGATGATACCCATGTTTATACTGCGGCACAGGTGCTCACTAAAGAGAAGGACTGCGGCAGCAGCACAGTTGTGGTGGGCGGCGGCCTGGTAGGCTGTGAGACGGCCCTTTGGCTGGCGCAGAATGGGAAACAAGTGACGATCGTGGAGGCACTGGACAGGCTGATGGCAGTCAACGGCCCGCTCTGTCATGCCAACAAAGATATGCTGGAGCGCCTGATTCCCTACAACGGCATTGATGTGGTGACGGGTGCCAAAGTGACAGGATTTAAGAACGGTGCGTTATGGTATCTTATTCAGGATGAGGAGAAGCAGATCTCCTGTGACAGTGTCATTTTATCTGTTGGCTACAGAGAGGAAAATATGCTCTATCAGGATCTGCAGTTTGATGTGCCGGAAATCTATCTTCTGGGTGATGCAAAGAAAGTTTCCAATATTATGTATGCAATCTGGGATGCTTTTGAAGTGGCAAACCATATTTAAGTTATGTATAACAAAAAACACAGATTTATATCCCCCCACGTGGCTTGTGGGGGGATTTTTTCTTTGTTATACTATGGTTAGTCAAAAAAATAACAGACGTAACTGCAGAGGTACTGAACAGTTACGAAACTCATCAGATAAGAGGAAACTGCATTGAATACACCACAGAAGATTGAATTTTTATTGAAAAAGCTGGTACAGATCCTGCTGTCCATGCTGATGCTGTCCATACTGGTATTTTTTATTGCCCGTCTTTCCCCCGGGGACCCTTTAAAATCCTACTACGGGGAGAGTGTGGAGCGGATGAGTGAGAGCCAGAAGGATAAAGCCAGGGAGCGTCTGGGTCTCAATGAACCTATGACTGTACAATACATACGCTGGGTGGAAAATGCCCTGCACGGGGACTTTGGGATTTCATATAAGTATAAACAGGATGTGGGGGCAGTCATAGAGAAAGTTTATGCCAATACCCTTATACTGGGAGGCTTATCCTATGTACTCACCTTTCTTTTGGCTGTACTTTTGGGTATCTTCTGCGCAATGCGGGAAAATACCCTGATCGACAGGTGTATCTGTAAAATCGGGACCGTGACGAACTGTATCCCATCCTTCTTTGTTGCACTAGTACTGATCCTCGTCTTCGGTGTGAATCTGGCTGTACTGCCCACCAGCGGCGCCTATGCCCTGGGAGGGGAACATTCCCTGGGAGACAGGCTCGTGCATCTGATCCTGCCGGTGGCCGTTATGGTGTTATCCCATCTGTGGTATTACACTTATATGGTAAGAAACAAACTTCTGGAGGAGATCCGTGAAGATTATGTACTTCTGTGCAAGGTAAAAGGCATGGGGAAATGCCGCATCATGTTCACCCACTGCCTGAGGAAAATCCTGCCTTCCCTGATCAGCATCATGGCAATTTCCGTTCCCCACATAATCGGGGGGACCTATATCGCGGAGAGTGTCTTTTCTTATCCGGGCCTTGGGACTTTGAGTATGGAAAGTGCCCAATACCATGACTATAACATGCTGATGGTTTTAAGTCTTATAACAGGTTTTGCGGTCATTGCAGCCAATGTGGCAGGCCAGATCATCAGCGAATGGATCGATCCCAGAATGAAACAGGAAAGAGGGGAAAAGACAGCATGAAAAAGAAAAAATTTCCTATTTTCTCCTTAGTGATCTTGGGACTTATCATCCTGGGATGCCTGTTTGGCAAAGTCCTGGCAACAGGAGATCCCTTCTATATGAACCTGACGGAAGTCAGTCTGCCGCCCGGCAGTGCCCATTATTTCGGCACAGATACCATGGGGAGGGATATTTATTCCATGATATGGGAGGGCGGAAGAGTTTCCCTTTATATCGGGCTCCTGGCAACTGTGATATCCTCCGTGATAGCCATTGTGTACGGCTGCATCAGCGGTCTTGTGCCGGACTGGCTGGACGATCTGCTCATGCGTTTCACAGAGATTATTTTAAGTATTCCCTCCATACTGCTTGTGATCTTTCTGCAGGCGCTTCTGGGGGAAGCTACAGCTACCAGCATAGCTATAGTCATTGGACTGACAAGCTGGATGAACATTTCCAAGGTGGTCAGAAGTGAGGTACGGCAGATACGGAGCAGTGATTTCGTACTGGCATCCAGGCTGGCAGGTGGAAAGTTTTTTTACATCCTGCGCAGGCACTTGTTTCCCAATTTTATCTCCTCCACCATGTTCATGATCGTCACCAATGTAAGTGCGGCGATCGGAACAGAGGCTACTCTCAGCTTTCTGGGAATCGGCCTTCCCATGGAGATCATCTCCTGGGGAAGTATGATGTCTCTTTCACAGAAAGCGCTGCTGTCCAATGCCTGGTGGATCATCCTGATTCCGGGAATTTTCCTGGTGACTACCCTTGTATGCATCACCAATATGGGCGAGTACATCCGCCTGAGAAATAACAGAGAACACAGCAATCTATGAAACAGCCGCTGCCGGTCATCCGGTGGCTTGGCTATAAAAGCAAAGGAGAACAGACATGAAGAAAAAAATACTGACATTACTTTTGGCGGCATCCATGACCGCCGCACTGCTGGCAGGCTGCGGAAGCGGAGACGGTAAGGAAAAAGGGGACACAAAGACAGAGACATCAGATAAGAACCCGGACGGAAAGACTCTTGTTTACGGAAGCGGTGATTATACAAACATCAATCCTGCACTCTATGAACATGGAGAGATCAACTCTCTGATCTTTGCAGGACTGACCGCTCATGATGCGGAGGATAAAGTAGTGCCTGCCCTTGCGGAGAGCTGGGAGTGGGATGAAGCTTCCAGGACCTATACCTTCCATTTGAGAAAAGACGTAAAATTCCATGACGGTGAGACCTTTACATCTGCGGATGTGAAGTTTACGCTGGATACCATCACGGATCCTGACAATGCCTCTGAGATCGCATCCAATTATGAGGATATTACCAGCATTGAGACACCGGACGACAGCACGGTGAAAATCACCCTGACAGCACCCAATGTTGCCATGCTGGATTATCTTACCATCGGTATCCTGCCAAAACATCTTCTGGAGGGAAAAGACATTGTGACAGACGATTTCAACCGGAATCCGGTGGGCTGCGGTCCCTACAAGCTGGTTTCCTGGGATGAAGGGCAGAGTATCACCCTTGAAAAATTCAACGGCTTTTATTTGGGAGCGCCTAAGATTGACAAGGTAGTCTTCAAAATTGTGGAGGATACCCAGGCAAGAGCCCTTCAGTTAAAATCCGGAGAGCTGGATTTGGCGCAGATAACGCCAAAAGACGCAGAGCAGTTTGAGCATGCGGACGGATTTGTTGTGGATATTATGAAAACAGCAGACTACAGAGGAATCCTTTATAATTTCGGAAGCGGATTCTTTGGAAAACACAGAGAACTGCCCAATATTTTAAGCTATGCTATTGACCGCCAGTCTATTGTGGACAGCGTGCTTTTAGGTCATGGAGAGACTGCATACTCTCCGCTGCAGATGGGACCGTACAACAATCCTGATATTGAAAAATACGAGTACAACCCGGAAATGGCAAAACAGCTTTTGGAAGAGAATGGCTGGACCATGGGCAGTGACGGTTACTACGAAAAAGACGGGGAGCAGCTTGCGTTTACCATCTCCAACGGTCAGGCAGACCAGGTTCGTATTGATATGTCAAATATCTGTGCCCAGAATCTTCAGGACATTGGTGTAAACTGCAAAGTGGAAGTGGTGGCGGAGACAGACTGGGCAAACCAGGATGCATACCTGATTGGATGGGGAAGCCCCTTTGACCCGGATGACCACACCTATAAAGTGTTCGGCACAGACAAAGGTGCCAACTACAGCAGCTATTCCAATGCGAAAGTGGATGAACTTCTGCAGCAGGCCAGAGAACTGGAGACACAGGAAGAGAGACTTCCGCTGTACAAGGAATTTCAGACGGAACTGTCCAAAGACCTTCCTTATACCTTTATCGCATATATTGATGCCATGTATGTTTCCAAGGACAACATTACCGGGCTGACAAAGGATACCGTTCTCGGACATCACGGCGTGGGTATCTTCTGGAATATTTACGACTGGGACATCACGGAATAAATATAAAACAATATTAGACAAAGAGAGATTATTATGGAGACATTATTGGAAATCCGCGGCCTGTCCGTTACCTTTCAGGACAAGGAGGGGACCCGGGCTGCAAGGCAGGTAAACCTCCGTCTGGATAAGGGCGAGATGGCCGCCCTTGTAGGGGAATCCGGTTCGGGAAAAACCGTACTGTGCAAAACCATATTACAACTTCTCGGGAAGAAGACCCGTGTGGAAAACGGTGAGATTTTGTACCGGGGCAGCAATCTTTTAGAATATACGGAAAAGCAGATGCAGAAATTCCGCGGCAAGGAAATTTCCATGGTGTTTCAGGACCCTTACCTGTCCCTTAATCCAACGATTTCTATTGGAAAACAGATTATGGAGACCATACTCCTCCATGAAAAGCTATCCAAAAAAGAGGCAAAGGACAGAACGTTGGAGCTTTTAGAACTCACCGGGTTTGACTATTGCGAAAAGCGCTTTTCCCAGTATCCCCACCAGTTTTCCGGCGGTATGCGGCAGAGGGCGGCCATTGCCATAGCCCTTGCCTGCAGACCCGGTCTTTTGCTGGCGGATGAGCCTACCACCGCACTGGATGTGGAGACCCAGCAGCAGATCATGGAGCTTTTGGCAAAGATAAGAAAAGAGACAGGGGTTGCCATCCTGTTTATCACCCACGACCTGGGGCTGGTGGAAAATGTGGCGGACAGGGTCTATGTGATGTATCAGGGTGAGATCGTGGAGAGCGGCAGTGTCAGCCATATTTTTCAGCATGCACAGAATCCTTATACCGTAAAACTGCTGGGATACCGGAATTACGGGAAAGGCATTGGGCATACCCATGGAAAGATACATTTCCACAACGGGACACCTCATACCCACGGGGGTACACATGATCATATGCATCCCCGTCTGGAGGGGGATATTTCCCATCCGGTTACAAAAGTAGAGGAGACATCGGTCCGGGATGATCAGGTGGTGCTGGTTCAGGAGCCGGAACCGGAAAAACTCATGGAGATTCAGCACTTGTCCAAGAATTTCCGGCTGGACAGACATACGGTTTCCCGTGTTCTTGATGATTTTTCCCTGGATATATACAGAGGCGAGATCGTGGGGGTGGCAGGTCCTTCAGGATGTGGAAAATCCACCCTTGCAAGATGTATTGTGGGCCTCTATGAGCCGGACGGGGGACAGATTCTCTATCATGGGGATACTGCCCGTATTTACCGAAGACAGATGATCTTCCAGGATAGTTCCTCTGCTTTTAATCCACATATGACGCTGGAAGAGATCATCGGGGAACCGCTGCGGATCCAGAAGCTGTGCAAAGGCAGACAGGAACTGCGCAGCCGGGTATATTCCTTAATGGAACAAGTGGAGCTTGACCCTGCCCTTGCCGTGCGTCATCCTTACGATGTGTCAGGAGGACAGCGGCAGAGGGCAGCCATTGCCAGGGCATTATCTGTGGAACCGGAGTTTATTGTGGCAGATGAGCCTATTTCATCCCTGGATATTTCCATTCAGGCACAGATCATGCATCTGTTCAAAAAGCTGCAGGAGAAACATCATCTGACCATTATGCTGATCGCCCATGATCTTCCTATGGTCATGCACGTCAGCGACAGGATTATTATGATGGGACAGGGAACATAAAATATTGGGAAGCTGTTACAAAAATCAGGCGATTTTGTGACAGCTTTTTTAAATATAAAAAAGATGGGATATTCACCTTGAACTTTCAGTTTTTAACGTCTATAATTTATGAAACGACAAATCGGGGAATCTGTCGAATCGGGGAAAAAGGACATAGGAATTGAAGGGAAAAATGAAAAAAATCAAAGCGTACATATCTGAAACCCGTTTATGGGTTTTCTTGGCAGTGGTGCTGATCATCATCATCGCTGTTGTTGTTATCTTCAAAAAGGCGGAAAATGCCGAAGAAACTCCTTATGAAAAAAACAGAAAGACCGTAGCTGCGCTGGAAAAAGCAGATATCTCGGAGACGGAAAATGCTTTAAAAGAGCTGGAAGGCCAGGCTGAGCAAAGCGGCAGCCAGAAAGAAGAGCGGGATACGGTAGAGTTAAAAAGAGCGTTTCAAAATGCGGTAATACTGGGGGATTCCTTTTCCGAATCCATAGTGGAATACGGTTTTCTGGATACCGATGTAGTTCTCTATAAAAGGGGGCTCAGTGTAAGCCAGGCAGATGACCTGGTGGACACTGCTGTCTCTCTGCAGCCAACTGCAGTGTTCTTTGCTTTCGGAACCAACGATATGGAAATCTGTGAGGGGGACAGCCAAAAGTTCATTGAAGCATACAGGCGTCAGATCGCACGGCTGAAAGCAGGGCTTCCGGATGCAGCAGTCTACATCAACAGTATTCTTCCGGCAACGAAAGAGGCAGTAAAAGAGACCCCCAGTTATGCTTACTGCGGGCAGTTTAATGAGGCGCTTCAGGCCATGTGCGGGGAGGACGGGTACACCTACGTGGACTGTTCGTCTCTGATAGAAGGCAAAGACGGAATATATGAGCCGGACGGCATCCATGTGATCAAGAGTTATTATCCGGCATGGCTGTCCTATCTGGCGGATACGGCAGGATTATAAAATGAAGATAAAATTGGTGAAAGCGGGAACCCTTGTGTTTTTGGCGCTTTACCTTGGCTTTTTATGCACAAGGGGCTGGGCAAAGGACATTCCCATAGATGTAATAGCGGCCAAAATGGAGCAGGACGAGACCATTACCTCCATGGAGAAATGCGGAGCAAGGGAGCTTCGCAGGTTCTATGGGCTGGAGGTGAAAAATCTGGAAGGATATTTCTTTTACAAGGCGGAATCCCCCATGTCTGTGGATGAGTTTCTGGTTGTAAAAGCAGACAGCCCTCAAGGAGCGGAAGAGGTACTGGACAGGGCGGAAGTACATCTGGAGGAGCAGAAGAAGAGTTTTGAGGGATATGGGGTTTCCCAGACTGCCCTTCTGTCAGAGGCCGCAGTGGAGACAAGGGGCAGTTATGTGCTGTATGCATCGGGGAAGTATGCGCAGCAGTGGAAAAGGGAATTTTTAGATTTGATCAGATAGTGGGCAGGTTAAGACGGAGGCTTTGGGGCCGCGTGAAGAAATTTCCGGGCGGTGTCCGGATAGGGGAGAGTATATATGTTGCTGAACAGTTTGTTTTTTATATTTGCATTTTTACCGGTAGTACTGCTCATATACTACCTGCTGCCTGCTGCAGGGAGAAACCTTTTCCTTGTGGCAGCCAGCCTCGTTTTTTATGCCTGGGGAGACCCGGTTTATCTAGTTCTGCTGATATTTTCGGCAGTTTTCCACTATATCATGGGACTGCAGATCCAAAACGCGGTACAGGACAAACGGCACCGGAAAATGGACCTTATATTTGCCGCGGCAGTGGATGTGTTTTTGCTCTGCTTTTTTAAATATTCCGGACCGGCAGCAGGGATGGTAAACAGCATTCTGCATACACAGATCGCTGTCAGAGAGCTGGCGCTTCCTATAGGGCTGTCTTTTTATACGTTCAAAAATATGTCCTACCTTTTTGATATCTATTACGGCAGATTGGAAGCGGAGAAAAAATTTACGGATTTTGCTGCCTATGCAGTATTTTTCCCTGTCATGACCGCGGGTCCTATTGTGCGTTATAAGGATATAAAGGAGCAGATGAAAAAACGAAGGGTGAACGCCCTGCAGCTTGGTTATGGCGCCGGGAAATTTATTCTGGGGCTGGCAAAAAAAGTGCTGCTGGCTGACACACTGGCTTCTTTATATGGAGATATCAGTGCCCGGGCGGGAGATATCACTGTGCTCACTGCGTGGATTGGCATGTTTGCCTTTACTATGGAAATCTATTTTGATTTTTCCGGTTACTCTGATATGGCGGTCGGAATCAGCAGGATGCTGGGATTTAAAGTTAAGGAGAACTTTAACTACCCGTACACCTCAAAGAGTATCACAGAATTCTGGAGGAGGTGGCATATTTCTCTGGGAAGCTGGTTCCGGGATTACATCTATATCCCTCTGGGGGGCAATCGGGTGGGAATGGGAAAACATATCCGCAATATTCTCATCGTGTGGTGCCTCACAGGGATGTGGCATGGGGCGTCCATGAATTTCCCGGTATGGGGGATCTACTATGGGGTATTTCTAATTGCAGAAAAATATTTGCTGGGCAGCAGACTGGAAAAACTGCCTGCATGGATGTCCAGGATTTATACCATGCTCTTTGTCATGGCGGGCTGGATGCTGTTCTCACACAACTCACTGGGGGAAGCGGGGATTTATCTGAAACGGCTGGTGGGAATGGGAGCTTCGGGATTTGCCGATGAGACTGCATGGTATTATCTGAAGACGAATCTGCTGATCTTCCTTTTGTGTATACCGGCCTGCGGACCCGGATTATACCGCTTTGTGGACAGCAGGTTTCACAATTTGACAGTGGGTTCTGCGGTACTTTACGGTGTGCTGTTCCTTTTAGGTACAGCCTGTCTTGTCTACAGTTCTTACCATCCGTTTTTATATCTGCGCTTTTAATGTAACGGTTCGCTTTGTGAGAACAGTGATGGTTCAGTGACAATTTGAGGAATTCCGCGTGTGTGATGCAGCGGAAGAACGGAGTAATACATGAATGAAAAAAATAAAAACTTACACAGGCGGGCTGCAATCATAACCGGCTGGGTCTTTACAGCAGTCATTGCCTTTTTCTTTCTGGGAAGCCTGATCGCAAAAGACAGGACTTTTTCTGAGAAAGAAAACCGATTGTTGGAAAAAGCACCCGGGATAAATGCAGGACAGATCGTAACCGGCAGATATGAGGAGAAATTTGAGACCTATTTCAGTGACCAGTTTCTGCTGCGGGATATGTGGATCGAGATAAAAGCCGGGTTTGACCGCCTGACCGGAAAAGTGGAGTCCAATGGGGTCTTTCTGGGAAAGGACGGATATCTGATCGAAGGTTTCACAGAACCGGATAAAAAAAATCTGAAGGAAACCTGTAAAGCTATGGGAGATTTCGCCGCTGAACATAAAGATATAAAACAGTATGCCATGGTAGTGCCAAATGCGGTGGAAATTCTCTCTGACAAGCTGCCTGCATTTGCCCCGGCTGCAGACCAGGGAAAGTATCTGGATGCCCTTGGGAAAAATTTGGAGGGGCAGGGGATCACGTTTTTGGACATGCGCGGTGTTCTGGAAAAGAACAGAGAGAAAAAACTGTATTACAGAACAGACCACCACTGGACCACAGAAGCTGCATACCTGGCGTTTTTGGAGGCCGGGGAGACGATGGGCTATAAAGGGAAAGAGGTAGAGTTTGAGGCACTGCCTGTTACGGGAGAATTTCAGGGTACTTTGTCTGCAAAGAGTGGCTTTCGCTCAGGGGAGAAGGAGGAACTGGAAGTGTATCTTCCGAAAGACGGTACGGTTTCCGCTGTTGTCAATTATGTGGATGAGCAGAAAAAAACAGCCAGTTTTTATGATACGGAAAAACTGGGTACAAGAGACGGATATGCCTGCTTTCTGGGAGGTAACCATCCACTCATCCGTATAGAGACACCGACACAGTCAGAGAAGAGTCTTTTAGTTCTGAAGGATTCCTATGCCAACTGTTATCTGCCCTTTCTGGCAACCCAGTACAGGAAGCTCGTGGTGGTGGACCCAAGGTATTATTACGGGGATCTGGAGGAGCTGATGCAGGTGGAGGAAATACAGGAAATCTTATATCTGTATAATGTGAATACGTTCTTTTCCGACACTTCTTTACAGATGGTTCTCAAAGGAGGCTGAGAACCTTTTTCTCTTTCATGGACAGAAGATACGCTAAAATATAGGGTTTTTGCAGATATAGCTTTCAGTTATGATTTACATACTATTTAGTTATAACGCTTTAAATGCATTGACAAAAATTTGAATAGTTGATAGAATTACAAGAAAAGTTAAGCTGTTCCGTGAAAACGGGAGAGCATGGGAGAAGGTGCTGTATGAACAAAAGAATTTTATCTATTCTGGTTGAAAATACGGCCGGTGTTCTGAGCCGGGTCTCCGGTCTGTTCAGCCGACGCGGTTATAATATCGACAGTCTTTCCGTAGGCATTACAACGGATCCGAATTATTCCCGTATGACTGTCGTCTGCAGCGGGGACGAACTGATTCTGGAACAGATCACCAAGCAGGTGGAAAAGCTTGAAGATGTACTCACAGTAAAGGTATTGAAGGATGGACAGAGTGTCAACAGAGAACTGATTCTGGTGAAGGTCCGTGTGGAGCCGGAGCAGAGACCGGGTATTTCTTCTATTGTGGATATTTTCCGTGCCAATATTATTGATGTGGGCAGGGAATCCATGATTATCGAGCTTACCGGTACCAAGTCAAAACTGGAAGCGTTTATTGACCTGCTGGAAGGCTATGAGATTCTGGAGCTGGCAAGAACGGGTATCACCGGACTTTCCAGAGGTATTGATGATGTCTTCTACTTGGAGGAAGACGAAGAGTAATTTTACATACGTTAGCTAGAGAATGATTTTTTATTCCCTAAGATAAAACAATATGCTAGGAGGAAATTAAAATGGCAGTAAAAATTTATTATCAGGAAGATTGCAACATGGCACTTTTGGAAGGCAAGAAAGTTGCGATCATCGGTTACGGCAGCCAGGGACATGCACATGCTCTGAACTTAAAAGAATCAGGTGTGGATGTTATTGTCGGACTTTATGAAGGCAGCAAATCCTGGGCAAAAGCAGAAGCACAGGGATTAAAAGTTTATACAGCAGCAGAAGCTGCAAAACAGGCTGATGTCATCATGATTCTGATCAACGATGAGAAACAGGCAGCTATGTATAAAAATGACGTTGAGCCGAACCTGGAAGAGGGCAACATGCTTATGTTCGCACACGGCTTTGCTATCCATTTCGGACAGATCAAACCGCCGGCAAACATCGACGTTACCATGATCGCTCCGAAAGGACCGGGTCATACGGTAAGAAGTGAATATCAGGTTGGGAAAGGTGTACCGTGTCTGGTAGCTGTACAGCAGGATTACACAGGAAAAGCAAAAGACAGAGCACTGGCTTACGCTGCAGCACTGGGCGGAGCAAGAGCAGGTGTTCTGGAGACTACTTTCAAAGTTGAGACTGAGACAGACCTGTTCGGTGAGCAGGCAGTTCTCTGCGGCGGTGTATGTGCATTGATGAAAGCCGGATTCGAGACATTAGTGGAAGCAGGCTATGCACCGGAGAATGCTTACTTTGAATGTATCCATGAGATGAAATTGATCGTTGACCTGATTTACGAAAGCGGATTCCAGGGCATGCGTTATTCTATCTCCAATACTGCTGAGTATGGTGACTACATCACCGGACCTAAGATCATCACAGATGATACAAAGAAGGCCATGAAGAAAGTCCTGTCCGATATCCAGGATGGTACTTTTGCAAAAGACTGGATTTCCGAGAACCAGACAGGCTGCATGCACTTCGGCGCTATGAGAAGAAGAGAAACAGAGCATCAGTTAGAGGAAGTCGGAGCAGAGCTGCGTAAATTATACAGCTGGAACGATACAGGCAAACTGATCGAGAACTAAAAAAGGTCCGCCGGGAACAGGAGAAATCCTTTTTCCGGCGGTTTTGTATGAACAGGCTTTGACAGCCGTTTACGGCCGCTTACTGTTGTAAAAATCAATGAAATCTTTTACTGCTGTGGTCTGCTGCAGGTTATCCAGAAAAGCGAAGCCGATATTCCGCTTGTGGATGGGGAAAGGAAGAGGGATTTCCACCAGGGTTTTGTCGTTCAGCTCTTTTTCCACGAACTGGCGGATGACACAAGCCACGCCCAAACCAATCTTGGCAAATTCAATCAACAGATCCATGGTGGATACTTCCAGCAGATTGTTTGTCTCAATGTGATGCATGGAGAGATAGTCATCTATATACTGCCGGGTCATGTTTTCCTTGTCCAGCAGCATTAAGGTGGCTGTGTGGAAGATATCGTCTTTGTGGTTGGTGCGCAGGGAGAGATTGTCCAGATAGGAACTGGTGCTGACGAAAATGTCCTCTATCTCTCCAAGAGAATCAAAATGGATATGGTGAAGCCGCTCCGGCTCCCCGATAAGGCCCAGGTCGATTTTATTTTCCTTCAAAAGCTGCAGAGTGTGGTTGGTAGACTGACAATCAATGGTGATCTTTACGTGAGGGTGCAGTTTGATAAACTCCTGCAGATAAGGCAGCAGCATGTATTTGCAGAGTGTGGTGCTGACACCGATATGTAAATGTCCGATTCCAAGGTCATTTATTTTTTTTATACGGGATTCCCCCATCTGCAGGGAATAGAACGCTTTCTGCACATAGTCGTAAAGGATCTCACCTTCTTCCGTGAGCAGGACACCTCTGGAGTTTCTGGAAAATAAAGTGACATCCAGGCTCTGCTCCAGCTTGCGGATAGACTTACTGATGGCCGGCTGGCTGATGTAGAGCTGCTCGGCGGCTTTGGAAATATTACCCGCGTTGGCTACTGTATAGAAAACGCGGTACAGGGATAAGTTTTGCTCCATTGTAAAACCTCATTTCTGTTTGGCATTTGGCTCCAAATATTGTCCCGGTTTTCTCTGTGACCGGTAACTATATAAATTGGAGTTATGGTAGATATATTTAATATGTATTTCTATTATAACAAAAGATATGCTATGATAGCAATAGATGAAATCAAGGTAACTGTGAAACTACTAAACAGTTACAAATTAAGAGATCAAGGAGGAATACCCATGGGAATGACAATGACACAGAAAATTCTGGCTGCAGCAGCCGGTCTTGACAAAGTGGAAGCCGGACAGTTGATAGAGGCTGATCTTGATTTGGTACTGGGTAATGATATTACATCTCCTGTAGCAATTCACGAGATGGATAAAATGACCGTTAAGAACGTATTTGATAAAGATAAAATAGCGCTGGTTATGGACCACTTTATTCCGAACAAGGACATCAAATCAGCAGAACACTGCAAATGTGTGCGTGAATTTGCATGTAAGAATGAGATCACCAATTATTTTGATGTTGGTGAGATGGGCATAGAACATGCACTGCTTCCTGAAAAAGGTCTGACAGTGGCAGGAGACGTAGTGATCGGAGCAGACTCCCATACATGTACTTATGGCGCGCTGGGCGCTTTCTCCACAGGTGTGGGAAGTACAGATATGGCTGCAGGCATGGCTACCGGAAAAGCATGGTTTAAAGTGCCGTCAGCCATCCGTTTCCATATAGTAGGCAAACCTGCCAAATGGGTCAGCGGAAAAGATGTGATCTTACATATCATCGGCATGATCGGCGTGGATGGCGCACTCTACAAATCCATGGAATTTGTGGGAGAAGGCATCAAAAACCTGAGCATGGATGACCGCTTTACCATGGCCAACATGGCGATCGAAGCAGGCGGAAAGAACGGAATCTTCCCGGTTGATGAGTTGACTGAGGAATATATGAAAGAACATTCCAAACGTCCGTATAAAGTTTATGAGGCAGATGTGGATGCGGTTTACGACGAAGAATATACCATTGATCTGAGCCAGCTGAAACCGACCATCGCATTCCCGCATTTGCCGGAAAATACAAAGACAATGGATGAGATCGCAGAGGATGTTGTGATTGACCAGTCTGTGATCGGTTCCTGTACCAACGGCAGAATTGAAGACCTTCGCTGCGCGGCAGAGATTTTAAAAGGCCGCAAGGTGAAAAAAGGCGTGCGCTGCATCATCATTCCGGCAACGCAGAATATCTATCTGCAGGCAATGGAGGAAGGGCTTTTGAAGATCTTTATTGAAGCAGGTGCTGTTGTCAGCACTCCTACCTGCGGACCGTGCCTGGGCGGATACATGGGGATTCTGGCAGAGGGAGAACGTTGTATCTCCACTACAAACAGAAATTTTGTGGGACGTATGGGACACGTGGATTCTGAAGTGTATCTGGCAAGCCCGGCTGTGGCTGCGGCAAGTGCAGTAACCGGTAAAATTTCCGTACCGGAAGAACTTGGATTATAGGAGGGAAGGAAGACATGAAAGCAAACGGAACAGTTTTTAAATACGGCGACAATGTAGATACGGATGTCATCATTCCGGCAAGATATCTGAATTCTTCTGATCCGGCAGAATTGGCACAGCATTGTATGGAAGACATTGACAAGGAATTTGTGAATAAGGTTAATAAAGGCGATATCATTGTGGCAAACAAGAACTTTGGCTGCGGTTCTTCCCGTGAACACGCACCCATCGCTATCAAGGCAGCGGGGGTAAGCTGTGTCATTGCTGAGACATTTGCCCGGATTTTCTACCGCAACTCCATCAATATCGGTCTGCCTATCATTGAATGTCCGGAAGCGGCACAGAACATCGAGGCAGGTGACGAAGTGGAAGTGGACTTCGACAGCGGAATTATCACCAACAAGACAAAGGAAACCAGCTTCCAAGGTCAGGCATTCCCCGAATTCATGCAGAAGATCATTAAGGCTGAAGGTCTGATCAACTATATTAACAGCCAGCAGTAAGAAGCAGGATAAAGAACGGTTCATTTTGCGGAAAAAGAGCAGAATGGGCCGTTTTTTTGTCCGCTGACATCCTGTTTTTTGAATGACAGCCGGCAACTTTCTACTGTTTGATCTCGGCAGTTAGCATGTATCAGGTATGGGATCTTATGAGTGAGATAAAACAAAGGAGTGCGTTTACAGACAGCTGACAGGCACATGTAAACGCTGCATGGGAAAGGGATAATGAATATGAAAAAACAGACAAAATTTTATAATTCTCCGGATGCTCCAAAACCTAATCGGCCCATACATATGGGGGCGGTAGGTATTATAAGAAATAACGAAAAGGTGCTTCTGGAACGCCGGAATAGCAGCTTACCCTGACGGAAATTTTGTGCGGATTATCACAGCGGTATATGAAGTTTTCGTAAAGGACCTAAAGGAGTTGAAGTGCAGTGAAGAATTCAGAGAACTGCGTTTTTTTGGAAGGAATGAGTTGTCTGATCTGACTATTGCGGAGACACATCAGGATATTTTACTGTTTTATATCAAGCATTTTAATGACGGATTTGGTCTCGGTATGGAATTAGCTTTTAAAAATAGAGTTATAGGTATTTGACTTTATCCAGTATGTGGGATTGGTAATATCAATATATTGACTGCATATGAAAAAAATATGTTTCATTCGTATAATAGATATTGACAAGAAGATATAGAATGTGACATAATACCTCAAATACCAATCCCTCATAACCTCATATTAATGTATCATAATATAATATCTCATATATAAAACCTCAACTTAGAATTGTAATTTAATGGTATCAATGTTTTTTGGCGCCCAAAAACTGAGCGCTTCTTTGTGATGCTATAAATTATTAGAACAATAAAGCGAATATAACTTAATATAATGATAATTTGTAGTATTTTGTAGAAATCATTACAAATCCTCATAAATGTTTTATGATAATGAATTATAACACTAAAGAGGAGGAGCTTTATGAACACAGAAATTGAGCTCATTAGAAAATTTAATATTACATCTTACATCCCGATACAAGGGATATTATCTTTTGCCAGAGGCAATCCAGATTGCCGAAGAGAATTACGGATGTTGTCTTAAAATAACGAAAGACATCTATCCGGTACTTGCCCAGCGGCATGGCATCCCGTATAAGAGGGTGGAGAGAAACATACGGACTGTAATTGAAAAGTGCTGGGAAAATAACCGGGCATTTATGGAAGAGATTGCAGGAAAAGAATTGGAGATTTGTCCGAGTAATGGTCAGTTTTTTGATTTTGTAGCCTATTGGATGCTTAAGAACAATGCTGCTGAGAAAGATAAATCTGTATAAACCGGTTCTTCATGTGTCGTATAATGTGTTATTCCCCCGCTTCCATCAGTCAGAAATATAGACATTGGGCGGGGGATGCTTGTATCAGGAGATGAGCCGGACCCGGATAAGAAATGGCTGTAATTATGAAGTTCTAGACAAGCAGAGAATAGGGGCATGTGTATATATTTATATAGAAGCAAAATTATAATTTGCATAATGTTGCTGTTATATCGCTTATCGTTGCGTAATGGTTGCTATAATTGCTATCTGATATAAAATGATTATATCAATTGGATTAAGAAGCGGGGGTTGGTCTGATGTGGAAACGGTTGAAATCATAAGATAAAAAGTCAGAATGAAGATAGAATGGAAATAGTCATGTTGAATATGCATTTTACAATGTTTAATGAGCAGATCAGAAATTGCAAAAAATGTAAAATACTAACAAAAATGCTTGAATAATATGGAATATAGTGTTAATATTATTACATAAAAAATGAGCTATTACAAATACGAAATAATTGTAATCTGTTATAATACGATCATTTTATAAAATTGCATTCAGATAACATACATGCTCAGTGAAAGGCAGGGGATAAAGACACTAGTTATCAGAACAGGGATCAGAGGTAAAAGATAAGAGTTTTATTATATATAGGTTAAAATGGTTTTATTTAACATTAAGAGGGATAAAAAGACAGTGAAAGGAGGAGTGAAAGAAGAAAGAAACGTATATTTTACAATAATAATAGAGAGAGAGGGTGATATGATGGGAAACAGTGACAACTTTAGAAAAGGTGTAATGGAGTTATTGCTTCTTAAAATCATATCTGAAGGAGATTGCTATGGTTACCAGATTTCCCAGACTATGAAGAAGTTATCTGATGGAGTAATAGTAGTGGCTGAAGGGTCTATGTATACTGCGCTTAATAAATTAGAAAAGAAAGGATGTGTATCCGACTACAGACGCAGGGTGGGAGACCGTCCGGAACGCATATATTATCATTTAGAGAATGCGGGTAAGGAAGAATTGAATCGATTGATGATAGATTATGCTGAATTTACAGAGGCAGTAAAGGTTGTTTTGGCTTATGCAGGTGAAGAAAAATTGGAGCAAAGGGATATTATTTAATATGGCGTCATTACAAAGGAATAATTGTGCGCAGAAGTACTATAAAATACTTCGAGAATTATTTTTGAATATTAATTATATGGACGGAAAATTTTTGAAGGATTTTAGGTTTAATTTGTTTCAATACGTTAAAGAACATCCGGGATGTACATACGAGGGATTGATTGAAGAGTTTGGATCACCAGAAGAGACCTTTTGCGAGTATGTTGAATCAAAAGATGAAGATTATCTTATATCTAGTATTAATAAAAAACATTTCAGGGAATGGATGAAAGTCGGGATAATAGTTGCTTGCATTTGCAGTTGTCTTATCTGGGGCTTGTTTTATTATAGGATATATAAAGAGAGTACAAACGCTACAATTAATAAAAAAATAATTTTTGTCGAGGAGGAAAATATTAATGAGTAAAATTAAAAAGGTTTTAGGAATTATGCTAGGTGTAATGTTGCTTTGTTCGCAAGCACTTTTGGTTTCTGCAGCACCTGTGGATACTGTTAACGTGGAAAGACAGTATTTAGAAAATGGTGATTATATAGAAACCGTCATTTCTGAATCTCCAATTGCATCATATGCCAGTAATTCAAAATCAGGTTCAAAAACTTCGACATATTATAATAGCGATGATGTTGCTTTATGGTATGTAAAAGTAACAGGATCGTTTACATACACAGGCAGTAGTGTTAGGTGTACTGGTGCTTCTGTATCTGCAGATTCTTATAGTAGTTACTGGGGGATTTCTAATCGTTCTTCAAGCTATAGCGGTAATATTGCAACAGCCAAAGCGACAGGAACACATTATTTTGGTAATGCAGTTGTTGAAAGAGTAAATGAGACTGTCAATCTTTCCTGCAGTGTTAATGGTTCTTTATATTAGAACAGATAAAGAGATAGGGTAGTTGAGAAAATTTCTCAACTACCCTATTGTTATTAAAAAATATGGATGTTAAAAAACTTTATATCTATGAAAAATTTATTGGGCCATCTATATAATAGAAAACCTTTGGAAATAAAGCCATTAAATTATAAATCAAGGTGCATAAATGAGAAGTCAGAAGAGGAAATTGTTGCAATAAATCGCCCGGTCAATTATAAATTCACCTGATATTCTGCTGTAGGATAAGTCCTCAGGCGCGTTAGATACTCAGACTACCGGGAAAATCATAGGATTATTCCTGCGTCTTAAGAAAATTGAATGGCGGTAATTATTGTCACACATAATCCTTTAGTAGCTGGGTGCTGCCAGCGAATCATCCGGTTACAGGGTGGGAAGCTAACAGGAAAAGCCAGGTAAGCCATTCATTAGTAGTTAAAAACTAACCGGAATATAAAATTCAGGCAATCCCGTAGAATAAGGCGCGATATCATACTGCTGATAATAGATGACCATCATTCCTGGCTGTATATAAAAACTATTCACGTTAAAGGTATCTTGCAGAAGCGCTCTATAATCTTCAAAATATATACCTGGATTTGCCTTTAGTCTTTCTGCAACCTGTCCCTCCATAGATTTTTGAAGCTGATACAATGAGACAGGGGTAAGAGGATAGAAGTCTGTGAGACGCAATGATTTTCCTGTGTTAAAGTCCCAGGTGTCGGAAGTGCGTATTGTTTGGCCGTGCGCTCCGCCCGCATAGGTATATGTATCCATATATAAACTGACGATGCATCCTGCATTATAAGTGATCTGATAAACAACATCGAGAGTGTAAATGGGAAATGGCCGGGGGCTTTGGGGGTATTCTGCGTCTGCTGCTGCCTGTGCGTAGAGCACTTTTCTGCCGTATTCTTCGGTTTTCTGTGCCAGTTGGGCATAATGATGGTTTATGGATTCACTGGCATCACTGCATGTTGTGGTAAAGGAAGGATAATTGATCTTATATGTGAATACCGGTATCTCTTTATAGTACATGGTATCGGTTAAGGTATTTGTAGTGATTGTCTGCATCATGATTACCCCGCTGATTTATTCATAATATATATCATAAAATTTAGATATGCCGCAAATATACACCAGATAAAATAAGGTATTTGTAAATAGGCAGCAACAGGGCTGATCTTATAGAACTGATAAATCATAACAGCAATAAGTATGATCAACGCCAGCAGCCATAAAAATGCAAAGAAGTATTGCGATAAGCCAAAGAAAATGATGCTCCAGAAGAAGTTAAAAAGCAATTGTATGGCATACGTTTTAAGAGCACTGGATTTACCCGATGAATTTGATTCATAAACGATATAGGAAGATATGCCCATCAAAATATAAAGTATTGACCATACTATTGGAAAAATAAAAGCCGGAGGACTTAGAGCAGGCTTATTTATCAAAAAATACATGGACCTGTTTCCGCTGATCAGTGTGGACAAAGACCCAATGGCGAGTGGAAGAAGAATGGAAATCACCAAAGCGCTTCTGTTATTTTTGTTCATGTCCGTAATGTACCCCATATACCGGCAATTACTTAATACTATGCAGTTTTATAACCACTTATGAGAACTGTTTGAGCGCTAATCCGTTTTCTTTATTTTATCGCTGCAGCAGATTTCTTTGTGGACAAGGATTGTGTCCAGTGTATCGCCAAGCTGAGAAAAAACAGCAGCCATAATAGCTAATTCGTCCTCCGTGCAGTTGTTGGAAAGAGCACAGGCTACGGAAGATACAAAAGCAACAAGTTCACAGGAATTCATATTTATCACCTCTGGTTTATTATTATGCAGGAACCACCGTAAGGTGTTAAATCAAAATCCTCCTTTGATGACCTTCAAGGCCGCTGTACACCCTATTCAAACCGGTAGGAGAGCAGGATTCAAAGGCATTGATGCAGCCGGGGGTTTTATCACCATAGGCAGTAGATATTTCAGCCACTTTGAAATATTCCTGAAGGCTCAGTATATCTGTGAAATCCGGACTTGTTCCGCAATAAGTTTTTGTCTGAATCATAATGCGCTGATGGCACTGATTGAGCATCCCGAATCCTGCAAAGATTTTTTCCATGCTATGGCAGATTGGAAGATAGAATACTTTAAGAAAATAGGAAAATATTATGATATAGATATTCTGAATGCACATGATGACTATGACAGTAATGACCGCATGTTCATGTCCCCGGATCTATGGCGTAGTCTGATCAAACCGGAACTGACAAGAATAGTGGAGGTCTGCCACAATGCGGGAATGCTCTATCAGCATCACAGCTGCGGCTTTATTGAGCCGATTGTTCCCCATTTGGTGGAAATTGGCTGTGACGCTATTGATACCTTTCAGGCATGTAATAAAAATACACCGGAACTAAAGAGGAAATACGGAGATAAAATAACATTTTGCGGCGGTTTTGACAACATGAATGTTCTGGACGTGCCGGGCGTTTCACCGGAAGCTGTTAAAAAGGAATACCGCCGAGTGATTGATTCCCTGGCACCGGGCGGGAGTTATGTGATTTACCCCATTGGCGGGACATTTGAGTTCGTAGAGCCATTTTTGGAGGGGCATTTTTCCTACGGGATGCAGTTTTATGCAAATCCTCAAAACAGGCAAAGGAACGAAGAAATCAAGGGCTGGCAAGCTGCTGTCCTTGATTTTATGCTGTACAATATACAAACTGATTTATGATAGGCGTCTTCAGGCAGCTTCAAAGAAACCGTTAAGGTATAGCACAAAAAATGCTGGATGGCCGCATAACTGCGACCTCCAGCATTCACTTTTTAATCGGGGCAACAGGATTTGAACCTGCGACCTCACGGCCCCCAGCCGTGCGCGCTACCAAGCTACGCCATACCCCGTAACGATTATTAATTATAACAGAATTTTTGGAAAATGCAAGAAAAAATAGAAAAAAAGTTTATTTTTTTTATTCACATTGTATTTAAGGGAAAAACTGCACATTTTGCCAGGGCTTTCTGGGCTGTTACAGAACAGTTACCCCTTCAGTTTCCTGGACAAAGGACCGCAGATTCCCCATCTGCAGTCCTCCAATCTGAATAATACAAAAATGCGGATAACCATCTTAGAAATGGATCACCCTTGGCTCATCCGTAAATGAGGCAAACGTAGCCACAGCATCTTTCAGATAGAACACCTGTGTATTTCCGTCGCCTGGCTTATACATGGACTGTAAGTCAGGGTAACCGTCCAGCATATGCTTTTGTGCTTCCACTCTGTCATCCAGTACTGCAGCAGCCGTGATCCGCAGCCAGTGTCCGCCGTCACATGCGCAGATTTCAATTTGGGGATTTGATTGCATTTGTTTGGAGACATCTTTTACTTTACCAGTCTGGATGTAAAGTCTGCCTTCAAATATGTCCACAGTTCCAAAAGGACGAACCCTTGGCTGGCTGCCCTCTGTGGTTGCCAGAAAATAAGTCCCGCATTTCTTTAGAAAATCATAAATTTCCTGCATATAACAGACCTCCTTTGTAAGATTGACATTTTTTTGCCCCTATACTAGTATTATAACAAATGCATTTGAAAAAGAAAGCATTATTATTTAAAGGATACAGCGGGAGGAGAAACTATTGAAGATAGAAGATTTGGACAGCAATTTTAAACAGGTGCAGTCAGAAGCATCATTAACCTATCTGAAGATAACAGATACCGAGGCAGAGATTGAGGGTGTGCTGCCGAATACCTGGAAGCGCCTTCCCGATGCTGTGCTGAAAGAAATAGACAGGCCGGAGTTCACAGCACTTGCCCATCACACCAGCGGAGCTGTTCTGCGTTTTCAGACAGATACAAATATTCTGGGTTTGTGTATGGAATTACTGGAACCGGATTTTATGATGTCTCATATGCCCCTGACCGGAAGTGCAGGTATGGATGTGTTTGTAAACGGCAGCTACGCCGCTACTTTCAGGGCAGAACCAGGGGAACGTGCGGTAAAGGGAGAAATTCCCCTTTCAGGTGAAAAGGTAGAAATAGACGTATATCTGCCTCTCTATAACGGTGTGCGTGAATTTTACCTTGGAGTCAAAGAGAACGCCTGTATAGGGAAACCATTAGAGCATAAAATAAAGGAACCGGTCATCTTTTATGGTTCTTCCATCACACAGGGCGGCTGTGCCTCCAGAACTTCCAACGCATATCCGGCTCTTGTGACCAGGTGGATGGATGCTGAGATGTACTGCCTGGGATTTTCGGGCAATGCCAGAGGAGATTTACCGATTGCCCGGTATATATCTGAGCTGCCTGCAAAATGCCTGGTCTATGATTACGACTACAATGCTCCGGATGCTGCATTTTTGAAGGCAACACATGAACCATTTCTGGAATGTATTCTTTCCCGAAAACCAAAGCTTCCCGTGCTTGTTATGTCCAGGCCAAACCCGGAATTTAAGTCAGAAGAGATGCAGGGCAGGGAGCGCAAGCAGATTATACAGGGAACTGTGTTAAAGTGCAGGGAAAAAGGATTTCAGGTAAACTTCCTGGATGGCGCAGAGCTGTTTGGGGAGGAGTCAAGGGAATGCTGTACTGTGGACGGGATTCATCCCAACGACTTGGGATTTTACCGGATAGCAAGGAAAGTCGTTGAAAAAATACATGCGTTTATCTCTTGACTTTTTCTGCAAGGAATGGTATCGTAACTTTAACACAACAGCAACAAGCTGTTGGAATATGAGAAATGCAAAGATAAGGATTAGTACAGATTCATATCGGATTTCAGAGAGCCGCTGGCTGGTGTGAAGCGGCAGACGCAGAATCTGGAACTGCCCTTGGAGCAGCTGCCCGAACTTTCGTAAGGAAACAGTAGATGCAGACGGAACCCTGCCGTTATCAGAAGGGAAAGATATAAGGTGTACATATCTGTATCTTATTAAGCGTATGAAGTATATTCATAAAGTAGAGTGGTACCGCGCAGGACAGTAGTCTTTCGTCTCTATTACAAGCATATTGTAATAAAGATGAGGGGCTTTTTTTATACCCTTTGGGCAGTTTTAGAAATCCCTGGAGGTCCGGGCATACCGCCTGTCATAAAAGCTTAGATATAGGTATCCAAAACAAAGTCAGGAGGAAAAAAGAATGAAAAATTGCAGTAAGTACAAGAGACAGTATTTCATGCCGCCGGTAACATGCATGAAGTGGGCGGAAAAGGAGTATGTGGACAAAGCTCCCGTATGGTGCAGCGTTGACCTGCGTGACGGCAACCAGGCACTTGTTATCCCCATGAATCTGGAACAGAAAGTAGAGTTTTTCAAGCTTCTGGTGGATATTGGATTTAAAGAGATAGAAGTAGGATTTCCGGCAGCTTCTGAGACAGAGTATACGTTCCTCAGAAAGCTGATCGAGGAGGATCTGATTCCGGATGATGTTACGGTTCAGGTTTTGACCCAGGCCAGAGAACATATCATCAAGAAAACATTCGATGCAGTAAAAGGTGCGAAGAATGTAATTGTCCATGTATATAATTCCACCTCCGTTTCACAGCGTGAGCAGGTGTTCAAAAAATCAAAGGAAGAAATTCTGCAGATTGCAGTGGAAGGTGCGAAACTTTTAAAACAGCTTACAGAGGAAGCAGGGGAAAACTACCGGTTTGAGTACAGCCCGGAGAGTTTTACAGGAACGGAACCCGAATATGCACTTGAAGTGTGCAATGCAGTGCTGGATATCTGGCAGCCCACCGCAGACAGGAAACCTATCATTAACCTTCCTGTGACAGTAGAACATTCCATGCCCCATGTATATGCGAGCCAGGTAGAATATATCTGTGAGAACCTGAAGTACAGAGAAAATGTTATTGTTTCCCTTCATCCCCATAACGACAGAGGATGCGGCGTGGCTGATTCTGAAATGGGACTACTGGCCGGCGCAGACCGTATAGAGGGAACACTTTTTGGAAATGGTGAGAGAACCGGTAATGTGGATATCATTACTTTGGCGCTCAATATGTATTCCCAGGGTGTTGAGCCGAACCTGGACTTCACCGATATGAGCGCGATCTGTGAGAAATACGAGGAATTCACAGGCATGAAAATCAGTGAGAGAAGCCCATACTGTGGCGCGCTGGTATTTGCAGCTTTCTCTGGTTCCCATCAGGATGCCATTGCAAAAGGCATGCACTGGCTGGATGAAAAGAAACCGGAACACTGGACCGTTCCGTATCTCCCCATTGACCCAAAAGACGTGGGAAGAAACTATGACGCAGATGTTATCCGCATAAACAGCCAGTCTGGAAAAGGCGGTGTAGGTTATATTCTGGAAACAAAATACGGATTGAATCTTCCGGCAAAGATGCGGGAAGCTATGGGATATACAGCAAAGGCTGTCTCAGACCATACACAGAAAGAATTACTGCCTGATCAGATATTTGAGCTGTTCAAAAAGACATTTGAGAATGTTACATCCCCGCTGGAAATCTACAGTGTTCACTTCCAGCAGAAGGATGGGGGGATTACCGCACAGGTGATATCCAGCTTTAACGGGTGTGAAGTGACAACAGAGGCAGCAGGAAACGGACGTCTCAATGCAGTCAGCAACGCGTTGAAGAAGGAATACGGCTTCCAGTATGATCTGATAACTTATCAGGAACATGCTTTGGAGCAGAGTTCCAGTTCCAAGGCCATTGCCTATGTGGGTATCCGCAAACCGGACGGCAGCCTTGCCTGGGGAGCAGGTGTGGATTCTGATATCATCAGGGCATCCATCGACGCGCTGGTGACAGCTATCAATAACAGATAAAAAAATGTGTATAAATATTTCAAGGTAAAGTTATCATTTAGAGTAAATGAAATACACATGGTAAATAACATTTTATGCTGAATAATGGACGGGTAAAATAATAGATTTTTACCGGTCCATTATTCTTAGTTTTGCGTACGAACATATGTTCCTGAAATTGCTCCATATACAAATAAAAGCGCGGATATCACCCTAAGACTAAGTTGAATATTGAAAATACGGGATTATTATCTTAAGTGGTTTAATGACAATATCCACAGATTATTTATCCGTTAGAGCACAAGATCCGGATTACATATTATCTTGTGTGAACAAGAAGTATATTAGTTATTACCATAAAAGCAGGGCAGATAAAAAATGACAGCTTCCGGTTTGTTGTGGAAAAATGGCGTTCCGGTCTTGGTGCCATCGGGTATGACTCCTGCAAAGGGACATTTGAGGACGGCGCCGGAACTTACCGTCTGGGTGCGGCCTGGATATCATAAGCAGATAGAATAAAAGAAAATACAGATATTCCCACATTTTAGTGAAATAGAGGAAAAAAGCACAAAAAAGTGTATAAAATAACCATCAATAAATAAGATAATATTGTGAAGATTAGCTAAAAGACGCCCCGGCTTATTGACTTCCATTGCCAAATTATTTTATAATCCATATAATTCATGACATCAGTATCGGAACAGAGAGTTGTGGCTGGTGTCTATTCGATTAAGAAAAACAGGCAAAGGAAAAAGGTATGGACATTATTCGTACGATTGCGGCCGGATTTTTATTTTTGATCCGGAAGATATCTAAAAAGAGCCGGAGAACCTGTGCATTGGTTGTGACCGGGGCGGTGGTGATCGCTGCCGTGGCATTTACCTTTCACGGGCTTCATGCAGGCGGAAAAAATAATGTATATGCATCTGTGAGTGATGACAAAGATCCGCCCAAAGACAAGGATGAACCGGAGGAAGAACAGCTGTACGGTCTGGACGCAATTATTTCAGGTGTATTGATAAGTCAGGATACCCAGAGCGAAGTACATCGGCTTGGCACCTCCTGTGAAGCTGTGCTGGTAGGGCAGAGAACAGGCAAAAAGGTGCAGGAATCACATTTTGATTTCAGCGAGGAGACAGCCACCAGCGTGGCTGAACTGGAGAATCACTCCATCGGTGCTTCTGAGGGACTGCTCCGGATGACAGATCAGGATTACGAGACGCTTCTGAAAATAGTGGAGGCGGAGGCCGGAGGAGAGGATATCAAAGGCCGTATTATGGTGGCAAATGTAATTTTTAACCGGGTGAAAAGCCCGGATTTCCCAAACAGTATCCATGATGTGGTATGGGAGAATTCGGACGGAAGTCCCCAGTTTTCTCCTACAGTTGACGGCAGGATCAATACGGTCACCGTTTCAGAGGGAACCAGAGAGGCGGTCAACCGGGCGATTGATGGGGAAGATTATTCCCAAGGTGCGCTGTTCTTTATGGAAGAGGCTTATGCGGAGCAGCACAATATTAAATGGTTTAAAGAGGATTTAAAATTTTTATTCCAATATGGGGTACATGACTTTTTCACGTATCCGTAAAGAAGAAAGGACATATAGAGATGGAGATTTTGTACAAAAGTACTAGAGGAACAGGAGAATGCGTAAAGGCATCCGAAGCAATTTTAAAAGGACTTTCAAAGGACGGCGGTTTATTTGTGCCTACAGAGATTCCTGAGCTGGATGTTCCTATGGACAGACTGGCAGGGATGACATACCGGGAAATTGCTTATGAGGTTATGCGCCGTTTTCTTACGGATTTCACAGAGGAAGAGTTAAAGTCATGTATTGCCAGGGCTTATGATTCCAAATTCGATACAGAAGAGATAGCACCTTTAGTAAAAGCGGGAGGTGCATACTATCTGGAACTGTTCCACGGAGCAACTATTGCATTCAAAGATATGGCACTTTCCATTCTGCCCCATCTTCTGACCACTTCTGCCAAGAAAAATCATGTGAAAAATGAGATTGTGATCCTCACTGCCACTTCAGGCGATACAGGAAAGGCAGCCATGGCCGGTTTTGCAGATGTGCCGGGTACAAGAATCATTGTTTTTTATCCCAAGAACGGTGTCAGCCCTATTCAGGAAAAACAGATGGTGACACAGAAGGGAAATAATACATATGTGGTGGGTATCACAGGCAATTTCGATGATGCCCAGACTGCAGTGAAAAAAATGTTCAATGACAAAGCAATGGAGGAGGAGCTTGATAAGGCAGGCTTCCAGTTTTCCTCTGCCAACTCCATCAATATCGGCCGCCTGGTCCCTCAGGTAGTGTACTACGTTTACGCTTACGTGAACCTTTATAAGAATGGTGAGATAAAAGATGGTGAAAAAATTAACGTAACGGTGCCCACAGGTAACTTCGGAAATATCCTGGCCGCCTATTATGCCAAGAATATGGGACTGCCTATAGACAAATTGATCTGTGCTTCCAATGAGAATAAAGTCCTTTATGATTTCTTCTCCACCGGAAATTATGACAGGAACCGTGATTTCATCCTGACTTCATCCCCGTCCATGGATATCCTCATATCCAGCAACTTAGAAAGGCTTATTTACCGCATTGCAGGGGAAAACGCGGACAAAAACCGTGAGATGATGGAGCAGCTTTCCAAGGGCGGGATTTACCAGATCACAGAAAAGATGCGCAGCCAGCTTGCTGATTTCTACGGCAATTTTGCCACAGAGGAGGAGACGGCAGGTGTAATAAAGGCTCTTTACGGGGAAACAGGCTATGTGATCGACACCCATACAGCTGTGGCGTCCTGTGTCTACGGAAAATACGCGGCTGAGACCGGGGATAGTACCAAGACGGTCATTGCCTCCACAGCCAGCCCTTTTAAATTCACAAGAAGCGTTATGAATGCCATTGACAGTAAATATGATTCCATGGGTGATTTTGAGCTGGTGGATGAATTGTCCAAAATTGCAAATGTGAAGGTGCCCAATGCCATTGAGGAGATTCGTACAGCCCCTGTTCTCCATGATACGGTTTTAGATGTTCCGGAGATGCCGGCAGCAGTAAAAAATGTCCTTGGGATTTAAAATATTAAAATTCTATAAAATGTAAAAAAATCGTCAAGAAAATACATTGTTAAACTATTGACTTTTAAAAACTAACATGAGATAATGAATTGACTTTGAGATAAGATTAAGGAGGAAACCATATGTCAACAAAAGCATATTACCCAATCAACGAGATTGGAGCAGGCAAAACTGGCTTCAGCAAAACTCGTTCCATTATTGAAGCAGCGTTCTATGGCAACAATGTTGTTAAGGTTAACACATTAAAAGAGGCATATGAATTAGCGAAGAACTCACCTGGAACAGTCGTTACAGATATGCCTGTTTATAGAGGCGAAGAGTTTGGTCTTGAGAGAGACGCTAAAGTTTTATTATTCAACGATGGTGCTATCACAGGACGTTATGCAGCCGCACGCCGCATTGCCGGAGAACCAGGTGTTGACTGCGCAGCTCTTGACAAAGTGGCTATGGATGCTATTTATGAAGCCCGCTGGAAAACCATGTACCATGCAGAGGTATATGTAGGCCTGGATCCTGAATTCATGGTAAAAGCTCACCTGCTGATTCCGGAAGGCGAAGAGAACATCATGTACTCCTGGATGCTGAACTTCCAGTATATGTCTGATGACTATGTTAAAATGTATAAAAATTCTCAGCCTGTAGGTGAAGGAAAAGAAGCAGATGTTTACATCTTCTCAGATCCTCAGTGGGCACCGGCAAGCCGTCCGGGTGTTGACTACAGCTGCTTAAGCGATCCGCAGACTCTGTGCTACTTTAACACAGACCAGAACTGTGCTTGTATCCTTGGTATGAGATACTTCGGTGAGCACAAAAAAGGTACTCTGACCATGGCTTGGGCTATTGCCAACAGAAATGGTTACGCAGCATGCCACGGCGGACAGAAAGAGTACACACTTGCTGACGGTTCCAAATACGTTGCATCCGTATACGGTCTGTCAGGATCAGGTAAATCCACCATCACACATGCAAAACACAATGGCAAATACGAAATCAAAGTTCTGCACGATGATGCATTCATCATCAACACAGATACATGTGCTTCCGTAGCATTAGAGCCTACATACTTCGACAAAACACAGGATTATCCGGCAGGATGTGATGACAACAAGTTCCTTCTCACTTCCATGAATAACTCTGCTACATTAGACGAGGATGGAAACATCCAGCTTGTAACAGAAGATATCAGAAATGGTAACGGACGTGCGATCAAATCCAAACTGTGGGCACCGAACCGCGTTGACAAGATCGACGAGCCGGTTAATGCTATCTTCTGGATCATGAAAGACCCGACCATTCCGCCGGTAGTTAAATTAAAAGGTGCTTCCCTGGCATCTGTAATGGGTGCTACTCTGGCTACAAAACGTTCTACAGCAGAGCGTCTGGCACCAGGTGTTGACCCAAATAAACTGGTTGTTGTTCCTTACGCTAACCCGTTCAGAACATATCCGTTAGCTGATGACTATGATAAATTCAAAAAACTGGTTGAAGAGAAAAATGTAGACTGCTACATCATCAATACAGGCGATTTCATGGGCAAGAAAGTTCAGCCGAAAGATACTTTAGGTATTCTGGAAGCGATCGTAGAGAAAAAAGCAGAGTTCAAACCTTGGGGACCGTTCTCCGATATCGAAATCTTCGATTGGGAAGGATTCGTTCCGGATATGAATGACGCTAACTACGTTGAGCAGCTCAAAGCACGTATGAATGACCGTGTAAATGAGATTAAAGCATTCGAGACCAAAAAAGATGGATATGACAAACTTCCTGCTGATGCTTTAGATGCGATCCAGAAAGTTGTTGATGAATTAAAATAATTCAGGTGACCAAAATAGAAAGAACGCTTTGCGGACTTACTATTGCTATGAATGCGGCGGACCGTCAGTGATGGCGGTCCGTTTTGTTGTTTCATACCCGGGGATACGTCCGCCGGGCAGCGGAGATGAAAATATGATTGATTTGGAATACGCAAAAGAAAGCTTCCGGCAGTATCTCAGTCATTATGACAGAAGCGATGATAAGATCATGCTGAAGGAGGTTCATACTTTCTGCGTTCTGGATGCAGCAGATTATATCTGCAGGGAGGAAAAGGTCTCCGGTGAAGACCATGAACTGGCGCTTCTCATTGCACTGCTCCATGACATTGGAAGGTTTGAACAGCTTAAAACCTTTAACAGTTACGATGACAATCTCTTTGACCATGCTGAGTTTGGCGTAAAAGTCCTTTTTGATGACAATAGGATCAGAAATTTCATTGAGGATGACAGGTTTGACAGCATTATCAAAACAGCAATTGCCTGTCATTCCCTCTATGAAATTCCGGAAGAGATACAAGGAAGAGAACTCCTGCATTGCAGGATCATCAGGGACGCGGATAAGCTGGATAATTTCAGGGTCAAAGATACAGAGAATGCAGAAGCTATCTTTGGAATTTCAGCGGAGGAAGTGGGCCTTGAACCAATCTCTGAGAATATCCTTCAGGCTGTGGAAGTGCACAGATGTATCCGTCGGGGAGAGAGGACCACACATATGGATATGTGGATCTCTTATCTGGCTTTTATCTTTGACCTGAACTTCCGTTCCAGTTTCCTGTATATTAAAAACCAGGATTACATGAACCGGAATATTGACCGCATACCCTACGGGAACGAGAAGACAAAAGCGGATATGGAAAAAGTGCGCTCTATCTGTAATATTTATATTGAAGAAAAAATTTATTAAGTGTGTGCATTTTTGTTGAAAAAGTTCATATACTAGAGTATAATAAAGATACGAAGTAATCCTGGGGTGTGCGATGCTCCTACAGTTTTTGAACCTACATTTCTTTAAACGGGATTCCTATATTTCTGTTCAGATGTCAGGCCGTCATTGCGCAGCGGAAGGCAGAAGAACAGTTGCGGTTGCCCACCTGGCTTAGGCTAGGAGTCAGAAAGTAGGAAACGGCATCCTGGGATTATAAATATAACAGCAATTTGGCTGGATATATTATGAATAGTGTAACTGTTTCGTATTTATGCAGTTACGAATAATGAACATTTGCAGCAGGAACGCCGCATTTGATGCGAGAGTCTGAAGAATCAGACTCTTTTTGTTTATAACAACAGAAATGCAGATCAAATCATGAAAAACAGGAGATTAAGACATGGGAGTGACAAAAAGAAGCTTTGGAAAGAGTCCTGAAGGAAAAGATGTATTCCTCTATGAACTGAAAAATGGAAACGGCATGGCAGCATTTGTAACAGATTTCGGTGCCATACTGGTCAGTGTGATGGTTCCGGCTAAAGATAAGAATTTGACAGATGTAGTTCTTGGCTATGACACTGTGGAAGGATACTATGAGAATAAACCTCATTTCGGTTCCCCCATCGGCAGAAACGGAAACCGCATTGGCGGAGCAAAGTTCACTGTGAATGGCAGAGAGTATGTGCTGGCTCAGAATGACAACAAGAATAATTTACATAGCGGCCCTGACTTTTACCGCACCCGTGTTTGGGATGTGGAGGAAGTGAAAGAGGAGGAGAACGGTATCACCTTCCGTATCTTCAGCCCGGACGGCGACCAGGGCTTCCCCGGAAACTTTACCGGATTTTTAACATATAAGCTTACGGATGCTAATGAGCTTGTTATGCATTACACAGGAAGCGCAGATGCCGATACCGTTGTGAATATGACCAACCATTCTTACTTTAACTTGGCAGGGCACAATGCGGGAGCAGAGAGTATGCTGAATCATATGGTTCAGATCCATGCACCGGAATTCACGCCGGTTTCCGATTCCGGAGCCATTCCCACAGGTGAGATCCTGAAGGTAGAGGGCACACCCATGGACTTTACCTCCCCCAAAAGGATCGGACAGGATGTAGAGACTGACTATGAGCAGCTCATCTTCGGCGGCGGCTATGACCATAATTATGCACTGTGCAGGGAAAAAGGCGGGATAAAAGAGGCCGCAAAGGCTCACAGCGATGCGACAGGCATCACCATGAAAGTATTCACGGACCTTCCGGGCATGCAGTTCTACATCGGCAATTTTATCAACAACGAAAATGGAAAGGGCGGCAGTGTCTATACAAAACGTGCCGGTTTCTGCATGGAGACGCAGTACTATCCCAATGCCTGCAATGAGGCTGCTTTCCAGTCTTCCGTTCTGAAAGCCGGGGAGAAATACGATACTACCACAATATATCAGTTTATTACAGAAGCGTAAACATTATACTGAACAGTTACGCAAAAAAAGAAGACGGGCTGCCGTAAGCAGGTACGCGGGCACCGAATAGAGGTGCGGACGGCTTGTGGCAGCCCGTTTTTGCGGCTGCAGTTATGGCAGGGTAATAATTGAGAGAGACAACAGGAGGCAAAATATGGAGTCCAGATTATTGAGAAACAAATATTTCTTGTATGTAACAGAGTTTTTTTCCGGTATGTCTGTTATGGCTGTAGAATTGGGGGCGAGCAGGCTGATGGCGCCTTATTTCAGTTCCTCCCAGATTGTATGGACCGTGATCATCGGAGTGATCATGATCGCCATGGCAATTGGAAATGTATGGGGCGGGCGCTCTGCGGACAAGCGCCATGACCCGGACAGGCTGTACCGGAGGCTTTTGATCGCCGCTATATGGATCGCGCTCATACCGTTCGCGGGCAGATATCTGATCGCAGGTATCTCTTTGCTGCTGGCGGTTTTTATAAAATCCAATTTTCTTGTCTGGGCAGCACTTTTTACCTGCTTGGCGATCTTTGCGTTTCCCTGTGTTCTGCTGGGAACCGTGACACCGTCTCTGGTAAAGTTTTCTGTGAGCAATCTGGATGACAATGGAAAGACTGTGGGAGAGCTGGGTGCCTTAAATACCATCGGAAGTATTATCGGTACCTTCCTTCCTACCTTTGTAACGATTCCAGCAGTGGGGACTGCGGCTACTTTTCTGATATTTTCAGCAGTTTTGGCCGCTATCGCTGTGCTCTACTTTGTGACAGTTAAGAGAAAAAGAGGACTATGCGTGGGAACCGCGGCGGTTCTGTTTATTCTGGCACTGCTGACACCTAAATTCAGCTTTGCTTTCTGGGAAAAAGATGTGACGCTGGAGGATGAGTCCATCTATAATTATCTGCAGGTAAAGGATGAGGAGGAGCAAACGATCCTGTCCACCAATGTGCTTTTTGGCGTGCAGTCCATAAAGACGAAAAACCAGGAGCTGACAGGGATGTATTATGACTATGCTCTGGCCGCCCCTGTTATGGCCGGAGTCAATACAAAAAAGGACAATCATGTGATGATTCTTGGATTGGGAAGCGGCACATATGCAGATTACTGTGACCGCTATTTTCCGGGAACCAAAATCCAGGGTGCTGAGATTGACGAGAAGATCGCGGAGATCGCCACAGACTATTTCGGACTGCCGGACAGTGTGGAGGTGGCAGTGGAGGATGGCAGAGCCTACCTCACAGCTTCTGAGGACTCCTATGATGTGATCATGGTGGATGCCTACCAGGATATCACCATTCCGTTTCAGATGTCCTCGGCTGAGTTTTTCAGCCAGGTTGAAACGCATCTGAAGGATAACGGGGTGATGGTGGTCAATATGAACATGAAATCCAGTTCTGAGGATTCCATCAATGATTATCTCTGTGACACCATAGCTTCGATATTCAAGTATGTATACACCGTACCGGTGGAAGGCGGGACCAATATGGAGGTTTTTGCCTCTAATCATGTGATGCTTCCGCAAATGCTTGAAAAAAATGCTGAGAAGCTTCCAAAAGGGGAATTGCAGAGCATGATGGCAGCCGTTTCGGAAGGGCTTGCCAGATATGAAGGAAAGGACAGGATCCTCACAGATGACAAGGCCCCGGTGGAACTTTTGGGAATGAAGGTTTTAGATGAGATCATCGGGGAAGAGCTGGACTATTACAGGGAATTATATCTGGGATAGTGGCGGACATGCTCAGAATAAAGACCTTGGGGTATGAAATCTTTTCTTCTTTCATATATTAATATATGGACTGGAAACAGAAATTAAAATGGAAGATGCTGATTATACTGCTTGCCGTGATCGGAATCTTGATTGTGTGGCAGGCAAACAGAGCGGGAGTAAGAAGACAGGAAGATTACCGGACACAGAGCCTGCAGGAAAATATGATCAAAGAGAATGAGCGGGCCAGTGCCGGTCTGACCCTGCCGGCTTCCTCCCGGAACAATGCGGATGCAGAGGAAAAAGGGCAGGAGAGTGCTGCAGATCCTGCAGACACAGATGCCCAGGCTGCTCATACAGAACAGAACAGCAGCCAGGCTGCCCAGGATTCAGAGAGTGAAGCGGCAGCGGCGGCGGTACAGGACCCTCAGATATCCGTATTGCTTATGACGGACGGATACAAGGGATATACGCACCAGAGTGTGAACTTACAGTTTCAGGGCAGTTATCATCTGAAAGGGAGCCAGGAGATGGACTATGCAGACGGTGAGACATTGGAGCTGACTGCGGACAGTCCTTTATTCCAGGATGGAAAGCTGGAGCTTCAGGCCGGTGGAGAGGAAAACAGGGCGACCCTGCTGTCAGTCGAAAGGCAGCAGGGAAATCCTGCCTATAGAGGGGATTTTACTGTTTACCAGGAACAGGGAGGCCTGCGTATTGTAAATACGCTGCCTTTGGAAGAATATCTGTATGGTGTGGTACCCAGTGAAATGCCGGCCTCCTATGACAAAGAAGCATTGAAGGCGCAGGCGGTCTGTGCCAGAACATATGCCTGTGTGCAGATGCAGAAAAGTGCTTTAGCTGACCTGGGCGCCCAGGTGGATGACAGTGTGGATTATCAGGTCTATCAAAACGGCGGTGAGGATGCCGGGACGAGTGCAGCCGTGGATGAGACAAAAGGAGAAATTCTGGAGAGCGGCGGCCAGCCCATTACAGCCTATTATTTTTCTACATCCAGCGGTAAAACCAGCACAGATGAGGTGTGGGAAGTATCTGCGCCCGCGTCCTATCTGAAAAGTGTGGACTGCAGTTATGACGCAGAGGAGCCGTGGCATCAGTGGAGTATCACATTTTCCGCCAAACGCCTGTTGTCTGCTGTACAGGCAAAATACGCGGGAGTAAAAGAAATCCAGGGGATAGATGTGGAGAAGACAGGTGAGGGCGGTGCCGTCATGAATCTGGCGGTCAATACGGACCAGGGTGTCTACAAGATCAGCAACGAGTACGACATACGTGCCCTGCTGTCACCGGATGGCTTGTCTATTACAAGGCAGGACGGCTCTGTGGTGAAAGGCTCTAACCTGCTCCCAAGTGCATATTTTACTCTGGAAGAACAGCGGGATGAAAATGATGTCCTTACAGGATATGTGATAAACGGCGGCGGTTACGGCCATGGCGTAGGTCTGAGCCAGAACGGCGCCAAGGGGATGGCAGAGGCGGGGATGAGTTATCAGGAGATCCTTTCGTATTTTTACCAAAATGTGGAGCTGGCTGATATCAGCAGCATTCTGTGAAACTTGTCATCCGAAGGGGCACATGCTATAATGGGAAAATAATGCGAAAATCACATACGGGTGCAGATAAAATGAAGATAATAAAAAGCGTGGTGCGCACAGTCACCGGATTTATGGAGAATTTGAATAAGAATCACGTGTCAGCCTACTCTGCACAGGCTGCCTATTTTATTATACTTTCTTTTATCCCGTTTATGCTCCTTCTCATGACCTCTGTCCGGTATACGCCTCTTGACAGGCAGGAGGTGATCAATGCGGTAATGCAGATCTGCCCGGAGAGTTTTGAGACCTTCATTCAGGGGATCGTCAATGAGGTGTATGAAAAGTCACTGACCGTGGTTCCCCTTTCCGGTGTCATTGCTCTATGGTCTGCAGGGAAGGGGATCCAGTCTCTGACCAATGGATTCAACTGTATCTATCAGGTGAAGGAGACCAGGAATTATATAGTGACAAGGGTACGCTCTGTATTCTACACACTTGTGTTTGTCATTGCCATTATACTGACCCTGATCCTCCAGGTCTTTGGCAACAGTCTGCAGAGGGAACTCAGCAAACATCTGCCGTTCCTTGACAAACTGGTATCCATGATAATCAGTATGCGAGTGACTATCACGCTTCTGGCACTGTGTGTGGTGTTCCTGTTTTTGTATAAGTTTGTACCAAACAGGAAGGCAACCTTCAGAAGCCAGATGCCGGGGGCTGTGTTCACAGCAGTGAGCTGGTCTGCATTTTCCTTTGGATTCTCTCTCTATTTTGATTATTATGAGGGAACATCGAATATGTATGGAAGCATGACCACCATCATACTGATTCTTTTATGGATGTACTTCTGTATGAATATCATGATGATAGGCGCCCAGATCAACTGTTATTTTGAGGAAAAATTCAAATGGGTGCATCAGGTGGCAACCGAGACCCTCAAGAGAGAATATCAGCAGCTTATCGGCAGGGATGATGAGGAGGAAACGGAGGATTTGGCAGAAAAAAAGGAAAAAAAAGATACAAAAGCTGACAAACCTTCTTGACAGAATGCAAATTAGTGGCTAAAATGGGTTACAGACAATACATGAAAAAGGCTGTGAAGGTGTCAGTAGATGTTTATCTTCTGTCAGAGATGAGGAGTCACCGGCTGAAAGCTCCTCTCAGTTCAGATAACCGTTGAGATTCCCACCGGAGCCGCATTTCTGAAACAACAGTAGGAAATGACGTCACTGTGCGTTAAACAGAAACGAGTGCCCGCTGTATTTTTACAGATGGGAACAAGGGTGGTACCACGGACTTTACAGGCTTCGTCCCTTTTGGGGGTGGGGTCTTTTTTTATTGTCAGGAATAAGTAACTAAGGCACTGGTAACTGTTCAGTACCCTACAGTTACAGGAATAAAACGTATAAGGAGATTGCTATGAAAGAAAAATTACAGCGTATTCAGGAAGAAGCTGCAAAGCGTATCCAGGAGTCGGATTCCCTGGAAAAATTAAATGATGTACGTGTTGCTTTTCTTGGAAAAAAAGGAGAGCTGACAGCAGTTTTAAAAGGTATGAAAGAGGTAGCAGCTGAGGACAGGCCAAAGGTTGGGCAGTGGGTAAATGAAACTCGTGCGCAGATTGAAAAACATCTGGAGGATACCAGAGTTAAACTGGAAGCAGCCGTTATGGAGGAAAGGCTGAAAGCGGAAGTCATCGACGTAACCCTCCCGGCTAAGAAGATGGAGATTGGCCACAGGCATCCAAACACCATAGCGCTGGAGGAAGTGGAGCGTATCTTCATTGGTATGGGCTATGAAGTTGTGGAAGGCCCGGAAGTGGAGTACATGGATTACAACTTTACAAAACTGAATATCCCGGAGGGCCATCCTGCCAGAGATGAACAGGATACCTTTTTTATCGACGATAAAATCTGTCTGCGTTCCCAGACTTCCCCGGTACAGGCGCGTACCATGGAGAAGGGAGAACTGCCAATCCGTATGATCGCACCGGGACGTGTGTTCCGTTCTGATGAAGTGGATGCAACACATTCCCCTTCCTTCCATCAGATTGAAGGTCTTGTCATTGACAAGCACATTACATTTGCGGACTTAAAGGGTACTCTGGAGGAGTTTGCCAAAGAACTGTTCGGACCGGAGACAAAGACGAAATTCCGTCCCCACCACTTCCCGTTCACAGAGCCAAGTGCAGAGGTGGATGTCTCCTGCTTCAAGTGCGGAGGCAAAGGCTGCCGTTTCTGTAAAGGTTCCGGCTGGATTGAGATTCTGGGCTGCGGTATGGTGCATCCCCATGTTCTTGAAATGTGCGGCATTGACCCGGAAGAATACACAGGCTTCGCGTTTGGTGTGGGACTGGAGCGTATTGCATTACTGAAATATGAGATTGATGATATGAGACTTCTGTACGAAAATGACACCAGATTCCTGAAGCAGTTCTGATCCCGGAGAAGAGAGAAATCAGGAGATCTAAAGGCAGAATAATAATTATAGAGGAGAACAACAATGAATACATCTTTATCATGGATTAAAATGTATGTGCCGGATCTTGACGTTACGGCACAGGAATATACAGATGCAATGACCTTATCCGGAACCAAAGTGGAAGGGTTTGAAGAGCTGGATGCAGATCTGGAAAATATCGTTATCGGACAGATTGAGAAGATCGAGCCTCACCCGGATGCAGACAAACTGATCATCTGTCAGGTCAATGTGGGAAGTGAGACTGTTCAGATCGTGACCGGTGCACCAAATGTAAAAGAGGGCGACAAAATCCCGGTAGTCCTGGACGGGGGCCGTGTGGCAGGCGGTCATGACGGCAAGAAGACACCAGGCGGTGTAAAGATCAAAAAAGGAAAACTGCGTGGGATAGAATCCTGCGGCATGATGTGCTCTATTGAAGAGCTGGGCTCCACAAAAGAATTTTATCCGGAAGCTCCGGAATACGGCATATACATTTTCCCGGAGGATGCAGTGGTTGGCGAGAGTGCTATCCATGCACTGGGACTGGATGACGTGGTATTTGAATATGAGATCACTTCAAACCGCGTGGACTGCTACAGTGTGATCGGTATCGCAAGAGAAGCAGCAGCCACTTTTCATAAAAAATTCGTTCCTCCAACAGTGGAAGTGAATGGAAATGAAGAGGATGCCCATGACTACGTCAAAGTGAGTGTTGAGGACCCGGATCTGTGTCCCCGCTACTGTGCAAGGGTGGTAAAAAACGTAAAGATCGGTCCTTCACCGAAATGGATGCAGCGCTGTCTGGCTGCAAATGGTATCCGCCCCATCAATAATCTGGTAGATATCACCAATTACGTGATGGAAGAATTCGGACAGCCTATGCATGCCTATGATATGGACACCATTGAAGGACAGGAAATCATTGTGCGCCGTGCCTCAAAAGATGAGAAATTCGTCACACTGGACGGCCAGGAGCGTGTTCTGGATGATTCCGTGCTGATGATCTGCGACGGCAAAAAACCGGTTGGAATTGCCGGTATCATGGGCGGGGAAAATTCCATGATCACCGATACAGTAAGCACTGTATTATTTGAGGCTGCCTGCTTTGACGGTGTTAATATCCGTCTCTCCAGTAAAAAAGTGGGACTCAGGACAGATGCTTCCGGAAAATTCGAGAAGGGACTGGATCCAAACAACGCGGAGGCTGCCATCGACAGAGCGTGCCAGCTGATCGAAGAATTTGGCTGCGGTGAAGTGGTGGGCCAAATGGTTGATGTGTATTCCAAAGTGAAGGAACCGGTACGGGTTGCATTTGAGCCGGAGAAGATAAATGACTTACTGGGGACTGAGCTTTCCAGGGAGGAAATGCTTTCCTATCTCTCAAAAGTGGAGCTGGCATATGATGAGAACACCAATGAAATCGTAGCACCTACCTTCCGCGCTGACATTTTCCGCACTGCGGATATTGCGGAGGAAGTGGCACGTTTCTACGGTTATGACAATATCCCCACAACCCTTCCAAAGGGAGAGGCTACCACAGGAAAACTGCCGTTTAAGCTGCGCATTGAGCAGGCTGCAAGAGATATGGCAGAATGCAATGGATTTTCACAGGGGTACTGCTATTCCTTTGAAAGCCCTAAGGTATTTGACAAACTGCTGATTCCCGCTGATGATGAGCTGCGCAAAGTGATCACCATTTCCAATCCTCTGGGTGAAGATTTCAGTATCATGAGGACTACACCGCTGAACGGTATGCTCCAGTCTCTCGGAACAAATTATAAGAGAAGAAATAAGGATGTACGTCTGTATGAGCTGGGCAATATATATCTGCCGAAGGAGCTGCCTCTTAAGGATCTGCCCAAAGAGAGAATGATGTTTACCCTGGGTATGTATGGAGCAGGAGATTTCTTTACCATGAAAGGCGTTGTGGAGGAATTCCTGGATAAGATCGGTATGCACGAGAAGGAAGAATATGATCCGAGATCAGGCAGGCCCTTCCTCCATCCGGGGCGTCAGGCAGACATTATCTACAGCGGAACCATGATCGGTTATATAGGAGAGGTACACCCGGCTGTTGCGGACACCTACGGCATTGGAGAGAGAGCTTATGTGGCTGTGCTGGATATTCCGGCTGTTTTGGAGTTTGCAACATTTGACAGAAAGTACGAAGGAATCGCAAAGTTCCCGGCAGTGAGCCGTGATATCAGTATGGTAGTACCGAAACACGTGCTGGCAGGTGAGATTGAACATATTCTTGAACAGCGCGGCGGCAAAATCCTGGAGAGCTATCATCTCTTTGATATCTACGAGGGAAGCCAGATCAAAGACGGATATAAATCCTTGGCGTATTCTGTTACCTTCCGTGCGAAAGATAAAACACTGGAGGAGGCTGAGATCACAGCAGCCATGAAGAAAATCTTAAACGGGCTGGAAGGCCTTGGAATAGAGCTGCGTAAATAAGACAAAAGGCGCGGCTTGCAGAAATTTTAGGAGAGCGGGAATGAAGCTTTATATTATCCGTCACGGGGAAACCTCCTGGAATGTCCAGAGAAGGCTTCAGGGAGCCTCGGATACGGATTTAAATGAGAATGGCATTACTCTGGCAAAGCGGACGGGGGAAGCGTTAAAAGAGATTCCCTTTGACCTCTGTTTTACCAGCCCGTTAAAACGGGCTAAAATAACTGCAGAACTGATACTGTCCGGAAGGAATATACCCATATATGACGATGAACGTCTCCGGGAAATTTCTTTCGGCGAATGGGAAGGGCGGGATTCCGCCCTTTTGCCTGCCCATATGCTGGATAATTTTTTTCATCATACAGAGGTATATGAGCCGCCAAAAGGCGGGGAGAGTATCAGGGAAATCTGCACAAGGACAAAAGATTTTTACCAGGAGCTTATATACAGGGAGAAGCTGCAGGATAAAACACTGCTGATCGCATCCCACGGATGTGCTGTGCGGGCGCTTCTGCAGAATGTCTATGCCGATGCGGAAATCGATAATTTCTGGCATGGCTGTGTTCCGCCCAACTGCGGTGTCAATATCGTGGAGGTGGCAGACGGCAGGGCAGTGCTTCTGGAAGAGGATGTAGTGTTTGGCTGATCAGCCATGTGGCAGGCAGTGTCAGGGAACCGGATCTATCTGCCCGGCCTGCTGTTTACAGAAATAAAGGAGAAAACATGAAGACATCGGATTTTTATTATGATTTGCCGGAGGAACTGATCGCGCAGGATCCCCTTGCTGACCGTTCCGCCTCCAGGTTGCTGCATCTGGACCGGGAAACAGGTGAGATCGAGCATACAGATTTTAAACATATCACCAGATATTTAAAACCGGGAGACTGCCTTGTCATCAATGACACAAAGGTGATTCCCGCCCGTCTGTACGGAAGCAAGGTGGGAACAGATGCCGGGATTGAGATACTGCTGCTGAAAAGAAAAGGCGATAATGTGTGGGAAACACTGGTAAAGCCGGGGAAGAAGGCGAAACCGGGGACGGTTATCCGCTTTGGGGACGGACTTCTCACAGGGGAAGTCATAGATGTGGTGGAGGAAGGAAACCGTCTGATCAAATTCAGCTATGAGGGCATTTTTGAGGAAATCCTGGATAAACTGGGGGAAATGCCTCTTCCGCCGTATATTACCCATAAGCTGCAGGATAAGAACAGATATCAGACTGTTTACGCCAAAAATGAGGGAAGCGCAGCCGCGCCTACGGCAGGGCTGCATTTTACAGAGGAACTGTTGGAAGAGATTCGGCAGATGGGAGTGGGGATTGCCCATGTTACGCTGCATGTGGGACTCGGAACTTTCCGCCCGGTGAAAGTTGATGATGTGGAAAAGCACCATATGCATTCAGAGTTTTATGTGGTGGAGGAAGATCAGGCAAAACTGATCAATGATACCAAGAAAAACGGCGGCAGGATCATTTCGGTTGGAACTACAAGCTGCCGTACACTGGAATCTGCCGCGGATGAGAATGGAAATCTTCAGGCGAAAAGCGGATGGACAGAGATATTTATCTATCCGGGGTATGAATTTAAGATCATTGACGGATTGATCACTAATTTTCATCTTCCGGAATCTACTCTGCTCATGCTGGTATCGGCTTTGGCTGGGAAAGAACATATTATGAAGGCGTATGAGGAGGCTGTGAGAGAAAAATATCGGTTCTTTTCGTTTGGGGATGCTATGTTTATTACAGATAATCAAAAGTAAACTATATAGTTGATGAAAAGAAAGCAGCCAGGAGGTCAACCCTCCTGGCTATTGCTGTTTTGGGAATAGATAAATTGGTGACGCAGACCGTTCATGAAAACTATGCTTTGCCCAACACACGCACCACCCTTTGTGGCAACCGATGGGCTTTGTGTTTCTGGACTTCAACCTGTTGGATCTCTATCCCCTCATTGATTGGCCTAGGAACTTATTTTCTGCTTTTCTTGCGTTTTATCGTCAAATAGTGTAGTCTATATATAGTAAAATAAACTCCATTCATCCATGACGATGTTTCATAGGAGTAGAAAGGTTGGTAGGTATGGAAGAACCCTCAACTCTTTTTCAATATCTATACACCACCTTGACTGCGGAAATACACACGGAAAAGCTTCGTTATGGCGAAAGGCTGCCGTCGATCAGAGAACTTTGCCGAATATATAACGTAGGCATACGAACGGTAAACGACGTCTTAAAAGCGTTGAACGACAACGGATATATCAAAACAGAAATCCGAAAAAATGCCACGGTCATTTATCGAAACGACGAACTAACGGACTCCTTGCGTGCCAAACAGCTATTGGCACGTAAGGAGGCGGTGGTTGATTTACTGAAGACTATGGGCTGTTTCTTCCCGCATATAATCGCCAGCGGCGCCATGATGTGCGATACCTCTCATTTGGAGGAAATGATTCGGTCTGCGAGAGGGCTTACGGATAAGCCGATCAAGGAGAAGTGGCGCGTCAGCACCCATATTATTCAGCAAATCATTTCATTTCATGGAAACCGCCTGCTGACAGAGCTTTTCATCAATATGAACATATACGGGCAGGTGCCGGTATTGGAAGGGTTTAAGAATCCATTCCTTGATATGACATGGGACCGGGAACGAAATATTAGCTACCTTTTTGACGCGATCAAAGCAAAAGATTATGAAGGACTGTATACACGTATAGAAGAGCTGTATGTAAATGGGGCCAGAAAAGTAGAAAAATATTTAGAGGAACTTGCGGAAATATATCCCCAGTTTTCCAACCTGGAGAAATCTGCCTATCAATGGGATGCCAGAAACGGCCGCGTGTTTCTCTATATGGAGATCTCTCGCCAGCTCGCTTCCAAGATAGGAAAAAATATCTATCCAGTGAATGGCAGCCTGCCGACAATCATGGAACTGGCAGATGAGTATGCGGTTTCGCCGTCAACAGTGAGAAAAGCGCTGGGGGTACTGAATACATTGGGAATTGTCCGAACCGTTAAAAAGGCCGGCTCTATTGTTACGCTGAACGCTGCCGCCAGCTTCGATATTCAAATAAAAGACGCAGCCATGAAGCGCGATGCGGTTACCTTTCTGAGCGCCCTCCATATGTGCGCCATGACCTGCCGGACGATAGCCCTTCTGGGATTTGACCGTCTTGAGCCGGAAACCATCCACCGTCTTGTTATTGAGGGGGCGGATGAAGATAACCGCTCCGTGGCATTTATATTAATAAAAGCCCTTGTCAAGGCGCAGCCTTATAACGGGATACGCGAAATATATGCTCAAATGGAACTGCTTCTCTCTTGGGGATATTACTTTTCCTTTGCACAACGGAATAAAGAGCAGTATCAGTTTGTCCATGAAAAAAGCAAAACGGCGCTGCAATTTTTGCTTATAAAAGAAAAAACGGCGTTTGCCGATATCATACAGGAAATCTACATGGATATCTTTACCCTCATAAGAAACACCTTGGTTTCCTATGGTGCAATGGAGGGAATATGTTTGGCTCCCCCAGCGCCGGATACTTTTGAAAAGAACAGAACTTTGCTGCACTAGGATCATACATGAAAATCACGTATAGTTCTTTTAACGAACATAATCTGTATACGTTTATAACTTTATAACACCCAACGCTAACGCAAATTCGGCATCTTGACAGCATGATGCTGTCCCGGAAAGGAATGAGTTATGACGATGAACCGCAATACCCTTTTGATTGTAGACGATATGGAGGTCAACCGTGCTATCCTCCGTAATTTGTTTGCCAAAGACTTTAATATACTGGAAGCACAGAACGGTGAGCAGGGGTTGATGCTGCTGAACCAGTGCTGTGACCGGATCGCCGCTGTGTTGCTTGATATCGTCATGCCTGTAAAAGACGGATATCAGATGATGGCGGAAATGAAGTCAAGCGGTCTGCTCCAGACAGTTCCGGTCATCGTCATAACCAGTGAGGAAGCACCGGAGGATGAGGTGCGTGCCTTTGATTCGGGCGCGACGGATATCATCCTGCGCCCCTTTGAAGCTTGTACGGTAAAGCGCCGGGTGCAAAATGTGATTGAATTAAATGAGCACCGGCAGCATCAGGAGGATATTATCCGGGAGCAGGCCGTTACCCTGCGGAATTCCACCGATGCGCTGACGGACGTCCTCTCTTCCGTCATTGAACACCGCAGCGTGGAAACAGGGCAGCACGTTTTGCGTATCCGGCTGTTCATCCGGGCGCTGCTGGAGGATGTGATGCGCAGTTATCCGGAATATGACCTGGACGAGAGGAAAATCGAGGTGATTGCCAGAGCCGCTACCCTTCACGATATCGGAAAGATTGCGATCCCCGATGCTATTCTCAATAAACCGGGCCCCCTGACTCCGGAAGAAATGGAAATCATGAAAACCCATCCCGCGAAAGGCTGCGAGATATTAAATGATCTTGGGCGTATGCACGATAAGGAATATCTGCAATACGCATATAACATTTGCCGTTATCATCACGAACGCTGGGATGGAAGCGGTTACCCCGAGGGCCTTGCCATGAACAACATTCCAATCTGTGCTCAGGCGGCGGGTATTGCCGATGTGTATGATGCGCTTACCACGGACCGGGTATACAAAAAGGCGTATTCCCCCGAAACTGCCAGCAATATGCTCCTGAATGGCCAGTGCGGCATTTTTGCTCCGCGCCTTTTGGAATGCTTTAAGAAGATTCGTGAGATATTTGCGAGGATTGCCAATGAATATGCGGATGGACATTCCCCGCAGATACACTTTTCTAAAAACCATGATCCAGGTATAAACGAACCGTCATTTGAAATCAATACACTTGAATTCGGCCAGATGAAATATTTCGCCATGCTTCGCTATGAGAATTCCACGGTAATGGAGGTGGATATGAACAGCGGCGTCTATCATCTGGTCTATAAGCAGAACAATGATTTTGACAAGCTGAACCCGGTGGGCCTTTTTGAAGCATCCTATTTGGCGTTTTTGCAGGAAGCAGTTCATCCTGATGATAGGGATCTCATCCAGCCTGTCGGTTATCTTGAGGAATTTTTAAAAAGCGGCGTCATGAAGAAATCCCGGAAGTACCGTGTGTATCATTGCACCACCGGGGAATACATCTGGTATGAAGTGACAATACTGCGAATATATGCAGATATCCCAAATCAGCATAAAATACTGGTGGTTTGGCGTATGTGCGATAAGAATGCAGCTTCACCGAGAAAGGCCTCCAATATAGCTTGCCCGGTTATGGACAATTCGCTGCTTGGCATACAAAAATGCCTGAATGACCGGTGGTTTACCGTTATAGACATCAATGACGGGTTTACCGCTCTGCTAGGATACACCAGGGCTGAGATGGAACAGGTATTTCACAACCGGTTTACGGAAATAATTTATCCAGAAGACCGGGAAAAAGTTATCAGGGAGGTCAGAGAACAACAAAATAAAGGAAATACATATGAAATAGAGTACCGGGTGGTTACGAAAGACGGAAAGGTACTTTGGATACTGAATAAGAGCCAACTATATACAGACGAGAGCGGAATGGATTACATCAGCTGCATGCTGATTGACATCACAACAGAAAAGAAGGAGCAGGAAAAGCTCCGGCTGGCCCTGGAGCGCCACCGGATTATTCTTGACCAGTCAAACGACGTCATCTTTGAATTGGATATGGCGTCAAACAAGCTCTATTACTCCCGAAATTGGGTCAAGAAGTTTGGGTATGATCCTATTACCGATGAGATCAATCTTCGGATTCCGCAGTCATCCCATATCCTGCCGGAAGATGTCCAGGTCTTCGTCCATCTGCTGAACCGTGTGAGCGAAGGCGCGCCTTATGTAGAAGCGGAGCTGAGGATTGCAAACGCCGAAGGCCGGTACATATGGTGCCGCATCAGGGCCACTACTCAATTTGATCAGGATGGACAGCCTGTCAAGGCGGTTGGCGTGATCTTGGATATTGACCGGGAAAAACGCCGGACACAAAATCTGATTGAAAAAGCGGACAGGGATGGGCTGACGAATTTGCTGAACAAGGAGGCTGCCTATCGGCGGATACGCAGTATGCTGGAGGACAGCCAATCAGCTGGAGCAGGTGCTATGCTTCTGATCGATCTGGATAATTTCAAAGCGGTCAACGACACCTACGGCCACATGTTCGGCGATGCCGTACTGATCGAGGCGGCGGATCAGCTGCAAAGACAATTCCGTTCCGAGGATATTGTCGCCCGAATCGGCGGGGATGAGTTTCAGGTATTCATAAATCATATTCCGAGCCGGGATTTACTGATAAGACGTGCAGAAAAATTGGTAGGTGTCATGCAAACCATGCTGCAAGATACCCAACGAGACGTTTCCCTTTCCTGCAGTGTGGGCCTTGCCTGCTACCCCCACGATGCGTCCAACTATCAGGACCTGTTTAACTGCTGCGACCGTGCTTTATATATGGCGAAGCTGCTTGGGAAAAACCAGTTCGCCTTTTATAATGAAGATACCTCGAATCGTGTGGCTGAGGCAGCAATGCAGCGGTCATCCATGAAGCGTACCCGAATTGAGTCGAACGAAAGCGGTGATTATGAGGTTGCAAAATTGGGCGAGCAGGCTTTTCAAATCTTGTATAAAACGTCCGAGATGGAAAAAACTCTTCCATTCGTATTAAAAATGTGGGGACAAAAATTGGGAGTAAGCCGGGTCAGCTTGTTTGAGGGGGCTGGTAACGGCAGAACCTGCAGCAATACCTTTGAGTGGTGCAACGAAGGAATCTCTTCGCAAAAAGAGAATTTTCAGTGTATTCCTTATGAGGAGATGGATGTTTGCCGGGAAAGCTTTGACAGCAAAGGTGTTTTCTATTGTGCCGATACATCTGTCCTGCTAAAAGAGCAGCGTCGTTTGTTGATTCCTCCGGATGTCCGCTCCATGCTGCAGTGCGCGCTCTATAACGATGGAAAATTTGCAGGAATGGTCGGTTTTCATGATTGTTCAGGCAGAATGTGGGTGCAAAACGAAATTGATGCCCTTATCCTATTTTCCGAACTGCTCTCCACGTTCCTTTTCAAATGGCGTGAAAAGGAACGGGCATCACAGGCGAAAAAAGGATGTCCGGCGGAACCATGCCGGAGGTAGATCAAAATCTGCTGTCCTGTAGCACAAAATTTTACATAGGCGATGAATCCGCCGGTTCTGGAGGTTTCAAAATGAGCAAACGACTTTTAACGCGATGTATATATTTATTGTCTGCTGTTTTTATCTTGGCAGTCTTTCCGGTTACTGCCGCAGCAGAAGAGCCGGAAGATCCCCGTGTGCTAACCGTAGCATTCCCAGAAAGCCCGGGAATCAACGAGGTGTATGAGGACGGCACCTTTGGCGGATGCGTCTATGATTGGCTGCAGGAGATTGCCAAGTACACCGGCTGGGAGTATGAAATTGTCACAGGTGACGGCAACGAGCTGATCCATGATATGATGGCAGGCCAATACGACCTGATGGGCGGAATGTTTAAGAATCCGCAGATTGAGGAATATTTTAATTATCCGAAATATATCATGGGCTCCAATTACTCCTTGCTTATATACCGCAGGGACGATCAAAGCATCAAGCAGTACGACTATACCACCATGAACGGCAAGCGCATCGGCGTACTGCGCAAGGCCACCGCAAAAATAGAACGGCTCGAGAAATTCCTAGATTTCAACAATATTCAATGTGAACTTGTGTATTATGACGACAGCAAGGAGTATGAAAACTGCCTTGAGACGGATAAGGTCGATTTGCTGCTGGGAAATGACATATACATGAAAGACCATTACAATGTAGCCGCCAAATTCAGCGGGGAGCCATACTACATCATCACTCCCAAAGCGGACCCGGAACTGTGTGAAGAATTATCCTGGGCGATGGAGCAGGTATATGCCGCCAATCCTGCTTTTGCGGAGCAGCTGTACGATAAGTATTTTCCAGACAAATATATTAATTCCATCACATTTACCGACCAGGAGCTATCCTACATTAAAGAAAGAGGGACCTTGAAGGTTGCGGTTCTTCGGGACCGATACCCGCTGTTTTATATGCAGGAAGATGGAACAAAAGGCATGGTACCCCAATGTTTGGCTCTTGTTGCGGAGCGGACAGGCATTTCCTTTGAATATGTACTTGCCGACACCTATCAGGAAATGTTGGATATGGCTCTTGCGGGCGAAGCCGACCTTGTCGGCAGCTTTATGGATAACGACGCTTCCGCCAAATCCCTGGGACTTATTCGTGTCTCTGAATATGCGAGACTCGATTCCGTTATCCTTCGTGACAAACGAAGATCCAGCACAGGGCCACAGGTTATGGCAGTGCCCAAAGGACGTACGGTTAAGCCGCTTTCAGACGAGGATACCGCTATATATTACAGTGGGTATCAGGAATGTATTAACGCAATCAACAGCAATGATGACGTGGACTATACCATTATGCCGGCCGCCTTTGTTGACGACTACTATTCAAAAGACTATTACGCCAATATCCTATTGATAGCGGACACTGGTGCGCAGGTAAAATTCAGTCTGGCTTTACCGCAGCGGACGGACGCGGTCCTCTATTCCATCCTCAGTAAGGCTGTCAATAATATTTCTGCCGATGAGACTGTGGAACTAATTGCAAACAATACTATGATACCAAGGAACAACGCCATCACCCTGAAAAGCCTGATCTATACAAATCCTGTCATGTTCCTGACCATCTGTATCGGCTTTATCCTGCTGATCTTTATGATTATCTTCTTGATCAGCCGCTATAAAATGCGGACAAAAATGATCCGGCTGGAGCTGAATAAAGCGGTGGAGACCAGCAAAACCAAATCCGAGTTTTTGTCCCGGATGAGCCATGAGATCCGGACGCCCATGAATGCTATCATCGGGCTGACAAACCTGATCAGGATGTCCGGCGGAACCACGCCGGAGGTGGATCAAAACTTAGGGAAAATTCATTCTTCCGCGAACTTTCTGCTTTCCTTACTTAACGATGTGCTGGATATGTCTAAGATAGACAGTAATAAGATGAAGATTGAAAGGGTGCCGCTTGATCTGGAAAAAATGGTTCTGCAGACTGAAAGCATGCTGGGGGCGCAGGCCAAGGAAAAGGGAATCTCTCTGGAGGTGTCCTGCCTAACGGAGTCTCCCCATGTTAAGGGTGACCGGATGCGGCTGCAGCAGGTGCTTACCAACTTACTGTCGAACGCTTGCAAGTTTACCGACAAGGGTGGATCGGTATGGATGCGCATTGAGGAAAGAGAACGTTCGATTGAATCCGTAACCCTACGGTTCAGCGTAAAAGACAACGGTATTGGCATTCAGCCTGAGGATATGGAGAGAATCTTTTATTCCTTTGAACAGGCAAAGAATAGTAACCTGCGGGCATCCGGTACAGGTCTGGGCCTTGCCATCAGCAGCCATCTGGTATCCTTGATGGGCGGAGAACTGAAGGTGGATAGCAAGCCTGGAATTGGATCGGAATTTTACTTTACCATAAAGCTTCCCGTGTGTACCGAACCGATCGCTGATGAAAATGATGCGGTTGAGATTGAAGAGGAAAAACTGCGGGGGCTTCATGTACTGTTGGCTGAAGATAATGATTTGAACGCGGAAATAGCAGTTTCGCTTATGGAGATAAAAGGGATTACGGTGGACAGAGCCATAGACGGTCAGAAGGCAGTGGAGCTATTTAAAGAAAGTCCTCCGTCAACTTACAACGTTATTTTAATGGATATTAATATGCCGATAAAGAATGGACTTGCGGCCACCATGGAAATCCGGGCGCTGGCAAGACCGGACGCAGCCACTGTTCCAATTTTGGCTATGACGGCCAATACCTTCCAGGAGGATCAGGAAAGTGCGGCAAAAGCCGGCATGACGGGCTTTTTGCCCAAGCCTTTTGATATCGGGCAATTATATCGTCTGCTGTTAGATGCAAAGGACTCTGTTCTGCGTAAATAGTTATGGTAGTATGCCCATCTGGCAAAGGCCATTGAGCCGAAACGGCTGTACCGGATACTATATGACTTTATGTTTGGCAAGGAGGAGTGAGAAGATGGGGAAGTTCAAAATGATTTTTGAGGCCTATGGCGCCGATTACAACCAAACCATAAAACGTATACTGGACAGGAAAATTCAGGCGGCGTTTCGGAAAACAGAAAAGCTTCGGCAGGATTAAAAAAAGGGGGACTGTTATGAATGAAAAGAGCCGGCTCTCTATGGAACATCTGACTGAAGTACTGGATAACGCGCCAGCAGCCATTTATGTTTCAGCGGCGGACGACTGGGAACTGCTTTATATCAACCGGACGGCAAAGGAAATGCTGTTATGGAAAACACCGGGTCAGGGAACAACCTGCTTTCAAGCGGCAGGTCTTAATGAACCATGTCCTTTCTGCAAAGTAGACCAAATGAATGACAAAGAACTTTTGGTACGGGAATTCATGCGTTCCACGGATGGCCGTATTTACCAGCTCAGCGGAAAGCTGATTAATTGGAACGGACGGTCCGCGCACATCGAATACATTCTGGATATTACGGAAAAGAAACGGGAAGAGGAGCGGCTGGAGCAATACTTCCAAACCATTATTGAAAATTTGCCCAGCGGTATTGCCGTGATCCGGTACGAAAAAGACGGGGCTATGACAAAGGAATACATATCCGAAGGTTTTGCCGCTATGACCGGAAGGAATCCCAATGAGGCATGGAAGCTGTGCCGGCAGGATGCAACAGCAAGTGTCTACCACGAGGACAAGGAGTGGCTTAAGGCGGAACTTTCGTCGCATATGGCAAGCGGCACAGAACACTTTGAGTCGATCTACCGGCTGAAAAATGAAGCAGGCGGCTACATTTGGGCCAAGACTAAATTTTCCATCATCCAAAATAACGAGGGAACAGGCAGGGTATATGCCGTCTACCATGATATTACGGAAGAGAAGGAGCGGAATCAGCTCAGACGTCAATATGACGACTTAATTGTCCAGCACTCCCGTCTTGCGGGGCCTGATGTTCTGATCGTCGGCCGCTGTAATATCACCCGGAACCGGATTCTGGAAATCGACGACCATACCCATTCCGGCCTTTTAGAACACTTTGGGACGGTGCGGGAAGCGTTTTTCACCGGGCTTTCAAGCTTGATCGTGGACAAAGAGGAGCGGCAGGCGTTCCGAGATATATATTTGAACGCACCAGCGGTCGCGGCTTTTGCACGGGGGGAAACCGAGCTGAACCTGAAATGCTTTGTTAAGCTGCCGGCAGACGAGAAGGGCCGGTATGTGCACATTAAGGTGATTCTGGTGGAGGCGCCTGACAGCGGCGATATCACCGGAATCCTAACAGTGACAGACATTACGGAGCAGGTCATATCAGACCGGATTCTGCACCAGATTTCCGTCGCCAGCTACGACTATGTCGCAGACTTGGATCTCGAGCAGGACGTCTACAGGATTTTGACCTGCAACGAGGAGTCAAGTTTTACACCGCCGCACCGGGGCAGCCATACGGAGCTGGTTTCCACCATGCTGCAGACCGCAATTATGTCCAAGGATAAGGAGCGGTTTGCAATGGCTATGGTATCGGCTGAAATCCTCCGGCGGCTGGAACAGGAGGGAACGTATACGGTTTCCTACTCTCTGATGGGAGAACATGGTGAGATTCGCACCAAAAACCTCACCATGTCTGCCGTGAACCTGCAGCTTTCGCGGGTTTGTCTGGTCTGCAGCGATATCACCGATTCAGTGAGGACGCTGGAAAATGCATTGGCGCTGGCAGAAGAGGCCAGTGTGGCAAAAAGCGATTTTCTGTCTGCCATGAGCCATGATATCCGCACGCCTATGAATGCCATTATGGGAATGACGACGCTGGCCGTCGCCCGGTTGGACGACAGGGATAAGGTGGCGGACTGCCTGCAGAAGATTTCCGTTTCCAGCAAACACCTGTTAAGCCTGATAAACGATGTTCTGGACATGAGTAAGATCGAGCGCGCCAATATTACGCTGAACCATATGCGGGTATATTTGCCGGAGATAGTGGAACAGCTTGCCGCTATTATCGAACCTCAGGCGAAAGCGGCAGGTCTTACGATGGAGATTCAGGCGGAGGGAGTTACACATCCGGCCTTTTATGGGGATTCACTGCGGATCAACCAGATTCTCATCAATATTCTGAGCAATGCCGTAAAATTCACCCCGGAGGGCGGGAAAGTGGAATTTTGGGTGGAAGAAATTCCAACGGTAAAGGCTTCGGAGCATGTCCGTTACCGGTTTACGATTCGCGACACCGGAATTGGGATGCCGGAGGAATTCATCAACAATATATTTGCTCCCTTTGCCCGGAGCCGTGCGGCGGCGCGGATCGAAGGTACAGGCCTGGGCCTGAGTATTACAAAAGGCCTTGTGGATCTGATGAACGGAAAGATCACTGTGGAGAGCCGCTTAAATCATGGCTCCGTCTTCCAGGTGGAGCTTGAAGGCGAAGTTGCGGAAGCTGCAAGCGAACCTGTTTTGGCGGGTGATTTTTCGGGCGAGGCCGATGAGAACGTCTTTTCCGGACGGCTCTTTCTGGTGGCGGAAGATAACACCATTAATTCGGAAATTCTCTGTGAACTTCTCAGTATGTATGGCGCAGAGTCTGTACCGAGAACGGACGGCCTCCAGGCGGTACGCACCTTTCAGGAAGACGCGCCGGGAACCTATGACGCTATCCTGATGGATATCCAGATGCCCGATATGGACGGATATGACGCAACCCGCGCCATCCGTGCTTTAGACCGGCCAGATGCCAAGACCATCCCTATCATCGCCATGACCGCCAACGCCTTTGCCGAGGATATTCAAAAATCCCTGGACATCGGGATGTCGGCCCATGTGGCGAAGCCGATTGACCTGGATATTCTGCGGGCGGTGCTGCGTAAAGTTTTTGAGAGGTAAAGGGGCAGATGTGACACTGACGTTTGGCGAGATCGAACTTGATACGACGGGAAAGCAGATTTTTCTGAGCGGTGAAATTCTTTCCGGGTTCATATGTCGTCGCTGCTAAATCACTGCCAGCATCGGTGTGGCATTGACACATCGGTGGCATTTGGATGACAGAAAAATAAACGCACCGGCCGGGCGGCCGGAGGTGAAGTAAGGCAGGGAATAGAGCTGTCTGCAGTGTGAATCTGTCTCTGACGGAAAGGCAGCACTTGAACAGGAAAAGGTAGATTTGATTTTGCTGGATATTAATCTGCCGGACGGAAACGGGATGGACTGGCTGGCGGAGATTCGGCAGCGCAGTGCCTTGCCGGTGATCCTGATCTCGGCTAATAATATGGAGATGGATATTGTAACAGGCCTGCAGCTGGGGGCAAACGACTATATCACAAAACCTTTCAGTCTGATGGTCCTTCGGGCAAGGATTGAAGTTCAGTTCAGGGAAACGGAGGCTGAAAGTCCGGAAATCTTCCAGACAGATTATTATTATTTTGATTTTCGGAAAATGGATTTCCGGGTGGATGAAAGCCCGGTAGAACTGAGCCGGACCGAACAGAGACTTCTGCGGAAACTGGTGGAAAACCCCGGGGCGGTTTTAACAAGGGAAATTCTGACAGATGAAATAGCATTACGGAGACTTTGAGGAACATGGGAAATGGGCGGATGTGCCAGATCGAACCGCATTATTACCAACAGTTGGAAGCGCTGAATACCGTGCTTCCGGTAGGCGGGCGGCAGGTGTCCACACTCCGTACCATGCTGACCAGGGACATCGCCGCACTTCTGCCTTTTAATGTGCAGGAATTGAATGAGAAAGGCGGTGTCTGCTACGGAATCAACCAGGTGTCCCATAATCTGTGTCTTGCCAACCGGAAGAATCTGGCGAATGGTAACGGGATGGTATTCGGCATACCGGGCAGCGGAAAATCGTATTTCAGTAAATCCGAGATGATGCAGGTGTTTTTAGGGACGGAGGACGATATTATTGTAATCGACCCTACCCTGGAATACTTTGATATTGCACAGGCGCTTGGAACTCAGGCAGCGATCATTAACCTGTCTACTTATACAAAGAACTATATCAACCCTCTTGAGATGGATGTGTGGACCCTTGACCTGAACGATTCCCAGGGATATATCCGTGATAAGGGAGAGTTTATGCTGGGATTGTGTGAGCAGTGCTATGGGGATAACCTGAACAGCCGGCATAAATCTATCATTGACCGATGTGTACGGAAGCTGTATATCGACATTGCAAAAAGCAGGGAGAAGCATATCCCGACAATGGGGGAATTCTATGAGCTTTTGCTGGAGCAGCTGGAACCGGAGGCAAAGGATATCGCATTAGCATTGGAGTTGTTTGTAAGTGGCTCTTTGAATATTTTCAATAACCATACCAATGTAAATGTGCAGGCGCGGTTTGTTGTTTACGGGACCAGGGACTTGGGAAAGGAACTGGGGGCAATCTCTACGCTTGTCATGTTGGAGAACATCAGTGCAAGAATTGCGGAAAATGCAAAGATCGGACGTGCCACATGGCTGTATATTGACGAGTTCCATACGGTTCTTGATAAGGAATACAGCGCAAAATATCTCTACACTTTGTGGAAAAAGGTGCGAAAGCTGGGCGGCTTATGTACCGGGATCACACAGAACATAGTTGATATGCTGCAGAATTATACGGCAGTCACAATGCTTGGAAACTCAGAGTTTATCGCCCTTTTGAAACAGGCAAATGTAGACAGCCAGGAGCTTTCCCGTGTGGCCGGGATACCGGAAGCGCAGCTTCGGTTTGTAAATAATTCCCCGTCCGGTACGGGAATCATCAAGCATGGCAATGTCTGCATCCCATTTGACAACCGGATGAGCAAGGAAGAAAACCCGATCTATGCGCTGTTTAATACGAACCTGCATGAAAAAGCCAGAAAAGAAGAAGGGCTTGATGTAGATTAGTATGTGTGAGGAATGAAAATTCAGTGACAAATTTTCATATTCCTTGTTGATATGTCTGTAAGTTCTGAGTACAATAAAGAAAAGGAGCAGGAGGTGCCGATGATGCCGAACAGGAGGAATATTTTACAGAGGTTGGTTCCGATTTCGCGGTTTAACAGGGGAAAAGCAGCGAAAATCTTTGACTGGTTCCGTACTTGCTGCTTCTTGAGGCCAACAGCAGGATTGAGGCAAACAGCCAACAAGCAGTGATTCCGTGGAATATAGTCCTTGATGAATTGGGAATTACCGAGGAAGAGCTTGAAGAAGCGGAGGATGTTGAAATCGAATGACTTGGAATGTGGAATTTTTGGAAGAGGCAGAAAAGGTAGTATCGGCAGTTGGATATGGAATGTCCAGAAAGAACCATAAGCGTGTGAATGGAAGGCTTCTTCAGATGGATAAGCAGTTTTCTGATTTAAAGGAACGACAGAAAAGCAGGATAGCAGAATGGCTTTACATGGCATACAGGGAAGCGTGCCTGCGGACAGGAAGGGAACCGGACAAAGAGGCAGATAGGGAAATTCTGAATTCTGTGATGGCAAAGATTGAAGATGCAGAAATATGGATTCCTTATGGGGAGATCGTGTCATATTACAGGCGGAGGAAAAAGCACATGAAAAAACGCCTGGATAAAGAAAAAATACGGGAAGATACTATAGAGTAAAAAGGGTGCCAGCAGCGGTGTTTGGCATCTTTTTATTTCATTGAAATTTGTAACTGCAGGTGCCGCCAGTGGATGAAACTGGCGGCTGTTTATGTATATGGGAGTGGTAAAGCTGGAGTCAAATTTGTTTGTGCCATTGGGAGAACAGGAACACTTAAAGGAATTTTTTGATACGATGCGGGAAAACAGCAGAGAAGGGACTGCGGAGGATGTGGAGCAACTGATTGCCTGTGTAGAAGAGCTGCAGGAAGATTTATCTGATGCAATGGAAGAAATACAATTTCTTAAACAGCAGATAAAGGATATGCAGGATGCAACCATGAAGGCAAAACTTCAAAAAGTACAGGAAGAGATGATGGATTCCGTGAAAATGGCATGTCAGCGGCTTGACAGAGTGAAAAAGGATATTGCCGGGCAGGTCAGGAATGCAGCGGCAGTATGTAAAAAGAAAGGCATCCAGGCGCTTGACAATATCCTGGATGCGGCACATATTTACGATGGGTTAAGTAGTGTGGAGCAGCATTTGAATAACGCTGTGACAGTTATGGAGCGGAAGATTGAAAAGGTTGACCGGATGGCGGACGAGCTGCACGAAATGAAAGGGCATATGAAAAATATAGGGAATGTGGCAGCGGGCAGGCCTGTTGCTATTCCTGCCGAGAGAGACCGTTCCAAAGGGATTTTGGCAAAGATTGAAAACAGCATGAGATACTGTAAAAAACTGATCGCAGGCATGGGGCAGAAACTTCTTGTGGCAAAAGCCCACGTGGTGCATTTACAAAAGGAAGCTGAGCGGAAGGGAGAAGAGAAGATTGCTTCGGTACAGGAAATCCTGAAGGAAATGCGTGAATCCTCCAATATGGCATTGACAGCACAAAACCGTGCATTAGAGTCGAGATAATAAGGGGGAACGGATGGAAGAACAGAAAGAAATTGCAATGACACTGAATCAGTTATTCTTATTAATGGAATTCCTGCCGGACGGAGTAAGCCTGGAGATTTCGTTGGAAAAGGAAAAGGATGAAGAACGCACATGAATTGGAGGTTGTCAGCATCCGTTTGGTGGATGAGCCGCCGCTTCTTAGCGAAAAACTAATAAAAACTTCGCGGGATGTGATAGAGGTAATGGGAGAACATTTGCAAAAGTATGACCGGGAGTTATTTTGCATTCTAAATCTGAGGACGAAAGGACAGGTAATCAATATGAATATTGTAAGCATGGGAACACTGAATCTCTCTCTGGTTCATCCACGTGAAGTATTTAAGTCGGCGATCCTGTCAAACGCTGCCGGTATTATACTTCTGCACAATCATCCTTCCGGTGCCAAGCGATTGTGACATTAAAGTCACAAAACAATTAGTTGAATGAGGCAATCTGATGCGCATACCGGTAGAAGACCATGTAATCGTAGGGGATGGCAGTTATTACAGTTTCCGGGAAAACGGTCTGGTGCTTCCTTCGACAGAATCTATTGGGATAGTGTCAGAGCAGGGAATTAATTATCGGGCAGATAGAACTGGACGGAGGTAAATCGCAAAAAACACGCAAAAAAGGTTACATTGACTGGATTGCTGTTTATGGGTATAATAAAGAAAAAGTATTTTTAAATAGGGTAGACATAGAAGAGGTAAATTTATGGATAGGATCATTTTGGATGAACTGGTAAATGGAATCCTCGTAATTATGAAGCCTTTAGTCGTACAGATTGTACTTTATGGTTCTGTAGCAAGGAAAACAAATACAGATGAGTCGGATGTGGATGTTGCGCTTTTAATCAAGGATACTTTAAATAAGGAAACGGAAGATATGCTTTCTGAATTCATTGTTGATATGAATTTGAAATATGATAAAGTATTTTCTGTAATTGATATTGATTATGGTAATTTCCTAAAATGGAAAGACGTAATGCCTTACTATCAGAATTTGGTAAACGAGGGGATTGTCTTATGGAGCAACGCATAAACCGGGTAAATCCTATGAATTCTTACAGGAAAGGAGAATGAATAAATGAGCAGACAGGAAGAAAGAGAAGCGAACCTTATTGTAGTCGCAGCAGTTGAAGAATATGGGTTACGTCATCATATGTCTGTTAAAGAGGTTTTGTCTCTTTTTGAGCGGTATGATATTGCTGATTTGCTCCGTTCTCAACACGAGGTGCTGCATATGATGGATTTGGGAGAAGGGGCAAATTTTGCTGAATCGGTTTTACAGGGGGCGGCATTATGATAAAATTGACTGTTTATCATGGTACGGACTGTATTTTCCAGGATATTGACCTTCATAAATCTATAGGCGGGCGTGATTTTGGGTGCGGCTTTTATACAACACGATTGCGGCGCAGGCTGAGAGCTGGGCGAGAAGCAAAAAGATACGGAACAAAAGTAAATCTGCATATGTCTATGTGTATGAGGTAGAAATACCAGATGATTTGTCAGTGCATAAGTATGAGGGACTGACGACAGAGTGGCTGGAGATGGTAAGAGACAATCGGAAGAATGGAGGCATTCAGCATGATTATGATATTATGATCGGACCGGTTGCAAATGACGATACAATGGTAACAGTAAACCGGTTTGTGCAGGGAATATATACAGCGGAAGAGGCTATCAGCCGGCTGCGCTTTTCAAAAGCAAATGACCAGGTAACGTTTCATACGGAACAGGCAGTGAGCTGTTTAAAACTGATAAGGAGGTATCAGGTTGGGTAGTAAGTATACTTATCATGGAATTGACATTACGTTGGATGTTTACGAAAAGATCTGTTCTGTTGTTGAACTGATGGCCGAAAAAGAAAATAAGACCTTTGATGAGTGCTATTTTTTGTTTTCTTCGTCCGAGGTATATGAGCTTTTGCAGAATGAGGAATCCCTTATGTGGTCGGAGAGTGCGGAGTATCTTTTGGATGAATACTATAGAAGACAAGAACCCATTCTTGCATAATGTACGATCAGAAACCATTTTAAAAAGTAATTTAATATTGGATAGATAGGAAACTTAACAGAGTTCCCTAAAAACAAAGCATTACCGCTGTGTATGAGGTGACCCCTAAAAGTTAGACTTTATTAGCGAGACAGTTTCGGCTGCCTCGCTATTTTTATGCAGCCAAGAGGCTGAGCCTGTATTGTACAGGACTCATCCATCCTAGTTTTTCTTTAATCCTCTGCTCATTGTAATACTTGATGAATCTTTCTATTCCTGATTTTAACTCTTCGAAACTGTAATAAACAGCACCATAGTATATCTCCTGCTTTAGCAGACCAAAGAAGTTTTCCATAACAGAATTGTCATAGCAGTTGCCTTTTCGCGACATGCTTTGGTAAATACGCTCCTCTTTAAGACGATGCAAGTATACCCCCATTTGGTATGCCCATCCCCGATCTGAATGAAAAGTCCTGCGATAAGGACAATCAGAAGTTATTTCAATCGCTTTATTTAACGCATTCATCACATTTGCAGCAGTTGGTCGTTTAGCAATTCCGTAACTTATAATTTCTCCATTACACATGTCCATGAACGGATCCAGATACAGCTTGTGCATCGTCATGTGCCCTTTCGCGTCCACTTCATAGTATTTGAACTCTGTGGTGTCTGTCGTTATTTTTTGATGTGGTATATGTGTGTGAAATCTTCTTCGAATTCTATTAGGCGCAACAGTCCCTACATTCCCTTTATAAGAACTATATTTACGGCTTTTTCTAGTATACGATAGGACTTGAAGATTTAGCTTCTGCATAATGCGTTGAACCTTCTTCTTGTTTATCAGCATTCCTTGATTTCGAAGTTCTCCATACATACGTCGATAACCATAATCCTTGTTATTCTCATGGATTTCCATGATTTTATTTTCAATTTCTTTATCCGGATTTACTCTATCAAATCTTTTTTGCCAATACATATAGGTTGCTTTTGGCATACCGGAATACGAGAGCAGAACTTTTAATCGGAATTCTCCTCGGAGGCTGTGGATGACTCTTGCAATTCTCTCGTTTTTGCCTCGTCCTCTAAACGCAGCCTCCTCAGTTCTTTTAAAAATGCGTTCTCTATTTTTAGCTTGAGAAGTTCATCTTCAAGTTCTTTTACGTGTTCTGTACTTGTATCGACGGATACAGGATTGTCAGGAAGTACTTTGTTTTTATCAGTTGATGTCTCCAATGTCTTCTTACGACCTTTCTTACGTGGTCTTAACGCATCAGGTCCGGCAACACGATACTCATTCACCCATTTGCAAACAATCGCATTATTATTGATGCCGGAAGACAGAGCAACTTCCTGATACGACAACTCACTTGATAAATACAACTCTACCACATGAAGTTTAAACTCGAAAGAGTAATTCTCATTTTTACGGGATTTCAACAATCCTTCGTCACCGAATTGCTCATAATAATGAACCCAATTTAAAACTTGATGTCTGTTTTTAATACCATACTTTTCAGCAAGTAATGTGTAGCCACCTTCTCCACATAAGTAAGCATCAACGACTTGCTTCTTGAACTCATAGCTATATTTAGCCATAAAAATACCGACCTCCAATCATTAGATTATAGGTCTAACTTTTGGGGGTCGGTACACTTTTTTTGTTGTAAAAAATGAAAGGAGGCAGATGTGTGGAAACTGCTAAGATGGGCGAGAATGCCGCCAACGGTGTTCAGGTCACTTATTTTGTAGCGGAATGTATGGAGTTTTTGCGGTATGGGGAGTACATGGAGGATATTCCGACCATAAAAGAAGCATTGGAATATTACGATAAGATTCCCTCGGACCGGTTGAATGCCGGAAAAGGGATCGGTATTCATATACACGATCCAAACGAGAGGGAATATACGTCGGAATACCAGCTCCTTACGTGGCAGACGCTGGATGTTGATTCTTTGCAAATGATGTATGGAATCGAAAAATATCCTCAGGTTATGGAAGCTGCAAGGGAACTGGCTGCTTTAGGAACGGATATTACGGTAGTGGACACGAAGGGGCTGCTGAAAAAGGCGGAGATTGTGGTGGACGCTGCGGAGCTGGCAAAGAAGATCAATGACCTGCAGCGGAAACTGGATATGGATTCTTACGATCACTTTTACCCGGATGCCGCTGTTCAGGAGAAGAAAATTACCATGCAGATACTCACGGAACATGGGAAAAAGGAGTACCTGGACTGGCTGAATACTGGCAATTTAGAACAATTCCCGGAAGTGGGGGCAGAAGTTAGGGAGATTCGCGGTCTGCTTGAAAACGCAGATATCCAGTGGCCGGCAGCATTATCCCCGTTTATTTATATCCGTTTCAGTGAATCAGCAGGCATGGAAGAGAGGGATGATATACCGATAGAGGAGGCAGACCCGTTGTTTGGTAAATTAGATCAGGAGCGTGTAGAGAATAACAGGAAAAAAGGGGAAGGTGGCTATGATAAGACCGCGTTTATCATCTATTATCAGATGGAAGGAGAACGTTCTACTTATGAAGGAAGGCAGGATTTTGGGGATGGGGAGGGAAGCCTTCTGAACCATATCGAGACATTCTCAAAATACTATCTGGAAACGGAGGAGGGAGAGCAGATGTTGGAAGCAATGAAGGGGGAAGCTGCCAGGTCCCTAAAAGAAGCCTGTGAATATACGCGTGATGAATTGCTTCCGTTTTTAAAATATTACTGCAATCTCTATGCCATAGAGGAAGCCTTAAAAGAAGAGCAGAATATCAGTGAAAAAATTCCCATAGCGACAGATAGACAGGAAGTAAGGTGCGGATACCAGAGGGATTTAGCTGCATTCATAGAAGAAAGCCGGCGGGCGTTGTCTCAGGGCGGCACACTTCCGAAGATGCCGGATATTAAAGATTATGAAGAGACAAAAGAGAAAAAAACATACCGGGAGCAGGTTATGCAGGAGATTGAGGCAGAAGCGAAAAAGTATGGCATGACCGTAGAGGAATATGCGAAGAATGGATATGAACCAAGTGTGAAAAAAAGATAACCAAATGGAGAAAGGAGGCGGAGTTCCGGCCGGGTAAAAGATATCTTCACTCCTTTTCGATTGGATTTAGAGAGAACAGCGATCAAACGGATTCAGGCTGCCAGCGAAATGGCGCTGAACCATTATGGAAAACCGCTGCTGGTTACAGACAGCGGGGGAAAAGATAGTGCGGTATGCCGGGAGCTTGTCAGACGTTCCGGCGTTCCCTATGAGATCATACACAATTTAACTACAGCAGACGCTCCCCAGACGATTTTGTATATCCGGGAGCGTTTTCGCGTTGCAGAGGCAGCAGGCATTCCATGTGAAATTCAATATCCTTATTATAAGGGGAAACGAGTTACCATGTGGAGCCTGATCCCACAAAAGAAAATCCCGCCTACCCGCCTTGCGCGGTACTGCTGTGAGGTACTAAAGGAAGGGAGCGGAGTCGGGCGGTTTATTACTACAGGTGTTCGATGGGCCGAGAGCCGGAAGAGGAAAGCTGGCAGAGGCATTTATGAAGCCTTTGACAGAGACCAGACAAAAAAGCTGATTTTGAACAACGATAATGATAACAGGAGACAGTTATTTGAATCCTGCCGGGTTCGGAGCAAACATATCTGTAATCCGATTGTGGACTGGAGTGACCGGGACGTATGGGATTACATCCAGTCTGAGAAAATTCCAATCAATCCCCTTTATGAAATGGGATTTTACAGAGTCGGATGTATCGGCTGCCCGATGGCAGGCAAACACCGGTACCGGGAATTTGCCCTTTTTCCGACCTATGAACGTGCATACAAAAGGGCGTTTGAAAAGATGCTCCTTGTACAGAAACTGGAGGGAAAAGATGATTCAACCGGGGGATGGGTTGACGCAGAAAGCGTATTCCGGTGGTGGATGGAGGATGATACCATTCCGGGACAGTATAAATTACAGTTCAATGAAGAGACCAATGAAGTGTATTACTGACGGTTTTTCAGTGTAGTAGGGAGGTGAGAAGCATCAGGGGAAAATACAGGATTTCCTATGGACTGCAATACGATGCATGGGAACTGGCGGTACAGCTTCCGGAACCGGAGATGTATGAATCGGAAGAGGAATCCAGGAGAAAAAGTGAAGAACAGACGGTATCTGCATTGCTGACTGCGGATGCCATTTTTTTGTTTTACGGGAAAATGGTCCAGAAACTCCTGCCGGAGCAGAGGGAATTTTATCAGTTTTCTTTTTTAAAGGAAAAAGCCTATGACCGGCTTGGGCCACCCCTGTCACCGGAGGATATCGACAAGCTGATCGAAAAAGATATGCTGGAGGAGGTTATATTCAGCAGCCAGTATATACTGACAGAGGACGATTATGTGGAATTTCTGGGGGATTTGTCAGATGCTTACCGGGAAATAGGAAAAACGAAGAAACCGGGCTATTGTCTGCCGGAGAAATTGGCAAAAAGGGAAGGAAGAGAGATCTGCGGATATCTGTTCGGAAGCCTCTGGTACAAGGTGGAGCTTGTGAAGGAGGCGGGCTATGGATATTAAGATCGTAAAAGAGAAAACCCCGGAAGTAAAAATTAAGAAGGAAGCGGAGGTATCCATACATAAGAAAAATCTCATATCTGCCAGAGCGGAAGACCGGACGTCCTTTCATGTAAAAGACAGTTCGGACTTCTTTGGAAATAAGAAACCGGAAGGAAAAAATCTGGGAGAAAAAAATCCTCTGGCAGAATCCCAGGCTGGAAATAAAGCCCGGGACGCGGGAGCGCAAAAGAGAACCGGAAGGGACGGAAAGAGCAGCCTGCCGGCATATCAAAAGAATGCTGCAGCAGCCACGAAGAAAACGGATGCCAGGAATCCGGCGAACCACAACATACCTTTGTCGGGCAGGGAGAAATCCCCGCCTGCAGGGGCGAAGGCTGTCCCGGTAAGCTCTGAAACCATGCAGAAGGCAGGTGCTCTGACAAATGGGGAAGCAAAAGAGAACTTCAAAAGAAGGAAAAAGGTAAAGTCCCTTTCAGAGACCCCGAAAATACATCCCGGAAAAAATGAAATAGCGATAAAGGGTGTAAAACAGGGAGGCAAAGCAATCCTTACCCAGTTGGAGGGCGGGGAGGAAGCTAATGAAGCACTTTCGGTTATGACAGCGGCCAACCGTCCGTTTAGCAGCATAGGAGAAAAAAGAAAATATGCGCAAGCAGAAGAGAAATTGAAAATAAAGCAGGCGGACCAGAAGATTTCCAACAAACAGCTTCGGAAGGAACTGCAAAAGAAGAAAAAGGGCATTGTAGAGAAGCAGAATAAACAGGCAGTACGCCAGCGGAAGATACAGTACATCATTAATAAGCTGACCGGTTCCGGAGAACAGGACAGCCTCCTTCAGACGGCAAAAGATATTGTCCGGATGAAGGCGTCTTTTGTCATGGTTCAGGTTGTGAAATTTATCGGGGCGCTGCTCGCTCCCCTGTTCGGGATTCTGTTTATGGCAGCATTCCCGGTAGTGTTGATCGTTATGCTTCTTTACTGTTCCCCTTTAGGGGCGTTTATGGAAAATCCGTCCGATGAAACACCGTCCATACAGGAGGTATTGGGCGGATATTATATGGAATTTAACCAGAGCGTTTCGGCAAATGCCGGGGAAAATGGGGCGATCTCTTATCTGCATGAGAAGGATGGGAATTATGTGAGCAACTATATGGATACCTTAATGGTCTATATGGTGCAGTATGGTACCGGGGATTTGGGGATTGTGATGGACGAGGAACATAAGCGCCTGCTGAAAGAAATCTTTGACGAGATGAACAGCTTTGAAGATACTACGGTAACAACTACGATCCAGGCGGGACAGTCTTTGGGGAATGTAGTCACAAGCGCCTACTGCTCCTGTCCGATCTGCTGCGGTGTCTGGTCCGGCGGTCCTACGGCTTCCGGCGTCATGCCGACAGCAAACCATACTCTTGCGGTGGATGCATCCAATCCCTTTGTGCCGATGGGGACGAAGATCATTATGAATGGGACAGAATATGTAGTAGAAGACACTGGAAACTTTGACCAGTATGGTGTGCAGTTTGATATTTACTTTGATGACCACGGGACAGCTACCAACTGGGGACACCAGACAATGGAGGCGTTTCTGGCTGACGGGGATGAAAATACCATATCCATTACAAGAAGAGGCAGTTATGTGAAAAACATGGATTACGAGGACTACATCGCACTTGGAAAATTAACGGAGGAGCAGGAAGAGCTCCTGCGTGAAGCAATGAGTGAGGAATTCCGCAGTGAGATCCCGTCCTTTGGAGTGGGAAGTGATGTTGCGAATCTTGCCCTTACCAAAGTCGGCTGCCAGTACAGCCAGGAAAGGAGATATGAGGAAGGATTCTATGACTGCAGTTCCCTGGTACAGAGATGCTATGCGGAATTTGGTATTACGCTTCCAGCTACTGCATCTACCCAGGGAAAATATATTGTGGATCATGGACTGGAAGTAACGGAGTATATGCTGGAGCCGGGAGACCTTATTTTCTATTCTTATGAGAATAATGGGGAGTTCCTCAATATCTCCCATGTGGCGATCTATATCGGAAACGGCAGGATGGTCCATGCAGCAAATACGGCAAGGGGTGTAGTAAACGACCCGTTTATTCCAACAAATGTTGGTTTATATGGAAGGCCCAGTTTAGGGCAGTAAAGGAGGCATTATGGAAGAAAAAGAGTATGAGGTTACAATACGGGAAATCCTGCAGCGCAAGGTAAGGCAGCGGGCGGCCAGTGAAGAAGAAGCACAGGATATGGTAGAAGCAAGATACCGAGCGGGGGAGATCGTTCTTGAAGCGGATGATTTTTTTGACCATGAGTTTAAGTGCCGGGAAGTTCCGCACACGCGGGAACAGAACAGGTAGGAAAAAACATGGGAAGAAAAGGAAATACGGCAGATTACGCAGAAGAGTTAAAAAAAGATTACGAATGCTGGTTTACGAGGTGGAAGGAAGGCTGGAGTGACCCCGGCTATCCGGATGGGACGGGCATTAACGGGGCAAGAGGACGGATCGTGTATGATAAAAAGGAACTGGAAAAGGCAGGCGGGGAAATGCCGGAAGAGTATTTCCGGCCCCTTCCCCCGGAAGTTCCGGAAAACTATATGGCGCGGCCAAAAGCCCTGTGGTATGGAGGAATCCAGAGATACCGGCAGTATCTGGCGGATGAAAATTATCAGTATCTGTGTCAGGTTAGGGATTCCCTCTCACGGGAGACCATCAAACACAGCAGTATAGATAATGTGATTGGTTACGCAAAGGGGCTTAAATACGCATTGGAACATAAGGATTTTCTCACACTGCGCCGGCACTTTAAATATCCCGAAATGTATATGGAGAGCTTCCGGGACTGCCGTGTGCGGATTGGAGAAATGCTCTTAAAGGAAGAGAAACAGAAACACATTCCAGTGGAAGAAAAGGGCGGGCAGATAAGCCTGTTTGAGATGGGAATGCCGCACATGCACAGATAGAGAGGAGGGGATGTATGGAACACATCACAAAAGTAAAGGACTTATATGAGCGTACAGTTACGATGATCTCCGAGTCTGAGGAAAACTGGAGGGAGTTTCTGGAATGTATGGGAAGGCTGTACCAGTTGGACTACTTAAATACCTGTATGGTATATGCGCAGAGGCCGGATGCTACGGTCCTTGCCGGGTTTGATGAATGGATGGAACTAAACCTTCCTGTCATGAGGGGAAGCAGGGGAATCGCAATTTTTCCGTCAAAACTGTTTGGGGAAAATGTGACCCATGTATTTGACGTTTCCGACACAAAAGGGCCGGGTGTGCGTCCGTGGAATTGGACGGTCAACGGCACGAACCGGAGGAAGCTGGCGAAGATGTTATTCCCGGAAATCTACGAAAAAGAAAAAAAATTTAAAAATTCCCTAAACACCTTTACAAGAACGTATGTTTGGTTTATGATAAGGGAAGAGGATGGAATTTCCAAAACGCTGCAAAGGCTTAAGGTACTTACCGGTGCCGAGGCAGAACTGGAGGAAATGGAGATTACTAGGTTCATTGTGGACAGCGCGCTTTATGCGGTGGAAAGCAGGTGCGGTGTTACAGACGGGGAACTGGATTTTTCTCTTATCAGCCGGTACCAGAATGAAGAAATCCTATACCGGGCGGGGCGGCTGGTCTCCCATTTATCAGGAAAAGTATTATTTGAAATATCAAAAACCATGAAAACCATTGACTTGGAAAGGAGTGCATATTATGGCAGGGATTACAGGAATTCAGTACAGGGAAGTGGACGGCCTTCAATATCCCGTATTGGAGGGGACCATGAGCGAGGAAACGGTAATGGCAACACTGGGCAAGTACGGCAGGATGGCAGCCAGAGACCTGCAGGAGAACGATCCGGACCGGTACGGGATGATGCTGCTGTCGGGAATGCTTCTTCCGAAAATGCAGGAAGTACAGGAGCAGGCGGAAACGCTGCACGAAGAGATCGCGGAGAAACTGGTACAGGCATGGATGGCACAGGACAACGTGAATCCATACGATACCATGAAAATGACGGGCCTGCGAACACAGGCAGAGATGGAAGCCGAGGAAGAAGTGATCAGGGAAGTCATTCATCAGATGAGATAACAAAAACACAGCAGCAGGAAGATATGCCGCAGGAGGAACAGAAACAGGAAGAGGGAACCGCTTTGGCGGTTCCTTTTGCTTTGTCTGATATCCAGCCGGGGGAAGTCACGGAAGAAATGAAACGGATCATCCTGCTGGAAATGACAGATGACGAAACAAAACAGGCGGTGTATCTGTTTTTTGCCAACAATCCGGATAGTGAAGAACGCGGGGAATATCTGCATGAGGTTTATGGGGATGATGAGGTACGGAAGGAATCAAAAGAAAGCTTCCTGTCTTATGAAGGCGGGCGTGACGGTTTTTATCTGCTTTGGGCACAGGAAGATTCCATGTATGAAGGGTACTGGCCCTGGGAGGATGTATGCGAAAGTATCGAAAACCTGATCCGTGAAAGGAATTACCTTCCGCTGGAATCCATTTCTGACGCAGCAATAGATGAAGAGGACACCGAAGCGTATGTGGAGGATACGGAACGTGAGCCGGAGGCCGTAGAAGAGAAAACGGATGAACTGGAGCAGTTAAAAGTAAAAATCCTGGATATCGGGGAAGCATTTTATGGACACAAGAGCAGTGTGGATGTCCTGAACCAGATGATTTGCCGGATTTACAGTACGAACCTGACCGGGGAAGAAAAAGCGGCGTTTCTGAAAAATGTGCTGACGCAGTATGGGGAAGTACCGCAATCCTACCATGCGGCGCGCCTGGACAACGAGTTTTACGAATTTCAGATTCAGGAAGATGGCGTGAACATTTCGCGAGCAGACGACCCGGAGGAAGAATTTACCAATATCCAGTTTGACTGGGAGGAAATTGGGGACCTGACCGCTCATCTGGCAGAGGAAGACCGGATTCCTTACAGTGAGGATTTGGAAACGATCAAAAAGCAGCAGAAAATGTACCAGATGCTTTCCTGGTTTGTAAAGCTGCAAAATGCGTATGTGCTGCTTTTGGAGAAAGAAGAACTGGAATTTCCTTCCGGGGAGCTTCAGCAGATGGTGGAGAACGGGGCTTTTGAAGTGCCGGCGAACCCTTACCATGACGCAGTAAGAAAAGCAGCGGCACGGGAATTTGTGGGAAGTTCTATGGCTATCGCTCAAAATGTGGAAGCACTGGAGAGGGTGCAGCCAAAGGACCTGACCGCACCGGAGATATCAGTGAAACTGGGGACTACCTGGATTGACACGCAGGATTATGAAAAATTCCTTTATGAAACTTTACAGACACCGGAAAAATACCAGAGGGGAAGAGCTCCGCTGCGGCTTGCCGTGACTGTGGAGAGACTTGAAATGGATATGTCCTACCATATCGAAAACAAACAAATTGTGTGGAATACCATTCTTGCGCAGCAGACCTTTGGAACCAGCCGTATAGATGCCTACACGCTTGCGGAAGAGATCATGAATGGCCGTGTGATCGCAGTGCGTGACCGCATTGAGGATGGGGATAAGGTCCGGTATGTGATCAATAAAAAAGAGACAATGCTTGCCCGGGATAAGGCAGACCAGTTAAAAGAGGAGTTCCGGAATTGGATTTTTAAAGACCCGGAGAGGAGGAAAAAATATGTGGATTATTATAACCAGACCTTTAACTGCATCCGTCTGAGGGAATATGACGGTTCCTACCTGCAGCTTCCGGGGTTAAGCCCACTGATCGAGCTTCGGCCTTATCAGAAAAACGCAGTGGTGAGAATCTTATCATCGGGCGGGAATACCCTGTTAGCCCATGCGGTGGGAGCCGGAAAAAGTATCGAGATGATTTGTGCCTGTATGGAAATGCGCCGGCTGGGGATCGCAACCAAGCCGATGATCACGGTACCGAACCATTTGACTTACCAGATGGGAGCGGAATTTATCCGGACATTTCCCAATGCGAAGATACTGATCGCAAAAAAAGAGGATTTTCAGAAGGAAAACAGGAGGCGGCTGACTGCCCGGATCGCGACAGGGGATTATGACTGCGTGATCGTGGGGCATACCCAGTTCCAGAGGATTCCGGTATCAAATGAGCGCCAGGAGGCAATGATAGAAAAACAGGTGCAGCAATTGGTATACGCGATTGATGCAGCAAAAAGGAAGGAAGGCAAAAACTGGTCCGTAAAACAGATGGAGACAAAAAAGCAGCAGCTTCTGGATAAGATCGAGCGCATGAACAACGAGGAGATCAAGGACCATGTGGTATGCTTTGAGGAACTTGGGGTAAATGCGCTTTTTGTGGATGAAGCGCATCAGTTCAAAAACCTTGAAATTTTTACAAAGATGAGCAACATTGCCGGCATTGGCTCCAATGGTTCCCAGAGGGCTATGGATATGCGCATGAAAGTACAATATATCAATGAGATCAACCATGGAATGGGCGTGGTCATGGCAACAGGTACACCGATATCAAATTCCATGACGGAGCTGTATGTCATGCAGGTGTTCTTACAGGAAGCACGGCTCAGGATGAAAAATATTTATAATTTTGACGCCTGGGCTTCCAACTTCGGAGAAGTGACAACCGCATTGGAGCTGGCCCCGGAAGGTACCGGTTACCGGATGCGGACCCGGTTCAATAAATTTGTGAACCTGCCGGAACTGATGATGATGTTTAAAGAGGTGGCGGACATTATCCTGCCGGAAATGCTGGATATCCCAAAACCGAAGCTGAAAGGCGGGAAGTACATCATTGTAGAATCGGAGGCGTCTGACTATGTGCGTTCACGCATGGAGGAAATGGTAAGCCGTGCGGAGGCTATCCATAACGGCATGGTAGACCCACGGACAGATAATATGCTGAAGATTACCGGGGAAGCAAGGCTTTTGGGGACAGACCCGAGGCTTCTGGATTTGATGCCCCGGTGGATGAAGATTCCAAACTGAATAAGGCAGTAAGGAATATTTACCAGGAATATACCGATGCTATGGAGATAAAAGGAACGCAGATCATCTTTTCCGACATCGGGACACCGGGAAATGGAAAACTATTTACGGTATATGATTATATCAAGCAGGAACTGGTATTAAAAGGAGTGCCGGAGGAAGAGATCTGCTTTATACACGATGCCAAAACAGATGAGCAGAGGGACCAGATGTTTTCTGATCTGCGCAGCGGAAGAAAGAGGATCATTCTTGGAAGCACGGATAAACTGGGGACCGGGACCAACATCCAGGACAGGATTGTTGCCCTGCATCATATCGACTGTCCCTGGAAGCCTTCGGCCATAGAACAGCGTGAAGGCAGGGGGCTTCGGCATGGAAACAAAAATGAAGAGGTAAGTGTCTACCGGTATGTGACGAAAAACTCCTTTGATGCATATCTTTGGGAACTGGCAAGGGATTGTGAAGATGTGGACGAAACCGTTCTGAATTTTGCGGAGATCAAGGCGGTAGCCTCGGGAAACCCTTTAATCCTGGAAAAGCTGGAGGTTGACAACGAGGTAACGAGGCTCCGTGTCTTAAAATCCGCTTATGAAGGGAAAAGGTATCTTCTGCAGGATGCGTTTACCGTCCAGTATCCACAGCGGATTGCGGCCAGAAAGAAGGAACTGGAGAAGCTGGAGGGAGATATCCGTACCAGGAATGTAGAAATGGAAAAGAATCCGTTGTTTGAGATCGTCCTGAAGGACCGGAAATTTACAGAACTTAAGGAGGCTGGGGAATTTCTCCGGGCCATTATAGAACATACCATTCTTTATGAAGAGCTTTCCATTGGCACTTATAAGGGATTGGAGATCGCCCTCAATAAAAATTCCGAGGGAGCAACCCTGTATGCGAAAGGAAGCGGGCTGTATAAGGTGGAACTGAAAAAAAGCGATTCCGTAAATATCGTCCGTCTGGAGAATACCATAAATGGACTGGATAAAGAGGCGGAGGAAATCCGGCAGAAGATTGCTGATTATCACACGGAAATGGAAAACGCAAAAATAGAATATGAAAAAGAATTCCAGTATGAAGATCTGCTAAAGGAGAAACTGAAACGGCAGACAGAGATCAATAGCCAGTTGGAGATCAAAGAGGAAAATGAGGTTATTGACAACGTACCGGATGAAAGTGTGGCAGCGCCGCAGATCGCAGCGGCCACAAGATAGGTTACAGGTGCCGGGACTGGCATCTTTTTTATTATTGGAAGACCAGAAAGGAGATTTTTTTATGGATTATAGTATCAGAGTTTATAAAGTGGACAAAGAGGACAGCAGGTTAAGAGGATTTGTGAGCATTACATTTGACGGGGCATTCTGTGCCAAGAGCATTGCGCTGAAACAGTCTGCCAAAGGAAGCCTTTATCTGGAGATGCCGAAATATCTGGATTATGAGAGCATTCTTTGGTTTTAAGGATGCGGATTTCAGAAAAGCGGTTACGGAGCAGGTGGTTGATGCTTACGAACAGATTATTAGTTGCGGTGACGTTTGAAACAATATCAATATTGCCTAATAAAATAAAAAACAGATGCTGTTAGAATGCAGCACCTGTTTTTTGGTTACTTGCTTTTTAGAATTCGTAAACGTTGTGTAAATAGTGAATTAGTGGTCTCAGTATCCCAGTAAACGTAACTGTATTTTGAAACGATTTCGTGAGCATTATATAATCCAATCCCCCTGTTAGGACCTTTTGTGGAGATGGTGGGTTGGCGCAGTGTTGCAAACGGTATTCCGCTGTCATGGAACGTGTTTTAGATAATGAATGTATATTCATTATCTAAATTGATAACGGCAAATTGAATAGAAGGTACTTCGGTTTCAAGTGTAGCTTCTATTGCGTTATCAAGAAAAACACCCAAGATACGTGCCAAGTCAACAGTGTCCATTGAAATTTCAGATATTTCTTCTGTAACTTCTATGTTTACATTGATGTTGAGCTCCATGGCATATAACAGTTTGGCAGAAATAATACTTTTTAATTCTGTGATTTTTATATTCATTAACTGGTTCATATGTGATGTGTTTTTGGATAATTTATTGTTTAGTGGAATAATTTCTTTGTCAAAATACTTTTGTAGTCCATCTATATCCCCAGTCTCAATATATCCAGACATAGAAAGCATTATGTTTAAATAATCGTGTTTGAACGAGCGTAGTGAAGAATACATATTTTCTATCTGATTTGTATAGTCCTGCAGTTGGTCATAGGCATCCTGGCGCATGTCCAAATCCATTTGGACTATATGAGCTTTGATAATGTTGACGATCAGAACAGTATTTATGATGAAGTAACATCCGAATAAAATGCAGTTAAATGTAATGATCTGACGATTATAGCCGATATATTCACCTATAACAATATTAAACAAGAAAATAAATAAACATATAATTAAATTGGTCGCAATTAATATAAGGAGTTGTTTGGAAATACCTGCATGTAGTTTTGTGATCAAGTAGCGTAGTAATTTCTCTATAAGAGGACAGATAATAGCCAAAAGCAATATATATAATGCAATATATAATAGATAATATCTGTAAGAGTTCTGTAAAGACGAAATCGGAATAATAAAAGTGTCCCAAAGAAGGGTAAAAATATTATCCCAGAGAACACAAAACAAATATGTTGCAATAAATACGTTAGACGGTTTTTCTTCGAAGAATATGTTTTATTCGCTTTTCGCAATAATTGAGATTCTTCAAGTATAATCACATTATAAAGAATACAGGGAGGAGCCAAAATGAAAAATGAATTTAAAGTAATATTAGGAAATTGGGTAATCAAATTAGGAGAGCATTCTGTTGGAAAATGTATGTACGATCCTAAGATTCCCCAGGAATTAAAGGATGAAATGAAAATAATAGAAGAAAATGCAAAAAGTGGTTTTATGCATGTAAGAAATACATAGTTAAGTCTGCTTTTAAATTGTTAAAGGGCTATTATGACGTCGGATAGCTTTTTATAAATAAAAACGAAGGAGGAAAAAATTTATGAGTATTAAGAAAATCAAGTACAACATGGCATCTTTTTTGGCAATGGGTCTGCTTACCATTGCTACGTTAGGGACAGGTGTGGCCGCTGCTGCATCCGGAAATGCAAGTGTAGGTGGCGGTGAATGGTCTTGGAGCAGCGTTCCGGGAGTTTATGCATCATCTTCCTATTATCACAGAACAGCGACACATTCAGCTTCAGCACAGGTTGGAACGGGAAGCGTTGTTGTAGACGTGAAAAATCCTGGTGGCACAGCGCAGGCAACCGCATATGGTGTAGGAACAACCAGAGTATGGTGGGATGTACTTTAATATTGTCTTAGCGGAGAAAAGGGATGGACGGCTAGCACCATCCCTTTTGCCGCATAGTGTGGTTTGGCTTTAGTATTGTAAAAGTTGCCTGACACACAACTTCGATATTATTTTGAGACGGTTATATTTTAGGTATGATATTATAGATACCAATAGAAACAGGAGGGCAACAATGAAAAAGTTAATGACAATGAGTTTTATTATCTTATTTTCAGTGCTTGCGGTTTTGTCTTGTATAAATTTTTCATATAATGCACTTGAGACCATTGAAAATGACAAACAGACTATTACGATAGAAAAGCCTGAAGATATTACAAATGAAAAATTTTTGGAAGATATAGATAAAGCACTAGGAGAAAATAATGCGGATATTATGTATAGGTATGTTGATGTTACTGGTAAGAAACCGCATTATATATACTTTAAAACAAATCATACAAATAATTTTATACATGGTGCCAGTTTGAAATCGGACTTTCAGATTAGTGAAGAGGAATGTATTTCTACGCTGACCCCTATGGGGTATGAGGTATATCCATTGTATGTATCTTCTGTGTTTCAAGATATTTCGTTTTATAATTGGGCAGATGCCGCAAAATACGATCTATCATCATGCACATACTATGTGAAAAATGATGTGTGTAGCGAAAGTGCAGGGATAATAAGCCAACTGGGATATCATGTAATAATTAACACAAATGTATTTCTGTCTGGGAAAATGCCGGTCTTATTGTTTTCCTTTATTCCTATATTTCTGTTAATAATGAGTATGGTGTTTTATGTGCTTGCAAATGGAAAAAGAAATGTAATAAAAAAGATGGATGGATATACTTTAAAAAGCATTCTTCTTGATGAGATAAAAGTCTGTGGGGTTAATTTTATTGGCTCATTTTTGATCGTTGAATTGACGGGAGCATAATGGAATTCTGATTGATGCAAGTAACTATGAATATAATATAACTACAGGATCAACGCTGTGTGAACAGTATGGACAGGACTATGTATCTATTAATTACAACTATTTGCTGTTTAATCCGGTTTACGATGTAGATGGAAATCAAATAATGGCGGATTCTTTTAATAAAGATAAATTAAATGTATTGCTGCCATTAACAAAACAGAAAGAGACTGAGAAATATGAGGCATTCGCTAGTGAGGCATATTCTTTGGAAGCAAATGTTATTTTATATGATGATGCGATTTTAGAAATATATTCATACAATGCCAGAGTAGGAACAGGGAATTTTGGACGAATAGAATCACCGGTTATTCTTGCGTTACCTGATGAACTCATGAGTGGAATATTTATTAAAAGTTATTGTTCAAAAGGAAGTTACTTCCTTAAAACGAAGACAGATGATCCGTATTTGGAATTGCAGCCTATACTGAAGAAAACTGGCATTGATAAAGTCACACCACAGACACCGTATATCTCTTCTAATTTTAACGAGATTTTAGATCAGCAATTTCAGATGTTGATTTTATATGGTTCGCAGACATTGATATTATCAATAGGATTGCTATGTTTGATAATATTTACTGGGAAATTATATTGTGAAAATTACCGGGATCGTCTGGCTTGTAGACTATTTGAAGGATATACACTGGAATTATGTATGCAAAAGCACTTTGTTCTTACATTTGTTAATTATATAGTAAGTATGCTGGCAATTTACGTCATTGGGAAAATGGTAAATATGACGATTAATGGATATATTCCAGTTTTTACATTAGTTTTAGATATTATCTGTACGATTATACTATGTAAGAAATATACAATGAAAAACTTGCATGAAGTGTTGAAAGGAGCAGAGTGATGGCAATTATAGAACTGAAAGAGATTTGTAAAAATTATGGTGACCATGTTGTGTTGGATAAGTTTACATTGGAAATAAATGAGGGAGATTACGTGTCAATTACTGGCCCAAGCGGGAAAGGAAAAACAACAATTCTCAATATTATAGGATTGCTAGACAACCCAACCAGTGGAAGTGTTAAAATATGCGGACATAGGAATTTAAAGTTTTCTTCCAGGGCAGCAGTAAATATTAGACGCAATAATCTATCGTAAAGATACGGAAGTCTGAGAAGCGTGAACTGATTTCTAATGCTTTAAGTCAAGTGGGGCTGGCTGGATATGAAAAGAGAAAAATTTATACATTAAGCGGTGGCGAGCAACAAAGAGTAGCATTGGCAAAAATAATAGTCAAATCACCTAAAATTATTTTAGCAGATGAGCCAACAGGAAGTTTGGATGAAGTAAACAGAGACTATGTTTTAAAGGTATTAGAAAAATTTAATGAGGAGGGAAAAACAGTAATTGTAGTTACTCACGATTCCTGTGTAGCATCATGCGCAAAAAGACATATTTGCTTATAGGGAGCATACAAATAGTCATTATAATCGTTTTTATACTTTTGTTTAAAATTACAATTATAAGCGGGCAATCAATGTCTCCTACATTAAAAGATGGTCAAATAACACTGGTATATAAGAGTTGTGATGACTATGAAGTTGGAGAGATTATTACTGTGAACACTAATGAATATGGCGTTTGCGTAAAAAGAATCTTGGCCAAAGGAGGAGATGTGATAACATTTCACGATGGAAAAATTCTAAAAAATGGAATTGAGTTACAACCATATGAATGTGAACCTAATTTAGAGCAAGAGTATAATTTGGAAGATGATCAATACTTTATTATAGGCGATAATTATAAGGCAAGCATAGATAGCCGAAATTATGGGCCTGTTATGAAAAGTGATATTATTGGAAAAGTGGTATTGTATTAAGAAGAATAAAAATGTAGTTTACAGAGATATTGTTTCATAGATGAGAGACATCTACGAAATAATATCTCTGTTTTTACGTTATGGTAATACAAGTGGAAATGATAATTGAGTAATTGTTTGTTTCTATTATTTGTATCAGAATGTGCTGATTGAGTTTGTATGAGATTATTGCTAAGCAGATGAGAGATTGATTGTGGAAAATCGTATCAGACAGCTTCGTGAAAAAGGGACTTAGCGCAGTAGAGATAGAGGTTTACAGAACGAATGCGGAAAAGAAACTGCATCAGATTGTCTATCAGTGGCGTTCAGTCATTGACTATTCGGAGGTTGATGTGTGGGAGGTGTTGAAATGTCATCGTGCTAACCAACATCCCTGTTACAGCGCCGGGTGGAAACGTTGCAACTGTGCTATGTGTATTTTCACTGCACCGAAGCTGTTTGCCGGGATTCGTGAATTATATCCGGAAGAATATCAGTTGTTAAAGCATGATGAAGAAATTCTGGAATTTATGCTGGATAATAAGTGTGATTTGGATACCTTTGTGGGAAATGCAAAATCCTGTGTGTATCATGGAGATGAGAAAGCGATTCGCAGTCTGGTCGCTGGAAAGTTTTCGGTAGACGATATCTATGTAGAAGGACAGTGGATGTATCCGGCAGGGGCATTTCATGGGGTAGAAGGAGAGCCATGTTGAAGGAAGGATAGAATACCAGTTTATTCAAGTGATGAAACAAAAAATTCATAGAAGAGTATTTTACTATTTCAAACTCATTTGCTGTATAGATGGAATATCTTTATGAAATCTTCAAAATTGATTGATATTATGAAAAAAACAGAAAGGATGATTATAAATATGAATATGATTTTAAAAACAACAAATCTCTGCAAATCATTCAGCGGGCAGACAGCCGTAAATAACATATCGCTGAACATTGAAAAAAATTCCGTCTATGGATTGTTAGGACCAAACGGAGCCGGAAAATCCACAACACTCAAAATGATAACAGGCATTTTGAAGCCCACATCTGGGAGCATTGAGTTTGACGGCCACGCATGGAAGCGGAGCGACTTAAACCATATTGGAGCATTGATTGAAATGCCGCCGCTTTATGAGAATTTAACCGCCTATGAAAATCTGAAAGTTAGGTCAACCCTTTTAGGGCTGACAGACAATAGGATTGAGGAAGTGCTTCAAATCGTCCGGCTGACAGAAACAGGCAGAAAAAGAGCCGGACAGTTTTCTCTTGGAATGAAGCAGCGGCTTGGAATTGCAATTGCATTATTAAATAGTCCGAAGCTGCTTATTCTTGACGAGCCTACAAACGGTCTTGACCCGGTGGGGATTGAAGAACTTAGGGAGCTTATCCGTTCATTTCCGGAAAAGGGAATTACCGTTATTTTATCCAGTCATATTCTTTCCGAGGTACAACAGACCGCCGATCATATCGGCATTATTGCGGGCGGTGTCTTAGGCTATGAGGGGAGACTTAATGCGAATGAAAATTTGGAACGGCTTTTTATGGACGTTGTGAAAAGCAATCACAGGGAGGGCTAAAGTATGAATTACTTAAAATCAGAGCATTTGAAATTCAAAAGGACAATATCAAACAAGCTGCTTTTCATCATTCCGCTAATCACAGCTATTTTTGCATGGATAGTGGGAGGTTTTATCGGGTTTCAATATATAACGCTTTACTGGTGGTATGCGTTCCTGCTTCCGGGAGCAATCGCAATCTTATGTTCCTTATCACACCGGAAAGAAGAAAGTGCGGGGAAATATTATTCTGTATTTTCTATGCCCTTGAACCTTTCAAAATTTGAAATGGCAAAAGGAATGATTTTGATTGAAAAGCTGCTTGTGGCAGGAGTATTTTTAGCATTGCTTATCTCAATCAGCAATATCATTTCCCCGGCAACAGCGGTATATTCTGTTCCGCAGAGTATGGCAGGCAGTATAGCGATTGTGATAGCGTCCGTCTGGCAAATCCCATTGTGCCTGTACCTTGCGCGTAAAATAGGACTTTTTGTACCGATAATGCTAAATACTGTACTTGGGATATTTCTTCCTATCCTGTTAGGAAACACAGCCGTTTGGTGGCTCATGCCGTATTGTTGGGCGGCGAAGCTGGCGGAGCCGCTTATGGGGATTGAATTAAACGGAACTTTTGCGGGAAATTCCGGTTTTTCTTGTACCATTTTTATCTCTGTCGCACTATCAATATTCTTATTCATTGTCTTATCTTTTGTAGACGCGAAGGACTTTGCAAAAGGAGGTAGATAAGATGGGCTTTCTTGGGGCGGTTCGTTCCGAACTAATAAAAGTAAAGCATACGTCCTTTGGGGTAATTCATTTATGCGTACCTGTTCTTGGGGCGTTACTGTTTATTGTTTACTATGTCCTATATGGAAACACAGCGGATTACAAAAAACTAAAAATGATATTAGAGCTTACGGCGACTATTTTCCCTTTGCTGATAAGTGTTGTTGTGAGCTTGAATGTCTTATTGGAAGAAAAGGCTTCACACTTTCAAATATTGCTCGGAGTGCCTAACCGGTATAAAGTTGTACTGACAAAATTAGCCGTTTTATATGGAGCAGGAATAACCGCGCTGTTTTGTCTATTCCTTGTCTTTCTGCTCGGCGTTCATTTTTTGAGAATAGATGATACCGTACAACTTAGTATGTTAGTCAAAGCAGCCGCAGGAATGGCATTTTGTAATTTAATTATTTATGCGCTGCACTTATTCCTTAGCTTTCGATTTGGACTGGGTATCTCATTGTTTTGGGGAGTATTTGAAAGTCTGCAATGTATTCTATACAGTAATATCGAATTAAAAGGTGTAGGGCGATATATCCCCTTTGCATGGTCTATGAACTGGGTGCATGATGTTATGAACAACGTGCTGTCCACTCATGGGACAGAATGGATAGGAATTGCTGTATTGACAATGGGCGGTGTATTATTAACTTTACTATGGTTTTCTCATTGGGAGGGACGAAAAAATTATGAATAAAAACAAAAAAATAGTTATATTTCTGCTGTTTACCTTTATCGTTTGTGTGGCTCTTGCAGGCTGTTCTTTACAGGACAGAATCGAAGAATATTCCAGTGACAAAGAACAATGCTATTTGAATACGGAAAGCGTAACACGTTTTTCCTATAAGGGTAACGATTACACCATTTTGGCAGATACCGTATCAAATGGTGGGCTTGGAGAATGGATTGGATATATCCGGCAGCTTGCCGCCATAGATGAGAACGGAAAAATATTGCTGCAAGAAAATGTTGAAACGGCGACTTTTCAATCCTTAGCGGATTTGGCAGAGAAAGCACCAGAAGCCTCTTACATTATTCCGTTTCTCAATGTATATGCAGCACCTAACGCAGACGATTATCTGATTGTAGATGTAAACGGAGGGTATCATAAAGCTGTTATCAGCGAGAATATCAAGGATAGCGATACTGTTTTTGATTTTAAGGAAACAGAAAAATCTATAAACGGCAGCTTTGAAATCAATCCAGAAAATGCGACACAGCTTCTTTGTGGCGGGACGGTTTATCAAGTAACGTCTGAAATGGTATCTGATGATAAATTAGGCAGCTACATTGATATTCTTGCAGAAAGTGTTACATTTGACACAGAAACGAAAATCCCTTTGTCAAAGGAAGATTTAAGCAATGTTGACTGGTACGGGGAGAATACCGGACAGGGGCGGGAGTATTGGTTTTACACAGATGTCTATGAGATTTACGGAACCGATAAAGCGGAAGCGGTTGCGGTCAAGATAAATAATAACTACTATATTGCAAAGCGGCAATGACAGCTTTCCTGCCCTTGTAGCTTGTGCTATACTAAAAAGGACAACGAAAGGAGGCGACAATATGGCAGCGATCCTTATGATTGATGATGAACGGGCTATTTTAGAGCTTGTCAAAAATGGGCTGCAAAAGGACGGGCATTTCGTGACCGCTTATACCTCTGCTGCACAGGTACCGCTTGATAAGCTGAACAGATATGACTTGATTATACTGGATATTATGATGCCGGATATAGACGGCTTTTCCTATTGTGATAAAATCCGTTCCCTTGTGGACTGCCCTATTCTTTTTCTGACAGCAAAGACAATGGAGCATGACATCACATTTGGGCTTGGTCTGGGCGCAGACGACTATCTGACAAAACCATTCCGCATTGCAGAATTGCGGGCGAGGGTAAATGCCCACTTACGGCGTGAACACAGGGAACGACATACCGCACTTACCTTTGACCGGATAAAAATTGATTTGTCTGCAAAAGAATTACGGGTAGATAACACGCCCGTTGCCTTAACCAAAAGCGAATATCTGATTTGTGAATATCTTGCAAGGAACAAAGGACAGGTATTTTCAAAAGAACAGATTTACGAAGCTGTTTTCAGCTTAGAGGGCGACAGTGATAATTCTACGATTTCTACTCATATCAAGAATATCCGGGCAAAATTGAACAAACTGGATATTCAGCCGATAGCGACAGTCTGGGGGATTGGATATAAATGGGAATGAAGAAAACAACATCATTGAAAGCGTCTTTTTGGAAATTCTTATGTATGCTACTGATTGGACTAATAGGTGCGGTGGCGATACCATTCAGTCTTATTTTAGCCGGAACCAGTACGGGACTTATTACCTATGCGGATTATTCAGAACGCAGCGCAAAAAACCTTGCTCCTGTTATTGCTGCAACGCCGGATTTGACAGACGTGCAGCTTCCTATGGGTTGCAAGTATTTGGTACTGGATAAGAATTATCAAGTGACTGAAACGACCTTAGGGGGCGACGATTTAGACCGGGCTATGGAGTATGCAATATCCGGGAAGATAAATACAAACCTCAACAAACAGTATTTGCTTGTGACCCGCGAAAATGAATATGTGGTGCTGCAATATTATATAGGCTCACAGTTTACAAATGAATGGCTTTATGAGCATTTCCCCTCACCGGAAATTCTGCTTTATATTCTTATAACAATCAACTGTATTACAGTATGCGTGATATTAACAGCGAAGTTTGCAAAAAATATGCGGGCGCAGCTTTCCCCGCTTTTTGAAGCAACAAGGCAGGTTGCGGGACAAAATCTTGATTTTGAAGTAGGACATTCAAAAATCAAAGAATTTGAGGACGTACTTTGTTCTTTTGCGAATATGAAAGATAATCTGAAAATATCTTTAGAGAAACAATGGCACGCGGAACAATTACAAAGAGAACAGATTGCAGCACTCGCTCACGATTTGAAAACACCTTTGACCGTCATTCAAGGAAATATTGATTTGATAAGTGAAACAGAACTCAATGAGGAACAAAAGTTATATGCAAGGTATATTACAGAAAGTTCAGAGCAAATGTTCACTTACATTAAATTGCTAATTGATCTTTCTAGGGTATTAGGTGGTTATCAGTTAAAAATAGAAGAGGTAAATGTTGATGAATATATACAGCATATAAAAATGCAAGTAAAATCTTTATGTGATTTTGGAAAGATTCATTTACAAATGAAAATATTATCTATGCCTAAAAGCCTGAAAATTGATATATTATTAATGGATCGAGCAATACTGAATGTTGTGGATAATGCGCTAGAACATTCTTCAAAAGGAGGAACACTTTATATTGAAGTTCGAATTGAAGAAAAATATCTGGTGATTTCCATAATTGATGAAGGGATTGGTTTTTCTAGGGAAGCATTGAGATATGCTCAAGATAAATTTTTCATGGATGATCATAGTAGAAGTTCTCGAATGCATTTTGGAATGGGATTATATATTACCGAGTCGATTATGAAACAACATGGGGGGTGCCTTGTTTTAGAAAATTCTCTCCAAACACATGGAGCAAAAGTAAGCATGAAACTGCCATGTGATTAGGCAATTATTTAAGAGTGGAATAATAAAAGGACTATCACAATTTTTTGTGATGGTCTTTTTATTTGAAATTAGTGAGAATATTTAAAATAATTTATTATTCTTGATTTTTTTTTGATTTTTAGAAGATATAACTATTGATATAAAGAAGCAAAACATTATTCTTAGAAATTTATTTTCCAAATGAATTAGTGTTTTGTGAAAAATGCATTTATTAATTAGGAAGGAGGGATAAAAAAACATGGCCAGGTTTGATGATTTTGATTTAGACGTTACTAAAATTATTAGAACACCAAATGCAATGCCAGCAAGCACTGTGGGGAGTCATTCGTTGTGTAGTACACAATTTTTGTGTCCACAAACTTTAACCTGCGGATGCCAGATTACTGGTAAATAAGTTAAGAAAAAAATAGGAGGAAAAGACGATGGCAAAATTTGATGATTTCGATCTGGATGTAACAAAGACAGCAGCAGGGGAAGGCGGAGTAGAACCGCGAATCACAAGTAAGTCCCTGTGTACACCGGGTTGTGTGACGGGAATCCTGATGACCTGTCCGGTTCAGACAGCAACCTGCGGATGCCAGATTACTGGTAAATAAGTTAAGGAAAAAATAGGAGGAAAAGACGATGGCAAAATTTGATGATTTCGATCTGGATGTAACAAAGACAGCAGCAGGGGAAGGCGGAGTAGAACCGCGAATCACAAGTAAGTCCCTGTGTACACCGGGTTGCGTGACGGGAATCCTGATGACCTGTCCGGTTCAGACAGCAACCTGCGGATGCCAGATTACTGGTAAATAAGTTAAGAAAAAATAGGAGGAAAAGACGATGGCAAAATTTGATGATTTCGATCTGGATGTAACAAAGACAGCAGCAGGGGAAGGCGGAGTAGAACCGCGAATCACAAGTAAGTCCCTGTGTACACCGGGTTGTGTGACGGGAATCCTGATGACCTGTCCGGTTCAGACAGCAACCTGCGGATGCCAGATTACTGGTAAATAAGTTAAGGAAAAAATAGGAGGAAAAGACGATGGCAAAATTTGATGATTTCGATCTGGATGTAACAAAGACAGCAGCAGGGGAAGGCGGAGTAGAACCGCGAATCACAAGTAAGTCCCTGTGTACACCGGGTTGTGTGACGGGAATCCTGATGACCTGTCCGGTTCAGACAGCAACCTGCGGATGCCAGATTACTGGTAAATAAGTTAAGAAAAAATAGGAGGAAAAGACGATGGCAAAATTTGATGATTTCGATCTGGATGTAACAAGGATGGAATCAGGAAATAATAAAACGCAGCCAAGAATTACAAGCATTAGCTTATGTACTTCCGGTTGTAAAACAGCCTTTTTTGGGACATGTTCATTTACAAAAGACAAATAAACTATTATATTTTTATACATAAAAGTGCTTTACCCTTTAGATTTGAAGGGTAAAGCATTTTTTACGTGGTAGAGGGGTTTTTATTACGAGATGCTTATGAAGCAACAGTTTTTTGATATACTTGAGAAAAAATAAGAGGACTAGATATGTCAAAAATACTTGTTATTGATGATGATAAAAAAATACTGGAATTAGTATATGAGGTATTGATGCGAGAAGGGTACGATGTAGAAACAAAAGAGTATATTGAAAATATAAATATAGCGGAATTTGAAAAATTCGATCTCATTTTACTTGATATTATGATGCCAGTATTTGATGGATTTGAAATCCTAAAAAAAATAAAGTGTATTATTTCGTGCCCAGTAATTTTTCTTTCCGCAAAATCTAGCGAAGATGCAAAGGTAAAAGGATTGATGGAAGGCGCGGATGATTATATAACAAAGCCATTTAGCATAAAAGAATTGGTGGCTAGAATAAAAGTTGCGCTAAGAAGAAATACGAATATTAAAGAAGATAAAGTAGAAGTTGATGGATTAGTATTTGATTTAAATACAAATTCTATTGCACTAGATAATAAAACTATTATCTTGACTAAGAATGAATTTAGAATATGTAAAATTCTTGTACAAAATCAAGGGCAAACTTTTTCAAAGGATATGTTATATGATTTTTTATATGATTTGGATACGGATACTCAATTAAGAACAATCACGGAATACATTTATTCAATACGGAAGAAATTCAAACGTTTTGAAAAAGATCCAATAAAAACTGTATGGGGGATTGGTTATAGATGGTGCATAGATTAATACCTATGAAGAAACAGTTAATGTTCTATATATTACAGTTAGTATTAGGATTGGTAATAGTAGGTATGGGATGGCTATTTATCACAAATATATTGATATGTGCCAAGATAGTTATTCCTGCAAATTATAGTGAAAATATATTAAAAGAAAATAGTGCTAAATTATCAACTTTGGATAAAGTTACATCAGATTTTTTGCCAATCGGATGCGAATTTGCTGTATTTGATTTTAATAATAATAAAAAATATGGAAATATGAGTTCGATTAATGAACAACATGCTTTGAACGTTATTCTTGGAAACGAGAATAATATCCAAGGAAATAAGATTTATTCAGTGATATTTAGGGAAAAAGAAATTTGTGTAGTTAAATATAATATGCGACCTTATTTCAATTTGACGAAAAGAAATTTGCAACTTCCCAATTACGATATTATTTCCTATGCAGTTATGCTAATAGTGTATGTTATATATGTTTATATTTCTACATTCAGGCTAGTAAAAAATTGGGGAAAGGAGTTTGAAAAAATCAAAAAAATAACTTTAGAGATTGAAAATGGGAATTTAGATTTTGAATATTGTTCTAGTAAAGTAAAAGAGTTTTCTAACGCTATAGATTCCTTAATAAGAATGAGAGATGCTTTAAAAGATACATTATATTCGAATTGGAAAATGGAATATGAAAAAAATGAAGAGATAGGTGCCTTGGCACATGATATTAAAATTCCATTAACTATTATTAAGGGAAATACGGAATTAGTATTAGATTACAATTCTGATTCATACAATTTTTTACATTTGAGAAATGTGCTAGAGGCGGCTGAAAAAATAGAAAAATATCTTGTAGTGCTTCTTCAATATGTCAAAGCTAAAAAAATAGAAAATAATAAAAGGGAACGAATTGATTGCGATACGTTTTCCGAAAGGATTTGTCTTGAAGTGAAAAAGTACACAGCTAATTTACATACAAAATTTGAATTTTCAGTTGACCATGTTAGCGGCATGATTTATATAGATTACTTTTCTATAGAAAGGGCCATATTTAATATCATAGATAATGCGATTGAGTATAAAGTCGAAGATGATAAGATTTTATGTCATACGATGCTAGAGGATGGAATGTATACTATTTCTGTATCAAATAGTTGTGGACAATTTGACAAGGAAGTTTTAGCGAATGCTACTAAATTATTTTATACATCAGATAAAAATAGAAATACATTACACTACGGAATTGGATTGGCATATGTACAAAGAGTCGTTGAAACGAACAATGGATATATGAGTATATTTAATTCAGATAAATTGGGTGCGACAGTAAAAATTCAGTTACCGATAATATCAAAAGAAAATAGTTGATTTCTTTAATTTACTGATTTGATTTTGAAAATTAAGTGATATAGTTTCAGCAAAAAATAAATTTAAAATTCGGAGGATAAAAATGAAAAAATTATTTTATGACATTGGAGAATTTATGTATCGCAGACCGACTGAGTATAAGTCTCAAATTGACTTTTCCGAACATGAGGTTAAGTTAATATGTAGCAATCCTGCATTTAGGGAAAAAGTAAATATTGCAAGTCCTTCATTGGTGGAAATGATGGATATATATATGAAAAATCCTAAACAATTATCAGAAAAGAAATCAAATGGATTAAATATTTCTTTATTGAAATATTTAATCCGGAGTAAAGAAAGGACTACTCCGTTTGGCTTGTTTACAGGTGTTGGAACTGGCTGCTTTAGCAAAAGTGAAAAATTCCCCATATTGATGACGAAGACAGAAAAAAAAGTTAATGTTGATTCTGAATGGTTATTTGGACTAGTAAATATTGTAGAAAAAAATTATGCTGAGAAATTGGAATTTAAGTTTAATGACGCATGTTATATAAAAGGCAATAGAGTTATATTAGTATACTCAACTGAAAAAGATGCAGAAGAAATCAGTATTCGATTTACAAAAGTTTTTAAGGTACTTTTTGATAAAATTAAGGATTACGAAAGATATGAAAAATTCATTGAAATACTTAGTTCTGAATATCCGAGTACTTCAATGAAGAAAATCAAATTGTATATAAATGAACTGATTTCTAAAGGTTTTTTGATTTCTAATTTGAGACCATCGTTTAGCAATGCAGATCCGCTAATGTACTTTATCAAGCAGTGTGAGCGAATGGAAATTACAGATATATGTGAAAAGGCTAATGAAATATATAAAATGTGTGAGGATTATAGCAAAACAGATATTGGTAATGGGATAATTAAGTATAATGCGATAAAAACAAAAATGCAGACATTATATAAATGCTCATCATATTTACAAGTGGATACTGTTATAGGTGGAGGCGACTTTCAACTTAATCAAGACATTTCCAAGGCAATATGTGAAGTGGCAAGTCTATTTGTGTATCTTAGTAATAGTCCTAAGAAACAACATGGTTATTTAGAACATTATAGAAATAAATTTATTGAAAAATATGGAATAGATCGGGAAGTACCTTTATTGGAAATGATTGATTCTAGTAATGGTATTGGAGCTCCAACACCATACTTAAAGCCACAAAATGATTTTTACGATGAGTACAATACAAAAGACAATTATAAATATGAACTAAAAAATTATTTTTTGGTGGAGTATGAAAAAGCTTTGGCTAATAATTCATACATTGATATTAATATGGAGACTCTTCAAAAAATAACAGATTGTACCGTGCAAGAAGAAGAAATCCCTATTTCTTTAGAATTATATTTTATTTTGAAAGTAGAAGATGGAAAAGTGAGTCTTAATCTAAGTCCTAATTGTGGCTCATTTGTGGCAGGTAAAACTTTTGGTAGGTTCTCCGTACAGTCTGACAATTTTGCAAATGTTTTAAAGAAATGTAACAAAGAAGAAAGAAAAATTCGTAGTCCGCATAGTGAAATTTGTGAAATAAGTTTTTTGCCTTCTCCAACGAGAAATGGAAATATTGTAAGAACATTATCGTTTAGAGAGAAAGAAACTGCCGTTTTTACCTGTGGCAGCAAGGATAAAAAAGACATTGTTAGTCTTAATGATATTTATATAGGAATATTTAACGAAAAGTTTTATGCAAGGGATAAAAAGACTGGGAAACTGATTATTTTCGAATCAAACAATATGTATAATCCGATGCTTAATCCCAATGTTTTTAGGTTTTTGCAGGATATTTCTTATGAAGGAAAAAGGGAGTGGTCTGAGTTCCCATGGAGTTATATCTATGCAGATTTGAGACATATTCCAACAATAAAGTATAAAGGAATTGTACTCCAAAATGAAAAATGGAAAGTTAATATACAAGAACTTGAATTACTCAAAAAGGATTTTGAAAGTTTTAAAGAAAAATTTTTAGCATTGATTATTGGCCGCAACATGCCTTTGAATATTTATATTGTTGATGCAGATAACCGTATTAGACTTAATCTGGCAACAGATTTATCGATGCGGATTGTTTATGACGAATTTAAGAAGCATAAGGATAGTGATTTGGTTTTTGAAAAAGTAGAAAATGGTTCAGATATTATTTATGATGATGGGAAAACGTATGCAACGGAAATAGTTGTTCCGCTTTTCAGGAAAAATAAAGAAGAACTATCATTAATTCCATTATCCCAAAAGACGTATACCAGAGAGCAGCATATGATTTTGCCATTTAATAACTGGCTTTATTTAAAATTGTATTGTAATGAGAATCGAGAGGAGGAATTAATTGCATTTTATATTATGGATTTTTATGAATCATTAAAGGAAAAATATGGTATTTCATATTTTTATATGCGTTATGCTGATCCGAAGCCACATATAAGATTGCGATTACATGCAACAAGAGAATTGCTATTGCAAGTCTATCCACAAATCTTGAAATGGTACTCAGAATTGTTCTCAGATCAGATAGTAGGGGATATGACTATTTCTGTATATGATCGAGAAATTGAAAGATATGGAGGGGCATTGTTGATGGATACTGCGGAAAAGGTATTTTTTGAAGATAGTTATATTGTTGAAAACATACTGCGTTTAAAACGTTTGGGGAAAATATCTTTAAATTTGGATGATGTTGCTGTTGTTTCCATCATAATGTATGTTTCGCAGTTCTATAATAAATATGAAGAGCAATTGCAGTTTTTGTCAATCAATTATCATTCTTCCGATTTTATAAGCGAATTCAAGAAGAAAAAAGATAATCTATTAAGAATTTGCGATATTGAAAATGAATGGAATAATCTAAATAGCATGAAAGACGGTAAAGTTGTTTATGAACTTATGTGGCGAAGATGTAAAGTAATTAGCGAGTATAGTGAAAAAATTAGGAAGATTAATCCAGATCCGATGTTTAAAAATAGTATTGTTGCAAGTGTTATTCATTTACATTGCAATAGATTGATTGGTACAAATCGTGAATTAGAAAGGAAGCTGATGGCATTTGCAGAAAGTGTGTTATATGCAAAAAAATATGTAATGAGAAGGATTGAAGTCAATGGAAAGAAATAGAATTGGAATCAAAGATATACTAATAGCTTTAAAACAATTACCTAAAACGGTTTCTATTATTATGCATGTAAGTAAGGGATTGTTTTTTCTTATTATATTATTTAGTGTGGTTGCTGGAGTTTTTCCGGTAATTACACTGATTCTTTCCCAAGAATTGATTAATTGTCTTGTGCAAGGGAAAAACTTTTTTGATGGTACATTTATAATGTTTGTATTATATTTGCTTGCATCATTTGCCGGAGAACTAATTATTGAAGCAAAAGGATTTATAGAGGGAAAATTTCAATATTTGTTACAGTATCGCTTGAATTATCTGGTTATGGAAAAATGTACGGATCTATCTTTGGAAGATTTTGAAAACTCTGAAATGTATGACAGAATCGAAAAAATAACAGGGGAAATTGCATATAGACCATTTCAGATTTTTCTGGCGATTATTAATCTTTTGACATCTGCGATTACTATGATATCGTCCGCTATTTTGCTTTTTAGCTGGAATCCTTATATATCAATTGTTTTATTGGTTGTTCCTATTGTTTCAGTACTATATTTTTTGAAAATAGGTCAGCAGGAGTTTGATATTATATGGAATCGTGCAAAAGACGAAAGAAAGACTTGGTATTTAAGCTATTTATTGACACATGATTTTTCTTACAAGGAAATATCTTTATTAAATATAAAAGACTATCTTTTAGGAAATTTCATAAAAATAAGTAATCGTTTTATTGAACAAAATATCAAAATCTTAAAAAAGAAAACAGTATTTAACATTATCTATGAGATGATCATGCAAGTAGTAAGTGGCTTGATTATTGGTGAGGCAATTATATCGGCATACGCAGGGGATATTCTTGTTGGAAACGTTATGAGCTATATACGGAGCGTGGGATTAGTTCAGAGCAATTCACAGGCTATTATGGCAAATATCTATACCATATATAATAGCTCATTATATATGGATATGTTATTTGAGTTTTTGAAATATTGTGGAAAAGGTAAGATTACTGGGAATATGAAAAAAATTGAAGGTGAGATTACAACGATAGATATAAAAAATCTCTCTTTCTCTTATAAAAATAAAAAAGAGACGTTGAAAGATATTAGCATCAGTTTTCAAAAAGGGGAGAAAATTGCATTAGTAGGTCCTAATGGCTCTGGGAAAAGTACATTAATTAAAATTTTAAGTGGATTATATGAGATTAAGTATGGCGAAATTTTGATTAATGGCATACCTCTAAAGAAAATTGATATTGAAGATTATCATACGAAAATGTCAGTACTATTTCAGGACTTTGTAAAATATGAACTCACATTGAAGGAAAATATAGGATTTGGAGATATAAAGGAATTTAATTCAACTGATAGAATGAAAGAAATTCTTGATAAACTTCAAACAAAGTTTCTAAAAAAAGATGGTGAATATGATTTCGATATGCAGCTTGGAAATTGGTTTGATGATGGACAGCAGTTATCACAAGGACAATGGCAAAAAGTGGCACTTGCGCGAGCATATTTTAAGAACGCATCAATTTATATCTTGGATGAGCCGAATGCTGCGCTTGATACAGTTTCTGAACGGGAAATTTTTGATGATTTTTTTGAAATATCAAAAGGAAAAATAGGAATTTTTATATCACATCGACTTAATGCGGCAAAAAAGGCAGACAAAATAATTGTTATGGATGATGGAAGAGTTGTTGGAATGGGTAAACATGAAGACTTACTAAAAAATTGTCTTGTATATCAAACTTTATATCAGGCTGAGACATACGAGAATGAGGAGGATATGTAAATATGGATAACAGCATAATTTCTATTGTAAAAGAGATTGCTAGAAACTTAGGCGACTATGATAATGTAAAGAGGATTGTAGCGGATAAAGACAATATACGAGTGATGGGAGAATTTAATTTTCAGGGATGGGAACCACTTACATTAAGTCATGGAATACCAGGAATCTGTTTGCTATATGGGAAATTAATGGAATGCTTTCCTGATGAGGAGATTTGGGCTGAATTAGCACATCAGTATCTTGGTTATTTGGTGCAGGAAATAAATAAAGAGGGGTTTCAAACCTTGTCAATGTTTTCAGGAACTTCTGGTATTGGGTTGGCTGTTGCAAGTGTTTCAAATAATTTTTGTAACTATAATAAACTGTTAAATACGATAAATTCGTATATAATTAATTGGTTTGATGAGTTTATTGATAGTATTGATTTAAAAAAAGGGACTAGAAGTATCTGTTATGATGTAATAGAAGGCTTGAGTGGTATTTTGAGTTATTGTTCAATATACTATGAACAGGAATCCTTTTCTCCGATATTACTTAAAGGCTTGAAAAAATTAGTTGAACTTACATATGATATTGAAGTAAAAGGATACCATGTGCCTGGATGGTATATTCCATCGGATAATCAGTTTAGTACTGTAGAAAAAGAGTTATATCCATATGGTAATTTTAATACAAGTTTTTCTCATGGAATTGCAGGTCCATTAACACTACTTTCAGAAATGAAAAGTAAAGGATTTATGATTGAAGGACAAGAAGAGGCAATTGAAAAGATTGTAAAATTTCTATTTGATTTTAGATCTAACGATCAAAAACGAGATTTTTGGAAAGGCCAAATTGACTTCCATGAATATATAACCGGAAAAGTGTCAGAAAAAAATATAATTCGTCGAGATGCTTGGTGTTATGGAAATCCGGGAGTGTGTTATTCACTTATTATGGCTGGCAATGCAATGAAAAACCAAAGTTGGATAGATTATGGAATACATAATATGAAAAAGACATTGAGCGATGTAAAAGGTATATTTTCACCTACATTTTGTCATGGTTTTTCTGGATTGTATCAAGTTGTTAATTCTATAGAATTTACTATTGGAAAGGACATTTTTTATAGTGAGAAAAAAGAATTGCTTAATAAAATTATGAGTTTTTATGACTCTAACTATATTTTTGGATTTAGAAATATGGAGGTAGGTGATGAGAATGGAAATATAAGAGCTTTTGAACATTTAGGTTTATTAGATGGTACAATTGGAGTATGTCTGGCTCTTTTAGAAGGAGAGCATAAGACAAAGAACATTTGGAAAAGAGCTTTTTTGTTAGCATAGGACTCAATCTTAGGTTATAAACAATAAAGTTGTGCGTATGATTGCGATAAAAATACTAGGAGGAGATTATTATGAAACACAATTTTTTAAAAACTACAGTAGTATGTTGCACTTGCACTATGTTGATTGGAATTCCCATATCTGCGTCCGCAGAAACAGTTTCATCAGCAATTAGTGAACAAGTAGTCACATCTTCTGAAATGGAGGATTTGATTGAAACGGTATTGGAAATTAAAAATGCTAATCCAGAAAACTCTGAAGATGAAATTGTAAGTATGATTTCATTACATATAAATACAATGCGAAATGAAAACATAGGAATTTCAGATATTTGGAATGCATTAACAGATTCGGAAAAGAAATTGGTTGTTAGGTATCCGTTTGCGGCATTGAAAGTAAATGATGCAAAAAATATAGCGACAACGCAAACGGAAAGAAAGTTCGGATATAATGGTTTGGGAGACCGGAGCGATGCTTTTAGACATGGAATTTGGAATGCCGAAATGACCATCCTAATTGGCACCGAAAAAGCGGAACTATTTGCAACTGCACATGAGGATAAAGACACTTCTGGTTTGGAATCGGATGGCCATACTAAGGAAGAACATAAAAACATGGACTTACACAATAACAGCATTGGACGGGATATTGGACAGTCTAATCCTAATCTAACAGAGGATCAGATGGCCGATTACATATATGAAGTGATTTATCAAGAAAATACACCGTTTATCTGGCTGAACAATTAAAACATAAAAAGCCTAGTCTACTGTTTGGTAGGCTGGGTTTTTTCTATAAAAAGATAAAAATAAACAATGTTAAATATAAAACTATCTATTTCAATAAAATGTATTTGTTTTCAATCTGGATCATAATTGAATATTTTGATATAAAATGACCAATATTTATGATATGAGTTGTGCGCTGATTATTTGATTGAGTCAGCTTACTGAATTAAGTACCGCAAGATGACACTAACATTAACTCCAGATGCAGTAATTTCAGCAACAGTAAAAATTACATGATCATTCGTATTTATTACGCGATGATTACATAATCTTTTTTGGAAAAATAACGGTCGTAAATGGTCATTATCTTGATGATGAGTCATATATATTCCTAAAATGAGAAGTATATATGTGTTAATAAGTCATTTTTGTGTGTGTATGATATAAATATATTCTTATTGTGGAGGGACTCCAATGGAATCGAAAGCAAATACACACAAGGGTGAAAGCCGTAAGTGCAGACGAAATGTACAAAATGATTTGTATGTAGAAATAGGGAAAAGACTTCGTATTTCACGCATTGAATTAAATTACACACAGGAACAGATGGCGGAAATATTGGAGATGAGTTCTGCATATTACGGAAAGGTTGAACGGGGACTTCATGGATTATCACTGGAAAAGCTTGTTATTGTGAATAAAAAACTAGATATGGATATAAATTATTTGCTTACAGGGACGAAACGGGGTGAGATCTCCCTGGGTGAAATTATGGAACAATGCCCGAAAAGCAAAAGATCCGATATGGAGATACTGATAAAATGTGCTATGAATCTTGCAAAGAGTCCAGAATAATGTCTGCAGGATAAGGGAGAAAATCAATGCTGGAAATTGCGGTATGTGATGATGAAACATTTGTTGCATCAAATATTGAGAAAATGATTGAAAAACTGGCGGTAACAACAGATACAAAGGTAGAAATAGATGTATTTTATGATGGGAGTACATTGGTTGATTATATAGATAAAGGGAAAAGATATGACATTATTTATCTTGATATAGAGATGACAAAACAAAACGGAGTAGATGCTGCAAGAGCTATCCGTGTAGTGGATACAAAGGTGTTGATTATTTATGTTACGAGCCATGAAAGTTTTGCAAAAGAAGTGTTTGAGGTGGAAGCTTTTCGCTTTATCACAAAACCGATTGATCAACGAAAGTTTCAAAGATACTTTTTAGATGCAAGAAAAGAGATATTAAAAAAGCCGAAATATTTTCAATATCAATATAACAAAGTATCCTATAGAGTGGCTATTGATGAGATAATATATTTTCAAAGTGATAGACGTGTTACATATATTATTACAAGTGACGGAAGTAAAAAATGTTATGGGAAATTAAATGATATTGAAAAGAAATTGGTACAGTCAAATACATATTTTTACAGAACGCATCAATCCTTTTTAGTTAATCCCAGATACGTGTACAGGTATATTTATGATTCGATGGAATTAATGGATGGGACAACTTTAACAATCAGTGAGAATAGAAGGAAAAGTGTAAATGAACTTTTTTGTATGCTAAAAGGGGAAGATATTATTGTTTAGTGATAGCATAATATGTAAATTGGGTACAGAGCTATTGACAACATTTTTGTCGATTGTCATACTTAAAATTTATTTTGGTATTTTCTTTAAAAGGAGTAAAGGAAGTTTCTTTGGCATTACTACATGGCTGATTTACTTCATGTGGCAGATGTTGATCGGGAAGGGAAATGCCTTTCCGGCATATGTAAATGTTGCAATAAGTATTATTCTCGTATGTGGAATATGTATTAGTGCATACACGGGAGGCATTTTACAAAAAATAGTTTTTTCAGCGCTTATTAATGTCATATGGATGCTGGCGGAATTTTTAGTAGGCTACATATTTATAATGTGTGGAATTTATTATACGGTTCCACAATTTTGGGGATCAATTTTATCAAAGTTGTTAACTCTGCTTTTGCTTTTCGGATTGAAGAAGTTCTTCAAAAGTGAAAATATGAGAGATATATCAAATAATTATAATTTGATTTTTCTATTGATTCCTATAGGAAGTATGTATGTAGTTTATAATATATTTATGTTGAGTATCGATTTAAATAATCAAAAATATATTAAGGAATCATTGACAAGCTCTGTGATTGTTTTACTGATCAATTTTATTATATTTAAACTATATTTAAGTTTATCGAAAGAAAAAGAATTACAAAAGTATAATACTGTTTATGAACAGCAATTAGAGTTATGCAATCAGCATATGCGTGAAAAAGAGACTGTTATGATGGATTTTCGAAATGCCAGACATGACCTGAAGCAACATTTTATTGTACTTATGGAAATGCTGGATAATAAAGAAAATGAATCGGCTACAAACTATTTAAGAAAGCTTATTAGTATGGATACATTCAGTAATATTGGAATATCAAGGACTGACAATATAGTGGTAGATTCTTTAATAAATGCAAAATATTCGATAGCCTTGAAATTGAAAATAAAATTTGAATGTGATATTCATATACCTATGCAGCTTCCATTTAGGAGTGCTGATATAAGTATTTTGTTGGGAAATATTCTCGATAACGCTATTGAAGCATCAATGCAGATTGAAGAAGAGAAAAGATATATAAAGTATTTTATGAAATATGAAGTAAATACATTGATCATAACAGTCATAAACGCATTTAATGGTGATATAATTAGAAATCGTGATGGAAAAATCATAACGAATAAGGGAGATCCGTGGAATCATGGGATAGGGTTGGAATCGGTAAAAAAAGTAGCAGACCGATATCATGGTTCTGTGGTGATTGAAACAAAGTCTGAAAATTTTAAAATAAAGATTATTCTGTGTGATATACAGAAAAAATTACAGACAACCTCGTAAAAATTACATGCTGGATTCTTTGGTATGTTTCTATGGTAAGATAGGAAAAAATGAAATGGAGGCATTAAAAATGAAAAAAATCGAACATTTTATTCAAAGTCATGTAAACGTCTTGGCGAGTCTGGCAATGGTGTTTAGTGTACTAGCTGCTAACAGTCGATGTGTATGTATTTACCATCAGCCAAGTATTCCTGAAGGTTTGCAGAAATTAAAGAGAAGTTAACATGGAAAGATTTGCAACATTTTTAACGGATTGCATTGCACACAAAAATGCTATTACCGAAGAAGACTATGAAATCTATAAATATGGATTTCTAACTGGTTTGGAATTGTTCGTCTATATGGTTACGTGCCTTACTGTAGCCATATGGATGGGCATGACTGTAGAATGTATAGTATTTTTACTCATATTTTTTTGCTTACGGTCTTTTGTAGGTGGCTTACACATGAACAGTTTCAAAGTATGTTTTCTTTTTTCGTGTATTGTGACATTTTTTTCACTTTTAGTAATAAAATATTGTCCTATATCAAAAGAAATATCCATTGTTGCATCTGTTTGTGAAATTATTTTTATCTTTTTTTTGCCACCAGTTGAAAATGTAAATCGTCTAGTAGATGAGAAAGAAAAAATCATTTTTTCACTTAAAATAAAAAAAATTTTATTAGCGTTATCTTTGCTTGTAATATTCTTTTATATTTCTGGGCTTGATCGTTATCTGACTACAGTTACTTATACTTTAGCTGTCATTATTTTCTCTATGTTTTTGGGAAAATATAAAAATACAATTGATGAATGTAAAGGGATTGATGAGTGTGGAGATATTATTGATTAGTGAAGATGATATTGTATATCAACAGACCAAAAGAGTGTTGGATGAACAGGCAAAATTAACAGTGATTTCATTTGAAGAGATTAAAGAGAAATTGTATATACATATACCATATGATATTCTAATTATCGATTTTAATCAGACAAAAGTAACCGAAAGGGAGTTTAAAACAATTCTAGATATAAAATGTAGAAGTAAAATTCCAATTCTTGCACTTATGGAAAAAAGTAGCATTTCGGATCAGTTCGAAGTATTGTCTATGGGAGCGTTGGATTTTCTTAAACGCCCTGTAAAAGATGAGGTATATGCCCAAAAAATAAATCAATTATATAAATGGAAGTGGTATTATGATTGGGAAAAAAAGAAGGTATCTGACGAGGACCATGGTAAGTAATAGAAGTTTAAAGGGTCAGTCACAGAATGACTGACCTTTTACTATGTAAAGGAGAAACCAGACATGGAGATAGTGGGACTGGATGATTTGATTATGATTACATATAATGGAGACGACGGAATACTTACTTTGGAATTTGTTGGTACACTTTTGTTGAATTTAAAACTTACTAGTAAGAAACGCATATTTAAAGTAAAAGATATGTTTCATAAAGACGAACTATGTAAGAAAATAAGATTGTTAAATAAAAAAGAAGCTGCGAATAAACACAAAATAGCCAATTATATTAGTTGTAAAAAATTTGGCGAAGTTCTTTCAGAAAAGTTGAAAATGATGAGGATTGGAAATCGGAAGTGTTTTAGAACTGTGAGTTTAACATCTAACTACCAAAATGAACTAATGTTAGAGATTACTTGTACAGAATATCTTTGGAAAATTCTGCAACATAAGGCAGAATTGATTTTTATAAGAGAAGAGCATGATAATATATATTACAAATTAACAAGGTATAATTAAAAATATCAGACTGCCTTTTGGAATTCGATTTAGATTTGAATAGAATATATGCCTGGTTGCTCATATTCAGGTTGCGGCCAGTATGAAAGAGCAAAGTGAACACTTTGCTTTTTTTGTTTACGCGCCATGGACGCGCTCTAACGGGTGCAAGTCGTGTGTTCTTCAAGCTGTTATTGGCTTGCCAGTGAAAGTCTGGTCAAGGTAATCGCCAGTGAACCTTGTAGCGAGCCTCCAATTAGTACAAGGTGTTTGAGTATTCCGGGCGGTTTTACACCGCAATTCCGGAGGTTGGGGTTCTTCCGCAATTATCCGTTCCCGTTAGCTTTCATGCACCTCAATTTTGCTTCTAGCAGTTGTTTCCTACAGCGACCAATCATCGTTCTTTTTATCATTTTTAATCTGCTGTTAGTTCCCTCTACAAAACCATTGCTGTATTCATATGCGACTGCATTCTCAACTGCATCCATTTCGCGTTTTAATCCGTCAGCAAAGCTCTTAAGCCCTTTAATCTCACTGGTGCTGTACTTTTCCACAAACAGATAAAGCAACGGGACATTTAGCTTTTTAAATATATCCCGAAACTCTTTTATACAGCAATCCATTCCCAAATGTGTGGGTACTTATCATAAATATATTTTTTATGCTCTTCTGCGAGTTCTGTATTCATCCACATATGCCGGAATACCCCTTCCCGTGTAATATAATCCATATTTTCTCCCTTGCTGCCTGTTTTATATTTTAGACCCTCCGTCATTGTCCGGACATATGGTTGTGGCTCAAAGTATTTATGTTCCTTTTCTTCGATTTTGCCCAAATGCTCAAAAGCGTTGCTGACTGAACCGCTATAACCTTTTTCATATATCGCTTTTACCGTTTTGCTTTTACTCCATCCTAAATTGAGACACTGGATGATAAAGTCGTAATACGGATCCAGTTTACTCTGTCGGATCCCGTACATACTTAACTCTTTTGGATCCCCTTCCCGATACTTCGCAATCGTATTGCGGCCTATTCCCATACGTTTTGCTATTTCCCGGTAACTACATCCTTCTTTTAAAAATTCCTGTATCTGACAGACCATCTGATAACGTTTTTCAGAAAAACCAGGACAGTTATCCACATCCGATGCGATTTTTTTTACACTGCTTCTCATTGTCTGTGGACTTCTCATCGTGTGGAATGGTGATTGTAGCTGGAACCTCATGGTTTAAAGCTTTTTTAATTGTTTCCAGCAGATTTTGATGCAGGTGAAATCTGTCAGCAACCTGCATTACATCTGGCAATTCTTCTGAAATCACTTTTGCATATGCGCTTGCGCGATCACGCGTAACAACTTTGATATGTTTATTGTTTTTAAGCCATTCCCGTAATGTGTCCCCATTTCTTCCATCCAATAGTGTAATGGGTTCATGTGTTTTTTCATTTACAACAATCGTTCCATAAGTATACCGTTTTTTATACGCAAAATCGTCTACGCCTATCACATCTCCAACTTTCGGATCCGGAAGGGATTCGTATCTTCTCAGGAGTAGTCTTATAACGGTATCCCCGCTGGTCTTAATTCCAAGCGTCTGGCAAATACGGGCACAGCCTTCGCAGCTGCTTTCCATTGCCAAAGTACAAATAAAATCAACGCATCTTTCCGTCATACGGCTATAAGAATTGAGGAATCCGCCAAAAGTTTCAGCAATCGATATAGTTTCACATTCATCATTCGTGCATTCATACTCATGTGACCGTATCTCGAGCTGAACATTTTTCCCCAATATTGGGAGATCCTGTACCTTGAGGATATAAGTTCCGTGATATTTATCCGTTATACAGTTACACCTTGGGCACTTACAGCTTCTGGATATAGATTTCATTTGTATCAGGATTTTATCTTTTTGTTGTTTGACTTCTGTTATCTTCAAATCTTTTTGTGGATAAAATGTATCTATGTATAATGTACTATTTGAATCACCCATATAAATATCTCCCATATAGCTTGATATATCGATTATATAATATATCAAGCTATGTGGATAGAGAAAAAACGGAAAATTGCGGAAGAACCTCCTGCACGAGAATATTCAGTGTTGGGGTTTGATCTCCGGGGGCTGTTTGATGACATCAGACATGATTATCTGGAGATGGTAAAGAGACATACCCGGGAGAAGTGAAATCCGGAACCCCGTAAGACGGGTACTAAGTCCGGTATTGGTAAAACTGTTTCCGCGCTATGTGTTTGATGAGGATTTCATGGTAAAGAAATTTCCGACGATACCGTAGACACTGCGCCCCCAGAAACAGACAAAATATTTACGGAGAAGGTTGTAACAGAGATTTCAGAGTTATGGACTGGAACTGAACTAGGAAAAGACAGTCTGGTAAAGTGGGTTCGGAGGAAGTATAAGAAGCACAAGGCGCGAGACGAAAGGTAGAACATTGGCTTGGTAAGATAGTAAAGCGTGCCAGGAAGTTGTTTGCGTACTGGAAATTTGGGATATTGCCAGCGGCTGGATAATGGGAGCCGCATGAGCTAAGAGGTTCACGTACGGTTCTGAGAGAGACTTGAGGGGAGGTTTCTCAGATCTACTCACGGCAGGAATGCTAAACTCCACGCTGACTAAAACAATAATAGTGGATAGGCTTGGATATCCGTCCATGTAGGTCTACTATCTGAAAATCCGTATAAACTATTGAACCGCATAGTACCGAACGGTACGCTACATGGTGTGGAAGGGGAGTGTAAAATCTTCTCTATCCGATGCCTAAATAATAGAATTTTTTGTGGTGGAGTTATGTGTCAAATATTGAAAAAAATGGACTAAATTCTGAATTAGACATATCTGGATAAAAATGTCACTGTTGGTCACTATGCAGATTGAATTTGGATTTATATAATAAAACACGCAGGGAGGTAATGTGGATGTACATTGGAGATAGCGATATAGGAGAAACAATTAGAATATTGCGTACTGAACGTGGAATGTCTCGTGAAGAGCTGGCAGAAAGAGTAGGAATCAGCCGTTCTCACTTGAATAAGATAGAGGTGGATATTAAGCGGCCGAGCATCATTACATATCAAAAGATTATGGATGTCCTTGAAGCGGATATATCCATACGGGATGAAGAAAAGACAGAAAAAGGGAAATGCGTTGCAAAGGCGAAAGATATTTTGATGAGAAGGCCAGAGAAAGAAGTTAAATATCTGGTCAAAGTATTGGAGTGTGCAGCGGATAACTTGGATTATGTAGTTTAACGACAGGTAACGTTTGTCAGCCTGCCAAAGTATATCAGAAAGCTGCTGTATTTTGGCAGGCTTGTAAACGCAGCCGTAGCGGACCTTGAAAACTGAATATCAGTATGGTGATATTTTTTTGAATAGAACATGTCATTTCTGACATTAAAAATAGAAATATCTTAGAGGACACAAAACATTCAGAACATCCTTTATGGGATGATGAGGGGCAATGAGCTGCGCGAAGAGGTATTTGTCTGCGTGATGCGATATTAGGACTGGAAAATTGCAGATCAAACAAGGAATCGTAATAGAAGAAGGAAAAGTATGAGCGGCACCCCGGCATGGGATATCGGTGGCAGATATTCCGAAAGTTTGAATGATAATGATACCTTTGCTGAAACGAAAACACGGCAACCAGGGTAGCGTCTGGTGCATGTTGCGGCGGGACAGGGTGCCGCAGGGTGTAAGGCGGTCGGCCTGACCGGTCCTACATACTCCGATCCACACCGGGGAGAGAAATAAAAGCCAAACCAGACGTATGTACAGTTTGATTTATGTGTCTGGTTTGGAGTGTGGATATTTTTAGAAAGGATTGAAGGAATGAAAATCTTTGGCTATATCATGTGGGGGATAATCATTTTTGATTATATTATGATTTTTTTATTCCCCCATTACTTTTGTTTAGTATTTTCCTCGTTTTTTGAGAATCATTCATCCCGGAGATATGCGGAAAATCTTTTTCCGTATATCCCTGGGATGAAAACAGAATAATGGATTCTGTATGGGATGGGCAAAAGGCTTGTGTGGCTGGTGGCTCATTTTTATTTCGCAGGAAACGGGAAGCACATAAGAAATATATGCAGCAACTTACCCACAGAAAAAGGTTCTGTATGAAAGAAAAGTACTTATAGAGAAAACAGTATAAAGGATGCTGGAAAATAGAATTTGAAGAAATGTGGAGGTAAGAGATTTGACAGCAGCAGTATATCTCAAATTTTCAGGACCGGAAGCATGGTCGCGCTTAGAAGTATATAAAGAAAAGGCATTTCGGTATTGCGAAAAGAAAGGATACGATATTCTTGTCCTGATTGAATATGTGGGACCGGAAGATATCGTAAAGGAGCAGGGGCGAAAAAAAATCCTGGAATTGGCCAGAAAGGAATTGGTTGATGCGATCATCATTCCGGATTTATATACGATCTCCGGATTTCTGCCGGAGGCGCTCTCTGTACTGCAGGAGATATACGATTATGGTGTGACGGTGGAAGATTTGGATTGTGATCCCGTGGAGCATGATATATTCCTGCAGCATTATAAAAAAATGAAGGTAACAAAAGGCAAAGATAGAACAAAGTGGGTGTTTATTCGGTGGAGCCGATTGAAAAAATGGTGCTTCAACTGATCAGACAACAGGCGGCAATGGCAGATGAAACATTGAAACAGATTAAAGAAATGAATAAGACGCTGGATATTTCAAAATTGAGAAGAAAGAAGGGCGCATATGAAGGACAGCTAAAAAACTGTAGGAGCAGGAAAATGGAGCTTTATGAATCATATGCGACAGGTAATCTGACAAAAGAGGAATATCTGGACAAAAAGAAAGGGATTGCCCAAAAAGAGTCAGGGTACAAAGAACAACTCCTTGAACTGCAGGAAAAGATTGCAGAAGCCGAAGCACAGAAAGCAAAAGAAAAAGATCCAGGGCTGAAGGCATTTGTCAGATATAAAAATCTGGAAGCACTTTCTTATCCGGTGGTACAGGAACTGGTAAAAGAAATCCGCTTTTACGACCCAGAGCATATGGAAGTGATCTGGAATTTTCGGGACGAGTATATGGAAGCGGAAAAAAGAATATCGGATTAAAGATTTTGATTTATAAAAGCGGGAAGGTTTGCGATGCAGCCTTCCTCTTTTATTTGAAATGAAAATAGCAGGTAAATATGAAAATGAGGAGAAGTATGTATCTTGAAAGGATGACGATTGATGAAATAAGGGAACTGATCGAAAGTAAAGGATATCAGTCTTTTGAAGCTATGGCAATTTTGGAGGAAATAGAGAATTCAAAACGGATTTATGACCGGCTGATAGCTGCACAGGGAGTTGAAAATGTGGGAAACGCCGGTTTAGACAATGCTATAGTGAGGTACTATTTATTTCAACTTGACCAGTTAAAAAGCGAGTTGCCATATGACGCTATGGGAGGGCAATTTGTTGTACCGATTTTATTAATGCAGGAATTCCGGGATAGCGGCATTGTTGATAAAGTACGGAGTTTCTGCGGACCTAATGCATATTTGAGTGAAAGAGAGATAAAGGGGGAAATACAAAAGTTTATTACGGTTCATCTTGATCCGCAGGGGATTGTCCTTTATATGGATATACTGGGGCATTTGTCGGATATGAAAAAAAAGGAACATGACAATAATCGGTAGGTAAAGGATGGGAGGCAGCATTTGGTAAAAGAAAGAAAACTTGCCGTGCCTGATTCAACGATATTTATAGCTCAATTGCCGGCAGGGACCAGACATATTATCCGTGAGGATTTAGAACAGCACGCACGGGAGAACGGATACCGCCTTGAGTGGGATTGGGAAGCAAAGGACTATGTAGGCATGACAAGACGGTTTTGCGATGTTGATGAAATATATAAAGATACAAAACTGATATTTTGTGAACGTGGAGAAGATATAGAAGCTTTTGAATTGAGTAAACGGCGGAATATGACGCTGGTCTTACCAGATGATGATATTGATGCGTTATGTAAGAAAGCTGGAAAATACCAATTAACAGTTTCTCAGTTAATAGAAAATTTCATATCTGATCTGATTGAAGGCTCGAAGACGAATGGCTCGGACGAGCGTATGTATGCACAGCAGTGGTTTGAACGCTGTTGGTTCAGTACTCTTAGTGAAAAGACTTTTCTCTCTTATCTGATTGATTTCGATCAGATAGATTCTGTAATAGAAATGTGGGAAGAACTGCAATATTACAAAAGACAGGACGAGTTAGATGAGTACGCTAAAGAAGAGAAGGAAGTACTTCAGGAAGAGCTGGAGGAAATGTTTAAGGATTACAGGGAATGGTATAGTGAACCTGAGGATGCAACGCTTGAAGATGGAATGGAGAAAGTTGCTGCATGGAGTAAGGAACGTGAGGGGCTAATAAATGGGAGTAAAAATATAGAACAGAAGAAGGCAAGATAATATTATGGAGAGGAGAGAGAATATTGTGGTTCATACGCTGACGAAAGCGGAAAGACTGATTTTGGAGGAAATATACCCGGTTGGCAGCCGGGTACAGCTCGAATATATGGAACCTGATCCATATAGTAAGTTGAAGCCGGGGGACATGGGGACTGTTAAAATGATTGATGATGCCGGAGGGATACATATTTCTTGGGACCGCGGCGGCAGTCTTGCTTTGATTTATAAGGTAGACCGATGTAATTGCCAGATGAAGAAAGAACAGATGGATGCTTTTTTTAATCATTTGTTCATAATGCCTTTTGAAAACTGCGAAAAAATGAAATCCTGGATTGAAAAAAAGTTAAGGCCTGCGTTTCCGGCAATGACCTTTGAAAATGATACGAAAGGCAGATTGGAATTGAGGTTAAATGTAAATGCTTTTGAAATGAAAAGTACCCAGATCGGTATTGAATATCAGACTGACGAAAACGGGCATTTGTTTATTAAAAAGTGTGGATGGACACAAGATGATCCGGCGAAAGATAAAATCAGTAAGACACAAAAACCGAAGAGATAAAAAGTTGCAGAAATCGACAATTTTTTTTGAACAGTAGTTGACACATGGAGGTAAATCCACCCTCCTTAATCTGCTGGGCGGCCTGGATGTTCCCACAAGCGGAAGGGTGATCATGGATATGAAACAGCTGGAACAGCTCAGTGACGATGAATTGACTATTTTCCGCAGAAGAAAGATAGGGTTTATTTTCCAGCAGTTTAATCTGATCCCCATGCTGAATGTGTGGGAAAATATCATTCTGCCGCTGAAGCTGGATAATAAAAGGGTGGATAAAAAGTATATCCAAGATATTATTGGGATTTTGGGACTGGAAAAGAAATGTGTCAGCCTGCCGGGGCAGCTTTCAGGCGGACAGCAGCAGAGAGTGGCAATTGCCAGGGCAATGGCAATTAAGCCCTCCGTGATCCTGGCTGACGAGCCCACCGGAAATCTTGACTCTAAAACCAGCCAGGATGTACTCGGAATCCTGAAAGTGACCAGTGAGCAGTACCATCAGACCATCGTTATGATCACCCATAATGAAGAGCTTGCGCAGATGGCTGACAGGATTGTCCGAATCGAGGATGGAAAAATAGTTTGATGATGGGGAGGAGACCAATGGAAAGACAGGAAGAGGCGGACAGCAGGTTATGTCTGCGGCATCGTTTTATGAGGAGCTATAAAAAGAACACCCTTGCCTTATTATCCTGCTTTGTTCTCAGCGTAACGCTGATCACATCCTTACTGATCCTGGTTCATACGAATCATAAGATGGAAAATATTCAGGGTAAGATGGTTTTTACGGATTCTGACTGCAGCATAAATGAAATTGATGGCAGCAAGGTGGAAAAGCTGGCTTCTGACCCTGATTTGGAGTGGCATGCAGTGAAGCAGCTGGAGTATGGGGAATATCAGAAGGATTTTCAGGACAATCGCCTGGAGCGTGGGGACAGCCGCTATATTACCCTGACCGCGATCGTAGAAAAGGGAAGACTGCCAAAGACGGAGCATGAAGTGGCAGCAGAGCGCTGGGCACTTTTAAATATGGGGATAGAACCCGTATGCGGGCAGGAAGTGGAGATATACAGCGAAAAAGAAAACCGTACAGAGACGTATAAAGTAGTGGGGATCCTGTCGGATGTGCCGAGCAATAAAAAATACGGGGTCAAAATGCTCTATGCACCTATAAAGTCCGGAGGAGAGGACAGCTTTTCTGTGTATGTCCGTTTCCGGGATGGAACGGATTACGATAAAAAAGTAAGCGAAGTCTGCAGGGATTTGGGCATAGAGAAAAGGCAGGTGAAGAAATGTCCGGGCAGGGAAGATATTCAGGGGTTATGGCTGACTGACATTAAGTTTATCAGTGTGCTGCTTCTGATAACTATGATCGTCTTTTATGGGATATTTCAGATCACTATAATGTGGCGGAGAAATCCATATGGTATCCTGAGGGCTGTGGGTATGCAGGCAGGCCAGCTTAGGAGGCTTATTTTATCGGAAATGTATGAGATATTTCTTCTCAGCATTCCGGTAGGAGGGTTCCTGGTATTGGCATTGCATTGCTTATTTCCAAATTATCAGGAGACAGCAGTCAGGAAATTTGCCTGAATAATGAAAAAATATCATTTGCACCTGTTATACCCATTTGGCAGATCGCGGTCTGCATCGCAGTCATTGCATTTCTGATCGGACTTGTGGGGTATTTTACAGGAAAAAAAATCGTACGTGAGCCGGTGCCGAATCTGATCACAAACCATGGGAATAAAGAGAATCTGAGTGACCTGTTCATGCGTCATTTTCACCGGAAAAGAAGCGAGGACAGACACGGAAGGGCATATACATTGTTCTCACTTGGCAACAAATATATTTTAAAGGAGAAAAAGACTTCTGTCTTTGTTGTGCTGACCATATGTGCCGGGGTTACTTTATTTACAGGTCTGGCCTATCAGACAAAAATTGCAGAACACTACCGGGAAGACACGGAAGAGATGTACTATTTAAACGGGCAGTACGAGATGGGGACACTGCGTATAAACAGTACGGCAGATGGGGTATCCAGGGAGTGCGCAGAAGAGATATCATCTCTGGAGGGGATCCACAGTATCAAGACCCAGGCCGGAATCCCGGTTCGTGTGATAGATGATAAAAAAATCAAGAGAAATGATGCCTATTATAAGGAGAGGAATGAGGCGTTCCTGAAATATCAGGGGTATCCCCTTGCCGGAAATGACGGGAAGGACCAGATTTTTAAATCGCTTATCTATGGGTATCATAAAAATGCATTGTTGGAATTAAAGAAATATGTGATAGACGGGGATTTTGATGAAAACGGATTAAAAGATGACGAAATTATTCTCTCCATCCTGCACATGGATGACACAAAGAATAACCAGTATCCCGGTAACTATAAGGAAGGTACCCCGCTGATGCAGTACCGGGCAGGGGATGAGATTCAGGTCAAGTACCGCAAAGATTTTGACACCGCGCATTTGCCTTATGAACAGTTGACCGATACAGAGGCACAGTATTGTTACAAAACTTATAAAGTGGCGGCGGTTGTTTCCTTTGCCTACATGTATGACTGCAACATAACCGTGTACCCGCTTTTGATCACCAGCGATGACCAAGTACAGAAGCTTTGCCCGGACAGTCATTTCCAGCGCATATACATGGACGGAGAGGAGTACCTGACAGAGAAAGACCGGGATAAATTGGAGCGGAAGCTGATTCAGCTTGGCAATCAGTTTCAGGGTATATCCACCCGGAGTATGATATCTGATATCAAAAAAAATGAGGTGCTTTTCCGGAAACAGATGGTATATGTGGCAGGGATCGCAGTGATTTCTTTCATCCTTGTATTGATAAACATAATCAATAACCTGAGTTACCGGATGCAGATAAGAACACAGGAGATTTGTATGTTCCGTGCCATAGGCATGAGTGTAAAAATGATCCGCCGCATGATGATATTTGAGAATACCATGCTTGGGTTTTGTGGCGCGGTACTGGCATATTTTTGCTCCATTCCTGTACTCCGGTATCTGTATAGGCAGTCCGATATGAGGGCCTTTGGCCACAAATACCAGTTTGACTATCCGGCCTTTTTCATGATTTCCGCTGTGGCGGTTTTACTGTGTATCCTGCTGGCTGGCTGCCTGTCAAAAGACTGGAAAACGAAAAAAATCATGGAGCAGATGAATAAGGTAGTTTAATAAAATCAAGTTTCTGCAGAAGAATGCAGCCATGAATATTTATGATCGGGCATACGCTGTAAAGCGGATGCCCGATCATTATCTTTCTGTCTATTCTGCATTTGCCTGAAGGGAGGCAAGAATACTTTCTTTCAGCGCATTGAGTTTGTCCATAGAATCCCCTTTCAGAGCGGATTTGATGGTGACTGCAGGTTCCAGTATCCGCATCTGCTTCATTTCTTCCAGCAATGCTCTTATCTGTTTGGTACTGGTCGGTGCCCAGGTGCCGTTTTCTATGAGTCCAATGGTCCGGTTCTGGAGATTCAGGGCCTTCATATCATGGAGCAGATTCAAAGCGGCCGGATAGATTCCGCCGTTGTAAGTAGGTGACGCGATCACAAGATGGCTGCAGCGGAATGCCTCTGCGATCAAAGTGGAGATATGGGTGTTTGAGATATCATAAACAGCTAGGTTTCTCACTCCTGATTCTGCCAGTCCGGCGGCCAGTATGTTGGCAGCGTTTTCCGTATCTCCGTACATGGAAGCATAGAACAGTGCCACAGCCTGTTCTTCCGGCAGATAACTGCTCCAGTGGGCATATTTGTCCAGAAGGTACTCCAGGTTTTCTCTCCAGACAGGGCCGTGGAGAGGGCAGATCATACGGATATCCAGTCCGGACAGCTTTTTCAGCGCAGATGTGACCTGAACGCCGTATTTTCCCACAATATTGCTGTAATAGCGCCGTGCATCGGGCAGCCAGTCTTTGTCAAAATCCACCTCATCGCTGAACAAATGTCCGTTCAGTGCACCGAAGCTTCCGAAAGCATCTGCGGAGAAGAGGATTTTTTCGCTTTCCTCATAAGTTACCATGACTTCCGGCCAGTGTACCATAGGTGCGAAATAGAAACGCAGCGTATGCGCACCAAGGGAAATAGAATCATTTTCCTTTACGGTTATGGTCTTGCCCTCCAAATCTGTGTCATAAAACTGTTTGGCAAATGCCAGAGTTTTGGCATTTCCCACAACTTTCAGATCAGGGAACCGCAGCAGAAGTTCTTCGATATTGGCACAGTGATCCGGTTCCATGTGATTGATGATCAGATAGTCCAGAGAACGTCCGTCCAGGACATAGTAAATATTTTCCATGAACTGATGGGTAATAGAGGCATCCACTGTGTCGATCAATGCCGTTTTTTCATCTGTGATCAGGTAGGAGTTGTAAGAAACACCCCGGGGTATGGGAAACAGGTTTTCAAAAAGTGCCAGTCTGCGGTCATTACCGCCTACCCAGCTTATTGTGTCATTCAATTTTCGCGTGCAGTGCATAAATGATTGCTCCTTTCGTAGAGAAACTTTCATAAAAATATGTATTTTATTATGTACGTTAGAATTTGCTAACTTATAAAAGAATATAACATTTTTCTGCAAAAATCAATAGAACCGAAGGAACATCTTATGGTTTTCTTAAAAAACAAAATTGTGGTATAATAAAACAAAAAATACCGGACGAGCAGGACATGAAGCGTTTGGTCAAGTGTTATTTTTATTTATTGACGCAAATTTGCTCCTGCGGACGGTTAGAAGCCGTTTTCGGGAGTAGGTGGTATAAATCCTGTTCCCCGTTGTCGGCGGCGAAATGTCACGGCAAAAATCCAGACGGTCAAGGGTTTTATTCACATAAGATGTTGCAATTAAGGTTTGGATATGGTATTATATATGATAATTATATAAGCTCATAATATGGTTGAGCGTCTCTACCAACTTCCGTAAATAGTTGATTATAATTTTAGGTATATCAACTATTTACGGAAGTTTTTTGTTTGTTTCTATATTTTATAAAGAAAGAGGGATTACAGTGGATTACAAATATCTGGATATGAGCGTATACAATAGAAAAGGGCATTTTGAGTATTTTAATAGCTTATCTTACCCATATGTTGGATTAACAGTAAATGTTGATATAACAGACTTACTGAAAAAAATCAAAGCGAAAAATCTGCCGTTTTTTCTTACGGTTTGCTACTGTGTGTCGGAAGCTGCCAATGGTGTTCCTGAATTTAAGCAGAGAATACGGGATAATAAGATCATAGAATTTGATAGCTGTGAAACATCCCATACGGTAGCTTTGGAGGATGGAACCTATTGCTACTGTACCCTTAAAAGTAACATGCCGTTTTTAGACTTTATACCTTATGCGGTACAGAAGCAGGAAGCCGCACGACGAAATAGAACAATAGACGAAGATGATACCAATAAATTCAATAAAATTTTTATCTCCACATTGCCTTGGGTCTCTTACACATCTCTTGTTCAGCCTGTGCCGATTCCGGCAGACAGCAATCCAAGGATCACGTGGGGAAAATATTTTGCTCAGGGAGATAAAATATTGATACCTGTATCTGTGCTGTGCCATCATGGATTAGTTGACGGAATACACATTGCTGGTTTTTATCAATTATTGGATAAGTATATTTTCTCTATTAGTCAGTCAGGGCTAGCTTAGATCGGCAGGTTCTATAAAGGATAGTGCGCCCTGCCCGGCGGAATCACAGTGTATTTTATTTTGCTGGCAGTTACCCTGTTTTGTTTTAGAAGGCCGGTGACCGCAGAACTGTTATGATCGTGGGGTGGGCTATGCTGGCCTGGCAGAAATCAATGCCCTGTATTCCTGCCAATGTTTTCCCTGGCGCGTTGCTGTTGTATTTATAATTGTGATCGGTATAGCGGTGGTATCAGTCTGGTATGTTATGTGCCCTATTATCATCTGGACAGCGGTGCGCGCTATTATGACGGCATGGTGCCCTTATGGATGGCTGCACTGGTGATGTTGGGGATCACGGTTGTCATGGTGACCCGCAGATAATGAAAAAATTTCCTGATAAATCCACTTGCTTTGCCAAAAGAAGTGTGTTATATTTACAATTAGTTAGCAATAACTAACTGTAAAATGATCGTATGGTGCATATATTTTCCGTCTTACTTCATAGGTTGGCCGCACCCCGGAGGATGTGGAAGAAATGCCGGGAATGATTTGACACCATGCAGACAATAATAAGACTAGTGCGATGGAGCACTAGAAAACAGTACATCACTAGGAGGTAATATATGTCATTAATAAATAAAGAAATCGGATACTTTACTGTCCAGGCTTATGTGGACGGAGATTTTAAAACAGTAACAAAGGCAGACGTGATCGGAAAATGGAGTGTATTCTTTTTCTATCCTGCTGACTTCACCTTTGTGTGCCCCACAGAGCTGGAAGACCTGGCAAATAAATATGAAGAATTCAAAGGGATTGGATGTGAGATTTACAGTGTCTCCTGCGATTCCCATTTTGTGCATAAGGCATGGCATGACGCATCCAAAACCATTCAAAAAATCAAGTATCCTATGCTGGCAGACCCTACCGGTGCCCTGACAAGAGACTTTGAGGTGATGATCGAGAAGGATGGTATGGCAGAGCGGGGAAGCTTCATTGTGAATCCGGAAGGAAAGATCGTGGCATATGAAGTGATCGCCGGTAATGTTGGAAGGAATGCGGATGAACTGTTCCGCCGCGTTCAGGCATCTCAGTTCGTAGCTGAACACGGAGACCAGGTTTGCCCTGCAAAATGGCAGCCAGGAGCAGAAACTTTGAAACCGAGCCTCGACTTAGTTGGATTGATCTGAGCATACTCAGAAAACAGAACCCTCCCATCTCGTCCTGAGTTGCGGAGGGTTTTTAATAAGAAAGGAGATGCCATGCAGACAGAAAATGATCTATATGACCTGGCAATCGTCGGAGGCGGTCCTGCAGGTCTCTCTGCCGCTCTTTATATGGCCCGTGCCAAATACAGAGTCATTGTTCTGGAAAAAGCGGAGATTGGCGGACAGATCACCATAACCTCTGAGATCGTGAATTATCCGGGAGTGGAAAAAATAAGCGGAAAAGAGCTGACAGGGAACATGCGCCGTCAGGCAGAGAATTTTGGCGCAATATTCGCGGCTGCCCAGGTGCTTGACATGGAGCTTGCAAAGGATATCAAGATCCTGCGCACCACCAAAGGGGAATATAAGGCTCTGGGCGTGATCCTGGCAACCGGCGCGAATCCCCGGAAGCTGGGATTTAAAGGAGAGCGGGAGTTTCAGGGCAGAGGTGTTGCCTACTGTGCCACCTGTGACGGTGAATTTTTCTCCGGCCTGGATGTTTTTGTCATCGGAGGCGGATTTGCTGCTGTGGAGGAAGGGATTTTCCTTACAAAATATGCGAAAAAGGTGACTATAGTTGTGCGGAAGAAAGAATTTTCCTGTGCCAGGACGGTTTCTGACCAGCTGAAAAATTTCAGGAATATAGTGGTCCTTTTTGAGACAGAGCTTTTGGAAGTGGGGGGCCGGGATATGGTCACTTATGCCAGATTCAGAAATAACCGAACACAAAAAGAGTGGGTCCACGAGGCAGGGAATGATCCCGGATTCGGTGTTTTTGTATTTGCCGGATATGTACCGAATACGGACTGGATCGGTGCGGAGGTGGAAAAGGATGCCCATGGATATCTGCTTACGGACCACAGCCAGAAGACAAATCTGGACGGTGTCTATGCAGCGGGGGATGTGTGTGTGAAAAATCTGCGCCAGGTTGTGACTGCAGTATCGGATGGGGCCGCTGCTGCTACTTCCCTGGAAAAAGAAGTATCCGAACTGCACAAGAAATTAGGGATTCCCGAGCTGGTTACAGAGACAAGCACGCCGCAGCCCCAAAAAACAGAGTCTGCTGCGGCCCATGAGTGGGGCGGGGAGGGATTTCTCAATGATGCCATAAGAGGACAGCTCCAAGGGGTGTTTGGAAAGTTCAGGCAGCCTGTGGTGTTGAAAGCCTGGCTCAATGAGGAACCCTTGTCAGGGGAGATCCTTGGCTTTCTGCGGGAACTGGAAGGCGTCAGTGATAAGCTGACCTGGAAAGAGGCAGGGAATGAGGAATCGGCAAAAGGCCGCATTCTGCCCTCCATAGAGGTGTGTTACCCGGACGGCAGAAGCAGCGGGATCTGGTTCCACGGAGTGCCGGGAGGCCATGAATTTAATTCCTTTATTATTGCCCTTTACAATGTGGCAGGACCGGGGCAGGAGATTGGACAGGAAATCAGAGAAAAACTGGAAAAGCTGGACAGCCCGGTCAATATAAAGGTCCTGGTATCCCTGTCCTGTACCATGTGCCCGGAGACGGTCATGTCCGCGCAGAAGGCTGCCGCTGTTTCCGGATATGTAGAGGCGGAAATGTTTGACCTGGCGCATTTTCCAAAACTGAAGGAAAAGTATAAAGTGATGAGTGTACCCTGTATGATCCTCAACGATGAAAAAGTGTACTTTGGAAAAAAAGGAATTGGTGACATTGCTGATATTTTGAATAAGAAGTAATTTATCAAAATTATGATTCAGAGCAGAAAAAGGCTGAGGCTGTTTTCTGCTCTTTTCTTTACATAAATAGGCATAATATTACAGAAAACCACCTGGTAAAGACAAATAAATTAAGTTATAATGTATTTATTAAGGTGCACAGGAGGTTGCCATGCCTAATTTAATTAAACAAACGGAATTTTCAGCCAGTGTATTTTTGGATCTGCTTTCCGAGACTACAGATGATTATCTATATATGTGGGATATCCAGAACGGAACTTTTTACATATCGGAAAATGCATATGAAGATTTTAATGTAGACCGGGGCATAGAGGAGGATGTGGTTGCTGTCTGGGGAAGCGTGATGGTAGCGGAAGATCTGCGGCTATGGCTTGAGGACCTGCAGCTTATCCAGGATGGTGTCAAGGACTATCATGATATGGAATACCGGGTCTATGGAAAAACAGGACAGATCATATGGGTATCGTGCAGAGGAAAAGTGAAGACCGATGAACAGCACCGGCCCCTTTTTATGCTTGGCAGGATTTCCAACATTGGTAAGCAGAACAAATTCGACAATGTTACAGGTCTGATGAACAGAAACCAGTTTGAACACGATATCTGTCAGGTCCTAAAATGTGGGAAACGTATGCAGGGAGTCATGGTAGTCCTGGATATAGACAATTTTAAAAATATTAATGAAAAATATAGTTATGCTTTTGGTGACAGGGCACTCAACATGATTTCCACACGCATATCAGAACTGCTTCCCCCGGGATGCCAGATGTATCGTTTGGATGGAGATGAGTTTGCCTTCTGGATGGAGGGGGGTACCAGGGAGAACATCCAGGAGATTTATGATAATATTCAGTTGTTTGTTGCAAATCAATTTACTGTGGATGACCAGACGCTGCTCATATCTGTTTCTGCCGGGGCCTGTGTGATACCTGGGGATGGACGGACATATCAGAAATTATTCAGGCACGCGGAAAATGCAGTGGAGATCGCGAAGATGAACGGAAAGAACCAGCTTGTGTTCTTTTCCAGGGAAATGTACAACAGAAAGCGGAAGATCATGGAACTGCAGGAGAGTCTGCACACCTGTGTAAACAACGGATGCAGTGAATTTGAGCTGTTTTATCAGCCCCAGATCGATGCGGAAAATAAGCGAGTAGTGGGGGCGGAAGCCCTGCTGCGCTGGCATTCCCCTGACCACGGCGAGGTCTCGCCTATTGCATTCATTCCTCTTCTGGAAGAAAATCATCTGATCATCCAGGTGGGAAAATGGGTATTGGAGGAGGGCGCAAAGCAGTGCCGGGAGTGGCAGAAATATAATCCTGATTTTACCATGAGCATCAATGTGTCTTACATCCAGTTGAAAGAAAATGCCTTGCTGGAATATCTGAAAAATGAACATGTGCCCAAGGTATCCGCAAAAAATCTGATCCTGGAGCTGACAGAGAGCTGCTGGGTGCCCAATCTGCATTTCCTGAACCAGGAATTTAAGGATATGCATGAGATGGGATACGGAATCGCCATTGATGATTTTGGGACAGGTTATTCTTCTCTGAGCCACCTCAAGGAACTGCCGGCCAATGTCATTAAGATAGACCGCAGCTTTATCAAGGGCCTCTGCAAAGACAGTTATGAGTATATTTTTCTGGAGTACATTGTCAAGCTGGCACATATCATTCATTTAAAGGTCTGTGTGGAGGGTGTGGAGACAAAAGAAGAGTTTGCGACAGTTATGCAGGCTTCACCGGATTATATACAGGGATTTTTATTCGGAAGGCCTGTGAGTGCCGGCGAATTTGAGAGACTTTATTTTTCGGAGGAGGGCGGCTCTGTTTTATCACTGCCTCATAAGACAGCAGAACAGGGGTTACAGATTGATTGCACTTTTTGCACTCCTATGATAGAATGAAACATATATGAACAGAGTTTGCGGGGTTCGGGTGACTGTCATACATATACAGAACATAGAGGGGCAAAGGAGTGCGGGCTGGATGAAAAGAAAAGAGTGTGTACTGCTTTCGCTGGTGGTATTGAGCAGCATTTATACACTTGGCGGATGCGGTGAAAGGAATACCGTGACAAATTATCAGGAGATACCGGAGAATGTTACATCCATAACTTTTTTTGGAAATAAATATGAACCTGAAAATGTAACGGTTATTGAGGAGATCATATCCGGATTCATGGATGAGAATCCGGATATTCGTGTGTCGTATGAAAGCCTGAAGGGGGATGAATATTTTGAGGCTCTGAATAAGAGAATGGATGCCCAAAAAGGTGATGATGTTTTCATGGTGAATCACGATGTGGTGCTGGAGCTGGAGCGCCAGGGAAAGCTTGCGGAGTTGTCAGGGCTGGATTCCATATCAAATTACACGGAAGCCATGAGGGGGCAGATGGAGGACGACGGAGGTATTTACTGGGTTCCCACTACAGTGTCTGTATTTGGTCTGTACTGTAACCTGTCCCTCCTGAAAGAACATAAACAGGAGGTTCCGGGGAATCTTGAGGAGTGGGAACAGGTCTGCAGTTATTTTGTAAAAGAGGGAATCACACCTGTGATCGCCAACAATGATATCTCTTTAAAAACACTGGCTATTGGAAAGGGATTCTATTCCGTATATCAGGACAACAGCCAGGCGGAGGTGTTTGAACGGCTCAATCAGGGCAAGGTAAAGCTCAGTGAATATCTGGCCCCCGGTTTTTCTCTGGCGGAGAACATGATCACCAAAGGATATATCAATGCAGCAGCAGCTTTGGAAACGAATAAGACTTCCGATGATCTGGTGGAGTTTGTCAAGGGGAAAACCCCGTTTATGCTGACCGGAGCCTGGGCTGCCGGACGGATGAAGAGTATGAATCCGGAATTTGAGTTTGAGGTGGCGCCCTATCCTGTATTGGAGGATGGTTCCCTTCTGGTCATCAATGCGGATACCAGGCTGGGTGTGAATGCGGACAGTGAACACCTGAATGCTGCGCTTCAGTTCGTTGAATATTTTACCGGGCCGGAAAATATACAGAAGCTTGCGGACCAGCAGTGCTCCTTCAGCCCCTTAAAGGGTGGAAGCCCTTCCTCTGTCCAGGAGATCCAGCCTCTGGTCTCCTGTTATCAGTCAGGAAAAACGGTGATAGGAACTGACGGGCTTTTGTCCATTCCCATATGGGAATGGACAAAAGAGGTTTCTGTCAAACTGCTTTCCGGGGAGACTCTGGATGAGACCATGGAATGGATGGATGAACAAAATACCGCAGAAAGGGGATCACAGTGATTCAAAACAAAGAAGCTTCAGGCATAAAGAAAAAGACGGCACTGGCTGCAGTGCTGGTGGGTATTGTTCTTTTCCTTCTTACTTTTCTTTTTGTGCAGGGGGTTAAAAAACAGCTCTGGGAACAGTCGATCAATACCATCATGGAGAGCACCCGGCAGGGATGCAACACACTGAAGGTTCAGCTCGGGAAAAATTATGAGTCTATGGATACCATAGCCGGTTATATGGAGCAATATACAAGGGAACAGGAACAAGAGCTGGCTGATGTGATGGAAGATTACAGTAATTTAGAAAGCGGTATGCAGCTCTATCTCTCAGACGGCACTTGTATTCCTGAACAGTCCGAAAAGGATGAAGCGGTGGAGAAGGCCCTGCAGGATAAGAAGCAGGATTCCGGAATTCTGGACACCCATATCAGCAGTGTTACAGGCATCAATGTTTTTGAATTGTTTGTCCGGGTAAAACTGCAGGATGCCACTGGATACCTTATAAAACAGTATGAGGTGGAGAGTATTGTGAACAGTTTCAGCCTGTCCTTTTACAATGATGCCGGATTTTCTTATGTTGTCAATACCCAGGGGGATGTGCTGATACGTTCGCCTCATCCGAACAGTAATAAAACGGTCCAGAATTTGTTCGATATGCTGCCGGCTGCCAAAAATGAGGAGGCTGGTATTACAGAATTCCGGCAGTCTCTGGAAGACCTCCGTACCGGATGGGCTGTTTTTTACTATCAGGAGGAGGATACGGTTTTTTGCTATACGCCCCTGAAGCTGGATACGGACTGGTATCTCATATCCATTATACCAAAGCAGGTGGTGGATGCACAGACCAATGTTATCCTGCTGCGCTCTCTGGCGCTTATTGCCAGTATACTGGTGGGGATTTTCCTGCTTTTTGCATTCTACCTGCACTATGTGAATAAAACGAATAAAAGGCTGAGAAGCCAGGCGAATTATATCGGACATTTATATAATGCCATTCCGGAGGGCGTTGCTCTCATAACCGTGGAGCAGCCCTATCATCTGCTTCAGCTGAACAGAGAGGGACTGCGCCTTTTGTCTTATCCGGACAGCGCCTCCAATGATGCGCCCAAAGGGGTCAGCCTTCAGGAAATCATCCATCCGGATGAATATCAACAGGTAACAAGACTTTCTAAAGTAAAAGCGGACAGGGATAATAAACATATATTTGAAAACAGGGTCATAAAAAAAGACGGCACTTATTTCTGGGCTGCCGGGATTGTTGAGAAAACTCTGGATGAAAATGAAAATCCGGTTTTGATCGCAACCTTCCATGATGTGACGGAGGAAAAGTTAAGAGCAGAGGAAGAAGAGAGACAAAAGCTTCAGGAGCGTCTGACTTTGGTAGGGGCGATCTCCAATGCCTATCCGGTTATCATCAGTGTGAACCTTACAAGAGATTCGCTTGGATTTATCTATATCGACCCGGCACTGAAGCTGAACATAGGAAAACAGGAAACATACAGTGAACTTTTTGAAGACATGCTGCATACCATACATGAGGACAGCCTCAGTGATTATATCAGCCGGTTTGCACTTGAAAATCTAAGAGAGGTGCTGGGGACAAAAAAAGAGGTATTTATGGAAGCCAGGCAAATGCTCACAGACGATGTCTACCACTGGACCTCCACACAGATCATCCATGTGGATAACCCGTATTCTGAGGACAGGCTGGCAATCCTGATATCACGCCGTATAGATGAGCAGCGCTATGAGGAGGAACAGCAGCGTCAGGCGCTTCAGAGTGCCCTTGACAATGCCATGGCGGCCAGCAGGGCAAAGAGTCAGTTCTTGTCTAATATGAGCCATGATATCCGGACCCCCATGAATGCCATTGTGGGAATGGCAGCTATCGCGGCAGCCCATCTCAACGACAGGGACCGTGTAGCAGAGTGCTTGAAAAAAATCGGGCTTTCCAGCAAACATCTGCTCAGTCTGATCAATGATATACTGGATATGTCAAAGATTGAGAGCGGAAAACTCTCCCTAAGATATGAACCTTTTAATTTCGCGGAGCTTATATCTGAACTTACGGAGCTTTTAAGACCTCAGGCAGACGCAAACAGGCTGAACCTGGAAGTGGAGCTTATTAAACTGCGGAATGAAAAGGTTATCGGAGATTCCCTGCGTGTCCGGCAGGTATGCATCAACATTCTGAGCAATGCCATTAAATATACGCCTGCAGGGGGAAACATCCATGTGACTGTGACGCAGAAAGCAGGGAACCGCAAGGGCTATCTGAATTATGTATTTTGCTGTGAAGATACCGGAATCGGCATGAGCGGAGAATTTATAGAACGGATTTTTCAGCCGTTTGAGCGCGCCCAGGATTCCACAAACAGTAAAGTGACCGGTACCGGGCTTGGGATGGCTATCACAAAAAATGTAGTTGATCTGATGAACGGTGATATCCAGGTGGAGAGTACACCGGGGGCAGGCTCTGTATTTACGGTGACGCTTTCTTTGAAGCTGCAGGAGAACGAGGAGGAGGAAGTGCCCCAGGAGTGGATCGGCGTTCGCTGTCTCATGGTGGATGACGATAGGCTCATCTGTGAAAATGCGGCCGAACTGTTGGAAGAGATGGGACTCAAAGCTGAATCTGTCACAGACGGCAGCACCGCTGTCCATAAAGTCCTGCAGGCAGAGAAGACGGCAGACCCCTATGGTCTGGTGATCGTGGACTGGAAGATGCCGGATATGGACGGAGTGGAGGTGACCCGCCGTATCCGAAGAGTTATAGGAGCCGGGATTCCCGTGATCGTACTGACTGCTTACGACTGGTCAGAGATAGAGCGGGAGGCTGTGGAAGCCGGGGTTACAGCATTTCTGGCAAAGCCGTTTTATCATGCAAAGCTGTGCGGCCTGCTGGAGGAGCTCAGCGGCGAAAAGCCATCAAAGGAAATGATACGGCCTTCTGTCAGGAAAGATTATTCAGACAAGAGGATCCTGCTTGTGGAGGATAACGAGATCAACAGAGAGATTGCCCGGGAACTGATCGGGGAAACGGGAGCAAGGATAGAGGAAGCGTGTGACGGGGAGGAAGCCGTGAAGATGGTATCTGATTCCGGGGAAGGGTATTATGATATGATACTCATGGACATCCAGATGCCGCGGATGGACGGATATGAGGCTGCCAAAATAATCCGCGGGATGGACCGGAAGGATGTGAAAAAAATGTCTATTATAGCCATGACTGCCAACGCATTTGCTGAAGATGCACATGCAGCCATACGGGCAGGCATGAATGCCCATTTTCCAAAACCCATAGACATGGATGCTCTGGATAAACTTCTGTATCAATATCTGGCAGTGGAATAAGGAATATAAGCACCCAAGGAAAAAAAGGAGAGCCTGCTGTCCGTGATACGGAAGGGGCTTCTCCTTTTTTGTGTGTTTTAGAAAATCAAGGTCTCTCTCATCACCTATGGGATATTCCAGATACCAGCTTTTATCTTTCAGGTATTGGGCCTGAGGATGTGCTTTGTGGTATCCGGCAGGTACATTTTTCAGGGAAGTGCCGCCGACAGTAAAATATTTTAGTTTATGATCAGTTACATGATAGAGGATGGGGCAGGAAGAAGTAATGATGGAATACCAGGGAGAAAAAATCCGCCGGGTGGTGACGTATGCGCCCGCGCACATAAAATGCACCGTTTACAATAATTTCGATAAGTGTTAAGATAAAATGAAGAGGAAAAGAGACAAGCAGAAGGAAGAATGCTGTAATGAGAGGAATGAATCAATGGGAAAGAAAAGAGATGCCGGGCTGGCTGTAGAAGAATTCTGTAATACCTGGTTCGCACTGCGGGAGCCTGAGAAGGCAGCGGAATTTTTGGACAGTGATATTCGCTTTATGGACGCCGGAAAAAGGGAATATGCCCATGGAAGACAAGAGGTGCTGGATCATATCCGCAGAGATATAGAAAATATAAATGATGTTTTTTATCCGCAAGTCTCTGTTATATACGAACAGCCTCTGGGCCATGGGATTTGCAGCCTTTCCTGCAGGCTGGATTTAAGAAATGAGACATATACCTGGCAGATGGAGGGACATTTCACACTGGCCCTGGATCAGGAAAAATGGCTGATAAAGAATATCTGTCTCTCGGATACAGGGGGACTCCATGAAGATCTGCTGCATATCTATAATAATATACCCGGTGCGGTATTCCGCTGCAGATTTGACGAGTTCTTTTCCGTCATTGAAGCCAATGACGGTCTTTTTGAATTCCTTGGCTATACCAGACAGGAGTTTGCCGGCATGGGCAGCCGCATGTCTTCTGTTATTTATCCCGAAGATCTGGCGGTCATGAAAGACAAGCTGAAGGCCCAGTTAAAGTATGGCAATACCATACATAATGAAAATCGTCTGATCTGCAAAGACGGTACTGTCAAATGGATCTCCATAAAGGCACAGCTCTTTACCGAAAAAACAGGGGAACAGTATTTTTACTGTATCTTTGTGGATATTACAGAGGAAAAACAGATTCAGGAGAGGTCCAGGGAATTGTTTGAAAAAGAGATGGCTTATTTTGCGGAGCTGTCCTCCTCAGAGAAAAATTTCCGAGGCCGGATCAATGTGACGAAGAACTGTGTGGAGAGCTATGTATCTGCCTTCGATGATGCCATTACCCATGTGGGCGCCACATATGAGGAATCCGTGCAGAATATGGCACAGTCTGCTGTGGATTGGCAGTACGGAGAGAAGATCAGCAGCGCCCTTGACCGGGAGAAAGTGCTGGCGGACTATCATGGGGGAAAAGTAGATTACAGGTTTGAATTTTTAAGAAGGAGAAAGGATGGGAGCGTATTCTGGAGTAATACCAACTTCCGTTCCCACTTAAATCCCCAGAGCGGTGATATCATTACCTTTTTTTATACCTTTGATGTGACGGAACAGAAAATGCAGGAACAGCTCTTGAAAAAGATCACGGATCTTGGTTTTGAGCTGATCGCGGATATTGATATCCGTCGTGATACCTATCATCTCATTTCTTTTGATGAACGGGCATACGGAATTCTTCCGAGGAGCGGGCGTTTCCAAAGTGAGATCAAAAAAGTGGCAGCAGGGACCATGGAGGAACCAATCTGTACCTCCTATCAGAAGCACTTGGAATACAGCTATATGGAAGAACAACTGGAGGAATGTGAATCCTATTCCTTTATTGTGGAGATGAAGGATGAGACCGGGAATCTGCGGGTTAAGCGCTGTGAGGTTTTCTACATAGACAAGGAACTGGGACGGGCATGTCTTGCGAGAACGGATGTGACTGACGTGGTGCGCCAGGAACAGCGTCAGAAGGAGGAGATGGCAGCAGCCCTGGTTGCCGCGGAACAGGCCAACGCGGCAAAATCAGACTTTTTGTCACGCATGAGCCACGAAATCCGTACACCTATGAATGCCATCATAGGTATGAGCACCATAGCGGCCCAGTCGATCGGGGATGATGAGCAGGTGGCAGACTGTATTGCCAAGATAGGCATTTCCTCCCGTTTCCTGCTGTCATTGATCAACGATATTCTGGATATGAGCCGGATCGAGAGCGGCAAGATGCTGCTGAAGAATGAGAAGATCCCCACAGAGGAATTCCTCAATGGGGTCAACTCCATCTGCCATGCGCAGGCAACCGCAAAAGGTGTGGACTATGAGTGTATTGTGGACCCCGTGCTGGATGATTATTACATGGGAGACGCCATGAAACTGCAGCAGGTGCTTATCAATATCCTGTCAAATGCCATAAAATTTACCGGTGAGGGCGGTAAAGTGACCTTCTCGGCTGCCCAGATGCGCAGAACAAAGAATGATGCTGTCCTGCGGTTTGTCATCAACGATACAGGCGTGGGGATGAACGAGGAGTTTCTCCCCCATATATTTGAACCCTTTTCCCAGGAAAGTACAGGGACTACCGCTCTTTATGGGGGAACAGGCCTTGGCCTTGCCATTTCTAAAAATATTGTGGATATGATGGACGGACGTATTATTGTCCGTTCCATCAAGGAGATCGGTTCAGAATTCACTGTGGATGTAAAGCTGGGCATCACAGAGGAGGAGAAACTGCATCATAAGCAGAAGAAACAAACCTATAATTTTGCAAATCTTAAAACACTGGTGGTGGATGATGATGTGGCAGTGTGCGAGAGTGCCATGGTCACCCTGAAAGAGATGGGAATATCTGCGGAGTGGGCCGACAGTGGGTTTAAGGCGGTGAACCGGGTCCGGGATTTGTGGAATAACGGGAAATATTTTGATATGATACTGATCGACTGGAAAATGCCGGAGATGGATGGAATCGAGACGGCCCGGCGTATCCGCGGCATTGTGGGGCCTGAGGTGACGATCATCATAATGACGGCATATGACTGGAGTTCCATTGAGCATGAGGCGAAATTGGCAGGTGTTAATCTGCTGATCAGCAAACCTATGTTCAAATCCTCTCTTATATCTGCATTTTCCAAAGCGCTGGGCAAAAAGGATGAAGAGAAGGCAGAAAAAAAAGAGGCAGAGATGGACTATGATTTTACAGGAAAACGTGTGCTTTTGGCTGAGGACCATCCCCTGAATACAGAGATAGCGGTCATGCTACTGGAAGGAAAAGGGTTTATTGTGGAGACAGCGGAAAACGGTCTGCGTGCCCTGGAGATGTTCAGCAAATCAGAGGAGAAATATTATGATGCAATTTTGATGGATATCCGGATGCCTCTCATGGATGGCCTGGCAACAGCCACCAATATCCGTCATCTGAGCAATACCGATGCCAAAACCATTCCGATCATTGCCATGACAGCTAACGCCTTTGACGACGATATTGAGAAGAGCAAAGCAGCGGGAATGAATGCGCATCTGGCAAAGCCCATAGACCCGGCAAGACTATTCCAGACATTATATGATTTCATCTTCAGAAAAGAAGACTAAAATACCAACGAATCCATTGAGGTGAAGAATTATGCTGCTTGAAAGCGGAATTTACAGACTTGTTTATGAATATTATGAGACCAGAATCCTTTTTGGGTACAATAGATACGGGGATCATCTGCCGTCCATCAGCAGAATCTGTGATATGTTCCAGATGGCTCCCGCTACGGTGAGAAACGCGCTTTCTGTCCTTGAAAAAAAGGGACTTATCCAGGTGGATGCGAGAAAAACCGCAAAAGTTATTTATAAAAGCAGCCCGGCAGGCTTCCGAAAAAATGCGATGAAATACTTTGCTCCCAGAGAAGCAGGAATCCAGGAACTGTGCGAATCGGGAAGGCTTCTCCTGGAACCTCTCTGGGAGGAAGGGGTCCGCAGGTGGGATGAAAAAAACTGGCAGTGGTTTATGAACAAACTCATGGCTCCATCGGCCAATGCCGTATCCCTTCCGGTGGAATTCTACTATCTGGCTCTTCTAAGTCTGGATAATGGTCTGGCGCTGAATTTTTATTGGGAGGTCATCGGCTATATCCGGCTCCCGTATCTGGTAAATAAGGATGAAAAAGAAATCATGCCCTACACCAGTACAGGCAGCCGGCGGGAAAACGTAGTTATATGGCTGCATGAGCAGTTTGCAGATTTTTACTGCGAAGCAGTACAGGAGATCAAGACATTTCTCCGCAAAAATGAGAAGACGGTATTTCCAAAAGGCGCGGAACAGTTACCTTTTCACTGGAATGTTTACAGACAGAGGCCTCAGCTCTGCTATACCATGGTGTCCCTAATAATCAGGGAAATCAACCTGGGCGTCTATACAGCAGGCAGCTATCTGCCGTCACTGCCCAAGATGGCAGAGATATATGAGGTATCTGTCAGCACGGTGCGCCGTACCCTCAGTATTCTAAACAGTCTGGGTCTGACAGAGTCTTATCATGGAAAAGGGACACAGATTTGTACAACTGTGCGCTCCATGGATTTCTCCAGAACAGAGATAAGGGAAGGGATGCGTCTGTATCTGGAAAGTCTGGAGGTCCTGGCTCTGACCATACGCCGGATTTCTTTTTATACGCTGGAGCATATTTGTGAGGATGAGAGAAGACGGCTGGAGGAGGAATTTGTAAAGATGCTGAGGGAAGGAAAAAGCTATCGTTCTTTTGAAATCTGTCTCTTTTTTATAGAGGAAAAGTGCCCGCTTTCCATTGTGCGGGAATGCTATGGAAAAATAAGAGAGATGCTGGCTTGGGGATACCCGTTTACGCTGCACCGGCTCAAGGCACGTTCTCTTCATGATGAATATAAAGAACGAATCCAAAAGGCTGCAGAGGATTTGCACCAAAAGAATTATATGGCGTTTGCAGAAAAGTGGGAATCCCTGTTAAAGCATGAGGAGAAAATGATGAAATCCAGACTGTCAAATGATATGGCGGCAGCAGAAAAAGAGTAAGGGGCAGGTGAGGGCGTTCACCTGCTCCTTACTCTTTATAGGGAATGAGAATTTGAAGAATTATCCTTCCGGCGGGCAGATCAGGGTTTTCAGCAGCGTGCGGATATTTTGAAAGGAATCTTTCTTTACCTTTACGGAAATGGTAGATTCTTTGATCAACCTGCTTTTGGAAAGAAGCTCTTTTACTGCTGTTTCCGCTATTTGATCCAGGTCAGTTTCCTTTCCGGCAGAGATGAAGGCTGCGGTGTCATGCAGTTCCACGGGATTGTCAGCCACAGCTCCAACGAGGAGCCGTGCATCTCTGGTCTCGGGACAATAAGCGCCTGCAAAATTGACGGTGGGGAAATCAACAGAGCCACGGATACTTATTTTTTCAAAGGCACTTTGGTATCCCTTTAGCGGGAAGGGAAGCAGAAACCCTTCAAGAAGGATATCTGATCTTTCCGTGGTTCCGTTCTGTGCGGTATGGTTTTGAATGAAAGTTTCTACGGGCAGCTTGTGTTTTTCTCCCTTTTTGTAGAACAGAGCCTGCGCGTGATAAAGCATCAGGGCGGGGGCCAGATCTGAATAATACAGAGCGCGGCACACAGGAGAGTTGGGAATCTGGTGGCAGAGGTTTCCGCCTGTTTTAAAACATTTCGGTATACTGCTCCTCCAGTAAGAAGACTGGTTGAAATAAATGCAGCGCCTGTCCTGGAGGATATTTCCGCCGATAGTCCCCATATTTCTTATTTGCGGGGAAGCCGTAACACGCAGAGCCATCTCAAGAGCAGGATATGAGGTACAGAGGGCAGAATTGCAGGAAAGTCCGCTTAAAGTAACGGCAGCCCCCAAAAACCAGCCCTCTGTTGTCCTCTTGACTGCGCGGAGGCTTGGAATGTGGGTGATATCCAGATAATTTCCAGAGGGCTTTAAATCGTTTTTTATTAAAGGCATAAGATCTGTCCCGCCGGCAAGGATGACGGGGGATTCGGAAGACAGGCAGGAAAGCGCGTCTTCCAGATTCTGCGGTTTATAATACATGGTCATCTCTCCTATTTTTTGTTTGGTTTTATGAAAAAGGACTCAGACAGCGGTATCCGGTTGATCTCTCTGCCCGATGCCTGTGATACGGCGTCTGCGATGGCAGGCGCTACGGGTACGGTAGTCAATTCCCCTACACTTTTTGCGCCCAGGGGACCGGTAGGCTCAAAACTTTCAATGTATTCTCCATGGATATCCGGCATATCCGAAATTAACGGTACACGGTATGTCAGAAGATCCGAGGAGATCACCTTGCCAGCGCGGCGGTTGTGCTCCAAAGTCTCTGTCAGAGCGTAGCCCACCCCTTGTCCGATCCCCCCCTCAATCTGCCCTATGACAGTGAGGGGATTGATGGGGGTGCCCACGTCCACAACCTCGATCACGTGCCGCAGGATGATGCTGTTGGTTTTCTTTTCGTATTCTGCCTTCACCATGCAGACGGCAAAGGGGTTGGGGCTTTCCTGGGCTTTATAGCTGGAATTTCCCATAATGACTGCTCCTTTCATACCGAAAAACACCTGCCCCGCAGCCTCCTGAAAAGAAAGATGCTGATTTTTTGACGGGATATGGAATTTTTTGTCTTCCCCGAATGTTATATCCATGCTGCCGTAACAGTCTGACAGGGCATGGACAAGCTTTTGTATGATATCCTGACAGGCAAGCACAACCGCGTTTCCGCTTACATAAGTCTGGGAACTGCCAAAGGTTCCGGTATCGTAAGGGGAGATTCCGGTATCGGCCGCAGTGATCTTAACAAGAGAGAAGGGAATTCCCAGGCATTCCGCCGCTATTTGGGAAAGCATGGTTTCACTGCCCTGTCCAATATCCGCGGAACCGGTCATAAGGTGGATGCTGCCGTCATCGTTTGCCAGTATGACGGCAGAACTCATTCCTTCTTTGGAGGAGGGACCTGATCCATGACAGGCAAAAGAGACACCCCACGCCTGCCGGATTTCCTCATTATGGGCCAGCCCTTCCTTTTCGTCGATCTCCCGCCGGATCTCCTGACAACGGCGGGCACACTTTTCAATGCCGCAGCTCGTAACCGCTGCTGAGGCGGCAGGGAACTTTTCTCCTGCCTGTACATGATTGCGCAGACGGAATTCCACGGGGTCAAGGTGGAGCTTTCTGGCGATCCGGCTCATCATAAGTTCCCGTCCGAAGGTGAGCTGTGCATTGCCGTATCCCCGGAAGGCGCCTGCGGTGGGACCGTTGGTCGCTATGCTGTATCCGTTAAAAAGATAATTGGGTACCTTGTACTGGAACTTTCTGCTGGCAGCAGCCACGATCGTGGGGGTGTGGGTAGTATAAGGACCTGCATTCAGATAGTATTCTGTCCGGAAGGCAGTTAAAATGCCCTCTTTTGTCACACCGAATTTTAAATGTGTCTGCATTTCATGGCGTACTACGGAAGCATACATCTCTTCTTCCCGAGTGTTGATAAGCTTAACGGGTCTTCTTATTTTTTTTGACAAAAGGGCAGCGGCAGGCTGGTTATGGAGCTGCTGCCTGGCACCGAAACCTCCGCCCATGACAGGCTTCACAACACGGATATCATTTTCGTTCATCCCAAACAGTTCCGCCATAATTCTTCGCTCCTGATAAGGTGTCTGGGAGTTGCTCCAGATATGCAGTTTCCTGCCGTCAGTAAAATCGCAGATACAGGATGTGGGTTCCATAGCCACATGCTGCATGGCTGAAGTGTGGAAATCATCCTCAAAAATATAGTCCGCTTCTTCAAAGCCTTTTTCCGTATCACCGGCAGAGGCTTCCCTGGAAGCAAGAATATTGTTTTGGGACAGATGCGGCTGGATCGGAGCGGCATCAGCCTTTAATGCATCCTTTATGGTATGTACGGAAGGCAGAAGCCTGTAGCTGACCTTTACGGCTTTGGCTGCCTTTAAAAGCGCCTGTGGGGTCCTGGCGGCAATGGCCAGGATGCGGTCTCCCACACAGAGAGGGTGGGCGGTGAGTATCTTCTCATCTTTCATGAGCAGCGGGGACGGGGGATTGCCGGAACAGTTGTAAAAGGTGTCAGGAACCTCCCAGGGAAGAAGTGCGCCTATGTAGCCTTCGGTTTTCTCCGCTTGGGAAAGGTCAATGTCTGTGACTTCTGCATGTGCATGAGGGCTTCGGATCATCATGCCGTACACCATTTGAGGAAGGGAAAAATCTCCTGTGTAGAGAGCCTTTCCGGTGACTTTTGCGGCGGACTCATGTCTTGGGATTCCGTGTGCAGCAGTTTTATATGGATTCATGGGACACCTCCTCCAGTTTTTGGGCGGCAGTTTTAACGGCTGCCTCAATCTTTGTATAACCGGTACATCTGCAAATATTTCCGGAGAGCGCTTCCCGGATCTGGGAACCGTCAGGCTTGGGAATCCGGTCCAATAGGGCTTTTGTGGACATGATCATGCCCGGTGTGCAAAAACCGCACTGTACGGCACCCTCGTCCATATAAGCCTGTTGAATGGGATGCAGCTCATTTGGAGATTCCAGCCCCTCAATGGTTTCAATTTCCCCATTGTCCGCCTGCAGTGCCAGTACACAGCAGGAATTTACGGCTTTTCCGTTCAAAAGCACAGTGCAGGCTCCGCACTGCTCACAGCCGCATCCCTGTTTGGTGCCTGTAAGTCCTGCTTTTTCGCGGATCACGTCGAGAAGGGTATCTTCTTCCGTGACGGAAAAAATGAAGATTTCCCGGTTAATGGTAAGGGTAATGTTATAATGGTTCATAGAACAGATTCCTCCTGCTTTCCCTTAGAGTTGTTTAAAAATTCATTCCTGGAACTTTTGTCTCTATTATGGAACATAGCTGTTGAAGTTTTGTTAAAAAAGTGTTATTGACTAATTTCCCTGTGGTGCCTATGATAAATAGATAGAGTGTGCGGAACAGAAAAGGGAGAGGACAGCATGGATAAAATAGAAGTTTTTCTTTTAGGAACACCCAGAGTTTATGTAAATAAAAAAAGATATCTGTTCCCCTATGGAAGGGCGGAGGGAATGTTCTATTACCTTATTACCAAAGGATATGAAAATAAGCAGGTACTGGAAGATATCTTCTGGGGAGATAAATATGATGAAGAAAAGGCAAACAGAAATTACAGAAATGCGCTCTATCATATCAGAAAGGCTTTCGGGAAGGATTTTTTGATCACAGACGGCAGACAGCAGCTCAGGATCAACCCGGAAGCGGACTTGTGGATGGATCTGCATGAGATGAAAAGTGATCTTGAGATCCTTTCCGGTAAGGAGAATTTCTGGTATTTAGAACATTTTGAAGTAAAAGAAAGCAGTCAGTTTGAAAATTTTATACGTCAGAAAAGGATCGAGACCGCAGAGAAGATTTATTTCCTTACTGAGGAGGAACTGTTCAAAGACAAGTGCAGACTGGATCTGTGTGAGGAGATATGTAAAAACCTCATAGCCATGGACGAATTCTGTGAAAAATATTATCAGCTTCTTATGAAACTATATGAAAAGGCAGGGCAGAGGAACCGGGCGGATATGGTCTACCGGGAGCTGCAGTACATATTGGAACAGGAACTGGATGAGGTGCCCGGTGAGGAGATCACAAAGCTCTGGCAAAAAATCATCAGCCAAAAAGAGCGGGAGCGTGTGCAGGAGGAGGAAACGCATTTCTCCCATACGGGTGAAAGCCAGTCGGATATCTGCAAAAGCCTGCTGGAATGGATATCCATGTTCTGCGACAGAGCGGAATACAGAAAATTAATGTATTTTTCCGGCCTGGGGGATTCCCTGTTTGTGGAGGGGATAGAATCCCTTGTCCAAGGGGGGATGATACGGGAGGAAGAGGATGCCGGCAGGATCTATTATTCTTTTCCGGATGAGGAGGAAAGGATAAGGGTTTATGAAGGCCTCAGCCTGACGAAAAGGAAAAGTCTTCACAGCCTCATGGCAAAACGGTTTGAGAAGCAGTTTTTTATGGGAAAGAACGAGGATCTCCTGCCTAAGATCAGCTATCATTACTTTAAGAGCCAGGACAGAAAAAAATCGGATTTTTACCTGAAAGAATATCTGCGCAGATATCTGGCCATCGCCCACGAATTTTTCCCGGTACTGCATGCTTACGATGTGATGTATAACACGGAAACATATCTGAACAACAGAAAACAGATAGAATTTATTTATCAGCAGATGGAAGCCTATGTGGAAGCGTATAAAGAATCCGTCAATCCCGGGGGCTTTGAAAAAGAGCGGCTGGAGCTTTATCTCACTATGCTGGTCCAGTCCTATGTAAAGATCCCGGACTATGAAAGGTCCTGGGAATATATCGGTCTGCTGGAGCAGCTGCAGGGCACGGCAAAGGAAACTCTGAAGCAGAAGGCGTATCTTGCCATGGACACCTGTCAGGCGGATGCACTCATCCGTTTCAGCCGGGAAGGACTTTGGCAGGCTGCTGACACATCTGCAGAACAGGGCTTCTGGAAAAGGTTTCAGGGCATTGGCTATGTGCTCAAAGGGGAGATGGAAAAAGGCAGCCGGGAACTGCTTGAGGCAGCGGATATCTTCCTGGATAAGGAGTGGAAAGAGGAATGGGGGGCCAATGCAGCAGTGGCCTACAGCTGGCTGGGAGAAATCGGCCGTCTGACAAAAGATTATGACAGTGCCATGGAATATTACAGAAAATCACTGGATATCCATGCCAATATCCATAATATCAGCGGCAAAACCCTGCTGTATCTCCATATGGGAAAAGGATTGTTTGATACAGGCAATGACTGTATGGCAGAGCGTTATATAAAAGCAGCGGTCCAGAGCTTTGAACATCTCCATGTGGTGTATAAGAGAAGCACTGCCTATGCCTACGAAGCGGTTCTGTTATTCAGAAAAGGCGACTTTGAGGGAGGTGCCATGTATCTGAAAAAGGCCGGACAATACGCGCGGCACAGCAGAGACCCCGTGGAACGCTGTCTGTACAGCAGGATCTTCGGCCTGATCACCCACTCTTCAGACTGTCCTTGTGAAAGCAGGCTGAAGATCGGGGAAGACAGGCAGACCTTTGATGTCAGAGAGGAACGGTCAAAGATCCCATCCATATGGGAAAGAAAATATCTCGACCAATTCTGCATTTTTTAAACAAAATTTTGATGGAAATATATTATATTTTCAGAAAACAGTGCAACGGTACTGAACAGAATGGGAGAGAACAGTTATGGAGAAAATTGTTTTAGACGGAAAGAATCTCACCTTGGATCAGATTTACGAAGTGGTATATCACGGAGCCATTGTGGAACTCTCGGAGGAAGCCATGAAAAGGGCCGAAAAGGCTAAACAGGTATTATACAGAATGGTAGATTCGGAAACACCTGTTTACGGGACAAACAGAGGGGTTGGATGGAACAAAGACCGAAAGGTTTATACCGAATATTTTGACCAGTATAATAAAAACCTTCTGCGTTCCCATTCTCTTTGTGTGCCTCCGTATTGTACGGAGGAGGAGGTCAGAGCCATTATGCTGATCCGCCTGAATACGGCTTTGTACGGCTGTGCAGGCCTTTCCCGGGACGTACTGGAACGTTACAGGGATTTTTTAAATAAAAGGATCCATCCCCTGGTTCCGAGAAGAAGCTCTGTGGGGGAAGCGGATCTGGCGGTAAATGCCATGATCGGCATGTCCATAATCGGGGAGAATGATGTACTCTATCAGGGCCAGCCCACAGACAGCCGGAAAGCCATGGAAAATGAGGGAATGAAGCCTCTGGTCCTGGGTCCAAAAGACGGCCTTGGCATTGTATCCTCCAACTCTCAGGCGGCTGCCATGGCGGCTCTGCTTCTGAGAGAAGTAAAAGAGCTGACCGATAACTCCAATCTTATATACTGCATTGGACTGGAGGGATTAAACGGACAGATCCAGCAGCTTGATGGGAGTGTAACAGAGGCAAAAGGATTTCCGGAACAGACAGAATGTGCGCAGGAATGCCTGCATATGTTAGAGGGCAGTTATCTCTTCGACGGTACAGAGGGCAAAGCGCTTCAGGACCCTTTAAGTTTCAGGGATTCCGCTTTTATAAACGGAGCTGTACTGGAATGCGTCAAGCTGCTTGAAATGAGTCTGAACCAGCATCTGAACCATTCGGATGACAATCCCTGTGTTCTTCCTGATGAGGAGAGGGTGTCTGTGAGCTGTAATTTTGAGCCTCTGAATCTGGCGTTAAAGGCGGAAATGCTGAATATTGCACTGAACCATATATCAAAAGGCGCATGTCACAGGATTCTCAAGCTGGCAGATCCATCCTTTACAGGGCTGCCCCGGTTTTTATCCCCGGACGGAGGCAAGACCGTGATCGGATATTCCACCATCCAGAAGACGTTTACATCTCTGGATACCGAGAACAGAGCTTTGGCGAATCCCTCATCCATGGATTTCTTTGCATTGTCCGGGTATATTGAGGACCATGCCTCCAACGCTGTGCTCATATTGGAAAAATCCTTTAAAATTGTGGATAATCTCAGGTATATCCTGGGTATGGAACTGATGCACGCAGCGCAGGCAGTGGATCTGCGCGGAAACTATAAGCTTGGGAAATGTACGGGAAAGGCGTTTGAGGAATACAGAAAAATCGTTCCTTTTTTGGATAAGGACAGGAAGCTGTCTGTGGATATCCAGGCTTCCTATGAAGCGGTAAAAAGTAATAAGCTGTTAAAAGCAAGTGGGTGCTGTAACTCAGTACCACGGCAGTGATGATGGGAGGCAGGTGACGGATCTCACCTGCCTCCCCTTTATCTTATATCACATTATATTCTTTCAGCAGTTCTTCGATCACCGTGCCGGAAATCTTTCGCAGGGCTTTCTTCTCCACGAGCTTCATGATCCACGGCACCTTCATCTCTATGGCTTTTTTGCCGTCCAGCATTTTGGATGTGGCATCCAGAAGGGTACGGATATCATAACAGGAACCATAGACTTCGGGTACGCCGCGGTCCACGTCCAGTAGTGTGTAGACTGCCTCCATGGCTGTCCGCACGGAATACTCCGTGGTGAATACTGTGTCGCGGACGGTATCTGAAAACTGTCCGATAAATGCAAAATTCACGCAGCCGTCCGGCACCACCTTAGGTCTGTCGCCTGCTGTCCTTGGCATGAAGAACGCTGTGATATACGGCATCATGCAGGGGATACAGCGGGCCGAATTGGCTGCCATATCCGGGATTTCTTCTACAGGGACGCCCAGATGGTACAGCCATTCCTCCGTGATCTCTCTTCCTGTACATTCACGCATGGGCTTTTTTACATAGTCTCCGGGAACATCTGTGAACAGACCGTAGACCCAGACCACGAGCTGGTCTTTGGGCTGTTCCTTAAAGTGCGGCTGCCGGTTTAAGGTATAGCTCATAAGCCAGGAGGAATCCTTGCAGGTCACAATGCCTCCGGTTACCACTTTGCCGCTGAAGGGGTCCCTTTTGCAGACTTTCCGGATATAGGCGGGAATCCTGTCATCCAGGGTGGTGACGGTTGCGGATTCCCAAGTGGTCTTATCTGTTTCACTGCAGAACTTGTCAGGATTTCCGAAGGAGAGGTCCTGGGCTGCAATGTTTTTCCACAGCTCCCAGCATCCGCCGGGAGTGTCATTGAATACCGGGGCGTGATCATCATCCCCAAGGCTGGAATTCTCTGTACAGCTTCCGTTGGTGACAAAAACCAGGTCATCATCCAGCAGATCAATGCACTCTTCCCGGCCGTTGTGGATCATCATGATTTTTCTGGCAGCCTTTTTTTCCGGTGTGATGTCAAAAATCACGTTGGTCACTTTGGTGTCATACTGGAACTGAACTCCATGAGCTTCCAGGTATTTCACCATGGGCAGGATCAGGGATTCATACTGGTTATATTTTGTGAATTTCAGGGCAGACAGGTCCGGAAGCCCGCCGATATGGTGGATGAAACGCTGGATATACAGCTTCATTTCCAGAGCGCTGTGCCAGTCTTCAAATGCAAACATGGTTCTCCAGTAGAGCCAGAAATTGGATTTGAAGAATTCCTCCGTAAAAACATCATTGATTTTTTTGTCGTACAAATCCTTATCTTTTGTGAAAAAGAGCTGCATGATCTCCATGGCTGCCTTGTCGCTCAATGCGAATTTATTGTCCGTGTGGGCATCCTGCCCCCTGTTCTCGGTCACACGCATGAGAGAGTAGTTGGGGTCTTTTTTGTTCAGCCAGTAAAATTCATCCAGCACAGAGGCGTTCTCCACCTCAAGAGATGGAATGGAGCGGAAAAGATCCCAGAGACATTCAAAATGATCTTCCATCTCACGTCCGCCCCGGATGATAAAGCCTTTCTGCGCATCTTTGATGCCGTCACAGGCGCCGCCGGGCAGGGACAATTCTTCCAGAATGTGGATATGCTCCCCCTTCATCTGTCCGTCTCTCACCAGAAAACAGGCGGCTGCCAGGGAGGCCAGTCCGGAACCTGCCAGATATGCGGATTTTTTATCCACGCCTTCGGGTTTTACCGGGCGCGCGAATGCTTCGTAATTGCCATTGCTGTAATACATAGGAATACCTCCTTGTTCTTGGGGATCATAGTTTTTTGTTTTATCTGTCTTTACTATAACCGCTGAGAGAGAAGACTGCCATAAACAGAAAATGCGCAGTGTCAAAACTTTTGACACTACGCAAAAAGTGTATAAAAAATCAATGCCTCTTATCTGTCCGAAACCGTTCCAGCGCTCCGGTGATGGTACCGTGTACCAGAAGGCTCAGGCGGTCGGTCATGGCCTGGGGATTTTCTTTCATGCCATCCTCGATCCACTCACAGATCAAACCCACAAAGGCGTATTTATAAAAATTGGCGATAAACTGTTTATCCGTGTCGCGGACAGCCATGCCTGCCGCTTTTTCTTCTATGACTCCCAGCAGAAGCCGGTACATCTGCCGGAAAAGGAAGTGTTCCAGATACTCCCTGCTGACAGAGTGGTACGTGTTTTTTACAAAGTTCCGGTTACTTAAAATATAGGAGAGGATTTGGAGAAAACCTTCCTGCCAGGTATCATATGTGGTCTTTTCTCCCAGCCGTTTTTCCGCCTCATTGATATAGATCCATTCGATCAGGTCATAGATATCCTGAAAATGGTAGTAAAAAGTCTGACGGTTCACGCCGCAGTCTTCGGAGATATCCACCACGGTTATTTTCTCCAGGGGTTTTTGTTCCATGAGATGTTTCAGGGACTGGGACAGTGCCCGTTTTGTAGTCTGCGACATATTCCGCTCCTTTCTGCGGCAGGTTTTATTTTTTCAGCAGATCCTTGTAAAATCCGGGGTAGGAAATATCTACACAGTCTGCCTGCAGGATTTCTGTCTCACCTTCCGCGGCAATACCTGCCACGGCAAAGGACATGGCGATCCGGTGATCCAAATGGCTTTCCAGTACAGCGCCGTGGAGCATTCTGCCGCCTTGGATCATCATACCATCCTCTGTTCCCGTGATATCAGCACCCATTGCGCTTAAATGGTGCACCAGAATATCCAGCCTATTGGATTCCTTGACTTTTAGCTCCTGTGCGTCACGGATCATGGTGCAGCCTTCCGCAAAGGCTGCCATCACTGCAAGTATGGGAAGTTCATCAATGAGTGTGGGGATCGCCGCCCCTTCAATGACTGTTCCCTTGAGCGCACTGTGCTTTACCAGCAGATCTGCCACCGGCTCTCGGCCATGTTCCCTTTGGTTCAGGATCGTGATGTCAGCGCCCATCTGACGGCATACGCGTAGGATACCATCCCTGGTGGGATTGATGCCCACATTTTTGATCAGCAGTTCAGAGCCTGGCACTAAAAGGGCAGCAGCGATAAAATAAGCAGCGGAAGAGATATCTCCCGGTACGGCTACCTCCTGTCCAACCAGTTCCGGTTCCGGCTGTATGCTTACGGTGCAGCCCTCTGTTTGAAGGCTGGCTCCAAAGCCTGACAGCATACGCTCCGAGTGGTCTCTGGAGACATAGGGTTCTGTGACGCTTGTCTGGCTGTCCCCGTACAGTCCGGCCAAAAGGATACAGGATTTTACCTGGGCGGAGGCCACGGGGGAATCGTAATGTATCCCTTTTATATGACTGCCCCGGATGCGCAGAGGAGCACAATCATTTCCATGGAGGCTCTCAATATCTGCCCCCATCATAGACAGGGGGGTGATGATCCGTTTCATGGGGCGCTTCCGGATGGAGGCGTCTCCTGTCAGTGTACTTTCAAAAGTCTGTCCGGCCAGAATGCCGGATATGAGTCTTGCAGTGGTTCCGCTGTTGCCTACATCCAGGGTATCCGACGGGGCCTTCAGGCCATGGAGGCCTTTTCCGTGTACCAAAATCTGTTCCGGGGACACCTGGATGTCAATTCCCATTTTTCGGAAACAGGCTATGGTGGAGAGACAGTCCGCGCCTCTTAAAAAATTAGTGATACGGGTGGTGCCCTGTGAGATGGCGCCCAGCATGACTGCCCGGTGAGAGATGGATTTGTCTCCGGGTATGGTAACTTCGCCCCTCAGGGCATTTCTTTTTGTGAATTTCATGTGCTGCTCCTAACGCTCATATATAATATAGTTCCGTTTTCCAAGCTGTTCTGCGGCCTCTTTCTGGGCTGTCTGATCATAGAAATCAATTTTTAGTACACCTTCGTCAAATTCCCGGTTATGGATAATGCCGATATTTTTAATACTGATATTGTTCATGGACAATAAGGTGGCAATGGTGGCGATGGCACCTGTCTCGTCAATAATATCACAGTATAGGGCATACTCTTTCTTGATGGGCCCGCTGGAAGTGTCGCTGATGGAATCCCTGTACTCCCTGGAGTCTGAGAACATCCGGAACAGACCCTCCCCGTCGTGCTGGTCCACCAGATATTTTGCCTGTACGATCAGGCGGATAAACTCATCTAAGACCTGGGAGATGTTCTCCGGGTTTTCCATGCAGATCTGCTGCCACATATAAGGGGAGGAGGAGGCGATCCTGGTAATATCCTTAAAACCTCCGGCCGCAATGGCTTTCATATGCTCCGAGGGGGAATCCAGCTTGTGGACCAGATTCACAAGGGCGGCTGCCACCACATGAGGCAGATGGCTGACTGCTGCGGTAATGTAGTCGTGTTCCTCATAGGTCAGTATCATGGGCAGGGCACCGATAGAGGTCACAAGCTCTGTGTAAACCCCTATTTTGTCAAGCCCTACCTCCTCGGAAGGAGTCAGGATATAGTAAGCATTTTCAATCAGATGGTCAGTGGAATGTTCATATCCGGTTTTTTCGCTTCCCGCCATGGGATGCCCGCCAATGAAATTTGGGGCCATGGACAGGGCTGTGATCGCTTTATGTATCTCGCCCTTCACACTTCCCACATCGGTGAGAATACAGCCGGGCCGTATGATCTGCTTCAGCCAGGGGAGACATTCTATATTATAGTCCACGGTGGCGCACAGGAAAATAATGTCACAGAGGGCAAATTTGGAATCCTGTTCATCACAGGCAATATCCACAATACCGTCGAAGACGGCGTCCTCTAAAGTGTCCCTGGTCCGGTTGTATGCGAGAATCTGATATTCCGGATGAAATTTCCGGATGGCTTTGGCTATAGAGCCGCCGATCAAGCCGAGACCGATAAAGCCAATCGTAGTTGTTTCCATAAGATATATGCTCCTTTTTCGTAACTGTTCCGTCAAATCTGCGCATGGACTGCGCCGACCGTGTATAAGAGTAGTTACCCTTCTTCTTTTTGTGACAGCAGAAAGCCTGTAACCGATGCATTTCTGCCGTAATAAACAGCGGATATATGTCCGCCAAACATTATTATTTTATGACAAGGAGCGTCAATTGTCAACGATTTTGCGCTTTAAAGTGATACACTGCAAGGATAACCAAACATATAGAAAAATTTCTTGTCTAATTTGAATAAAATACTTGAATTGTTGCTACCTTTTTAGTAAAATATATACATATCAAAAATTGGGAGGTATTACATATGGACGTTTTCAGAAGCGACAGAATTAGAAATGTGGTCCTGCTCGGTCATGGCGGTGCCGGAAAGACAAGTCTGGTGGAGGCAATGGCTTACTTGTCAGGTATTACGAACCGCTTGGGAAAGGTAACAGATGGTAACACGGTAAGTGATTATGATAAAGAGGAGATCAAAAGAAAATTCTCAATTTCGACATCTGTGGTTCCGATTCAATGGGGAAAAGTAAAAATCAATGTACTGGACACCCCGGGCTATTTCGACTTTGTAGGGGAAGTGGAGGAAGCAGTTGCGGCAGCCGACGCGGCGATCATTGTGGTTTCAGGAAAAGCAGGCGTACAGGTGGGAACCCAGAAAGCCTGGGAGATGTGTGAAAAATACAATCTGCCCCGCATGTTCTTCGTCACAGAAATGGATGTGGACAATGTAAGCTACAGAAAAGTAGTGGAAAGCCTGACCGAACTGTACGGAAAGAAAATTGCACCTATCCATATGCCGATCCGTGAAAATGAAGAATTCGTAGGCTATGTAAACATTGTAAAACAGGCCGGAAGAAGATACATAGACAGAGGCCAGAAAAAGGAATGCCCGGTTCCTGACTATCTGCAGGATTACCTGGAGCAGTACCATGATACCCTGATGGAATCCGTTGCTGAGATCAGTGAAGAATTCATGGACCGTTACTTTGCAGGGGAAGAGTTCTCCGTGGCAGAGGTTTCGGCAGCCCTGAAGATGAATATCTCAGACGGCAGCATTATTCCCGTATGTATGGGCTCCGCCGTGAACGTACAGGGTGTTGCCAACCTGCTGGATGATATCTGCGGTTATTTCCCAAGTCCGGACCAGAAGACATGCGCAGGCATGAATGCCAAGACAAACGAGATTTACCAGGCCAACTATGATTTCGCCAAAGCAAAATCCGCATACGTGTTCAAGACCATCGTGGACCCGTTCCTGGGCAAATATTCACTGGTTAAGGTTTGCTCTGGTGTTATCAAAGGTGACGACACCTTATACAATGCGACCAAGGATTCGGAAGAAAAATTAAATAAACTGTATGTGCTGGAAGGCTCCAAACCCATCGAGGTACCGGAGCTGCATGCCGGTGATATCGGTGCCATTGCCAAATTAAACACCGTGGCTACCGGAGATACGCTTTCAACCAAGAGCACCCCTCTTGTGTTCGGCAAGACAGAGATTTCCGTTCCGTATACATACAAGAGATACAAAACCGTGAACAAGGGCGATGACGACAAAGTTTCCCAGGCTCTGTCCAAAATGATGCAGGAAGATTTGACACTGCGTGTGGAGAATGATTCCGCCAACCGCCAGACCTTGATCTATGGTATCGGTGAACAGCATCTTGACATTGTGATGAGCAAAATGAAAGAACGCTATAAAGTGGATATTGAGCTTTCCAAACCTAAAGTTCCGTTCCGCGAGACTATCCGTAAAAAAGCTGACGTGGAGGCAAAATATAAGAAACAGTCCGGCGGCCACGGCCAGTATGGCCATGTAAAAATGACCTTTGAGCCTTCCGGCGATCTGGAGAAGCCTTATGTGTTTGAACAGATTGTAGTCGGCGGCGCAGTTCCTAAGAACTACTTCCCGGCAGTGGAAAAGGGTGTTCAGGATTCCGTGGTGAAAGGACCGCTGGCATCTTATCCGGTCGTTGGTGTGAAGGCAGTGCTCTACGATGGTTCTTACCACCCGGTAGACTCTTCTGAGATGGCGTTTAAGACAGCCGCAGTTCAGGCCTTTAAGAAGGGCTTTATGGAAGCGTCCCCGGTACTTTTGGAGCCGATCGTTTCCATGAAAGTAATGGTTCCGGACAAATACACCGGTGATGTTATGGGTGATCTGAATAAACGCCGCGGCCGTGTGCTGGGCATGAATCCGGATCCTGACCATAAGGGATGCACCGTGGTGGAAGCAGATGTACCGATGTTATCTATCTATGGATACTCCACAGACCTGCGGTCCATGACAGGCGGAAGCGGAAACTTCTCCTTTGAATTCTCACGTTATGAGCAGGCACCTTCTGATATCCAGGAGAAAGAAATTGCAGCCCGCGCAAGTGCAGAAGAGAACGAATAATCAGATATTTTCACCCCGGAAACCGAAAGATTCGGTTTTCCGGGGTCTTTATATGAAAAAAACTTGTATCCGGCGTTCTCTCATGGTAAACTGTATGCTAAACAAATCGGGTGAGCACCCGGAAAGGATTTGGTAAAAGTATGAAGAAAAAAATTGCGGCGGGTCTTGCTGTGGTAATCCTGGCATTCCTCTATTACTATTTTACGCTGCCTGCCATCAACATTCATGAAAGCGGCTTTTGGTTCTTCCTGGCAGCGATCGTAGTGGTGATCCTGGTAGTGTACGGAATCAGGAAGCGCTTTCACAGTGTGGAGGACATAAAAAAGAACAAGGTGATGAAGGGGGGATTGCTGGTGATCGCAGCGATCATCGCAGTATATGCCATTGGAACCCTGTTGTCCTCCCCGATCGTAAACGCCAACAAGTATCAGCAGCTTGCAGCACCGGAAGAGAGGGATTTTACAGAAGACATTGAGGAGATCAGTTATAATCAGATTCCTCTTCTTGACAAAGATTCCGCAGAACTTCTGGGCAACAGAAAAATGGGAAGTATGGTGGATATGGTGTCCCAGTTTGAGGTGAGCAAAATTTATTCACAGATCAACTATCAGGGACAGCCTTACAGGGTAACGCCTCTTGTGTACGCCAGCCCCATCAAATGGCTGACAAACCAGAAGGAGGGAATCCCGGCTTATATCCGCATTGATATGGCCACACAGAATACAGAGCTGGTAAAGCTGGAGGAGGGAATTAAGTATTCCGAATCCGAGTATTTCAACAGGAACATTTACAGACATCTGCGGTTCAGCTATCCAACCTACATGTTTGACCAGTTAAGTTTTGAGATCAACGATGAGGGAGTTCCTTACTGGATCTGTCCTGTTAAGAAATTCAACATAGGCCTTTTCGGCGGACAGACCATCGGCAAGGTGGTTCTCTGTAACGCCATCACAGGAGAGACCACAGAATATAAGATAGAAGACTGTCCCCAGTGGGTAGACCGTGCCTATCCGGCAGACCTTTTGATCCAGCTCTATAATTATCACGGAATGCTGAAAAACGGATTTTTTAACAGCATTCTTGGACAGAAGGGATGTCTCAAGACAACAGACGGGTATAATTACCTGGCGCTGGAGGATGATGTGTGGGTATACACAGGCATTACCTCAGTCAGCGGCGACCGTTCCAACGTGGGATTTGTGCTGATGAACCAGCGTACCATGGAGACAAGATATTACTCCTGTGCCGGGGCTGAAGAGTATTCCGCTATGGAATCCGCGGAAGGACAGGTACAGAACCTAAAATACACGGCAGCGTTCCCGCTGCTTCTGAATATCTCCGGGGAGCCCACATATTTTATGGCTTTAAAAGATGGGGCAGGTCTGGTGAAAAAATACGCCATGGTCAATATCCAGAAGTACCAGAATGTGGCCATCGGGGATACAGTGGCTGAATGTGAGAAGGCTTATGTGAAGCTATTGTCAGCCAACGGCATCTCCTCCGACGGCGGAGAGCTTACGGCACAGAAAGTATCCGGCAAAATTAAGCGTGTGGCCCAGGCGGTCATTGACGGAAACTCCCATTTCTATGTTGTGCTGGAGGACAAAAACCTGGTGTTTGATCTGCCGGTAACCGAGTATCCGGAAATCGTGAAGTTTGATGTGGGTGATTCCCTTACGATTGAATATACGGAAGGGGAGCCTGTCTGCACCGTGCTTTCTTTGGAAGAATAGAAACTGCTGCTCACAGTCACGAACAGGATTTTTTGGAAAGATACCGTATAGAGTCTTGACAAAATCTGGCGATATCGGTAGAATAACAGGTAGTTTATAACAAAAAGCCAATATGGAAGAGACTGTGATGAGGAGTAGTAGAGAGTATTCTTTATTCAGAGAGCTGCCGGCTGGTGCAAGGCAGCATAGAGAAGCTTTTGAACTGGCCTCGGAGTTCCCGTACTGATAGCCGGAGTGCAGGTAAGTGGGGGCGGGAGTTCCCGTTACAGAACCGAAATGAGTGCATCCGGCATTGTGGATGAATTAGAGTGGTACCACGGAAAAATAAGCCCTTTCGTCTCTAAATATAGTGACTAAAGGGCTTTTTCTATGCTTCGGCATAAATGATAGCTGCCCAAACAGGCATGAAAAACGAAAACCAGGAGGAATAAAATTATGGCAGTACCTTATAATCATAAGGCGATCGAACAGAAATGGAAAAAAAACTGGGAAGAAAAGCCGGTGAACACAGATGACGGCCAAAAGCCCAAATACTACTGTCTGGATATGTTCCCATATCCGTCAGGAAACGGACTTCACGTAGGACATTGGAGAGGATATGTTATCTCTGATGTGTGGAGCCGCTATAAAATGATGCAGGGTTATTATCTGATCCATCCCATGGGATGGGATGCGTTCGGCCTTCCGGCTGAGAATTACGCCATTAAGATGGGTGTTCATCCTGCAAAATCCACCGCACAGAATGTGGCGAACATCAAGAAGCAGATCAATGATATTGCAGCTATTTATGACTGGGACAGAGAAGTCAACACCACAGATCCGGGCTTCTACAAATGGACTCAGTGGATTTTCGTGAAAATGTTCAAAGAAGGCCTTGCGTATGAAAAGGAATTCCCCATCAACTGGTGTCCGTCCTGTAAAACAGGTCTTGCCAATGAGGAGGTTGTAAACGGATGCTGTGAACGCTGCGGTTCTACTGTGACGAAAAAGAACCTTCGCCAGTGGATGCTCCGCATCACAAAATACGCGGACCGTCTTTTAAGTGACCTGGACAAACTGGACTGGCCGGAGAAGGTTAAAAAGATGCAGTCTGACTGGATCGGAAAATCCTACGGTGCTGAGGTAGACTTCCCGGTTGAAGGTCGAGATGAGAAAATCACAGTTTACACCACAAGACCGGATACGCTTCACGGCGCTACCTTCATGGTTTTAGCACCGGAGCACAAACTGGCTGCCTCCCTTGCCACACCGGAAAACAAGGATGCCGTAGAAAAATATATCTATGACGCTTCCATGAAGTCTAATGTGGACCGTCTCCAGGATAAAGAGAAGACGGGTGTGTTCACAGGGACTTATGCAGTCAATCCGTTAAACGGAGCGAAAGTTCCCATCTGGCTGTCAGATTATGTACTGGCGGACTACGGCACAGGCGCTATCATGTGTGTACCTGCCCATGATGCCCGTGACTTTGAGTTTGCCACCAAATTTCATATTCCGATTATCCAGGTGATTGCCAAGGACGGCAAAGAGATTGAAAACATGACGGAAGCCTACACAGAGGCCAGCGGTACCATGATCAATTCCGGTGAGTGGAATGGCATGGAATCCTCGGTGCTGAAAAAAGAGGCACCTGTTATGATAGAAAAAATGGGAATTGGCAAGAAGACCGTAAATTACAAACTACGTGACTGGGTATTCTCCCGCCAGCGTTACTGGGGCGAGCCTATTCCGGTCATCCACTGTCCGCACTGCGGAAATGTTCCGGTTCCGGAAGATCAGCTTCCGCTCACACTGCCGGAGGTGGAATCCTACGAGCCTACAGGCACTGGTGAGTCACCGCTGGCCGCTATTGATGAGTGGGTCAATACCACCTGTCCCGTCTGTGGTGCTGCTGCGAAACGTGAGACCAACACCATGCCTCAGTGGGCAGGGTCCTCCTGGTACTTCCTGCGTTACGTGGACAATAAAAATGACGAAGAATTGGTTTCCAACGAAAAAGCAGATAAATACCTGCCGGTTGACATGTATATCGGCGGTGTGGAGCACGCGGTTCTCCACCTTTTGTATTCCCGTTTCTATACCAAGTTCCTTTGCGATATCGGAGCGATTGATTTTGATGAGCCTTTCCAGAAACTGTTCAACCAAGGTATGATCACCGGCAAGAACGGCATTAAGATGAGCAAGTCAAAAGGAAATGTAGTTTCCCCGGACGACCTGGTAAGAGACTACGGATGCGATTCCCTGCGTCTCTACGAATTGTTTGTAGGACCGCCGGAGCTGGATGCAGAGTGGGATGACAGAGGGATTGACGGTGTATACCGTTTCCTGAACCGTTTCTGGAAGCTGTCCATGGATAGTTTGGAAGCAGGCATCGCTGAGACAAAAGAGATGGTGAAGCTGCGCCATAAACTTGTCTTTGAGATCACACAGCGTCTGGAGAGCTTCAGCCTGAATACCGTTATTTCCGGTTTCATGGAATACAACAATAAGCTGATCGAGCTTGCCAAGAAGACAGGCGGAATAGATAAGGAGACTATAGAGACATTTATCAAGCTTTTGGCTCCTTTTGCACCCCATCTGACAGAGGAGCTCTGGGAGGCGTACGGACATGAAGATTCTGTATTCCACACAGAGTGGCCTGAGGCTGATGAGGAGGCCATGAAGGATGACGAGATCGAAGTGCCGGTACAGATCAACGGCAAGACAAGAGCGGTTATCAATATAAGCGCAGAGGCATCCAAGGAGGAGGCCGTTGCCGCAGGAAAAGAAGCCATTGCAGATAAGATCACCGGGACCATAGTAAAAGAGATTTATGTTCCGAAAAAGATAATCAATATTGTGCAGAAATAATCTATAACCATATTCGGCGCAGGCAATGAATGCGAATCGTTGCCTGCGCTGTTTTTATATTTATATTGTCTTTTCTGCGGCAATCAAGTATTATAGAGATAGTAGAAATCCATTAAGAAAGGCGGCGTTGTAATGGGAGACCAGCAGCTGGAATATCTGGAATTTATGGCAGATGAAGTGCATTATCTTCTTCCTCTGTCCTGGGTGGACAGAATCAGCGAGAGGACGAAAAAAAAAGGGAAAACTTCCCTTATAGATTTTGCCGGACTTACCAGCCCCGGATATAAAGGAAAAACACAGGAATACCTGATTCTGGCGGACGAGGAGAATGCAGGGTTTCTGGCGGAAAGGGTATTGGGGATCCGGGTCCTTGACAAAAGAGCTTTCCTGTCTCTGGCTGAACCGGCATGGAATGAGACGAATCGGTATCTGGAGGCAGCTGTACTGCTTCAGACAGGGCAGGAGGATGAAGTGCTGGCCTATGTGCTGAAGCCGGAGATATTGAAGGAGAGACAATGGAAGTTATAAAGGTGAGAACCAGGGAAAGAATTTTGTATATAGAGAAAGAGAAGACGGAAACCCTTTACCTGAATCCCCAAATATGGAAAGTTCCCGGAGCAGGAGACGAAATACTGGGCATCTCTGTTTATAAAGGCCGCCTTGCCGTATATTACCGTCTGGGCAGCGGAAGAGATGCAAAATGCGGTATTCTTATGAAGCCGCAAGGTGATTTGATCGTGGGGGCTGCTGCAGAGGAACTGACCGGGGAAGAAGAGATTGACCGGGAAGAATTGACAGAAGTGAAACCGGGGATATGGGAGAGAAAAAGTGATCAGGCTTAAAGAAGAAGAATTTGCTGAGATAGTGGAATATATGCGTCAGAGTTACGGCATTAATCTGGAGAAAAAAAAGACATTGATCGAATGCCGCATGTCCAAAGAACTGGAATCCCAGGGTGTGACAACCTTTGGCAGATATATGGAGCTTTTAAAGAAAGACAAAACCGGAATGACGGCTTCCAATATGGTAAGCCGTCTGACTACCAATTATACATATTTTATGAGGGAGCCGGCTCATTTTACAATCCTGCGTGACCATATCCTGCCGGAATTATCCAAAAGCAGCAGAGGTATTCTGAATGTTTGGTGCGCGGGATGTTCCACCGGAGAAGAGTGTTATACCATTGCCATGATCCTGCAGGATAACAGGGACCGGACAGGAAAACTGTTAAATTACAGGATCCTGGCAACAGACATTTCCGGTCAGGTGTTGGAAAAGGCGGGGAAGGGGATCTACACGGCAAAAGAAGTGGAAGGGCTTCAGGCGGATTGGAAGAATAAATACTTTCGGTCAGCGGATGCAAAAACATTCTGTGTGGAGGAGCGGCTGAAGCAGAACATCCGGTTTCAGAATCAGAATCTGCTGTCACCTTATATGGGGACGGAGCAGTTTGATCTGATCTTCTGTAGAAATGTTATGATATATTTTGATAAAAAAGCCAAGGAGACCCTGGTGAAGAAACTGGAGGCCAGCCTGAAGCCGGGGGGCTATCTGGTGATTGGACACGCTGAACTTTTAAACCGCGGTGAGATCAAATTGGAACCGGTATTTCCTGCCGTGTATAAAAAAAATAGAGAGAAGCTAAGGTGAGTATATGGAAAAGAAAATCTTGATTGTGGATGACGCCATGTTTATGAGAAAGTCCATCCGGAAAATTTTGTCCGAAGGAGGATATGCCAATGTGGAGGAGGCCAGGGACGGTGATGAGGCAATTGCCATGTTCGGAGAATACAACCCGGATCTGGTCCTTTTGGATATCACCATGCCGGGCAAATCCGGACTGGAAGTGCTGGAAGAGATTTTAAGGCAGGACGAGGATGCCGCGGTTGTAATGTGTTCAGCTATGGGTCAGGAAACTGTGATCCAGAGAGCGATTGTAATGGGGGCCAGAGATTTTATTGTAAAGCCGTTCAAGAAGGATGAGTTTTTAAGAATCGTGGACAGTTGTTTTCCCATAGATGAGTGAAAGGAAAAAGTGTGATGAAAAACTACTTTTTGAATCTGAAAATAGGAACAAAACTGATCGCAGCTTTTGCGTCAATTATTGTTTTGTATATATTTACTGTTTTCATCTCTCTGCATACCATCCGGAACATGTCGGAAAAAATAGATAATTTTTATAACCAGCCTTTCGCCAATGTGGAAGCGTCCATGAGTATGTTGTCCAACCTTCATCTGGTTGGAAAGAATCTGACTATTATGGCGGCAACGGATAATGTCATGGATGAAGATGAACTGATGATGCAGACAAAGTCAGCTAGTCAGGAAGTGGAAAAAAAGCTGGAATTTCTGCAGACCGGATACGGAAGTGATACAGAACTGATCAAGAATCTGGGCGAAGGATTCGCATCCTATAAACTCACCAGGGACAGGGTCATATCCCTGCTGGAGAGCGGTGATGCAAAACAAGCGTTGGAAATCTATGTAAATGAATACGCATCAAAAATGAAACAAGTAAGTGATACCCTCTCCCAGGTGACCGATGAATGTATAATGGATGCGGAGAATACGCTGAATACTTCCCTGATATCCAACGGGGAGGCCAGGATCATGATCCTTATCCTGGCTTTTGTCAGTATCCTGATCACCTGTGTCTTGTGGCTGACCATTACCAGAAGTATTCTAAAACCTGTAAATGAGATAAAAAAAGCGGCGCAGTCTGTGGCGGAGGGGAAACTTCAGGCCAATCTGTCCTTTACCTCCCGAAATGAGCTGGGGCAGCTTGCGGAAAGCATCCGTCAGACCACAATGGCCCTGAATGCCTATGTATCGGAAATTAAGACAGGAATGACAGCCCTTGGCAAAGGAAAGTTGAACTATCGTACCAAAGTAAAATTCAAAGGGGACTTTGTAGCCCTGGGAGATGCCCTGGATGAAATCGGGGAGCTGCTGCGCAATGCGATCCGGCAGATCAACGGCAGTGCGGAGCAGGTGGCAGGCGGCGCGGAACAGGTATCTAACGCTGCACAGACCCTGGCACAGGGGACATCCCAGCAGGCCAGCTCCATTGAGGAATTGGCTGTCAGCATCAGCGAGATCACAGAGAGCATCAACGGCAATGCAGAGAAAGCCGTAAGATCCAGCAAACTGGCAGATAACGTGGGACGCAGCCTGGAAAACAATGACCAGCAGATGCACAGACTGCTGACCGCCATAAAAGAGATCAAGAACAATTCTCAGGAGATCACCGGGATTGTAAAAGAAATAGAGGATATTGCCTTCCAGACCAATATACTGGCTCTGAACGCATCTGTGGAGGCAGCAAGAGCCGGGGAAGCAGGAAGAGGCTTCTCTGTGGTGGCCGGAGAGGTCCGCCGCCTGGCATCTAAGACAGCGGAAGCATCCAAACTGACTGCAGGACTGGTAGATAAGAATTCAGAGGCAGTCAATGTAGGGATGGATACGGTCCATACCACGGCTGACTCTTTAAAGGACTCTGTAGAAAGGGCCCAGGAAGTAAATCAGATGATGGATGAAATCTCAGAAGTATCGGTCCAGCAGGCGGATGCGATCATGCAGGTGCGCAAAAGCATGGATTTGATCTCTGATATTGTACAGGGCAATTCGGCATCCTCGGAGGAGAGCGCGGCTGCCAGTGAGGAGCTGTCCGCACAGGCGCAGATGTTAAAGGAACTGGTGGAACAATTTGAGATTTGATGGATAAAGGGGAAGAGAATGAATTGTGAAGTGGAATTGGAGGAACTTTCTAAGGATTTTATAAAGGAGCTGGGCAATATCGGGACCGGAAATGCGGTCAGTGCTCTGTCTCAGCTTCTGAACTGTCCGCTGGAGATTGATACGCCCAATCTGAGAGTATTGCCTTTTCAGCAGATAACAGAGATCATTGCCGAAGCGGAAACACCGCTCACAGGAATTATGGTGGAAGTTTTCGGAGAGATAAACGGTATGTTTCTCTTTCTTCTGGATGAGACGTTTACCGGCCAGGTGGTGCGTCTGGTACTGGGTGAGGAGATAACAGATTTCACCAGACTGACAGAGATGGAAGAATCATTGCTGCTGGAACTGGGGAATATTATGTGCGGCTCTTATATCCGGGCCCTGTCCCAGCTTCTGGATATGGAGATGGATGTTTCGGTTCCCCAGATCAGCGTTGATATGGGCGGTGCCATACTCACTGCCGCTATGTCACGTTTTCTCAGAACAAGTGAGGAACTCTTGATGATAGATAATCTGTTCTGTATGAATACCGGAACTTTTTCAGGCCGTATCTTGTTCCTTCCGGAAATGGATACTCTGCATACTTTGCTCCGGAAACTTGAGGAGTTGCAAAATGGATAAAATTACAGTAGGTATTGCGGAAGGCAGGATTGCCTTTGACGGACAGATGCTGGTCACTTATGCATTAGGGTCCTGTGTGGGTATCTGCCTGTACGACAGCAAAATAAAAATAGCCGGACTGGCTCATATCGTGCTGCCGGATGAGAACAGCGCTACCGTAAAGAGTAATCCCTATAAGTTTGCAAAAAGCGGGATTCCCGCACTGATCATGGAAATGCAGAAACACGGGGCCGACAAAAAAAGGATGACAGCTAAAATAGCCGGGGGAGCCAAGATGTTCCATACCGGCGGTTTGGAATGGGATATTGGTGAAAAGAACACTGTGGCTGTCAGGCAGACCCTGCGTATGGCAGGTATCCGTATTGTTGCCGAGGACACAGGGGCCAATTACGGCAGGACTCTGGAATTTTGTGCTGACGACGGCACAGTCCAGGTAAAAACAGTAAGAAAAAAAACAGTAAATTTATAACAATATGGGAGGCAGATATGGATTTTAACGGTAAGAATATCGTTTTGGCTGTTGATGACAGCTTGATGGTATGTAAACAGATTCAGACAGCACTGAAAGAAGAGCCTGTTTTTCTCTGCGAGGCACATAATGGGCAGGAGGCTGTGGATATGGCTATGCAGTATCAGCCGGATTTGATCCTTCTGGATGTGGTACTGCCGGATATTGAGGGATATGAGCTGATTGGAAAACTGAAGGAAGTAGGGCAGAACGAAGCAGCAGTTTTGTTTCTCACTTCTAAAGACAGGGACGAGGATGTGGTCAAGGGATTTTCTATGGGCGCCTGCGATTATATCAAAAAGCCTTTCACCACTGCAGAACTGCGGTCCAGGGTTCACGCCCATCTTGAGATGAAAAAGCAGAAAGATATGCTGAACCGGCAGAATAAAGAGCTGCTCACCAATATGGAAAAGCTGAATTTTATGGCTTTCAGAGATGGGCTTACCGGTCTGTACAACAGGAGATATGTGGTTGGGAACCTTATGGAGGATATGAGGGACCATAATGCGGAGAAAGCCACAGAAGTTCTGATCATGGCAGATATTGATGACTTTAAGAAAATCAATGATACATACGGACACGATGCCGGGGATGCAGCACTTGTGTGTATTGCCAATATACTGGAAGAGCAGTGCAGGGACCACAGGGTCATCCGCTGGGGCGGGGAAGAGTTCCTGATCGTCCTCTTTGCCGTGACGGAGGAGGAGGCTTTTGAGATCAGTGAGCGTATCCGCAGGGAAGTGGAGGCATTCCGGATTTATCATCCGGACGGGGAATTCTCCTGTACATTGACTATGGGGCTTCATACCTATAAGGAACCGGACAGGATAGAGGACAGCGTCAACTGTGCGGATAAAGCACTTTACTACGGGAAACGAAACGGAAAGAACCGCAGTGTCTGGTACAAAGACATACGGTGAGCGGTGAATAAATATGGGATATTTCGATGCAGATGCAGAAGAAATGCTGGAAGTGTACCTTCTGGAGACACGCCAGCTTATGGAACAGCTAAACGGAGTCCTGCTGGAAGCGGATAAAAACAAGACGTTTTCAGAGGATGATATCAATACAGTTTTCAGGATCATGCACACCATCAAAAGCTCTTCCGCCATGATGGGGCTTCACGCTCTGTCAGGCATGGCACATAAACTGGAAGACCTCTTCTCCTATTACAGGGAGCAGAAAGGGGAGATCAGCCGCATAAAGCCGGAGCTGTTTGACCTGCTGTTTAAGGTGTCTGATTTTGTGGATAATGAACTGAAGCGGATGCTTGAGGATAATTATACGCCAAAGGATACTAACGAGATAGAGAAGAAAATAGAAGACTACCTGAAAAGTCTGGAGGAGTTAAGTCATATAAAAGATGCGGCGGATATGCCTATACCGGCAGAAGCGGATTCTGCTTCTTCCCGGACAGAAGAAACAGAAAAAAAATCAGAGACCATACCGGTAGGAATCCCGGAAAGCTTCCAGAAAAAGCCAGGTGTTGTTATACGGATCCGGTTTGAAGAAGGCTGCCGTATGGAGAACATCCGTGCCTATATGATCATCAGAAAGATCGGAAGTCTCTGCAGCAGTGTGGAGAGTTATCCCCAGGATTTGGAAAAATCCCAGCAGGGAGCAGAGTATATCAACAAAAACGGGGTTTTCATCCGGTTTGAAAGTGATAAAAAGGAAGAAGTCCTGGATGCAGTCAAACGCGGACTTTTTGTAAAGGATCATGAAGTCCTCAGAGATGAAGAGAAGAAACCGGAAGCACCGCCGGAAAAGAAAGCACGGAAAGCGGACAGTCCTTCAGAGACAAAAGAGGTGGAGTTTCTCAATGTACGGACGGACCGTTTGGACAGACTTCAAAACCTGTCGGGAGAACTGCTGATACTGATGCTGACTCTGGATGAGGAGCTGAAAAGCCGTGGTATGGATGATTTAAGAGAAGGGACGGCCTATCAGGTCAACCGTCTGATCGAGGAGATGGAGCGTACCGTCATGGAAATCCGTATGGTCCCCGTGTCAAAGGTCATTCCAAAGCTGAAGCGGATTCTGCGGGATATCTGCAGGGACCAGGGAAAAGAAGCGGAACTGATTGTAAACTGTGGTGATATTGAAGCGGATAAAAGTGTGGTGGACTATGTCTCAGAATCGCTGCTCCATATTATCAGAAACGCGGTGGACCATGGACTGGAACTTCCGAAAGAGCGTGAGGCAGCAGGCAAGAATCCAAAAGGCAGCATTACTTTCAGTGCGGAAAATACCATAGGTGAGCTGATGATCTCCGTTTCTGATGACGGAAGAGGCATAAACTTAGCAAAAATCCTGGAAAAAGCCAAGGAAAAACATCTCCTTACAAAACCGGAAGAAGAGTACGATCCCCAGGAGACTCTGGAACTGATCCTCTCCCCTGGGTTTACCACCAATCAGGAGGTTACAGAGTATTCGGGCCGGGGCGTAGGTTTGGATGTGGTGAAGAATATTCTGGAGGAGGCAGGGGGCCATCTGTATATCCAGAGTGAGGAGGGGAAGGGAAGCACCTTCACGATCACCCTCCCCCTGTCCCTGGCCACCATTGAGTGTACCAGGTTCCGGGTGGGAGAATACCGCTTTTCTGTTCCATCCAGATATGTACAGCGCTTTTTCAGCTATGAGGAGAACAGAGATTATATACACTGGAGAAATGACAAAAAGTATATCTTGTATGACAGCCGTATGTTTCCCCTGCTGGATTTGAGGGAAGCTTACCAGATAGAGGGCGCATATCCTGACACCTCCCTTTTGGTATATGTGAAAAGCGCCAAGCGGGAGGGTGTTCTTATCATTGACTCTATGTATGAGCAGAAGAGGATCGTGGTGAAGCAGCTTCCGGCTCTGTTCGGCCCTGGCTTCAGGCGGCATACGGGCATCAGCGGATGCAGTATTATGGGAAACGGCAAAATATGTGCGGCTCTTGATATTGAAACCCTGATTGAAAAGTTTACGAAGGAGGCAGTCCATGAGCGAGAGTGAAATAACGGAAATTCTGTGTTTTCCCGGTAGCAGAAAAAATTATGCAGTGGACTTTTCCTGCGTGGTTGAGATCAGCTATGACTTTAAGATTTCAAAGATTCCGTGTATGCCATGGGATTTTGAGGGGGTGTGCAGCTACAAGGGAGCTATGATTCCTGTCATAAAGATTGAGGAGGCACAGGAAGCGGATGAGGGGAATCAGAGTCGGGTGATCGTGGTGATCGTAAAGCACCGGAAGTATTTTCTGGGCATCCGGCTTTCCAGGGAGCCGTACATCATCTCCTATACAGATGCGGAAAAGATAACAAATCCACTGGGCGTAGCTGCTTCAGAGAGATGGAAAGAGAAGGGGCTTTACCGGTACAGGGATAAATTGTATTCCGTCATTGATGTGGAAAAAACACTGGAGGGCATGGTCTTTTATCCCTGACCGTATCCCCTCAGTTTAGGAAGTGTTGATGCACCAACAGAGAAAAAACAAGCTCTGTTGGTATTTTTTTATGCTTTTTCTTATGCTATAATTAATGGCAGGAGGAAAACAAGCTGCTTCTTCTGAAAGGGGAGCGGCTTTTTGAAGAGACTGTGGGTGATAACAGACGGCGGATGGAATATGAAATACAGAAATTTGAAATGGTGTTAAATACAAGGGACCGGGGTAAAATAGAAGAAGCGGCAAAACATTTTGCACAGGTTATGGAAGAGGTGGAAGAAGATAATTTATAGACCCGGAGGTATGAAAATGGGACAGAAACTATATGAGAATGGAACGATCCTGACTATGGAAAAGCAGATGTATGCGGAAGCGGTACTTGTCAGGGACAATAAAATAGCGGCGGTGGGAAAGAAAGAGGCTGTGGAGGCTTTTGCTTCCCCGGATGCAGAGAGGATAAACCTGGAAGGAAGGACCATGATGCCGGCCTTTTTGGATGCCCACAGCCATTTTATGGCCTGTGCCAACGGGGAACTGCAGATTTCACTGGATGGTGCGGGAAGTTTCAAGGAGATTGCGGAGCGCATAAAGAACTATATCAGCAGCAGGCACATAGAAAAAGGGACATGGCTGGTGGGAAAAGGATATGACCACAATTTTCTGGAGGAGAGATCCCATCCTGACAGGCGTCTTCTGGATGAGGCAGCACCCGACAATCCTCTGGTCATCCAGCACCAGTCCGGCCATATGGGGGTCTTTAGCACAGAGGCCCTCAGGCAGTTAGGCATTCCCATGGACGGGACCGGAGACCTTTTGGAAATACCGGGGGGAAAAATTGCAGTGCAGAGCCAAATCCCCACAGGGTACATGGAGGAGAATGCATTCCTTACCTTTCAGAAAAAAATCCCGCTTCCCTCACCCAAAGAATTTATGGAGGCTGTAAAAAAGGCGCAGGAAAGATATGCCTCCCACGGAATCACCTTGGTTCAGGAGGGCTTTATGGTGGAGGAGATGCTTCCTCTTTATCAGGGGATCATAAGTGCCGGGATTTTGAAGCTGGATATAGTGGGATATCTGGACATAAAAGGCACAGGAAAATTTCTGGATGCCATGAAACAACACAGAGAAGGATTTTTCCGCCACTTTAAGATCGGGGGATACAAAATCTTTCTGGACGGTTCTCCCCAGGGCAGGACAGCCTGGATGAGGACTCCTTATACACCGGGAGAGGAAGGCGCGGGATACCGGGGATATCCGGTACACACAGAGGAAGAGGTCCTCACTTTTGTGCGCCGGGCCATGGAAGAACACATGCAGCTACTGGCCCACTGCAATGGAGATGCGGCCTGCGAACAGTATATCCGGGCTTTTGAAAAGGCTGTTTCCATGGATAGCAGTGTACTTCCCGCTGATATCCGCCCGGTTATGATACATGCGCAGCTTCTTGGAATTGACCAGATACCAAGTGTAAAGGCCATGGGTATGATCCCCTCCTTCTTTGCCGCACATGTGTACCACTGGGGAGATATCCATACAGCCAATTTCGGCATGGAGCGCGCTTCCCATATAAGTCCGGCAGCTTCCGCCCAAAAAGAGGGCGTTGTCTACACCTTCCACCAGGATTCTCCGGTCATTGAACCGGATATGCTGGAAACCGTGTGGTGCGCTGTGAACCGCTGTACAAAGGACGGAAAAGTGCTTGGAAGTAAGGAGCGCATCTCTGTGGAGGAGGCGCTGAAGGCTGTCACCCTGCATACAGCATACCAGTATTTTGAGGAGCGGGAGAGAGGCAGCATTGCGCCGGGAAAGAGGGCTGATTTTGTGATCCTGTCAGAAAATCCCCTGGAGAAGGAAAAGATGCAGATAAGAGAGATCAGGGTCCTGTCCACCATAAAAGACGGGGAGGTCATTTACCGCAGGGACCCTGACTGCTTTTAGTCGTCTACCTGCGTGATCCCGGTGATATCGGGTTCAATGATCAGGGAATAATTGGTGTAATACACCACAAAGCCCGGTTTGGAGCCGTTTGGTTTTTTGACATGTTTTTTCTGGATATAGTCAATCTCTACCTTGGGCGCAGTGCGTCCGCCGGAGTAATACCCTGCCAGACGGCCCGCCTCCTCGAAGGTGCGGTCAGGCAGGTCTTCACTGCCTGATTTTACGATCACATGGGAACCGGCCATTTTTTTTGCATGGAACCACCAGTCATTGCCTGTGGCAGATTTGAAGGTCAGTTCCTCATTCTGGTAATTGTTTTTTCCCACAAACATGTGATAGCCGTCGCTGGAGATATAATGCAGGGGTTTTGATTTTGCCTGCATTTTCTTTTTGCCGCCGGTATAGTGTTTTTTAATATATCCGTATTCCGTCAGTTCATCTTTGATCTGAGACAGATCATTTTCCTGCTGGGCAATATCAAGGGCAGCCTGTATGGACTCCAGGTGGCGAATCTCACTTTCCGTATCTTCAAGCTGTTCTTTCAGGGCCTGAGCCGTGCGTTTCAGCTTGTTGTACCTGTCAAAGTATTTCTTTGCGTTCTCCTGGGGTGTCATGGTGGGGTCAAGGGGGATGGTGATCTCCTCATTGGTGTAATAGTTCAATGCTTTGAAGGATTTGCAGCCCTCCTCCAGGTTGTAGCCGTAAGTGTTGATCAGTTCCCCGTAGACTTTGTATTTATCCATTTTTTTGGTGTCCTGCATCTGCTTTGTCTGCAGGTCGAATTTTTTCCAGTTGCGGTCCAGGGCGGTCTGCACGATTTTGCGCAGGTCGGCTGATTTTTGGCGGATACGGGTGATGATATTTTTCTGGGCATAAAACTGCTCCAAAACCTGGGAGATGGAGTCATACGTCTTAACAGTATAATCTGTATACTGGGTCAGCGCGACAGCTCCGTATTCCACAGGCTCTCCGGATGGGCTATATACGATATTGGGTGTAAAATGCCCTTCCCGGACATCCTCCATAAAACGTGTGAATGACCGGAATACCTGTTCCTTTTCCTGTACCCCAAGCCCGTCTGCCGGGTCACTTCCGTGCACCAGCCCGCGGGCGCAGATCGCCTCCGCCGCCACAGGACTCAGTCCTGTGAGGGAGGTATAGAGGGCTTTTGTAAGATTGGACGGCTTCCGGTATACGGTCTGATAAAATTCTTCCTCTGTGACGGTAAGAGGGTTCTTCTTGTCCTGGGTCTGCACAATAAAATAATCCCTTCCCGGAAGGACTTCCCTGACAGAGCTTATATTCAGGGATACATGCTTGATGCTGTCCAGGATCATCCGCTCCTCATTGAGGAAAATGATATTGCTGTGCTTGCCCATGATCTCCACCACCAGGGTCTTAAAACACAGGTCTCCAAGTTCATTTAAATGTTCTATTTTTATTTCTATGACACGTTCCAGCCCGGGCTGTGTCACAGCCGTGATCTTGCCGCTTCCCACGTGCTTGCGCAGCAGCATACAGAAATTGGGGGCGGTGAGTGGGCTTACTTTATTTTTTTCCGTAAAATAGATCAGGGGCAGGGACGCGCTGGCTGATATGAGCAGCCTGTACTGGGTCCTGTTATTTTTAATAGTCAGGATAAGCTCATCCGCCTCAGGCTGGGCAATCTTGTTGATTTTACCCCCTACAATGGTGTCATTTAGTTCTTTTACTATATTTGCAATGGTAATACCGTCAAATGCCATATAAATTCTCCTTCCGATTCCACTATCACGATTATATACGAAATGGAAACACAAAGCAAATAAAAAAAAGATTTGACTGGCAATTGTGATTGCTTTATAATAACCATGTATGTTTATGTTACGATTCGCGATGCACACAGAATGCAATAAATTGCATTCCGGCGCTGACTGACTCGGGATCTTGCTTTGCAAGATACCCCGCGGAACTGTCACTGTGAATAGTAACAGGTATATGCCATGTGCAAATAATAACAGCAGAAAAGAGAAAGACATGATAAAGAGCATGACAGGCTTTGGAAGAGCCGAGGTGATTGACGCAGAAAAAAAAGTTACGGTTGAAATGAAATCCGTAAATCACCGTTATCTGGATATCAATATGCGCATGCCCAAAAAGCTGAGTAGTTTTGAGGCTTCCATACGTGCCGTATTGAAAGAATATCTCCAGCGCGGCAAGGTAGACCTCTTCATCACCTATGAGGACTACACCCAGTCCCGTGTTTCCGTAAAGTACAACAGGGAGATCGCAGGACAATATTTAGAATACTTACAACAGATGAGTGAAGAATTTCATCTGGAAAATGACATAAGAGCGTCCAGGCTTCTTAGCTGCCCGGAGGTGTTCACCATGGAAGAGCAGACAGTGGATGAAAAAGAACTGTGGAGTTCCCTGGAGGAAGTGTTAAGGGAAGCTGCCCGGCAGTTTGTGGATACCAGGGTCAAAGAGGGCGGACATTTAAAGAGCGATATTCTCGAGAAGCTTGACGGCATGTACAGCAAAGTAGAGCAGGTGGAGGCACGTTCCCCTGAGATCCTGCGGGAGTACAGGGAAAAGCTGGAGACAAAAGTGGGAGAGCTTCTGCAGGATACCCAGATAGAGGAGAGCCGCATTGCGGCGGAAGTGATCCTTTTCGCGGATAAGATCTGCACGGATGAGGAGACGGTGCGCTTAAAGAGCCATATTTCCCATATGAAGGATGTACTGGAAACCCAGGACGGCATCGGCAGAAAGCTTGACTTCCTTGCCCAGGAGATGAACCGGGAGGCCAACACCATTTTGTCGAAAGCCAATGATCTGGAAACCTCTAATCTTGCCATTGACTTGAAGACAGAGATAGAGAAAATCCGGGAACAGATTCAGAACATTGAATAAAGGCAGGAAAACTATGTCCAAATTGATCAATATCGGTTTTGGTAATGTGGTGAACACAGATAAAGTGGTGGCAGTTGTTAGCCCGGATGCGGCGCCCATTAAGCGGATGGTGCAGTCAGCAAAGGAATCCGGCAGATCCATAGATGCCACACAGGGCCGCAAGACAAAAGCAGTGATCATCACCAACAGTGATATGCTGATCCTATCGGCACTGCAGCCGGAGACCATTGCAAAACGTTTTGGTACGTTTTATGAGAATGATACAAAAGGGGAACAGGATGGATAACAGAGGAATCTTAACCGTGGTATCCGGTTTTTCCGGTGCGGGAAAAGGGACGCTCATGAAGCGTCTGCTGGAGAAATATAACAATTATTCCCTTTCTGTTTCCGCGACCACCAGGGCACCGCGGGACGGCGAGGAGCATGGAAGGGAATACTTTTTTCACACAAAAGAGGAGTTCGAGGAGCTGATCTCCCAGGATGCACTGATTGAATATGCCCGGTATGTGGAAAACTATTACGGTACACCAAAGGCATATGTGGAAAAGCAGCTGGAAGCAGGCAGGGATGTGATCCTGGAAATTGAGATCCAGGGCGCACTGAAGGTAAAAGAAAAAATGCCGGATACCCTGCTGATGTTTGTCACGCCCCCCACGGCCCAGGAGCTGAAACGCCGCCTGACATACAGGGGAACAGAGACTCCGGAAGTGATAGAATCCAGGCTTCGCAGAGCATCTGAGGAAGCAAAGGGAATGCCGTGTTATGATTATGTGCTCATCAATGATGATCTGGAAGAATGCGTTGACAGGCTGCACGGTATTATTCAAAGCCAGCACAACACTGTGAAAAACAGTGGACCTTTTATAGAAAAAATAACTAGTGAAGTAGCAGTATTTGCGAAAGGAGAATGAGATATGATACATCCGTCTTACACAGAATTAATGGACGCAATCAACGAGGAGGGCAATATTGAGGACGAACCTTTAGTGACCAGCCGTTACTCTGTCGTACTGGCTACCAGCAAGAGGGCCAGACAGCTGATCGCGGGCCGCGAGGCTATGGTACACTCTTCAGGTAAGAAGCCTCTTTCCACAGCCGTGGAAGAGATCTATCAGGGCAAGGTGAGGATCATGCCCGAAGAACCTGAGGAAGAAGAAGGGACCGAAGAAAACTAAGATATGATAAAAAGTACGCTTGGCGGACTTTTTATTGTTATGAAGGATACGGGGACTGCCGCCAGATGCGGGCAGTCCTTTCTACCATTACTGACAAGGAGTATGCATGAGGAAAGTTTTATTTATATCTCTTGGATGTGACAAAAACCTGGCGGATTCTGAGGAAATGCTGGGTATGCTCGTGGCGCATGGCTATACCATCGTAAATGATGAGACAGAGGCTGATGTGGCCGTTGTCAACACCTGCGCCTTCATCCATGATGCCAAAGAGGAGAGCATTTCCAACATTCTGGAAATGGCAAAGTATAAGGAGACAGGTACACTGAAAGTTCTGCTGGTGACAGGCTGTCTGGCGCAGCGGTACAAGGAGGAGATCATAGGGGAGATTCCAGAGGTGGACGCTGTTCTGGGGACCACAAGCTTTGATGGTATCATCGAAGCGCTGGATAAGGCCTTTGAGGGGGAAAAATATCTGGAATTCAAGGATACCTCCTATCTGCCGGAGGTGGAGACAAAGAGAATGATCACCACAGGAGGATACTATGAATATCTGAAGATCGCAGAGGGATGTGACAAGCACTGTACCTACTGCATTATCCCGAAGCTCAGGGGCAGATACCGCAGTGTACCCATGGAAAAACTTATAAAACAGGCCCGATACCTGGCAGAGCAGGGCGTGAAGGAACTGGTCATAGTGGCCCAGGAGACAACCATATACGGCTGTGACCTGTACGGGGAGAAATCACTGCACAAGCTTTTAAAAGAGCTGTGCCGCATTCCGGGTATTGCCTGGATCCGGGTTCTCTACTGTTATCCGGAAGAGATTTATCCTGACCTGATCCGGGTGATGAAGGAGGAGCCGAAGATCTGCCATTATCTGGATCTGCCCATTCAGCACTGTAATGACAGGATCTTAAAGCGCATGGGAAGGCGTACCACCAGGCAGGAGCTTGTGGATATGGTCACGGTTCTGAGAAAAGAGATTCCCGATATTGTACTGCGCACAACACTGATCACAGGATTTCCGGGTGAGACACAGGAGGAACACGAGGAGCTGATGGACTTTATTGATGAGATGGAGTTTGACAGGCTGGGCGTCTTTACCTATTCCCCGGAGGAGGATACCCCTGCGGCTGGTATGTCCGATCAGATCGACGAGGAAGTGAAAAAGGAACGCCAGGCAGAGCTTATGGAGCTTCAGCAGGAGATTTCCCTGGACAAAGGCCAAGATAAGATCCATTCGGAAGTCCAGGTCATGATCGAAGGCAGGGTGGCAGAGGAAAATGCTTATGTGGGACGCACGTACGGTGACGCACCGGGTGTGGACGGATATATTTTCATCAACACGGATACCGAGCTTATCTCAGGTGACTTGTGCACGGTGCATATAACCGGTGCTCTGGAATATGATTTGATAGGAGAGTTAAAAGATGAATACACCGAATAAACTGACCATCGCAAGAGTTGTTATGATTCCGTTCTTTGTGGCTTTTTTAATGTATGATATTGCAGGGGATGCCGGGAAATGGATCGCTCTGGCTATCTTTATCATTGCCAGCCTCACGGATACCCTGGACGGATATCTGGCAAGAAGAGATAATCTGGTGACAAACTTCGGCAAGTTTATGGACCCGCTGGCAGACAAGCTTTTGGTCTGCTCCGCTCTGATCTGCTTTACCGGCCTGGGTGAACTGCCGGCCTGGATCACCATCGTTATTATAGCCCGTGAGTTTATCATCAGCGGTTTCCGACTTGTGGCCGCGGACAACGGCATAGTGATCGCTGCCAGCTACTGGGGCAAATTCAAAACCGTATCACAGATGATCATGATCATCCTTATGATCATGGATATAAGGAATCAGGCATTCCAGATCCTGATCCAGATTTTTGTGGTAATCGCAGTTGCGCTCACCCTGATTTCTCTTGTGGATTATATTTTGAAGAATAAAAGTGTTTTAAGCATGCAGGACTAAAGGAAGAGAAACTTCGGCTATGCTGCCTGGGAAGGAGAGAGACTTATGACAGCGGAATTAATATGTGTGGGAACAGAATTGCTGCTGGGCAATATCGTGAATACGAATGGGGCCTACCTGGCAAAAAAATGTGCCGCCCTTGGGCTTTCTATGTATCATCAGAGTATTGTGGGTGACAATGACAAACGCCTGGAGGAGACGATCCAGACGGCGGTAAAGCGTTCGGATGTGGTGATCCTCTGCGGCGGCCTCGGGCCAACCAAAGATGACTTGACAAAAGAGGTGGCTGCAAAGGTTATGGGGAAAAAGCTGGCAGAGGATAAACACTCCAGAGAGCGCATTCAGGCCTATATGGAAAACTATGTGAGAAGCCATCCGGGCACCAAGATCACAGAAAACAACTGGAAGCAGGCACTTCTCCCGGAGGGGGCCATTGCAGTGGACAATGAAAACGGAACTGCACCGGGGATCATCATGGAGGAAAACAAAACCATTCTGATCCTGCTTCCCGGCCCGCCAAACGAACTGATCCCCATGTTTGAGGATAAGATCTATCCTTATCTCAGGAAAAAGCAGCCGGAGGTGATCGCTTCCGAGATGGTCAAGGTCTGCGGTATTGGTGAGAGCCAGGTGGAGACAGATATTGCGGATCTGATCGAGAAGCAGTCTAACCCGACGATAGCCACATACGCCAAGACCGGGGAGGTACACCTGCGTGTGACAGCCAAGGCGGAAAATGATAAAGCGGCAAGAAAGCTGATCAAGCCGGTGGTGCGTGAACTGAAGGTGCGCTTTGGCGCCAATATCTACACCACCGACGAGGACAAATCCCTGGAGTGTGCGGTGGTGGACCTGCTCCGAAACCAGGATATTTCCCTGACCACAGTAGAATCCTGCACAGGCGGTGCCCTGTCAGCCAGGATCGTGGATGTACCGGGTGCTTCTGATGTACTGAAACAAGGATTCGTCACATACACCAACCGGGCTAAGAGAAAATACGTCATGGTAAAGAAAAGTACCCTGAAGGAATATGGGGCAGTCAGTGAAAAATGTGCAAAGGAAATGGCAAAAGGCGGATGCTTCGTCACAGGCTCTGATGCCGCAGTCTCCATTACCGGATTTGCCGGGCCGGACGGCGGTACAGAGCAGGCTCCTGTGGGTACGGTATTTATCGGATGCTGTTTAAAAGGAAAGACCGTGGTGCGGGAATTCCACTTTGGCGGAGACCGCAGCAAGATCAGGGAGCAGGCAGCAACGTATGCGCTGATCCTTTTAAGAGAGTGCATATTGGAAAACTTTGAGCGCCGCAATGAAGAGAAAGCGTAACGGTTCAGCAGGTCCGTGTTGTTAAGACGCTGACCGTAAGAGAATAGCTGCTGTACAGACAGCCGTCCGGTATTGTATGCCGGACGGCTGTTTTTAACGAATGCGCAGACCTGCTGCCTGGTTATATCAATGCATCATTTTAACAATCTGCATCATACGGTTGATGCGGGATACCTCTTCCGGTGATTTTCCCATTTTTAATACCTCTATTATGGTGTCCATCTCCTGACGCGAAAAATCAAGTCCCCCGGGTTGACTTTTGTTCTGTGAAACTGCTGACATGAGAAAGGGCATCAATTCATTCATTCCCTTCTGACTGCCCTGATTTGCTATATTGTTGAGCATTTTCAGTTTTTCGGGGTCCATGCCTTTCAGATTAGGATTGTTCATCCAGTTATCCTGTGAATTGCTCTGCTGCTGCGTATTTCCCTGCTGCTGTGCATTCTGCTGGTACTGCCCGTATGCCTGCGGCCCGGATTGGTATGGGGGAATTCCCTGCTGCGGGCCGTTTTGGTAAGGCGGGGTTCCCTGCTGCGGGCCGTTTTGGTAAGGCGGGGTTCCCTGCTGCGGGCCGTTTTGGTAAGGCGGGGTTCCCTGCTGTGAGCCGTTTTGGTGAGGCGGGGTTCCCTGCTGTGAGCCGTTTGGATAAGGCGGAGTTCCCTGCTGCGGGCCGTTTGGATAAGGCGGGATTCCTTGCTGCGTCCCATTGGGGTTAGCATAGGAGGCATTTCCCTGCTGCGGACTATTTTGATTAGATGTATTTCCCTGTTGCGGACTATTTTGACTAGATGTATTGCCCTGCTGGGAACTATTTGGGCGGGACGTACTGCCCTGCTGAGGCCGGTTCTGAAATGGCGGGGAGCCAGACGGGGAGTTGTTCGGATAAGCCGTGGATTCTGTCTGGGAACCGGGCTGCGGGCCGGCGTGGTAGGGCTGCTGGTTTCCCTGGGGATAACCGGGACCATTTTGCCGGAAGCTGGTCTTGTTTAAACCGCCCTGGCGGTGATTGGGCTGCTGTGTTTCGTCTGCCCCGGGCTTTCCGGCAGGATTCTTGAAATTCTGCCTGTAATTCTGATTATTCATATTTACCTCCGTTTACTGTTTCGGCATATCCTGTGCCAGCTCGAAGAGCTGCAGCATAGCCATGGTATTGATGAGATTCTCTATTCTTTCTTTTGCCGGCCCGCTGCATACTTTACTGCAGGCTGAAAGCATTTCCAGTGGGTCTGCATTGACCTGTTCCTGGGCATGCATCTGCATATCTGCCTGCGGCCGTGAGAAAAGACGTATGGTATTGGATAACTCCAGAAATTTAGCATAGACGGATATAAGCCTCTGGCCCTGCGCCGGAAGATAAGGCATGGCCGCTTTTAGAATTTCTACCTGATCCTCCGATATCATTTCGTCCAGAATATTATGTTCTTCCATTCTCGCTCCTTCCAAAACTTCCGCTTTTTAAACCTTATGTTTCCACTATACAGGATATGACGAAAAACCAGTTCTGCCATAGTATAATAGGGAAAGGAGTGTTTAAACATGGAACAGCATGAAATCAGACTGGTGGAGGAAGACAACACCATTTATGAAATAGATATGGACTGTGTAAAAAGAAAGCAACTGGCAGCCAAAAGAGCCATGGAGGCGGAAGAAAAAAGAAAATTGAATTGGGAAAACAGGAAAGCAAAAGAAATGTAAGCAAATTAAAAGCCGGGGCTCATCACCCCGGCTTTTCTAAGATGAGGCTGCTTTACAGCAGCCCCACACTGGTATTTTATGCTCTATTCAGATTAGCAGAATCCATTTCCGCCGCATCCGCACAGAAGCAGCAGGATGATGATGATACAACTGCAGTCGCCGCCGAAGCCGCCGCCACAGCCACAATCATTTCCACAGCCGCTGTTTCCATTTCCACAGCAGCAAAGCAGAAGAAGAATCCAGATAATACAGCTGCAATCGCCGCCGAATCCACGGGAAACTCCACATCCTCCTCCACAGTTATCGTCGCATCCGCAACCACAGTTTGTAGCAGCTAAATCACTCATTTTGTATCCTCCAAAGAATTTTGATTACACTTACATGATATGTGCCGGGGAGGAATTGGTGCATCTTTGTGTGAAAAAAGTTTAAATATTTGTGAAGACCGAAAAGATCCGGTACACATCCAGAGCGCCATATCCCCATTCCCGGTTGGGATAAAGCTGCACCTGGCTTCTCCTGGCTCCCCGGATGAAAAGGGCTTTAAGTTCTGCGTTATTAAAAATTTTGGGCGGATTTCTTTTAGCGCCCCATTCGATCACCAGGGCACAGGCGCCGGCAGTGATCGCCGCCGCCACGGAGGAGCCTGTCATGGTGGTAAAACGGCCGCCCGGAGCCGGACCGGGGACATTTACACCGGGAGCCGCTATATCGGGTTTGATGATGCCTGTGCGGGTGAATCCCCTGCTGGAATTGACGAACAGGCTGTTAGTGTATCCATTATAAGTAGATGTAGTGAGGGCAACCTGTGCGGCGGAGGGGGCTGTAATGGTGGTGTTGGGATCAGGTCTTAAAAATGTGACGTCCGGCTGCATAAAACCAGAGACCGGAAGCCAGATATGGAAGTTCCCCGCATTGTTGCTGCTGGAATAAACCTTGATCTTCCAGGCGCCGGGCGTTGGATTTGAGAACCGGAAAAATATCAGCTGATCCCCGGATACAGTCTGGATCAGTTCTGAGGCAATAAAAATCTCTGTATCTTCCAATACAAACTGTATGGTATCTGTGTAATTGATCCTGGTAGGCAGCCTTTGGATGACTTCTCCCAGGGGAGATTCAAACCCCACGGAATAGATTTCTGGAGGAGCACCCCATAACTCTGCGGTGAATCCCCTGGTATTTTCTGGAACCAGTATCTCCACTGTCACGCTGGTATCGGGTGCAGGTGCGTCCGAGAAGAAATGATGTGCCTTCCCCGCTTCATTCCCTGCGGCTGCAACAGAGTAGACCCCCCAGTAATTGGCGGATAAGGTCAGGGATATTGCCAGGGCAGATTGTCCTGAATGAGCTCCCTGGTTTGAACCCAGGCCAATGCAGATGACCAGCGGTGCCTGCAGTTCATTGGAGAGAAACAGAAGATAACGGATTCCCATCATAATGTCTGATTCCTGGTAAACAGGGTTGTCGCTTGTGTGGTAGAAGAGTTCTTTCAGATACTTTTTCGATTCTTTTAGCTTTACCACTGCCAGCATACTGGACGGGGCCGCTCCGATAAAATCATTTTCGGGTATGCTGCTTCCGGCGGCAGTGCCGGCCAGAAATGTTCCGTGTCCAATGGTATCCTGGGAGGGGACAAGTTCCAGCGGATTTTCCGAAGCCAGCGCGTTATTCAGATCTTCATTTGTATACCCGCTTCCATACAGCATTTCATATGGCGGCGTACCACTCTGGATGGTCTGGTCCCACAGTCCGTATATACGGCTGCTTCCGTCTGAACGCCGGAATGCCGGATGGGTGTAATCAATTCCCGTGTCAATGAAGCCGATGAGAATTCCCCGTCCTTTCAGATTGAGGGCAGGCTGGTTCTGAACCGTGGTGATCCCTGAGACCTCCAGATTGACGGTATCCAAAAGTGAATAGAGATTCGGGACTGTATTGTAAAAAAGCCCGTTTGAATAGTAGTCTCTGATATCTGAGGAGGGAAGAAGCCTATGGATCATCCCATAATAGTTATTGAAAAGCTGGGCACCGTACTGCCGGTAATCATCCAGAAACTGCGGATATATGGGGAGGATATAATCTGCATAGTCCTCAGATAAAATCATTTCCTTTATTGTGGCCATAAAATTTCCATACTGTCTGTTTTTAATAAGTCTATGAGGAAAGCCGGGAAAATATTGGCAGTAAAGCTGTTTTCTGAATACCATAAAGAAGAACTAATATACGGAGCTTTGAGAAATGATGCAGAAATGGCTTACTGGAAAAAATATAGGTGTCGCCATCCTGGACACCGGGATTTATCCTCATATAGATTTCGACTGCCGGATCCGTGCTTTTCTGGATATGGTACACGGGAGAACCTTCCCTTATGATGACAATGGGCATGGCACACACGTGGCCGGTATTCTGGCCGGAAACGGGGCTGCGCTGAACGGAAAATACAAAGGCGTGGCTCCTGGCTGCGATATCATTGCAGTGAAGGTGCTGGATGAGAGCGGCAATGGCAATAAAGAGCAGGTCATCGAAGCACTGCACTGGATCAAGGAAAACAGGATAAAGTACAATATCCGGATCATCAATATTTCCGTGGGCACCACACAAAAAGAATCTCACCAGGATTTGATCCATGCAGTGGAATCCGCCTGGGACGATGGTTTTATTGTTGTGGCAGCAGCAGGCAATATGGGTCCGGGGCAGGGGAGCATCACAGCTCCCGGAAGCAGCCGGAAGGTCATAACCGTAGGTTCTGCGGATATGCTGGTGCGCCATCAGGGCATATCCGGGAGAGGGCCTACCTGTGACTGTATTATCAAGCCGGATATTGTGGCACCGGGCAATGCCATTGTTTCCTGCGCCAACAGAAGCGGCAGTATGCCCTATGCAGTGAAAAGCGGTACCTCCATGTCCACGCCCATGGTGTCAGGAGGGATTGCCCTGCTTCTTGAAAAAGATCCCGCCCTGACAAATCTGCAAGTCAAAAAAAGACTCATGCAGACAGCAAAGGATTTAGGTTATCCCCACAACCTGCAGGGTTGGGGGCTTTTTCAGTTAGAGCATTTTTTATATGACGAAAAGAGTTGAAAATTTATATTGACAAATAATGTATCATTGTATACAATGATACAAGAAATTCATTAGGATAAAGTGATAGCATATTGAAAATGTGATGCCGGGATATCCCGGAAGTTAGGATGAGGAGTGACGAAAATGATAAACAGAGCTGTCAGAATGAATTACCATACAAATTTACTGGAACTGGAAGAGCATATGTATCCCCTGGTGGATGTACAGACGCCGAATGTATTTCACAATCTGTTTCCCTACACAGAGGTACCAAAGATTGCGTTTAACGACAGGATCGTGCCCCACCATATGCCGGATGACATTTGGATCACTGACACCACGTTCCGCGACGGGCAGCAGTCAAGAGCTCCTTACAGCACTGAGCAGATTGTGACCATCTTTGATTACCTGCACAAACTGGGAGGTCCAAACGGAAGGATCCGTCAGAGCGAGTTTTTCCTCTACAGCAAAAAGGACAGAGACGCCGTATATAAATGCCTGGAGCGGGGGTATAAATTCCCCGAAGTCACAAGCTGGATACGCGCCAGCAAAAAAGATTTTGAACTGGTAAAGGACATCGGACTTAAGGAGACAGGTATCCTGGTAAGCTGTTCGGATTACCATATTTTCTATAAAATGAAAATGACCAGAAGAGAGGCCATGGAGCACTATTTGAGTGTGATCCGTGAATGCCTGGAGACAGGGATCAGCCCCAGATGCCATCTGGAGGATATTACAAGAGCCGATATCTACGGCTATGTGATCCCCTTCTGTTTGGAGCTGAACAAACTGATGGAGGAGTATTCCATACCGATCAAAGTGCGGTGCTGCGACACTATGGGTTATGGCGTCAACTATCCCGGTGCTGTGATCCCCCGCTCCATACCGGGTATTATCTACGGTATTTTGACACATGCCGGAATCCCCTCTGAGCTGATAGAGTTCCACGGCCATAATGATTTTTACAAAGCTGTGAGCAACTCCACAACCGCATGGCTCTACGGCGCAAGCGGTGTGAACTGTTCCCTGTTCGGTATTGGTGAGAGAACCGGCAATACCCCCCTGGAAGCCATGGTATTTGAGTATGCCCAGATCAAAGGCTCCCTGGATGGCATGGATACAAGGGTCATCACAGAGCTTGCAGAATATTATGAAAAAGAGATTGGATACAAGGTTCCCTCCACTACACCGTTTGTGGGAAGCGCATTCAATGTGACAAGGGCCGGTATCCACGCAGATGGTCTGCTGAAAAACGAGGAAATCTACAATATCTTTGATACGGATAAATTCCTGGGCCGTCCGCCTCAGGTGGCTGTTTCCAACACTTCAGGCCTGGCAGGTATTGCCCACTGGATCAACAACCACTACCGCCTTTCGGGTGAGAGCCAGGTACGGAAGAACAGTGAACTGGTGCAGATGATAAAAGTCTGGGTGGATGCCCAGTATGAGGAGGGACGTGTCACAGTCCTGACAGACGAGGAGCTAATATCCGTCATTGAGGAGAGCTGCAGGAGATTGCATATAACCTTATAAGGCATAAGCGAGGAAGGAAGTAAAATGGCAGTTAGAGAGAAGTCCCTGCGGGGCCAGGTATTTGACAAGATTCGTTCTGATATTCTGAAAGGCCATTACCAGCAGGGAGATGAACTGGTGGAATGCACCATTGGAAAAGAACTGGGAGTCAGCAGAACTCCGGTGCGGGAAGCCATTAGACAGCTTGAACTGGAGGGGCTGGTGCGCCTGGTGCCAAACAAAGGAGCCTTTGTCAACGGAATATCCGCAAGGGATGTAACGGATATTTATTTGATCCGTTCCCGGCTGGAAGGGCTCTGTGCCCGGATGGCCGTGGAAAATATAACACCGGAACAGTTAGAAGCCATGGAGGAAGCCATCGTATTGTCAGACTACCACGCGAAAAAAGAACATTATGAGCAAGTCTGTGAGATGGACGGCAAATTCCACAAGCTTCTCTATGAAGCCTCCGGCAGCCGGATGCTTTCCCACACACTGTCTGATTTCCATCAGTATGTACAGCGTGTGCGGCAGGTATCCATCATGAACCGTATGCGCCTGAATAAATCAGGCAACGAGCACACAGAAATATTGGAAGCCATAAAAAATAAGGATGCAGATTTAGCGGAACAGGTGGCGGCGAGGCATATTTTTAATACGGTTGAGAATCTGAAGCATTATAATCTGGAAGAAATTCTGCAGGAAGAACGGAAAGGAGAAGGACAACAATGGAAAGAATTAAAATGACAACACCTTTAGTGGAGATGGATGGAGACGAGATGACACGAATCCTCTGGAAAATGATCAAAGAGGATTTGCTGGAGCCATATGTGGAACTCAATACAGAATATTATGACTTGGGACTGGAATACAGAAATGAGACAAATGACCAGGTTACAGTGGATGCGGCCAATGCCACAAAGAAGTACAAAGTAGCAGTTAAATGCGCAACCATCACACCCAATGCGGCGCGTATGGATGAGTACCACTTAAAAGAAATGTATAAAAGCCCCAATGGTACCATCCGTTCCATGCTGGACGGTACCGTCTTCCGTGCTCCTATTGTAGTAAAGGGGATTGAACCCTGCGTAAAAAACTGGAAGAAACCCATCACCCTGGCAAGACATGCCTATGGAGATGTCTATAAAAATACGGAGATGGTCGTTCCGGGACCGGGAAAAGTGGAGCTGGTTTATACCTCTGCTGACGGCACAGAGAAAAGAGAACTGGTGCACAATTTCACAGGTGCCGGTGTGGCACAGGGGATGCACAACTTAAAAGACTCGATTGAGAGCTTTGCGAGAAGCTGTTTTGAGTATGCGCTCTCCACAAAACAGGATGTATGGTTTTCCACCAAGGATACCATCTCCAAAAAGTATGACCATACCTTTAAGGATATTTTCCAGGATATTTACGATAAAGAATACAAAGAAGCTTTTGAGAAGACCGGTATTACATATTTCTATACGCTGATCGACGATGCAGTGGCACGTGTCATGAAAGCAGAGGGGGGCTTTATCTGGGCCTGCAAGAACTATGACGGGGATGTTATGAGTGATATGGTATCCTCTGCCTTCGGTTCTCTGGCTATGATGACTTCTGTTCTGGTATCCCCTCACGGATATTTTGAATATGAAGCAGCACACGGAACCGTGCAGCGCCACTATTACAAACATCTGAAAGGTGAGGAAACTTCCACCAACTCCGTGGCAACTATTTTTGCCTGGACAGGCGCACTTAGAAAACGGGGAGAATTAGACGCAAGCAGCAGCCTCTGCCAATTTGCTGACCGTCTGGAAAAGGCCACGCTTGCTACGATCGAAAAAGGCGAGATGACAAAAGACCTTGCGCTGATCACATCACTGGAGAATCCGACTGTGCTGAACAGCCGTGAATTTATCCTGGCTGTCAGAAAAAATCTGGATGCTTTATACGCATAAAAATAAGCTTAATTCATTTCACAAGTCCATGTAAGAGAGTATAAGTCCCTGCTTACATGGACTTGTTCTTTTATAAAAAGTTTTCAGACAGGGGTTGAAAATCTGAGTCAATTTCTTATAATGGGTATTAACCGAATCGGTAAAGTACATAAAGGGGGCTCAATATGGAGGACAAACTTAGCAGTCTTTCAGAGGAAAAAAAGAATGCGATCGTCAATGCGGCACTGGAGGTTTTCGGCACCTGTGAATATAAACGTGCATCTACAGATCTGATCGCCGCCAAAGCCGGGATCTCAAAGGGACTGCTGTTTTATTATTTTAAGAACAAAAAAGAGCTGTATATGTATCTGTTTGAGTATGTCTTTGAAAAGGTGGGTTCACGTCTTTTGGATCTGCGTTTTTTTGAAATTACGGATTTCTTCGAGTTATTGGCTTACACAACCGAAAAGAAAGCCCGCATTCTCTCTGATTTCCCCTATCTTATGGAATTCAGCGTCCGGGCATTTTTTACATCCAGGGAGGATGTATCGGAGGCAATGAATTCCTTTATGAAAAACCAGATTGCAAATATGTTTGAGGACTATTGCAAAAATGTAGATATGACAAAGTTCAGGGAGGATGCAGAACCCAGAGAGATACTGCATATGCTTCTCTGGCTTACTGACGGATATATGCATCATAGAATGTTCTATACCGATACGGTAGATGCGGATTTATTGATGCAGCAATTCAGAAAGTGGTCGGAAATGCTGAAGCGGATCGCATACAAAGAGGAGTATCTGACAGAAATGGTTGGAAGGAGGCAAGAAATATGAACGTAATAGAAATCAGCCATATTACAAAAGACTATGGACAGAACCGCGGTGTTTTTGACGTGAGTTTTTCGGTGAAACAAGGAGAGGTACTTGGATTTTTAGGCCCAAACGGAGCCGGGAAGACCACAACGATCCGTCAGATCATGGGCTTTATCAAGCCTGACAGCGGCAGCCTGTCTATCCTGGATATGGATTGTTTTAAGGAGGCGGATAAAATCCAGACATCCCTTGGATATCTTCCCGGGGAAATTGCTTTTATTGACTCTATGACAGGAATGGAATTTATCCGTTTTGTGGCAAAGATGAAGAAAATGAGAGATTTGGGCCGGGCTCAGGAATTAATGAAAATGTTTGAACTGAATCCCTCCGGCAAGTTGAAGAAAATGTCAAAAGGCATGAAGCAGAAGATTGGAATCGTCTGTGCATTCATGAATCCGCTGGCAAGCATCCTGATCCTGGATGAACCGACCAGTGGTCTGGACCCTTTGATGCAGAACCGGTTTGTAGAGTTGATCCTTTCAGAGAAGAAAAAAGGAAAAACCATACTTATGTCTTCCCATATGTTTGAGGAGATTGAACGAACCTGTGACCGTGCCGCGATCATCCGTGACGGGCGCCTGGTTGCGGTGGAGGAAATTGAAAAATTAAAAGAGGGAAGACAGAAAGTGATAGAGATCACTTTCCGGGAGCCAGCTATGGCGGAAGCGTTCGCTGCTGCATTTCCTGAGGTCTCTTATCAGGCCGGGGGAAAAGCAGTGACTGCCAAAGTGGGAAAAAATATTGATCCTTTCCTGAAAAAGGCCAGTGCGTATACGATAACAGATTTAGATGTGCGCACACAGAGTCTGGAAGAGTTTTTCATGCATTTTTACGGAGAGGAGGCAGCACGACCATGAATGCTACGTTATTTAAAAAAGAGATCAAATCAAACTGGCTGCTGCTCGTCATCTTTCTTGCGGTTCTCAGTGTCTATGGCAGTATGATCACTATGATGTTCAATCCTGAAATGGGAGACAGCCTGAAAATGATGGCTGACAGCATGCCGGATTTGTTCGCGGCATTTGGCATGGCTGATGTGGGCCAGACATTGCTGGAATTTGTATCAGGATACTTATACGGAATGCTGTATGTGGCTTTCCCGGCGGTATTCATCATAATTCTCTCAAACAGACTGGCAGCCAAATACGTGGACAACGGCTCCATGGCTTACCTTTTGGCGGTACCTGCCAAACGCTGGAAAATCATGATGACACAGTGTGTTTTCATGCTGGTGTCCCTGCTTGTCATTGTCATTTATGTGACTTGCCTGATACTTGTTGTCAGTGAGGTGCTTTTCCCCGGGGAAATGGAAACAGCAGCGTTTATCCGGATCAATGTGGGTCTGCTGGGAATGCTTGTATTCTTTGGCGGTGCATGTTTCTGTGCTTCCTGTTTCAGCAATGAGTCAAAAACTTCCTCTGCAGTCAGCACAGCCATAGTAGTATATTCGGTCCTTGTGCAGATGATATCGCAGGTTGGAGACAGATTTGAGAAAGTAAAATATGCCACACCTGTGACTTTGTTTGACATAGACGGTCTGAGCGCAGGTGACGGAAAAGCATGGATGATGTGCGGTATTTTGTATCTGGCGGGGATTTTACTTATGGGAATCGGAATTATACGGTTCAGCAAGCGGGACCTGCCCTTATAACAGGAAAAACGGGAAGAACTGGCATTATGCCAGTTCTTCCCATTTTTCATAGAGTTCTTCCAGTTTTTGTGCGATTTCGGCTTTTTCGTTGGCCAGCTTTACGCATTCGGCCACATTGACCGCCACATCCGGCTTCTCCATCTCGGCGTCAATCTCCTTGTCTTTGGCTTCCAGGCGTTCAATCTCTGCTTCAGTCTTTTTCAAATCATTTTCGCGTTTTCTTTGACGTGCCTGTTCCTCTTTCTGTTGTTTCCAGTCCAGCTTTGTGGCAGAGACAGATTCCGCAGTTTCTTCCTCCGCCTGGCCAGGTGCATAGATACGGGTAAGTTCCTCTCTTTTTTCCATGTAGTAATCATAATTGCCGATGTAATTCACCATACTTTTGTTAGTCAGCTCCAGGATCCTGGTGGCTGTCCTGTTGATAAAATACCGGTCATGAGACACATACAGCACAGTTCCGGTGTAATTGCACAAGGCATCCTCCAGAATCTCCTTTGACATAATATCCAGGTGGTTGGTAGGCTCATCGAGGATCAGAAAGTTGGCTTCTGACAGCATGAGCTTAGCCAGGGATACACGTCCCCGTTCCCCGCCGCTTAACGAAGAGATCTTTTTAAACACATCATCTCCGGTGAAGAGGAAAGCTGCCAGCAGATTGCGGATCTCTGTGTTGGTGAGCTTTGGAAAATCATCAGAGATCTCCTCAAAGATGGTTTTCTCCATATGGAGTACATGGTGCTCCTGGTCATAGTATCCGATGTGTACTTTGCTTCCCAGATGAAAGACCCCGGCGTCGGCGGGAACCAGCTCGTTTAAGATTTTCAGTATGGTGGTCTTACCTGTTCCGTTGTTTCCGATGATCGCTACCCGTTCCCCCCGTTTGATAGAAAAATTCAGGTCCGAAAAGAGGGGGAGAGAGGGGAAGGATTTTGTGAGATGTTCCACTGTCAGTACATCCGTTCCGCTTTCCATACGGGGCTTTAAGTAAATACGCATGGAAGCGTTTACCTCTGTGGGCTTTTCTATGACTTCAATCTTATCCAGCAGTTTTTCTCGGCTTTCTGCCCGCTTTATGGATTTCTCCCTGTTAAACTGTTTTAATTTGGCGATCACTTCCTCCTGATGTTTGATCTCCTGCTGCTGGTTCAGATACGCCTGGTAGGCATCCCTGCGAAGCTGGGCCTTTTTCTCACTGTAAGCAGAATAATTTCCGGTAAATGAGCTTACCTTTCCGTTGTCAATATCAATAACTTTGGTTACGATCCTGTCCAGAAAATACCGGTCATGGGATACGATCAGGACAGCTCCCGGATAGTTCAGCAGATAGGTCTCCAGCCAGGAAATGGAATCCATATCCAGATGGTTGGTAGGCTCATCCAAAAGGATGATGTCCGGTTTTGACAAAAGCAGGCGTCCAAGTGCCACACGTGTTTTCTGCCCTCCTGACAGAGTGGAGATTTCTTTTTCAAAGTCACTCTCAGGAAAGCCAAGCCCTTTCAGCACGCCCACAAGCTCGCTTTTATATGCGTAGCCGTTTTCCATTTCAAATTCATGGGTCAGCCGGGAATACGTCTCCATCAGGTGTTCCAGTTCTTTCCCGGAAGCGTGCTTCATCTGCTTTTCCGTTTCCCGCATATGAAGCTCCATATCCAGAATATGCTGTTTGACCTGCAGCAGGGCATCGTAGATGGTGAGGGCGCTGTCCAGCTCCTGGTGCTGGGCCAGGTAGCCGATGGTCCTGCCTCTGGATAAGATGACCTCCCCGCTGTCCGCAGGAATCTCCTGCATGATAATGCGCAGTAGTGTGGATTTGCCCGCTCCGTTGATGCCCACTAAGGCGGCTTTTTCGCGTTCCTCTATATGGAAGGAGGCGTCATGGATCAAATTCATGCCTCCAAACGATTTTTCAATATTTTGACATGCCAGTATCATATTTAAGAATCTCCTTTATCTTTAGGTGTAACTGTTTTGTCTCTTACAGTCATAGACAAAATTCCACTGGGAATGGTCTTTGGCCGTGGGATTTTTGCTTCACCCTTCCTATTATATCTGAAATTCAGAATTTGACAACAGATAAAAACAACAATAACTGGAATTGTATTTGACTTTATTTTAACAATTATATATAATATTCCTATATGAAACAGAAAACTAAGACATAAGGAGGGTAAAGTCGTGGACGAAAAATGCATATCAAAAGCAGTCATCAGAAGACTTCCCCGATATTACAGATATTTAGGAGAACTTTTGGAAGATGGTGTGGAGCGTATTTCCTCAAATGAGCTGAGTACCAAAATGCGCGTGACGGCATCCCAGATCCGCCAGGACCTGAATAATTTTGGGGGTTTTGGGCAGCAGGGATACGGATATAATGTGCAGTACCTGTACACGGAAATAGGTAAGATCCTGGGACTTGACCGGACCCACAACATGATCATCATCGGAGCCGGTAATCTGGGCCAGGCTCTGGCGAATTATGTACAGTTTGAAAAACGCGGGTTTAAGGTTGTAGGCATCTTTGATGTGAATCCGGTTCTGAAAGGCATCTCCATACGAGGCAACGAAATTCTTATGATGGATGAACTTCCCCAGTATCTGAAGGATAATGACGTTCAGATAGCAGCGCTCACTCTGCCTAAGAATAATGCGGAGGAGACAGCGAACCTGCTGGTGGAAAACGGGATCAAGGCCATCTGGAATTTCGCACATCTGGATCTGGAGGTGCCGGAGGATGTTATTGTGGAAAACGTACATCTATCCGAGAGCCTCATGCGATTGTCTTATAATCTGAATTGTTATGTGACGGAACATAAAAAGTAAGAAAAGGCTGCTGCGGGACTTTTGCGGCGGCCTTTTTGCTGATACCGGCAAAAGAGAGGAGTGAATGACATGAAACAAATCGTAACCGGCGGACAGATGAAATTTTTGGATGATTATACCATCCGCAAGATCGGGATCCCATCCCTGGTCCTTATGGAACGGGCAGCCCTGAGTGTGTACCAGGCCCTCCTGGAGGAAAAATTTCCGCTTAAAAAGGTTCTGGTACTCTGCGGAACCGGAAATAACGGTGGGGATGGCGTAGCTGTGGCCCGTATGCTTCATGTGACAGGGGTTTCGGCAGATATCTGTATCCTTGGAAAAAAGGATCATTATACAGAAGAAATGAGAAAGCAAGTGAATATTGCGGAAAATTATCACATATCCTTTGTCAAGAATGCCGTACCTGCTGAATATACTACTATAGTAGATGCTGTCTTTGGTGTAGGACTGTCCAGAGAAGTGGATGGAATTTACAGAGACACCATCGAAGCCCTGAACCGGTCAGAGGCCAGGATCATGGCAGTGGATATCCCCTCCGGTATCAGCGCGGATACGGGAAAGGTGCTGGGCTGCGCAGTGAAAGCTGACGTGACTGTGACCTTTGCCTATGAGAAGGCGGGGCTGTTATTCTATCCGGGTGCTTCCTATGCGGGAAAGGTCAGGACTGCTGATATCGGGATCTATAAACTGCCCCGGAACGATTTTGAACTGTCTGTACTGCGCTGTGAGGAGAAAGATCTGTACCGGATCCCGGAAAGAAAGCCGGATGGAAACAAGGGAACCTATGGGAAGATATTCCTGGCAGCCGGAAGCCGTGATATCAGCGGCGCAGCGTATCTCTCTGCCTGTGCAGCACTCAGGACAGGTGCAGGCATGATCAAGGTACATACCAGGGAGGAGAACAGGCAGGTACTGACCACAATGCTGCCGGAGGCTATGTACAGCTTCTATGACGATGAGGAGATCAAAAAAGAACAGATACAGGAAGGGCTTACCTGGGCTGATGTGATCGGAGTAGGACCGGGACTTGGCACAGGACAGCAGGCAGAAGATATTCTCTACACCATACTGGCCGAGGGCGGTAAACCGCTGTTGATTGATGCGGACGGGCTGAATCTGCTGGCGGGCAGGATGGAGGTGCTGACACAGTATCCGGCACCTATCCTCATAACCCCCCATCTCGGTGAGTTCTCCAGAATCTCCGGGGTCTCTGTCAAAGAGTGGAAGGAAGCCCCCCTTTACCTGACAAGGCGTTTTGCACAGAAATATCACCTGACCGTAGTGTGCAAAGATTCACGTACCGTCATATCCGACGGCAGTGAGGAGATATTTATCAACACTTCCGGCAACAGCGGAATGGCAACAGCGGGAAGCGGAGATGTGCTTTTCGGAATCCTGATGGGGCTTTTGGCCCAGGGCCTTACGGCAAAAGAGGCAGCGCCTTTGGGTGTTTATTTCCATGGGATGGCAGGGGATCTGGCAGCTTCCCAAAAGGGAGAGTACAGTATGATAGCCGGAGATATGATTACACAGACAACGGAAATCTTGAAGAAAAGAGGAACAGTTTTATGAAGACACCAAGCAGGATTTACGTTTCCATAGATTTGGATGCGGTTTCCTATAATCTGGAAAGTATGAAGAGCCATATCCGCAAGGATACAAAAATCATAGCCGTACTGAAGGCGGACGGCTATGGACATGGTGCACTTCCCATTGCCAGGCATATAGAACCCCTGCCTTATATCTGGGGCTTTGCTGTAGCCTGTGTGGAAGAGGGACTTGCACTCAGGGAAGGCGGAATTGAAAAACCCATTCTGATCCTTGGATATACCTTCATGGAAGATTACGAGACGATCATTGAAAACGACTTCCGTCCCACCGTTTTTACCGGAAAGATGGCTGAAGATTTATCGGACACGGCAAAACGGCTGAATAAAACAGTAAAGATACATATTAAGCTGGATACAGGCATGACACGTATCGGCTACCGCAACCTGGAGCACGATGTACCCGAGATCCTGAAAATCGCTGAAATGCCCGGGCTTTTCGTGGAAGGGCTCTTCACACATTTTGCCAGGGCAGATGAGACGGGCAGGGAACCGGCCTATGTACAGCTTGAAAGATATTTGGAATTTGTCCGGGCCTTAGAGGAAAAAGGGCTGCATGTGCCTATGAAGCATTGTTCCAACAGTGCGGGTATCATCCGTATTCCCGAGGCGAATATGGATGCCGTGCGGGCAGGTATTATTCTGTACGGTCTCTATCCGTCCGGTGAGGTGGAAAAGGAGCCGGTGCCTTTAAAACCGGTTATGGCTCTCAAAAGCAGAGTTGTATACATAAAGACAGTGGAACCCGGCGTGGAGATCAGCTACGGCGGCACATTTGTCACAAAGCGCCCTACCAGGGTTGCCACCATTCCCGTGGGATATGCGGACGGGTATGCCAGAGGGCTGTCAAACAAGGGCAGTGTGCTGATACGCGGCAGGCGTGCGCCGATCATAGGACGAGTCTGCATGGATCAGTTTATGGTGGATGTGACGGATATTCCGGAAGCGGAAGAGCTGGACGAAGTGACATTAGTTGGACGGGACGGGGAAGAGAGCATTACGCTGGAGGAACTGGGAGAGCTTTCTGGCCGCTTTAATTACGAGTTTGCCTGCTGTATAAACAAGCGTGTGCCCCGCCTTTTTCTTCCCGCAGAACCGTAAGAACACATCCCGCAGCAAGCAAAAATCCTACCGCCCAAGGCGGTTTGGCTTCAGAAAAGTAAAAAACAAGAAAAACCATGGAATACACACGAGAGAACTTGGGAAGAATTATATCTGAACAGAAAAAAATCGGAGTGTGAAATGTGTGGTTATCAAACGAGGTGATATTTTTTACGCGGATTTAAGGCCGGTAGTCGGCAGTGAACAGGGCGGGATCCGTCCGGTGCTGATCATTCAGAATGACATCGGCAATAAACACAGCCCCACAGTGATCTGTGCGGCCATAACATCAAAGATGAATAAGGCGAAGCTGCCTACCCATATAGAGATCGACGCGTCCTCCTACGCCATTGTGAAGGATTCCGTGATCCTGCTGGAGCAGCTTCGCACCATTGATAAACGAAGATTAAAAGACAAGGTATGCCATCTGGATGCGGAAATACTGAAGAAAGTCAATCATGCCCTGTGCGTGAGCCTGGAACTTCCCACTACATAGTGAAAATTTCCTTTTCGCAGGCTTTCGCCTCCTGCATGGCGATGGGGAACCACCAGGTCTTTACCGGGACGAAGGCAGTTGTATAGATTCCGTTCTTAGCGCAGGATAAAACTTCTTCCCGGATACGGCTTCTGACTTCCTCCTCTGTCAGGCTGCCTGCCGCTGCCGCGGCTTCCAGATCCTGATATTTCGGTGTGATGTTATAGGACAGGCTATGGCCTGTCTTTTTCATTGCTGTGTGTCCAGCGAAGCTGTACCACACTTGCCGGTGTAAGTCCGGTCACGGTAATCGCCAGTGAGCCGTGTAGCTAAACTCGGTGCGTTGTAGTAATACAGGGTGCTAAGCGAGTGGATAAAGTAACCCGATAAGGGAGCGAGCAATCATGCAGACCGTAACATAAAGTGAATTCTGCCGTATCGTTAAAAAAAGGTCTCGAAAGAGAACAAAGGGAAGTTGAGCCTTGGGCATATGGGCGAAAACCATGGAACGTGTGAAGATACTGGAAAGCAACACGGAGGAATCCCTCGGTATAGAGGAAGCGGTATGTATGAAAAGTGTGGTTCGGAACTGGAGAGACCCTACCCATCACCGAAAGGTAAAGAGAAAGCGTATAAGCTTGGCGAAGTCGTATTTCTGATGGGAGGGAGTCGGAGGGGAACATAGTACCGATAATGACTGTGCAAGAAAACGCAGTCTATGGAAAGGTTCCCTGCTTCATTCATGTTTGTAGAGAGGGTAAGAGTGAGAGAATGTAATGAATACTAACAACTCCAAAGAAAAAGTTCGACAACTTCAAAACAAACTATATCTGACAGCCAAGAAATGTGATAGCCGAAGATTCCATGCACTATACGATAAAGTATATCGGGATGATGTGCTTTTCGAAGCATGGAAACGAATAAAAGCTAACAAAGGTTCTAGTGGTGTAGATGGTATCAGTATCGAAAATATTGAGACGATGGGGATTGAGAAATACCTAACAGAAATCAAATCGGAACTGATGGATGGAAAATACAAACCATTCCCAGTAAAACGTGTCATGATACCAAAACCAGACGGAAGTGAAAGACCACTTGGAATACCAACGGTTAAGGACAGAATTGTGCAGTTGGCTACAAAGATAGCGATAGAGCCAGTATTCGAAGCTGACTTTAGAGATTGTTCCTATGGATTCAGACCAAAAAGAAGTGCAAAACAAGCACTAGAGGTGGTAAGAAAAGCATGTAACAACAAAGGCTATTATGTAGTAGATGCAGATATCGAAAAGTTCTTTGATAACGTAAACCAAGATAAACTGATGTTGCTTGTGGAACAACGCATATCGGACAGAAGAATTCTGAAACTGATAAGACAGTGGCTTAAGTCAGGGATACTGTATGGAAATATCCTAACAGTCTCTGAATTAGGAACAGCCCAAGGTTCGGTGATATCTCCGTTACTGGCAAATATCTACCTAAATACACTAGACAGACTATGGAAAAAGTATGGACTTACTCATGGAATTCTTGTAAGGTACGCAGATGACACAGTGGTTATCTGTAAGAACAAGAAAAGTGCAAATCATGCACTGAATCTGCTTCAATACATCATGGGAAAACTGGATTTAAAGATACATCCAGTGAAAACAAAAATTGTCAGTATGTGGGATGGTAAAGAAGGATTTGATTTTCTTGGTATGCACCACAGAAGAATGACAACGGAAACAAGCAAAGGGCAACTGTATAAAGAAACATACCAGTACCCAAGCAAAAAAGCCATGAAGAAGATGAAAGCAGAAATCAAAAGGAATGTTAATAACCGATGCATGCTGGTTGCAAAGGAAGAAGATTTAATTAAAAATCTAAATCCGAAAATCACAGGATGGAAGAATTATTATTCAACCAAAACTAACGAAAAATGGATGCTGGCACTGGATTGGTATATTATCTGCACCTTTACAAGATGGTATAACAAGAAACACCTAAGACGAAATCATATGTCTAAGGTAGGCTTTGTTAGAAAAAGTATTTGCGAAAAAGGACTAAAGAAAATGGCTAGCGCATGACGTAATGCTGTAGAAAGAAGAATGTCGGAAAGCCGTGTGAGGGATAACCTCATGCACGGTTTGATGAGGGGCGAGTGAAAATATCACTCGCCTACTCTACCCCACAATGTCGTTGATGCCCTGTCCCTGGAAAGAATCAATACCTATTTCCGGAAACTCGGCAATGATCTGGTCCATTTTACCGCAGGAATGCATATCGAAAAACATGCCCAGTGTATGGCAGTGTTCCGCGATTTTTTTGATCCGCGGTTTTATCAGGCTGCGCCAGATTTCAGGTCTGCCAGCCGGTCGTAAATTGCGCCCACCTCATCCGGATCTGTGAGCATGGCGCAGAGGGCATTTTCAAATCCCATGAGTGTGTGAAGCCGTTGTCTGCCTTGGCGCTTGCCTCCCAATCCACAGCATCCAAATCCGGGAATACCACTTTTTCTCTCCAGTCACAGATATCCTCCAGAATCGGCAAAATACTAGTGTCGGGAATTACGGCTTTGCGGCCCGGACAGGCATTCTTTTTTCTTGACTGCTGTGCATGAAAATGGTATCTTATTATAGGACAGCCCTGTAAAAAGGGCAAATATGAGGGAAGAAAGAAGGAATTTTTTAATCATATGGATGACGGGAGTAGTCCTTTATGGGCGGTAATGGTTTTTCTATTATTCATCATCATTAACGGGATTTTATATGGATTTGGCTCTGCCATACAGAAAGTAAGCGAAAGTGAAGTGGAGAAGCGGCAGCAGGAGGGTGATAAGAGGTCCCGCTGGCTGTTGGATGTGGTGAACGATCCGGTTATGGTTGTCAATACCATTCTTACTGTGGGCACACTTTTAAGCATACTGGCCGGGTATGTGGGAATTCGCCGGCTTGTTCCCCATCTGTATACGGCACTGCATGGGGTTTCCGCATTTTCCTACATACCGGACGCTGTTCTGCGCGGCATCTGCATTGTGGTCGTGGTGCTTCTGGTATTGATCTTACTTGTGGCTGTAGGCGTAATTTCCGCCAAGAAGCTGTTTACCTGTAATCCGCACCAATGGGTTTACCGGACAGCAGGGCTGGTACGGCTGATCGTAAAGCTGTTTTATCCGATCACGTTTCTGATCATGAAACTGTCCAATGGGATGGTGCGCCTGCTGGGTGTGGATCCCCATCATAACGAAGAAGATGTGACGGAAGAAGAGATTATTTCAATGGTGGATGATGCCCATGAACAGGGTGTGATTGAAGAGAATGAAGCGGAAATGATTCAGAATATCATGGAGTTTTCCGACAAGGAAGCGCAGGATATCATGACTCACCGGAAAAATGTCAGCGCCATAGAGGTAAATACCCCTCTTGCTGAGGCCCTTTCCTATATGCTGAACGGAAGTAATTCCAGGTATCCGGTATACAGGGAAGATATGGATGATATTATCGGCATCCTGCATCTGAAGGATGCTATGAAGCAGATGACCTTTGAGAATAAAGGAGATGTTCCTGTGGGCCAGATACCGGATCTGATTCGTGAAGCCTCCTATATTCCAGAGACCAGGAGCATCAACGATTTGTTTAAACGAATGCAGGCCAAGAAAATCCACATGGCTGTGGTGGTGGATGAATATGGACAGACTTCCGGCATTGTTACCATGGAGGACATACTGGAAGAGATTGTGGGCAATATTCTGGACGAATATGATGAAGACGACCATTTTATTGTGGAACAGCTTGATGACTCCTATCTTATGAAAGGTCTCACACCTCTGGAAGAGGTGGGGGAAGTGCTGGATATTGATTTTGAGGATGAGGATTATGAGACATTAAACGGATATCTGACCTCTTTGCTGGGCCATATCCCCAATATCCAGGAGGACAAGGAAGTCAGGACAAACGGATATTTATTTACCATCCTGGGGGTGGAAAATAATACAATTCAAAAAGTAAGGGTAGAAAAACTGCTCAAAAAAGAAGGAGAAGAGAGATGTCAGGACATTCAAAATTCGCAAATATAAAACATAAAAAAGAGAAAAACGATGCTAAAAAAGGCAAAATTTTTACTGTGATCGGAAGAGAGATCGTGGTAGCCGTAAAAGAGGGCGGCCCGGACCCGGCCAACAACAGTAAACTGCGTGATGTGATCGCGAAGGCAAAAGCCAACAACATGCCAAACGACACCATTGACCGCGGGATCAAAAAAGCAGCGGGCGATGCCAATGCTGACAACTACGAATATATCACCTACGAAGGCTACGGCCCAAGCGGTGTGGCTGTCATTGTGGAGACGCTGACAGATAACAAGAACCGTACAGCCAGCAATGTGAGAAGTGCATTCACAAAAGGAAACGGCAATATCGGAACACCTGGCTGTGTGTCTTTCATGTTCGATAAAAAAGGGCAGATCATCATTGACAAGGAAGAGTGCGAGATGGATGCGGACGACCTGATGATGATCGCCCTGGATGCAGGCGCAGAAGATTTTTCTGAGGAGGAGGACAGCTTCGAGGTCCTCACCACTCCGGATGACTTCAGCGCTGTGCGCGAAGCCCTGGAAAAGGAAGGAATCCCTATGGCAGAGGCAGATGTTGCCATGATCCCCCAGACTTATGTGGAGCTTTCCGATGAGCAGGATGTGAAGAACCTGCTAAGAACACTGGATTTACTGGAAGATGACGACGACGTGCAGTATGTATGGCATAACTGGGACGAGTAAATAAAATCCCCCCTTTGCGTTTTAACAGGCGCAGAGGGGGCTTTTTTCCAGCCAACGAGCCGTACATCTGCACCGGAATGTGCATAATAATCACCAAACTACGCATCCTACCTCCAGGAATAAATTCTTGGAGGTAGTTTTATGTCTGAAGAAAAGAAAAAAGAACTGGAAAAAACAGAAAAACAAAATGAGCAGATAGAAGATATGGGGCAGTTAGATTTATCCGACAATGAAAAACAATATCATATCCACCTTTTGTCCATTATTGGTGAGGTGGAAGGCCATGAATCTCTGCCAAACAACAGCAAGACCACCAAATACGAGCATGTTCTTCCAAAGCTTGCCGTGATCGAGGACAGCAAAGATGTGGACGGCCTTCTCATCCTCCTCAACACTGTGGGTGGAGATGTGGAGGCAGGACTTGCGATTGCGGAGATGATCGCATCCCTGAGCAAGCCAACCGTTTCTTTGGTCCTTGGCGGCGGCCACTCCATCGGCGTGCCTATGGCAGTCTCCGCTGATTATTCTTTTATTGTGCCCTCTGCAACTATGGTGATACATCCGGTCCGGAGCAACGGTATGTTTATCGGCGTGATGCAGTCCTATAAAAATATAGAAAAAATACAGGACCGCATCACAGGCTTTGTCTCCTCCCATTCCAAGATGTCGCAGGAGCGTATCGAGGAACTGATGCTGGATCCCACACAGCTTGTAAAGGATGTGGGTACAATGCTGGAGGGTGAAGAAGCAGTGAAGGAAGGACTGATCGATGAAGTCGGCGGAATTTCCCAGTCTTTGGAAAAACTGTACGAACTTATTGAAAAAAACAGAAAAAATGAGGGATGATCGAAATTTCTTAAATTTTGTAAAGACTTTTAAGTTGTGTGAAATGCAATTTTATGATAGAATAAACATTTGATAAAGTTTATCACTCCATCTGTGCGCTTTACACAAAAAACAGATGGAGAAAATACATATGAAGAGGTTGACCACATGTCATTACTACAGGCACTTCTGCTTGGGCTGGTGCAGGGGATCACAGAGTTCCTTCCGGTGAGCAGTTCCGGGCATCTGGCTATTATGCAGAATCTTTTAAACATCAACACGGACACAGGCGTGTTGTTCGATGTGATTTTACATTTGGGAACGCTGACAGCTATTTTTATTGCGTTCTGGAAGGACATTAAGAAACTGATTCTGGATGGATGTGGGATGATTTATGACATTGTTCAGAATTTCAAAATATGGTCACACAACAGAAGAGAACACGATGCAAAGCGTTATAAAAAAATCGTGTCCACCAATTACCGAAAATTTATTCTGCTTATTATTGTCTCTACCATTCCTACGGCAGTTGTGGGACTGCTTCTAAAGAACGTGGTGGTGACAGCCGGCAGTAATCTGCTGGCACCCGGGGTGGGACTCTTCATCACCGGAATTTTGCTTTTGGTGGTGGATTTCTTCCCGGCAGGAAATAAAATACCAAGAGATGTATCCTTTGGGATCGCACTGGCTATCGGCTTTTTTCAGGGAATTGCGGTATTTCCCGGGATCTCACGGTCCGGTATGACCATAGCAGCCTGTCTGCTCTGCGGTCTCAACAGAAAATTTGCAGTAAAATATTCATTTATCATGTCCATTCCGGCTGTATTGGGGGCAGCTATCCTGGAATTAAAGGACATACCCGGCTCGGGAGCCACACTTCCCATGTTCGGGGAATATCTGGCAGCAGCGGTTCTGGCAGGAGTGGCGGGGTACTTCTGTATCAAGACAATGCTGCGGTTTGTGCAGCGCAAAAAATTCCGGTATTTCAGCATTTATTGTTTTATCATGGGAATTGCCGCTGTAACGTGTAATTTTGTCCTGTAGGCACAGGCCGCAGGAACTTTAAGGGGAGTCAAGAAAAATGGCAGCGACGAAAAAAAACAACACAAGAAAAAAGACGGGCACCCGCTCTGGAAGCAGAAATAAGAAAAAACAGGACGAAGGGATCGGCCTGTATACGGAGATTATTTTATGGATCACACTGGCAGGTTCTATCCTGCTGTTACTTAGTAATTTCGGCATGGGAGGTCTGGTAGGAAAGACGGTCAGCGGTGTGTTTTTCGGGCTGTTTGGCCTGGTGGCTTACATATTTCCTATCTTTTTATTTCTGGCTGTATCCTTTGTCATATCGAATAACAGAAATCCGAAAGCTTACCGGAAAATGGCAGGCTTTCTTTTGCTGTTCATTTCTGCCTGCGCATTGATGCAGCTTTTAACGGACGGCTACTTCAGCGGAACTTCCATTATGGACTACTACAAAACTTCCTCCACATACCAGACCGGCGGCGGTATATTGGGTGGCCTTCTCTGTAATATCTGCGGAAAAGCCTTCGGTACTGTGGGAACGTATGTGATCGTTATCATTGCAATGATCATTGCTTTGATCCTGATCACCCAGAAATCTATGTTTGCCCTTCTCAAAAAAGGCAGCACCCGTGTATATGGAAGCGCAAAAGCAGGCCATGCCCGCAGAAAACAATATGTATCAGAGAGAAAAGACAATCCAGTCACAGGAAGAAGAGCAAAACACGGGGAAAAGACACAGGAATCCGAACCTTTAAAATTGAAAACAAGAAGAAACAAGAACGAAGACAATGCTGCAGCCAATCCGGCTGCTGAAAATATAGACAATATCCGGAAAGAGGCCGCTGCTGCAGAAGCGTTTGCAGCGGAACCTGTGGAAGAGATTCCGGCAGATGACATCCTTTTAAAACCTGAGAACGCTTTCCCGATCCATCGTTCCGACGCAGCCCCGGCGGAGGTGGAAGAAATTGTGGAGGAGATCCCTGCAGAACCGGTGCGGGAGGAAAAACCACAGAAACCAGCATCTGCGAAAAAAACACGTTCCTCCAAAGATGAGATCGCGGACGGAATTGAAAATATTAAGGATGAGATCGCAGACAAAGAGCAGGAGATAAAAAAGGAATATGAGATACCACCTGTTTCACTGCTGAAAAAGGGAAGCGGGGTAAAAGGCGACTCTGATTCCCATCTGCGCAGTACAGCCAAAAAGCTGCAGGAAACTTTACACAACTTCGGCGTTAATGTGACGGTGACCAATGTAAGCTGCGGTCCGGCGGTCACGCGGTATGAACTGCAGCCGGAGCAGGGGGTTAAGGTCAGCAAAATTGTCAGCCTGACAGATGATATCAAATTGAATCTGGCGGCAACGGATATTCGTATTGAGGCACCCATTCCCGGTAAGGCAGCTGTTGGAATAGAGGTCCCCAATGCCACAAACAGTGCAGTTATGCTTCGTGAACTGATACAGTCCGAGGCTTTTTCCACATGCAAATCAAAACTGGCTTTCGCAGCAGGAAAAGATATCGCCGGACAGCCGGTCATAGCGGATATTGCCAGGATGCCCCATCTGCTCATAGCAGGTGCCACGGGTTCCGGTAAATCTGTATGTATCAACACCTTAATTATGAGTATCCTTTACAAAGCCTCCCCGGAAGAGGTACGGCTTATCATGATAGACCCAAAAGTTGTGGAGCTGAGTGTTTATAACGGCATCCCCCATCTGCTGATCCCCGTGGTCACAGACCCAAAGAAAGCAGCCGGCGCCCTGAATTGGGCGGTTGCGGAGATGACTGACCGTTATAACAAATTTGCAGAGTACAATGTCAGGGATTTAAAAGGATACAATGCAAAGGTTGATAAGATCAAAGATATTGAAGAGGAAGGGAAGCCGGAAAAGATGCCGCAGATCGTTATTATTGTGGACGAGCTGGCAGACCTTATGATGGTAGCTCCCGGTGAGGTGGAAGACGCGATCTGCCGCCTGGCACAGCTTGCCCGGGCAGCGGGGATCCATCTGATCATTGCAACGCAGCGGCCTTCCGTCAATGTCATTACCGGCCTGATCAAGGCAAACATGCCTTCCAGGATTGCCTTCTCCGTATCTTCCGGCGTGGATTCCCGGACGATCATTGATATGAATGGTGCGGAAAAGCTTCTGGGCAAAGGTGACATGTTGTTTTATCCCCAGGGCTACCAAAAGCCGGCCCGTGTACAGGGGGCTTTTGTCAGTGACCAGGAAGTGGGGGCTGTGGTTAAATTCTTATCAGAGCAGAACCCTGCCCATGTCTACAGCCAGGAAATCCAGGACAAGATAGAAGCGGCCAAAGATGCTTCCGGTAATCAGGCGGGAGCAGCATCCGGCGGCAATGACCGGGATGCCTATTTTACAGATGCAGGCAAGTTCATCATTGAGAAGGAAAAGGCCTCTATCGGTATGCTGCAGCGTGTCTTTAAGATTGGCTTTAACCGGGCGGCCAGAATCATGGACCAGCTCTGTGAGGCCGGCGTTGTGGGTGAGGAGGAAGGTACCAAACCCAGGAAAGTTCTTATGTCCATGGATGAATTTGAACAGTATATAGAAGAATGTCTGTAACTGTGAGGGGACGGAACAGGTAAAAGAATATTTGTAAAATGTTGATATAGATGAGAAATGAGGTATTTACATGAAATGTGCGAACTGCGGTACAGAATTTGAGGATGGCATATTGTTCTGCCCCGTATGCGGCAAAGAAGTTCAATGGGTGCCGGAATATAATACGCTGGAGACGATCATCCAGCAGCGTGAGATACAGGAAAAAGAAAAGAAGAAAAAGGAAGAGCAAGCGCTTCGGGAAAAAAAGCGGCAGGAGCAGGAGATGAAACGGCGAAAGAAAAAACGTATGGCTGTGGGCTTTACAGTCGTCGGGGTATGCGTGCTGGCAGTGGGCGCCGGTGTCATCTTTTATCAGAAGCAATACAATTCTTTTGATTTCCAGATGGCCCAGGCAGAGTCCGAGTTCAGCAACAAAGACTATGACACTGCCCTGAAATACCTGGAGCGTGCTCTGCACCTGCATCCCGACAGTACGGAGGCAAATATTCTGCAGGCCAAGATATATCTGAAAAACCAGGAGGAGGACAAGGCTCTGGCGATCCTCATCGCTACGATCTCCAATGCGCCTGACAGTGTCAGCGCCTACGGGGAGCTACTGCGCCTGTATGAAAAGCAGGGCGAAGTGAAAAAGATAAAAGAACTTATGGATGACTGCGAGAGCACAGAGGTCAAGGAGCGCTATTCTTCTTATATCAGCACGCTTCCCGTCATTTCACTGGACGGCGGCACTTACAACAGCAAAGAGGAAGTGGATTTCAGCGCGATCGAGAACGGGACCAAAGTGTACTACACTCTGGATGGAAAGGACCCGGATACTACAAGTACATTGTATGATTCTGCCAGTGGGATATTACTGGAGGAAGAAGGGGAGTATACCCTGAAATATGTGGCATATAATGCCAAGGGAATCCCAAGTGATATCGGCATGATGTCCTACACGATAGAGTTCAAGGCGCCGGATGCGCCAAGGATAACCCCTGCCTCCGGACAGTATGAGGATTCTATGACTATAAAAGTATATGTGCCAAAAGGGTGCACTGCATATTATGAATTTAACGGAACGCCAACCACTGACAGCGAAGAATATACAGGACCGGTTTCCATGCCGGTTGGGGAAAATATTTTCTCCGCAATTTTGGTGGATGAAAATGGCAAGATAAGCAGTCCTGCAAGTGCAACTTATGTCATTTATCAATGATTTATAAAGTAATTTGGAAATTTTTCTAAAATTCGGATTGAATTTTTGTTCATTTTGCTCTATACTAAAAAGAGCGACTATAGCAATAGAATTACCATATTTGGAGTTGTGAGGAGGACATTATGTACAAGATTCTGAAAGCAGAAAAGCTTAATGAGATAGTTTATCTCATGGTTGTTGACGCACCAAGGGTTGCAAAACACTGCGAGCCCGGACAGTTCGTCATCGTGAAAAAGGACGATGCAGGGGAGAGAATTCCGCTTACTATCTGTGATTATGACAGAGAGGCAGGAACTGTTACGATCGTTTTCCAGCCGATAGGTGCTTCCACGGAAAAATTCGCTAAAATGCAGACAGGAGATTTCTTTGAAGATTTCGTAGGTCCGTTAGGATGTCCATCTGAATTTGTAAATGAAGATTTAGAAGAGTTAAAGAAAGAAAGACTTTTATTTGTAGCCGGCGGCGTTGGAACAGCACCGGTATATCCGCAGGTAAAATGGTTGCACGAGCACGGCATTGAAGCTGATGTCATTGTGGGTGCTAAGACAAAAGACCTGATCATCCTGGAAAAAGAGATGGAAGAAGTAGCAGGTAATTTATACATCACCACAGATGATGGTACATATGGACGTCACGGAATGGTAACAAAAGTCATCGAGGATCTGACTGCTGAAGGCAAGTCTTATACAAAATGTATTGCCATCGGACCAATGATCATGATGAAGTTCTGCTGCCTGACAACTAAAAAACTGAACCTGCCGACTATTGTTTCCATGAACCCGATTATGGTTGACGGAACCGGTATGTGCGGAGCCTGCCGTGTTATCGTCGGCGGCGAAGTAAAATTCGCCTGTGTGGACGGTCCTGAATTTGACGGTCATCTGATTGACTGGGATCTGGCAATGAAGAGACAGCAGATGTACAAGACAGAAGAAGGAAGAGCATTATTAAAACTTCGTGAGGGGGACACCCATCACGGCGGATGCGGAAACTGCGGAGGTGACGAATAATGGGTGATGTATTAAAGAAAGTTCCTGTAAGAGAGCAGGACCCAAAAGTGAGAGCAACAAACTTTGAAGAGGTTTGCTATGGATATAACAAAGAAGAGGCAATGGAAGAAGCAGCTCGCTGCCTGACCTGTAAAAATGCCAAATGTATCAAAGGATGTCCCGTAAATATTGATATTCCGGGATTCATCAGAGAAGTAAAAGAAGGTAACTTTGAAGAAGCGTTCAAAGTGATCGGACAGTCCAGTGCCCTTCCGGCAGTCTGCGGACGTGTCTGCCCTCAGGAAACACAGTGTGAAGGCCTGTGCATCCGCGGTATCAAAGGCGAGCCGGTTTCCATTGGTAAACTGGAACGTTTTGTTGCTGACTGGGCAAAAGAAAACGGAATCAAACCGGAACCTCCCAAGGAGAAAAACGGACATAAAGTGGCAGTGATCGGTGCCGGACCTGCAGGCCTTACCTGTGCAGGCGATTTGGCAAAGATGGGTTATGATGTGACTATCTTTGAAGCCCTTCATCAGCCGGGCGGTGTTTTGGTATACGGTATTCCTGAATTCCGTCTTCCGAAAGACAAAGTCGTAAAAATGGAAGTTGAAAATGTAAAAGCCTTAGGCGTTAAGGTTGAGACAAACGTTATCATCGGAAAATCCACCACGATTGATGAACTTATGGAAAAAGAAGGCTTTGAAGCTGTATTTATCGGTTCCGGCGCGGGACTTCCTATGTTCATGGGAATTCCGGGTGAGATCAGCAACGGTGTGTTCTCTGCCAATGAATACCTGACAAGAAGCAACCTGATGAAAGCGTTCCGCGATGACCATGATACCCCCATTAAAATGGGCAAAAAAGTGGCTGTTGTAGGCGGTGGAAATGTTGCAATGGATGCAGCAAGAACAGCACTTCGTCTGGGCGCTGAAGTACATATTGTATACAGAAGAAGTGAAGCAGAGCTTCCTGCTAGAGCAGAAGAAGTACATCATGCAAAAGAAGAAGGCATCATTTTTGATCTTCTGTGTAATCCAACAGAGATCCTGGCAGATGAAAACGGCTGGGTAAAAGGTATGAAGTGCGTCCGCATGGAACTGGGCGAACCTGATGCATCCGGAAGAAGACGCCCGGTACAGATTCCAGATTCCGAGTTCGAGATGGAACTGGATACCGTTATCATGTCTCTTGGAACTTCCCCGAACCCGCTGATTTCCGCCACCACCATCGGTCTTGATACAAACAAGAGAAAATGTATCATCGCTGATGAAGAAAACGGCAAGACAACCAAAGACGGCGTTTACGCTGGCGGTGATGCTGTAACAGGCGCTGCTACGGTTATCCTGGCTATGGGTGCTGGTAAAGCAGCAGCACAGGGAATTGATGAATTTATCAAAGGAAAAAATAATTAATTAAGCATATAGGGAGCCGTCACCGGACGTGGCGGCTCTTTTTGCAACTATATGGAAGCTGTTTTGTAAAACACGAGGAAGATCATGATCGAGGCAATAAGAGAAGAACTGCGGCAGTCTGCTGATGCGAAATACAAAAAATTTCAAGAGTCCCTGGTTCCGGGCCTGACCACAATGATGGGGGTCCGAATGCCAAAGCTCCGGGAAATGGCAAAGAAGATTGCAAAAGAAGATATTACGGAATTTTGGGAAAAAGCGGATGATACCTGTTATGAGGAACTGATGCTGAAAGGTATTGTAATTGGATATGTGAAAATGGATCAGGAAAAACAGGCCCAGGCATTGGAGGATTTTGTTCCTAAAATCAATAACTGGGCAATTTGTGACTGTAGCTGTGTCACTTACAAGTTTATGAGAAAGGATACTTCCTACTGGTTCGCATTCCTGGAACGGTTTCTGGACTCGAAACATGAATTTGAAATCCGTTTTGCCCTGGTGTCCATGCTGAACCATTTTGTAACAGAAGAGTATATAGACCGTCTCCTGGAAAGATTGAACCATATAAACAGCCATGCCTATTATGTCCAGATGGCAGCTGCTTGGGCTGTGTCTGTGTGTTATATCAAATTCCCGGAAAAAACGACACTGTTTCTGCAGACGGATACTATGGATACTTTTACACACAATAAATCCATCCAGAAGATCAGAGAGTCCTACCAGGTGTCTAAAGAGGAGAAAGACAAACTTTTGAAATGGAAGCGGGAGGAATCCGGCAAATGAAAATTACTGTGCTGACGGTTGGAAAAATCAAAGAGAGATTTTATCGTGACGCCATTGCGGAATACGCAAAACGCCTTAGTAAATACTGTAAGCTTGAAATCCTGGAAGTGGCAGATGAGAAGACCCCGGATGCCGCCAGTGAAACCCTGGAGGAGAATATCCGCCAAAAAGAGGGGGAGCGCATCCTGAAATGCATCCGGGAGGATTCCTATGTGATCACACTGGAGATCAATGGAAAGATGCTGGATTCCGTTGAATTCTCCCAAAAAATAGAGAGTCTGGGGATACAGGGAAAGAGCCACATTACGTTCGTTATCGGCGGCTCCATTGGACTTTGCAAAGAGGTGCGGAAACGTTCTGATCTTGCCCTCAGTTTTTCCAAAATGACTTTTCCGCACCAGCTTATGCGGGTGGTACTGCTGGAACAGATTTACAGGAGTTATCGGATCATCAATGGGCATTCTTATCACAAATAACAGACATATTTCTGCTGGATGCGGCGGTACATTTAGTATTTTTTACAAAGACTTTCAAAAATTTCAATATGCAGTTCCTCATCTGAAATAATGCGTTTCAGGCATTTTACCATATGGACATCTTTAATATGTTCACATTGCATGGTGTATTTTTGTACGGCTTTCTTTTCCCCTTCCAGTGCATTTATAAGCAGAGGTTTTAAATCCGTGGGATAGCGATTGCAGCCGGGTGACCAATACTGCATTTTGTTCCCTCTGTGAGTCCAAAGCCTTGGATTTTCTCCGTTTAGTCTGGCAAGCTGTCCGAATATTTCCAAATGATGCATTTCCACAATACTGATTTTATGGAAAACATAAGACAGATATTGGTCAAAATCCAACAGCAGATTATTGTAAAGATAGAGGCTTACAGCAGACATTTCCGAATTGGCGCCCCCTATATTATCCAACATCATACGTCCATATGTACAATTTCTTTCAGCTATGCATACAGGTGGATATGGCTTTTGAGAGGCAAATATTTCTTCGTTTTCTGCTGTGTCTTTTTCCTTATTGTTACACTCATTTTTACTGCTGCCGCAATTTTTCATATATGGCTGCCCCTTTAAAAGGAAGTTTGATAGAACAATCTATGAAAGGAGATGGCAAAATATGATAGAAATCCGAGGGCCTGTTGGTTATGGCCTATAAAGCAGTAAATGTCATTGTCCAGGCGGTCGGGAGATTTAAAAATAGAATTGCGCGGAGCACATAAGAAAGGATGATCGAAAGAGCATGGAATTATTGATTGAACGTGGTGCTTACAGTGATTTAGATGAAATAGAGCACTTATATAATGACGTTAATGAAGCATTGGAAATGGGTATTAATTATCCCGGATGGAAAAAGGGCGTGTACCCAATACGGGAGGATGCCATAGTTGGAATTATATAACGAAAACAGATTTATAAGGAAAATGGTTGAAATGAAAAGTCTAAAAGTAGCATTACTACAATTATTGCCGGAGAACACTCTGGAGGGAAATATGAAAAAGGGCATGGATTTCTGCAGGAAAGCCAAAGCTATGGGAGCGGATATTGCTTTATTCCCGGAAATGTGGAGCAGCGGCTACCATATTCCGGAAGATATAGAGGAGCTAAAGGCGGCTGCCGTGTCATCTGACAGCGAATTTGTCCGTTCCTTCGGTGCACTTGCAAAAGAGCTGCACATGGCTGTGGGTATCACATTTCTTGAAGCGTTTGAGCCACTGCCCCGCAACACGATCTGTCTTTTTGACCGTTTTGGAAGCTGTGTCTTAAAGTATGCCAAGGTACATACCTGCGATTTTGGGGATGAGTGCAGGCTGACGGCAGGGGATGATTTTTATACTGCGGTTTTGGATACGGAGCAGGGCAGGGTGAAGGTTGGAGCCATGATCTGTTATGACAGGGAGTTCCCCGAAAGCGCCAGGATCCTCATGCTGAAAGGAGCTGAAATTATTCTGGTTCCCAATGCTTGTCCCATGGAAATTAACCGGATTTCCCAGCTTCGGGCAAGAGCTTACGAAAATATGACGGGAATAGCCACCGTCAATTATCCTTATGGAAAACCTGACTGCAACGGACATTCAACGGCTTTTGACGGAATCGCGTACAGGGAGGGACAACCCGGTTCAAGAGATACACTGATTTTGGAAGCTGGGGAACGGGAAGGGATTTATCTGGCTGATTTCCCGATAAAGGAGATCCGTGCCTACAGGAAACATGAAGTCCACGGTAATGCATTCCGCCATCCTCGAAAATATGGTCTGCTTATTTCCGAACTTATAGAGGAACCGTTCATCAGGGAATGTTACAGGAAATAGCCCTACAATATAAAAAACGGAGAATGATAATGTTTAAAGTGATCTTATAGACGGAACACTGCTCAATTTTGACAAATCAGAGAAATATGCATTGCGGAAGTCTTTTGCAAAATTCAATCTGAATGACTGCACAGATGCCCTGATTTCCAGGTATGCGGAAATAAACAAAAGTTATTGGAAACGTCTGGAGGCCGGACAAATTACAAAAGAACAGGTATTACCCGACCGGTTCAATAGGCCCTTATGAGAAGAAGGACATCCTTATAGCGGGAGATTCCCTGACCAGTGATATGCAGGGGGAAACAATGCGCAGATCCCCTGCTGCTGGTATGAGCCCAAGGACAAAGAAAACAATACAGAGCCGACATCAAGCCGGCTCTAAAATATTTCGGAAGAGATATAAGTGCTTTTTCTGCAGAAAATAAATGATCCAGTAAGCACTGCCTGAATCCTCCTTTTCTTCCCTGATATCCACAGTATACACTTCTCCCTCAATCCTTACCAGCAAAGAATCCCCGGTGATCGGGCCGGAATAATATAGATCATGTTTGCGGCAGAATTCTTTGATCAGGGAAAAAATCTCTTCTTTATTCTGCGGGTACTCATTTCTAAATAGGATATATGCGTCCTTCATATGAAATCTCCTTCTTGTATTTCCTAAAATGTCCAATGGTCCTTAGCCTGCATGGTTACAAGATCACACATTATGTTTGAGAACCGAACCGGTGTTACCAGGCATCGGAGTGTGTGTGTTTGGATGCTTCCGTCAGATTGTATTTTTCCAGTACAGCATACAACTTTTCTGCCATGGTATTGTCCATATTGCAGAGGGGCAGCCTGCAGGGACCCACGTCATAACCCATGGCGCGCATTGCCTGTTTTAAAGGAATAGGATTTACATCTAAAAACAGTGCTTCGATAAGCTCCAGATATTTTAGTTGTAAATGATCACTCTCCTCATGGTTCCCCTCAAAATAAGAGGTACAGATAGCGTGTGTTTCATTTGGTATAAGATTGGAGAGAACAGAGATCACCCCTTTTCCGCCAAGAGCCAGGGATGAGGTGATCTGGTCATCATTTCCGGAATATATCGTTAAATCCTCTTTACATAGGCTTGCAATCTTTGCTATCTGAGAAAAATTGCCGCTTGCCTCTTTTACAGCCACTATATTTTCTGTTTCGCTAAGGCGTTTATACGTGGCCGGACAGATATTGACCCCTGTACGTGACGGTATATTATATAAAATGATGGGCAGCTTGGTTGACTTGGCACATTCCGTAAAATGCAGAAACAACCCCTGCTGGGACGTTTTATTGTAATAGGGGGTCACATGGAGAAGGGCATCCGCCCCTGCTTTTTCACATTCCTTTGACAGATAGACTGCATGGGCGGTATTGTTGCTTCCGGCACCGGCAATGACCGGAATACGTCCTTTGACATGTCTGACTGCGTGCCGAATAAGTTCTATATGCTCTTCATCTGTGAGCGTGGCACTTTCTCCTGTTGTGCCCGCAACTAGAATTGCATCCGCGCCGCCTGCGATCTGCATATCCAGTAAATCCTCAAACACAGAATAATGAATAGAAAAATCCTCTTTCATGGGTGTAACGATTGCTGTACCCACGCCTTTAAATATTTGCTTTTTCAATTTCATATCCTCCTGAACCTTTGTATTTAGATTATGGAAATTATAGCAGTTTGGTTATTAAATAGGAGTGAAGTTCCGGACAGGGGTATTAAGTTTCGATTAAAGAAGAAAAGAACAGCTAAAAGATAATGATTGTCATAATTTTCAATATATTATATAATTAATCTGGAACTTTTTAACGGGCAGCGTGGTAAATGCACAGACCTGCCGCGTTATAACAGGAGGATGTCATATGGCAAAATACGAAAAAGTTGTCCACGGAGATTTTGATGATATTATAAATAAACTGCACGATGCTGTAATGAAGGGAAGTATGTCCGCATCATACGAGGACAGCAGTAATTTCAGCAATGGGGATTTTCAGTGTGCCGTGAGAATCTATGAGCGTTACAGCGCAATGGGCAGCAACAGAGTCAGTTTGTCCATCACTTTAGTTGGAGGCAGAGGTGAATATTACTTGTCCGCGATCACATCCGGCGGGAGTCAGGGGATAGTCTTTAAGTTGAACACGTATGGGGAAGAATCTTTCCTGGAGACTATTCGGGATGTGGTGGACAGTTTATAGATCAATGCAGAATTTGCAGGGCGTTTCAAAGTTAAGCCGCTTTGCGGGTCGCTGCAAATAAAAAAGACAGGAGCATGCAGCATGGATTTAAAAAGGAATATTTTTGACAATATTAAAGAGTGTGAAATAAAGATCGGTTACCGGGAAGAGGATATGAATCTGTATTATCCAAAAGAATCTTTGCAGGAACTGCTCTTGGCAGCAGAGGAAGACCTTTCCCAGGTCATCGAAGCATTTTGTAAATCTGCAGAACAGGAGCTGGGCGGACTGACCATAAAGGAAACAGAGGAAAAGGGCCGTTATTGTATCCGTGTTCCTTCTGAAGGAGTAAAATATGTTCATGAAAATGTAAATGACAGCCCATTTTTAAAGGCTTTTTTAGAAGAAATATTTAAACCCGGGAATTCTGTGGACGATATTGTAAATATTTTCAAAAGATTCTCCCAGGATGTAGTAGTTGAAAAAATTCATGAACATGAATGGGGCATTTCCTTTCAGAACCCGGAAATTGACCCTTACGTTTATTACCTGGAACAAGATGAGTTCGGCCTGCAGTATCACCGCTTTACAAAGAAGGCCTATGATGCTCTGAAAGACAATCATAGAACGGAATAAGATTAGATATGATCCCCCTGCTTTTCTATCGAAGCAGGGGGATTTCCTGTGTGATCCAAAATCCCTCCAGGCAGAATACGCACTGCCGGCAAGTAGGTGATAATCGAAAGCGGCACCTCTTGCACAGGAAGACGAGTCTTTTGTTCTTGCTGACTTTTAATGATATTTAAATATATTTTAATGTACCATCATGCAGTTTGGCAGCTTTGTGTTGATTGACGGAAAGATGTTAGTCTTTGGGATCCTGTTCCTTGTCTTGGGCAAATTCACGCTGCATAAGACAGAAAAAATAAAAGTGAGGTACAGCAATGAAATTTATCATGTCATACAGCTGCGGCAAGGACAGTCCCCTTGCGCTGCACAATGAAGTATTGGAGAAATTTTCACAAAAACCATTGACATTTATCTACTACTAATGTAAAATAACAATATGTATTACGATTGTAGAAAAACACTCTGTAACCTAACCTGAAAATCCGGTATCTGCAGACAGTACAGGAGGTGATAACATGAAAAACCGTATTCAAAAACTACCTGATTCAGAGCTGGATGTGATGCTGGCTTTATGGAACGGCCATCCGGACATGACACGTCTGGAGGTGGAGGCTTTTGTGAATCAAAAGAAAGAGCTGGCACCCACCACAATCCTCTCCATGCTCACACGGCTTGAAAACAAGAATTTCGTCTCAGTAAAAAGAGAAGGAAAAACCAATCTCTACAGCCCTGTTGTGATGCAGAGTGAATACCAGCAGCAGGAAGGGAAAAGCGTGCTGGAGAAACTGTATGGGAATTCATTGAAGAATTTTGTGGCATCCCTGTACCAGGGAAAACAGATTGGCGGAGAAGAGATACAGGAACTGGAGAAGTTCCTGAAGGAGCTTGAGCGAGAGGGGGAATAGTTTATGGCAGAGTTTATGCTGCACATAATTAAGGTGAATGTTTTATCGGCTGTCATCATTTTCATAGAATAACAGCAGTGTCAGCATGGAGGGGATCCGCTGCGGACAGCAGTGCAAAGAGGCGGAATCAAACCTTCTGCAGAGCGGATACCGGAATCTGGGTGACAGCGATCCGCGGCCAGCAGTACACACTGACCTTTGTTGTTCCGAATATGGCACAATAAAATTATCTGGATTTGATGACGCCATCACTCTTGGTGACACCTTCTGGAATTCGCAGGCCATGCATACAAGTTAAATAATTTTGAAATCGGAGAGTGAAAATGCAGTATAAAAAAAGGCCCTGGCCTCTATGGAAGAAACTATCTTTAAGCCTGTCAACCGCAGTGCTGTTTCTGTTTTTTGGTTTTGCCGTGTATGTTTCAAATTATTACCATTCACAGGCATATGAACCAAAGGATGCCATCACAACCGAATCGGACGATTACCTTACATATGGGGATAAGAACAGCGGCACAGGCTTTATCTTTTATCCGGGAGGCTTGGTTGAGGCCAAAAGCTATGCGCCGCTGCTTGAAAGGATTGCAGGGGAAAATGTCTTTTGCGTTCTGGTAAAAATGCCGTTTCATCTGGCTGTTTTTAACTCTAATGCGGCAGATACGGTGATCCAGGATTTTCCGGACGTAAAAAACTGGTATCTTGGCGGACATTCACTTGGTGGTGCTATGGCTTCCTCTTATGCGCAGAAACATGAAGACTCACTGGAAGGACTGGTTTTGCTTGCGGCGTATCCCACAGATACGCTTAAATCACTGCCGGTTTTGTCCATCTATGGCAGCAGGGACGGAGTTCTGAACCGGGAGAAATACAAAGAATCCATTAAAAACGCAAAAATCTGTAAGGAAATAATCATACAGGGAGCCAATCATGCAGGCTTTGGAAATTACGGAGAACAGAAAAAAGATAAAACAGCCAGTATTTCCGGTGAAGAGCAGTGGGACAGCACGGCTGAATATATACTGGAATTTTTGGATGCATTGGCATAGGAAAATGCATGACCATACTGGCAGGAAAAAACAGTAACTAAATCCGGTAACGGAAAAGAAAAACCAAGAAAAGCAGCGGCATTTGAACCATAGATGCCCTGCTTTCTTTTTGTTCCAATATCTGCAAAATATGCCGCTGTTTACACGCTGCGATCCCGGAAGACGATTCATAAGAGCAGACAGGCCGGATGCTTTTTACTATTGGAAATCAACACACAATAGGGTATAATGAAATCGTAAATAAATAAAATACCAGTAAGGATCCTGGGACATTCTATAAATTGAAACGGAGATACCATGAAAATATCCACAAATGTAAAATTAAGCGCCCAGTGTATGAGCTGCCTGATCACCCGTCAGATGGAGAATCTGAAGGACGTCGCTTCCGAGGAATTAAAGTCTGCCTATATGCGGGAAGTGTTTCAGATCATCGGTGCAGCGCAGCCGGAGGACACAGCACCCGTGCTCATCGCTAAAATAAATGTGATCCATCAGAAGTATTTTGGACGCGCATACAGTTTTGAACAGTTAAAAAAAGATTACAATCATAGGATGCTGGAGGCAGAGGATGCGGTACGCAGCCGGATCGCCCAGTCAGACGACCCTGTATACCAGGGGATCCTGTACGCCCGGGCAGGCAATTATATTGATTTTGGAGCCATGGGCAGTGTGAGCGATGAAAAGCTCTGGGAGCTGATCGACACAGCTTCCGGGGAAACCCTGGATGCCTCCGAATACAGTGATTTCACAAACCAGATGGAGACTGCCGGAAACCTGGTCTACCTTACCGATAATTGCGGTGAGATCGTTCTTGATAAGCTTTTGATCGAACAGCTTATGAAAAAATATCCGCAGATTCATGTTACCGTTATTGTACGGGGTGAACCGGTGATCAATGATGCCACAATTGAGGATGCCAATATGACCGGGCTTTCTGATCTGGTGCCTGTCATCGGCAATGGCACGAAAATTGCAGGCACAAGCCTGAAGCATATCTCCAAAGAGGCCAGGGACCTGATCGCTGCTGCGGACCTGATCCTCTCAAAAGGCCAGGGAAATTTTGAGACGCTGAACAACAGCGGGCTGAATGTCTACTACATGTTTCTCTGCAAATGTTCCTGGTTCGTGACCAGATTTGGGCTGGAGCAGTATAAAGGTGTGTTTGTAAATGACAGAAGTCTTGGGAGGGATATATCTTGAGAGAAGAACTGAGAAAACGCTGTGATCTGTTTATTGAAAACAGAGATATCATCAAATCCACCTTTGGGTGGGAGAGCCCGTATGTCTATCCAATGTGCGCGGGGATCCTGACGTCAAGAGGTTCTCTTGCCGATGCGGACCGCCTGCTTAGCTGCCGGGATATTTTAAAGGCCAATACCGGACCTTTTTCTAATTTCAGAGGTGTTTCAAAACTGGCTGTCATTACCATGCTCTCGCTGACGGAAAACCCCGAAATGGTGATGGAGCAGATGCTGACGCTTTACGGACGGCTAAAGGAATACTTCTGGGGTTCCGAATATCTGACAGTGGCGGCTGCCACCGTAGCGGAGATGGCAGACCCGTCCCGGTATGAGGAGATCATACGCAAAACAGGCCGTATTTACAGCCGTATGAAAAATGCCCATCCATTTCTCACATCCGGCGAGGACAGTGCATTTGCCGTACTTCTTGCTATGTCTGAACTGGATGATTCCTGTATTGAACGGGAGATGGAGCAGTGCTATCATATTTTAAAGCCCTGCTTCTTCTCCGGGAATTCGGTGCAGTCCCTCAGTCACATTCTGGCTCTCGGTGAGGATTTTGCGGTGCCGAAGTGCAGAAGGGCGCTGGAATTATTTGATTCCCTGAAATCCCGGGGGCTGAGATACGGAACAGGCTGTGAGCTTGCAACATTAGGTGTTCTGGCGCTTCTGGATGTGGAAAAAGATATACTGGTACAGGATATCACAGAGGCGGATGCTTTTCTGAAATCCCGGAAAGGATTCGGGGCTTTTGGTGTGGGGGCCAGACAGAGGCTGATGTATGCCGGCATGATGGCTTCCTGCGATTATGTGCCGGACCTGCATTCCATGCAGACAGCGGCATTAAACGGCGTTGTGGCTTTGGTCATAGCCCAGCAGGCCGCAATCTGCGCCTCCGCAGCCGCAGCCAGTGCAGCCGCGGCTTCCTCCTCCTCCAATTCCTGATCATGCTGTACGATAAGGATATCCGGGAGCCTCTCTTTGACTTTTTAGAGGAGAGGTACGGTAAGATCAGGATCTTGGAGGAAAAACAAATGGGTAAGTCACGTGCGGACATTGTGATGGTCCTGCCGGACACCATTGCCGGTATTGAAATAAAGAGCGATGCGGACACCTATGTGAGACTGAAAAGACAGGTGAGAGATTACAACCGCTATTATGACAGCAACCTTGTTGTGGCAGGATCCACCCACGCTCTGCACATCAAAGAGTATGTTCCTAAATGGTGGGGAATCATCACAGCGGAAAAGATGGGAAATACCGTGGATTTTTATACCCTCCGGGAACCAAAGCCTAATCCGAAAGTGGATATGAAGAGAAAGCTCAGTATCCTATGGCGCCCGGAACTGGCACATATTCAGGAACTGAATAAGATGCCAAAATACAGGGAAAAAAGCAAAGCCTTTGTGATTGAAAAGATACTGCTGAAGGTTCCACGGGAGACGCTTGCCCTGCAGATCAGTGAAGAATTGTTTGAGAGGGATTACACCACAATTGAGGAAAGGATAAGGGAGTATAAGAGGAAGAAAAAGCATGGTTTATAAAGGAGTAAGGGGTATATGACAAGATACGAGAAAATGAGCCAGCTTTTTAATGAGGATTACCGGGTGATTGATTTTCTGCCCGGAAGGGTTCCCCATGAAGCTGAAACAATATTTGAAGAAGTAGAACAGTATTTTATGCAGGACAAACAGCTTCAGGTTTTCTGTGATAAGGTGATTGCTATTGTGTTGAAGCTTTTATGCTATTATCCTTTTGAAATGTATGTGCAGGAACATATTCCGCTCATTCGTCAGAGGGAAGGATGGCTGAAAGATAAACGCTGTGATACCATAGTCAAAATCATGAAAAAGACCATTTTGAAAAGGAAAGGACAGATTGACATTCTCCTGACCAGGGAAAACTCCATGCTGAGTATCAGCGGAGGGACACTGAGTATTGCTGTCTATAATGAAAGTGACTCCCTGCGGGAAATGCTGCAGCCCATGGTGCACACAGAAGGTCTCTACGACTGGAGGTTCAGAGCATGAAAGCCGTTGCCGGATACTGTCGGAAACTATAAGGCAGGCAGCAGGGCGGACCCGGAACGTCCGTTTAAACAGAAGAGAAAGAGAGGAAGACGCAGCGCGATATGTTAAAATCATACATAGCTTTTGACATAGAAACTACAGGTCTAAGTCCAGAAGAAAATGAGATCATAGAGATAGGCGCATTAAAGGTGCGGAACGGAAAAGTACAGGAACGTTTTATGGAATTTATTAAGCCAAAACTTTTTATTCCAGCCAATATCACAGGCATTACCGGAATCACCAATGAAATGGTGGAAAATGCCAGGTGCCGGGAAGAGGTGATTCCTGATTTCCTGCATTTTTGTGAGCAGGATATTTTGATCGGGCACAATGTGCTGTTTGACTACAGCTTTGTCAGGCTCAGCGCCGAATCTCTGGGTTATACCTTTGAAAAAGACGGCATTGACACTTTGAAAATAGCCAGAACCGTGCACAGGGACCTTCCGTCCAGAAGTCTGGGCGAGCTGTGTGAGCACTACCGGATCAACAATTCAGCTGCCCACAGGGCCTATCATGACGCACTGGCAACTGCTAAGCTGTACCAGACCATGGCACACTATTTTGAGGAGAAAGAGCCCCATCTGTTTGAGCCGTCTCCTCTGGTCTGCACAGCCAAAAAATGCCCGCCCGCTACAAAAAAGCAGATGGATTTTCTTATGCGTCTGATAAAGCAGAAGGGCTTGAAACAGACTTTTAACCCGGACACACTGACCAGAAATGAAGCCTCCCGGTTAATAGACAGTATTCTGTCCGGCCAGGCGGTATAGTCCGGCCGCAGAGAGGTGAGTATGACGAAAAGAGAAGAACTTATAAAGTTAAAACCCGACAACCATGATATGCGCCTGAAATACTACGAGCTGGTCCTAAAGAGCAGCAGTCTTGAAAACCTTCCCGGCTTTTCTCTGCCAAAGGGATACCGCTATGTCTATTACAGGGAGGGAGATAAGAAGGACTGGATTGCCATAGAAACATCTGCAAGAGAATTTGTTCTTCCGATGGAGGGGGAGGCTGCCTGGGAGAAGTACTATGCCGGGAAAGAAAAAGAGCTGGAAGAGAGAATGTTTTTTGTGGAGACTTTGGATGGCGAAAAAGTTGCCACAGCCACAGCATTCTATGAACCACGGGACTTATCCGGCGCGGGATGGCTGCACTGGGTGGCTGTAAAGAGAGAATACCAGAGGCAGGGCATTGCAAAAGCCCTGATCTCCCATACTCTGCAGCGTTTAAAAGAACTGGGCTATCCCTCCATTAAGATACCGACGCAGACAAATACCTGGGTAGCTGCCGGAATGTATCTGGATTTCGGGTTTCGGCCAGTACCGGAAAATGCTGTAAACAGCAGGGAAGGGTACGGAATTCTCAGGACATTGACGAATCATCCGGCACTTGCAGCCTTTGAACCCGTACCTTATGAGGAGATTTGGGATTCCCATATGGTTGAGATAGAGAAAAAACTGAGGGAACAATATGCTGATTTGGTCCATTTCAGGGTTTTGGAGGAGAACGGGCAGGAGAGGATCCTGTTCTGTACTCAGACCGGGACTGGAGAATGGAAGAAAGCATTTTAGAGACAGAGCAAAAGGACCGGAGACTTGTACTGCATATATGCAGACAGCCGCCGGTCCTTTTACAGTCAGCTTGTTGTATAAGCAAGAAAAATCTGGTGGATGGCTTTATGAAGATATGGCAGGTATTTGTCCATGGTCACCGGCTGTTCAAATAAAATACAGTTGTAACAGGTGGACCCCACCAATTCAATAAAAGTAAAAAGCATAAGCTCAGGTTCCTCACAGGTCACTGCGCTTTTTTTCATCATTTCAAGATAGTATTCATAAAACTTCTGTGATTCTTCCGGTACGGTACGTGCAAAGGCATTTTTGAAAATACCCCAGGATAGATTCTTTGCAATGAACTGAAGAAGGGTATGTTCTTTCTGGAAACGTTCAATGATATAGTCCATCATCCACATCATCTGATTCTCAAAACCTGTAATCTCCCTGGCCGCCAACGCCTTATGGGCATCCGCAAACAATTGTCCGGCTTTGTAAGCGATCAATTTATCCCTCAAATCATATTTATCCTTGAAATAAAGGTAAAAAGTTCCTTTTGCAAGCCCGGCCTGATTGACGATGTCAGAGATTGTGGTTTTGGCAAAGCCTTTATTTGTAAATAGATCAAATGCGGTCTGGAAGAGAGCACTCTTTTTCTGCCGCTTGTTTATCTCCAGTTTTCCCATGGCTGTCTCACCTTTCATATGTGTTTTTATCACACCTGAATTTTGATTTTAATCTCATTATCTAATAAAAATGACTATAAGTCAATACCTTAAAAATGACCAAAATTCATTTTGCTATTTCATGGATTTCTGTGAGTTTTAAATATTGACTATTAGTCATTTTCGCTTATAATGGAAGTTGATATGAAATATAAGAGGTAACACTTCAGCAGGTCCGCACATTTTCTGCGTTGACCGTAAGAAAGCGTTCAGTATCAGGCAAAACCTCATGGCTAAAGACAGTTTATCATGGATTTTTGCTTGTCACTTGTGAAGGCACTGAACAGTTACAAAGAAAGACAGAATAGGGGATGATTTCTATGGTCAAAGCGGGCAAGTGGATCGCCAGGCACCGGGTTCTCATATTACTTTTGGGGATTCTGCTGCTGGTTCCATCCGTAATAGGTATGGCTAAAACAAAAATTAACTACGATTTGCTCAGTTATCTGCCGGAACACCTGGAAACCGTAAAGGGTCAGGATATCCTGGTGGATGAGTATGGGATGGGTGCATTTTCCATGGTTGTTGTGGAAAACATGGACCTAAAGGACGCACAGAAACTGGAAGATAAGTTCAGCGATATACCTCATGTAAAAGATGTACTCTGGTATGACGATGTGGCAGATTTAAGCCTTCCGGTGGAGATGATCCCAAAGGATCTGCGGGAAGCCTTTTTCCGGGGCGATGCAACCATGATGCTGGCATTGTTTGACAACACCACTTCCTCCGATGAGGCAATGGAAGCAGTGACACAGATGAGAAAAGTTGCGGATAAGCAATGTTTTATCAGCGGCATGACAGGGATCGTCACAGATATCAAGAACATATCCCTGCAGGAACTGCCCATCTACGTGGTCATTGCCACATGCCTTGCTTTTCTGGTTCTGGAACTTGCCACAGAGTCCTTCCTTGTACCTGTATTTTTCCTGCTCAGTATTGGATGTGCCATTTTATATAACATGGGGACCAACCTGTTTTTGGGGGGGATTTCTTACATTACGCAGGCTCTGACCGCTGTACTGCAGCTTGGTGTTACCATGGATTACTCCATATTCCTCCTGAACAGTTATGAGGAAAATAAGCTTCGCTTCCCAGGCGACAAGAACAGGGCCATGGGGCATGCCATTTCCAACACGTTCAAATCCATTGTGGGCAGCTCCGTGACTACGATCGCCGGATTCGCTGCGCTCTGCTGCATGACGTTTACTCTGGGCAGGGACTTGGGTGTTGTTATGGCAAAGGGAGTGGTGATCGGTGTTATATGCTGTGTCACCCTGCTTCCGTCCATGGTACTTATATTTGATAAGGCGATTGAAAAAACAAAGCACAGACCTCTGATAAGAAATGTAGAGGGTCCGTCCCGGTTCATTACAAAGCACTACAAATTATGGCTGGCAGTTTTTCTGCTCCTGCTCCTGCCGGCAATATACGGAAATGATCATACGAAAGTGTACTATAATATTGCGCAGTCACTGCCCTCATCCCTTCCGGGTAATGTGGCCAATGAAAAGCTGCAGGATGATTTTGATATGAGTACCATGCATATGATACTTATGAAAAAAGATATGGACAGTAAAGAAAAGCGTGACATGATGGAGGCAGTTGACCAGGTAGATGGCATTAAATGGACCATTGGCATGAACTCCCTGTTCGGTCCGTCCATTCCTGATTCCATGATACCGAAGGATATTAAAAAGATGCTGCAAAGTGATAAGTACGAGCTGGCCTTTGTATGCTCGGAATATGAATCGGCCACGCCAACCGTGAACAAACAGATTGCAGCCATTGATAAGATTGTAAAATCATATGATGATTCTGCCATGGTAATCGGTGAAGCGCCTCTGATGAAAGACCTTCAGGATGTTACAGACGTGGACCTGCGCAATGTGAACATAATTTCCATTGCCGCCATTTTTATTATTATCATGCTGGTGTTTAAATCCCTGTCCCTTCCGGTTATCCTGGTGGCAGTCATAGAATTTGCCATTGCTGTGAATATGGCAGTGCCTTTTTATCAGGGGACCAGCCTTCCCTTTGTGGCAAGCATTGTCATTGGTACCATTCAGCTGGGGGCAACGGTTGATTATGCCATTTTGATGACCAGCCGGTATCAGAAGGAACGACAGAGAGGGCACAGCAAAAAAGAGGCCATATCCATTGCACATAAAGCAAGCATGCTGTCTATTATCACCAGCGGATGCAGCTTTTTCGCCGCAACCTTTGGAGTTGCCTGCTATTCTGAAGTGGATATGATAGGCTCTATCTGCACCCTGCTTTCAAGAGGAGCCCTAATCAGTATGGCTGTAGTTATCATGGTACTTCCGGCCATGTTTATGATATTTGATAAAGTGATATGCAAGACATCCATAGGATTTCTGGGTAAGAAGACAAAAAGACAGCGCTCATCAGGAAAGGAAGTAATAGAATGAACAGAAACAGAAAACTGAAAAATAAGATGATGACAGGACTTGCCGTGAGCATGGCCACTGTTGTGGGTGCCATGCCGGTTTATGCAGCAGGGGAAACGGAGAAAGAAGTATCCAAGGAAGAAACGGTCTATGTGAATGCCGACGCAGCCGGCAAAGAAAAGGATGTGACAGTGTCCAGCTGGCTTAAAAACGCCGGAGTGGAGAAGAAGCTGAAAGACCAGACTGATTTAAAAGATATAAAAAACGTTAAGGGTGAGGAGACATATACGGAAAAAGGGGATTCTGTTATCTGGAATACTGAGGGGCAGGATATTTATTATCAGGGAAAAACCAGCAAAGCCCTGCCGGTCTCTGTAAACCTGGCCTACTATTTAGACGGAAAGAAAATGAGCCCCGAAGATTTGCCAGGAAAGAGCGGGCATCTGCAGATCAAGATCCATTATGAAAACCATGTCAAACAGACCGTAAAGGTGGACGGAAAAGAGGAAACCCTCTATAGTCCTTTTGTTATGATGACAGGACTGATTCTGCCGGAAGATATTTTTTCAAATGTTATGATTGATAACGGAAAGGTTATTTCAGACGGCAGCAGAAATATTGTGCTTGGTATTGCCATGCCCGGCCTGAAAGAAAGCCTGGGGCTTGACAAAAACCTGAATAAAGGTAATGACAGTGACGGTATTACCCTTCCGGAGAGCCTGGAGGTGTCCGCGGATGTGAAAAACTTTTCTATGGACCCTACTTTTACCATAGCGCTGACGGATATCATGAAGGAACTAAATACAGAAGACATCACGGATATGGATAAACTGAAGGATTCTCTGAATGATCTGGAGGACACTGCCCTTAAACTGGTAGACGGTTCCGCGGAGCTGTCTAAAGGGGCTGATACCCTGGACAGCAAATATAAAGAATTTGACGATGGTGTGAACGTGTTAAAGAGCGGAATTGATGTGCTGAACAGCGGCGGAGTACAACTTGCAGACGGAATCGGCAGTTATACAGAGGGTGTGGATCAGTTGGATAACGGGATCCAGACCTATTTAGGAAGCAGCGGCGTTCTCACAGGAAAGGTTACAGAGTATGTGGACGGGATCAATACCATAGTGAATGGGGTAAAACAGTATACCGACGGTGCTTCTTTACTGGCAGACGGCACAACGGCCTATATTGCCGGGGAGAAACAGCTCGCTGCCGGAGCAGAAGGACTCAGGCCCCTTATAGAGGGGCTGCCGAAAATAACAGATGCTGTCGGACAGCTGAACAGCGCACTGGACGGAAAGGGCAGCACCACGGATGATATCCGCCTTGCTGCTGATACGCTGGCTGCCGGCACCCAGCAGTTAAAAGATACGCTGGACAGTACAGATATCCATGCAATGATGGCGCTGGTGGATCAGATGACAGGCACAGGCCAGGAACTGCTTAGGGAGACAGAGGACCTGTCCTCCATGATGCAGGAAAAGATTGCCGTTCCTGTCAGTGAAATGATTGCCGCAGGTGAGAGCCTGAAGAACAATCTTAGCTCTCTGCAGTCATATCTCACCACGATTCAGTCAGAATCAGAAAGGGCTATTGCCCAGGCAGAACAGGCAGTAACCAATGATGTAAATAGTAAAATTGATATGAAAAACACCCAGATCCAGAACATGGCAAATACTGCGGCAGATACTGCACAGGAAGCCGCCAATGCAGAACTCCAGGCAGCAAGGGATGCTTTGGATGCACAGATCGCCGCTTCCGATGATGAGGCAGTGATAAGTGCTCTGACAGCCGCCAAAGGCCAGCTTGGCAATGTGACAGTGGACGCGGAAAACATGGAAAAGCTGGAACATATACAGGTTCCGGCAGTCAACGTAAATATTCCTGCTTTCGATGCTTCCGGAATCGTAAATGCTATAGAAAAAATGGCTGGCTCCTATCAGACGGTTGAAGCAGCCGTCAGTGAACTTGGCAGCGATGAATTTCCGTTGATCCAAAAGCAGCTGGAAGGAATCACTGCCATGAAAAATCAGATTCCAACAGCACCTATGGAAACTTTAAAAGAGAGTGTATCTGCCCTTAACACAGGCATGCAGCAGCTAAAAGGCGGTATCAGCCAGCTTTCTGGCAGTGTCAGCCTGCTGGACCAGAGCACATCCACACTTCCAAAAACCAGCAAAGGGATCCAGTCTCTTCTGGATGGATTTAAGAACCTGGGAAATGCCAATCAGAAGCTTTTAGACGGTGCAGGGGAATTAAAACAGAATGCGCCTATATTGGTACAGGGGGTAGGAACACTTCAGGGAGGCACTTCACAGTTAAGCCATGGACTGGATGAGTTGAGTACAGAGCTTTGTTCCGGTGCTGCCATGCTTTCCGCAAACAGCGGCACACTGCGGGAAGGAGCTGCCACACTGACCTCAGGCACCGGGGAACTGTTGTCAGGCAGCAACACCCTGCAGGACGCAAGCGGTCAGATACAGGAGGGCATATCCCAGCTAAAAGACGGGGCAAAGACATTGAAAGACGGCATGAAGGAATTCCATGAAAAAGGCACTAAAAAATTGAAGGACACCATTGAGGATAAGGTGGGTAATATACTGGACAGAGTGAATGCACTGAATTCCGAAAACTGCACGTATGACACCTTCAGCGGGAAAGCAGACAACATGAACGGCAATGTGAAATTTATTATCGAAACAGACGCTATAGAGGCGGAAGAGTAATACAGAAAAGAAAAAAGATTTATCAGGCGGTACAGCAAACGGTTGCTGTACCGTTTTTTGTATGTTGTGCAAAAGACTTCCTTTGTCATATTTTTCAACAAGAGTATACATCTATATTGACAGCATATAACCATTGCCATATAAAAAGGCCCGGATGCGGACACTGTCAAACATCTTCTCTTTACAGGGAAACGCTTCACATTCCCAGCAGCCCTCTATCCCCTTTTGGAGACAGCAGGGGCGTATTGGTTGCCATTATACGACATTTCCTGTATAATAAAACACAAATGAATGAGGAAATAAGAGAGAAAGAAGAGGATTAACCAATGATTTCACATGAAAAATTGGAAGCGTTCATCTGCCAGTATCCGGTTTATCAATACGCCTTTTTCAGTCCGGAAGAAATCGAATTTTCCTACCGTGTCAGATGGATCTGTGAAAAAGAATGCCAACGCTTCAACACGACCTGGGCCTGCCCGCCTGCTGTCGGAAGCGTAGAAGAGTGCAAACACCGCTGCCTAGCCTACAAAGAATGCTTCCTGTTCTCCACTATAGCGGAAGTTACTGATGTCATTAACTTTGAAGAGACCCTGTCCACCCGCAAAGAACACGAAAATATAACAGCCGCCATCGAGCAGTTCATCAACTCCCAGGGTTCCCAATGCATGGCCCTTTCCACCGAATCCTGCGACATCTGTGAAATCTGCACCTATCCATCCGCCCCCTGCCGTTTTCCGGGAAAAATGCATCCCTGCGTGGAAAGCCACGGCATCATCGTCAGCGAACTGGCCGAAAAACACCACCTTGACTTCACCTTGTCCCCCACCCAAATCCTCTGGTTCGGCATCATCTTCATAAAATAACCCATATCCCCCGCACCTCCGGCCCACATCCCCCGCTAGGGGAATCAGCCGGAAGGTCCAGGGGCGCGGAGACCGGGTCATTCCCCGTCCCCCTTTGTCATCATTTCCCCCTTCTTCGCATACTCATAATAGTAAGACATCACCCCGGAGACTCCCATGCGCAAAAAATCCACCCCCCTCACCGGCCGCATCGCCGACTCCCTCCAAATTCCCAAAGACCTGGCATACCGGGAAGCCATCTTCACAATGACCGGCTCCAGGGAGCTTTTCATAGAAAATTACAAATGCATCCGCCAATACGAGGACACCTGCATTGTCCTTCTCACCAAACACGATGCTATAAAAATAGAGGGAACCCACCTCACCATTGACTACTACACCAACGAGGAAATGAAGATCACGGGAAGCATCTGTTGTGTTTCCTTTCTATAAGAAAATGGGAGGTAACAAAGTTGAAGGCTTGGAATTATTACTGTAAAGGCTATGTCCGCATCCGGCTGCAGAGCGGCGGCCCGGAACGTTTCCTGAATATGTGTGCCCACCATAACATCCCCATCTGGGATTTGCAGAACCGCGGCGGTTTTTATGAGATGAATGTAAGTATTTCCGGATTCTACCAGATGAAGCCCATATGCCGAAAGACCGGTTCCCGTGTGAAAATCATAAAAAAATACGGACTGCCCTTCTTTTTTTACCGCAACAAAAAAAGAAAGGCATTTTTTATCGGCATTTTAGCAGGTTTTTGCCTGCTGATGGTATTATCCCAGCATATCTGGAATATTCATGTGGAGGGCAACCGCCACAACAGCACCCAGACCATACTCAATTATCTGGATGAAATCCAAATCCATCACGGCATATTAAAAAAGAATGTGGACTGCTCCTACATAGCGGAACAGATGCGTAAGGAATTTCCTGATATCACCTGGGTTTCCGCAAAAATATCCGGTACACGGCTCATTTTGGAAGTTAAAGAAAATGCCACGGCAAACAAGATGATCAAACAGACAGAAGAGAATCCCAGCAGTATAATTGCCGGAAGATCAGGCACCATTGTTTCCATGATCACCAGAAAGGGCACACCGTGCAAAAAGGTGGGGGAGACCTGCGAAAAGGGTGAGACACTGGTGTCAGGAAGAGTAGATATCATGAATGACAGTAAAGAAGTGGTGGGGTATGAATATACGGAGTCTGACGCAGATATTTACATTCAGTCACAGATGCAGTATTACCATGAATTTAATATGCACTTCCAAAAAAATGTCTATACCGGTGAAGCCAAAAAAGGCCCGGTTCTGCAGTTTGGAGATTACGTGCTCAACCTGAAAGGGGAAAACCGTTTTGACCAGTTTGATACTGTGACAAAACTACATCAGGTGCGAGTGACCGAAAATTTCCGCCTTCCCATTTTTTATGGGAGCTGTATAGATTACGAGAGCGTCACAAAGCCCTACAAATATACAAAGGAAGGCGCGGAAAAGAAAGCGCAGGAACAGCTTGACCTCCTGCTGGAAACACTGCGGGAAAAAGATGTCCGGATAGAAGCAAACAATGTAAAGATCCAAGTTCTGGACAATGTCTGTGTGGCGAAAGGACAATTGACCATCATAGAAAAATCCATACAAAAACAACCTGTGGAGATACTGGAGCAGCCCCCGCAAACTACAGAGGAAACAGAAGAATGAATCCGCCCCCGACAGCCCGTCTCAGCTGCCGGGGACACTTCCCGGGTATTTTTCCGGTTTCCGGCTTTTTTAAAATAGGTTGACAGAACCGTGAGACAGAACATATACTTGTGTTAGAATTGTGTAACTGTGGCGGTACAGAACAGTTACGATTTACTAACATAAGTTAATTTTCAGGAGGGGAATCTATGCTTAAGCAAATATCCATATTCGCAGAAAACAAAAAAGGAATGCTGCAGTCTGTCACCGGTATCCTTGCAAGAGAAAACATTAATATTATGGGGTCTGTCACCAACGACAGTGCCGAATACGGCATTATCCGCATGGTGGTCTCTGACCCGCAAAGGGCGCTTGACGCACTTTCTAAAGAGGGCTTTATCTGCCGTGACACAGATGTTCTGGGGGTGGAGCTGGATGATGATCCTGGTGCTTTGGACAGGCTTTTGATATCCTTGCTGGACAGCAACATTAATGTGGACTATCTCTATCTTTCTTTCAACCGCAGTTCGGGAATGCCTATTATGATCCTTCATGTAGACTGCATCAGTGAAGTAAAAAACTGCCTGCAGGCCAAGGGACACTGTGTCCTGTAATTCTTTTCTGCTCTGCTGCGTCCCCTTCTTGCACAATACGAGGGGGCTGCCCTGCAGAGCGTCAGCGCATTTCTAGATCACACAGGTATAAAAAACCAGATCAGATGAGGATGCGTTTAATGACCTATGCCTTTTAAATGGTATTGCAGAGGTAAAGTTATATAATGACTCAGCGAAAATGTAGGCGTTATATCATCGACGGGTGCAGGAGACGGAACATACCCAATCATGACATCTCGGCGTAATGGTCAGATTGTTGGGATTAAAATAGATTTTATGTAAGTAAATATAATAAAAGCGGGGGCGGTCGCACTAAGCAATTATGATATGATACCTCCTAAGCAGACAAGGTAAATAACCAAAATCTACTTAGGGGGTAATTTTTATGCCAAAATCCTTTTATGAGAATAAATGATATCCCTAACTGGATCCGGGTGAACAACAATTGAAAGTCGCTGTGACGAAAAACAAAAACTGGATTGATTTGGTCCTGAGCAAAAGGCATGGGCGGAACACAATGATACAGCGATCACCCTGCTAAAGTAAAATCTCCCCCCTGGAAACCTGTTGTAGAAGGCCATGTTAAACTCGTTACTATGCACATCCTTGTAGATATAGACGATATGACTTTTTATTCTCTAGGATGAACTGAATCAGGTTCCCAGAGAAAAGTCGGCTACTCTGTACCGGTTGAATTGATATTGTAGATCAGCTTCATGAAACCTCCAGGAAAATCAACATCGTTGACCGCCTTCTCAGCATCTTGCAAAGGGCACCCCCAAGGAAGCTAAAATGTGGTGTCCTGCTCAGCCTGTTATCCATATCGACGACAGCGAGGTTTTGGAAGCTTTCTTGAAAATTTATTGGAAAAAGTCAAAATTTCTCGTTTCATTTGGAATCCCCTTTCTTTTTGTTTAGTGAGATTTTTGTTTAGTAGCTTAATTTTACATCAAAAAGGAATAGGATTCCTCATATTTTTGGCATTTTTAAAAAGTTATGTATATTTAGAAACAGCAATGGTGGTTCTGTGGACGGAACTGCGGAAACTCAAGCATTTAGCTATTGACGGATGCAATAAAAAATGATAAAGTGAAATTAAGTTAAAAAAAGTTAAATTAAATTAAACGCAAACTATTTAAAAGATATTATATTTTGCCCATTTGCACTGTGAGGAGCATTAGTTATGAATAAAAGACCATGGGGAGAAGGCGCTGCTGCCGGGGGAGCTGCACAAAAAAATATAGAAAAGAAGTGAAGCAACACTCAAAATAAGTAGGAGGAATTATAAAATGACAATTCAGTTTAACGAGGAAACTAAAATTTTCAAGCTGGACACAAAGGAGACGACCTATTTAATAGGGGTTTCCCCGGAGGGATATGTAGGACATATCTATTATGGAGAACGGATGGAAGCGGAGGATGCGTATTATCTTCTCAGGACAGAAGAGCCCCCCTATACACCAGGGGTGAATGCAAGAGAAAAATCTTCATTTCTTGACTTTTTTCCTATGGAATATCCCTCAGGAGGGGTTGGAGATTACCGTGAAAGCTGTATTAACATCCGGAATGAAGCCGGATGCATGGGAAGTGAATTTCTGTATGAGTCGTATACGATCAGAGACGGCAAGCCGCGCCTGGAAGGTCTTCCGGCTTCTTTTGGAGCAGAGGATGAGGTACAGACATTGGAAATCACCTGTACAGATCCGGTGCTGCAGGTAAAAATTGTTCTTGCCTATTCTGTTTTTGAAAAAGAAGATGTCATAACAAGAAGTGTAAAAATTATAAATGAAGGAAAACGGCATCTGAAATTAGAAAAAGTCTATAGTGCATGCCTGGATATGGACGATGAGTCCTTTGATATGATTACGCTGTGCGGATCATGGGCGAGAGAACGCCACATCCAAAAGAGGAGAATCGGATATGGGAAACAGCTTGTTTCGTCTGCAAGGGGAGAGTCCGGACATCAGGAACATCCGTTTCTTGCACTTGCAACACCGGGTACGACACAGGAACAGGGGAAAGTCTATGCGATGCATTTTGTGTATTCGGGAAATTTCATCGGCCAGGCAGAGAAGACCCAATTTGACGCAGTGCGTATGGTGATGGGGATTCATAAGGAGGAATTTTGCTGGAATCTTAAGGAAGGAGAGGCATTTCAGGCACCGGAAGTGGTTTTGGTTTATTCGGCAGAAGGATATGGAAAAATGACCAGATCTCTTCATGACTTTTATCGAAACCACATGATCCGAAGTCCCTATAAAAATAAAAAACGTCCAATCCTGATCAACAACTGGGAAGCTACATATTTTGATTTTAATACGGAAAAGCTGTTGGATATTGCCAGAGAAGCCAAAAAGGACGGAATTGAGATGCTCGTCATGGATGATGGCTGGTTTGGCAGGAGAAATAGTGACAACTGTTCTCTGGGAGATTGGACTGTCAATGAGGAGAAGATCAACGGAGGTCTTCGTCATTTGGTTGAAGAGGTGAAAAAAATCGGTCTTCAGTTTGGAATCTGGTTTGAACCGGAGATGATCTCGCCGGATTCAGAACTCTACAGAGCACATCCGGATTGGGCGATCCAGATTCCGGGGCGTCAGGCTACCATGAGCAGAGAACAGTATGTGCTGGATTTGGCTAATCCGGAAGTTGTGGAGTATGCCTATGAATCTGTAGCCAAGATTCTCAGAAGTGCTCCGATTGACTATGTGAAATGGGATATGAACCGGCAGCTTAGTGATATGGGCAGTGCCTATCTGCCGGCGGACGCTCAGCAGGAGCTGTTTCATCGGTATGTGCTGGGTGTATATCAGATGCAGGAAAGGCTTCTGACAGAGTTTCCGGAACTTCTTTTGGAAAATTGCTCCGGCGGCGGGGCCAGGTTTGACCCGGGAATGCTCTACTACAGTCCGCAGATTTGGTGTTCCGATGATACAGATGCAGTAGAACGTCTGGAGATTCAGGAGGGAACGGCAATGCTCTATCCGCTTTCTGCTATGGGAGCTCATGTCAGTGACTGCCCGAATCATTCTGTAGGGCGTATCACGCCATTTGAGACAAGAGGGCACGTGGCTCTTGCAGGAACTTTCGGATATGAGCTGGATATTACCAAAATCCCGGAAGAGGACCGCAAAATGATCCCGAAACAGACGGAACTGTATCACAAATACAATGATCTGGTGCGGGAAGGAGATTACTACCGTATTGCATCTTACTCGGATAATGGAAAATATGACTGTTATCTGGTAGCGGCAAAGGACCGGTCTGAGGTGTTGATGACTTATGTACAGGTCAGAGGTGTTGCAAACAGCCGAAGCAGAAAAGTAAGGCTGAAGGGACTGGATCTGACAGCAATGTATATGCTGGAAGGTACGCAGGAAAAATACACAGGGGAAATGCTCATGAAGGGTGGATTCCTGGTCAAAGGTATGTGGGGAGACGCGGTAAGCAGGCTGTATCATTTTATAAAAATTTCGTAATTGTTTAATTTCCTCATAGTTACGAGTAAAAATCCGTGCAAAATTGCCTTTGGCGATGGGAGTTTTGCCTGGCCGCTGAACGCTTTCTTACGGTCAGCGTAATAAATGTGCCGGCCTGCTGAACAGTTATAAAATTTCATACGGGAAATACAGAGATTGATTGACATTTTAACTTAAAAAAATTATAATTTAGGCATTAAACAGACCGAAAGAGGTGCATAAAATGGCAAAAGTAAGACTGGCGGATATTGCAGAGAGAACCGGTGTCAGCACCGTAACTGTGCATAATGCGCTGGCTGGGAATAAGGGAGTCAGCCATGAACTGCGGGAGGAGATCCAGGCGGTTGCCCAGGAGATGGGCTATCTGGCATTACCTGCTAAAAAGGCGGAGAAGGAGACAGGAGAGTTCCGGACAATAGGGGTATTGATCGCGGAGAACTATCTGGCACAGTATACCACATTTTACTGGAAGATGTATCAGGAACTGGCGGTTGTTGCGACAGATAAGCACTGCTTTACTGCAGTGGAGGTGTTGAAAAAGGAAGATGAGAAAAGGACGCTGCGGATGCCCTCCTGTATCGGGGAGAAACAAGTAGACGGACTGATCGTGCTTGGAGAAATTGATAAGAATTATATACGAAAATTAAAATTAATGTCACAGGTTCCGGTGGTGTTCCTTGACTTTTACGACAAAGAGCTTGCCAAAGATGCAGTAGTAACAGATAACTTTTATGGAATGTTTCTCATGACAGAATTTCTATTCGAGCAGGGAATTGATGAATTGGGATTTGTGGGATCTGTTTTCGCTACAAGCAGTATTATGGACCGTTACTGTGGTTTTATGAAGTCCATGATGCTGCACGGGAAGAATATCCATCCGGAGTGGGTGATCGAAGACCGTGATGAAGTAGGGCAGATGGGTTTTGAACTGCCGAAAAAGCTGCCTAAGGGATTTGTATGCAACTGTGATCTGGCGGCTGTTATGGTGATGGAACAGCTCCAGCAGCGGGGATTCAGAGTGCCGGAGGATATTTCGGTCGTTGGTTTTGATAACTATCTGTATCCGGGACTTGCGGACAGAAAGATTACCACTTATGAAGTAAACACCAGAGCTATGACAAAGGTGGCACTGGAAAAGGTATTAAAACAAATTCGTAATCCAAAGTCCGGCAGAGGGATGGATGTGGTATCTGGTCATATGGTAATTAAGCGAAGTGTCAAGTTGAAAGAATAGCATACAGATAAGAGTAAAACCTCTTTTAGAACAGGATATGAATCTTGTTTTAAAAGGGGTTTTTTATTTGCCCTGATCATAGATTAAAAGGCAGGCAGAATTGGTTTATTGATATTAAATGATTAAATTTAAAATTAAGTAGAGTTTAAGCCATATAATTGTACAAATATACTAAAAAAGTTGGTTTTAAATTTTGATATATGCCGAAAACGCCTGATGAAGTTAATAATACTTGAAAAAAATATCCGTGTGATGTAAAATTAAATTTAGTTAAAAATAAATTAAATATGATTAAAAGGAGAAAAATTATGAAAAACAAAAAAATGATAAGTCTTGGACTTGCGGCAGCCATGGTGTTTTCACTCGCAGCATGCGGAGAAAAAGACCAGAAGACAGGAGGAACTGCCAATACCAAAGTGCCAACCATCGACCAGATTAAACTGGGAGAAGATTATAAGGATTTAAAGGCTGATATTAAGATCCTGACCAACCGTACTGACATTGTAGACAGCGTATATAAGGGATATGCAGAAGAATTCATGAAGATGTACCCGAATATCAAAGTTACATATGATGCGGTGACAGATTATGAAGAGTCATTGACACTTCGACTGACCAGCGGAGATTGGGGTGACATTTGTTTCATTCCATCTACAGCGGATAAGGGTGAATTAGGGAACTATTTTACTCCATTGGGAGATTATGAAACTCTGAATGGAATTTATAATTTTGTTACAGAGAAAACCTATGATGATACTGTATACGGAATTCCAAACGGAGGAACAGCAGGCGGAGTTGCTTATAACAAGAAAGTATGGGCAGACGCAGGGATTACAGAGCTGCCGAAGACTCCGGATGAGTTCCTTGCAGATCTGAAGCTGATCCAGGAAAAGACAGATGCCATTCCTCTGTATACAAATTTCTCCGCAGGCTGGACCATGGGAGCATGGAATGATTATGTGGGAATTGCATCTAACGGAGATCCGGATTACAAAAACAACAAACTGCTTCATGCAAAGGATCCATTCACAAAGAATGAAGAAAACAGCGGCCCTTATGCAGTTTACTATACCTTATATGAGGCTGTAAAAGAAAAACTGGTAGAAGAAGATCCCGCATCCAGCGACTGGGAATCTTCCAAAGCAATGATCAATAATGGTGAGATTGGTTCCATGGTACTTGGTTCCTGGTGTGTACAGCAGTTTAAAGATATTGATCCTGCAAATGCGGACAATATTGGATATATGCCATTCCCCATTACTGTAAACGGAAAACAGTCTGCAGCATCCGGCGGAAATTATGCATATGCAATTAATAAAAGCGCAGCAACAGATAACCAAATTGCAGCCATGCTTTATGTAAAATGGCTTCTGGAAGAGTCACCCATCTTTGACGATGAGGGAAGTATTCCGGCACTGAAAGGGGAAGAGCTTCCGGATTCTCTGGCAGAGTTCGATGGCGTAGAATTGCTTTCTGATAATGCATCACAGAAGGGCGAAGAAAGTCTTTACGATGATATCCGTAATTCCGCTGAAGTATTAAGCGGCGATTATCCGGTAGGAGAGGTTCTGGAAGCAGCGCTTTACGGAAACAAGTCCCTGGATGACCTGATGAATGAGTGGAATGCAAAATGGACATCCGCACAGGAGTCTTTCGGTGTGGAGATTACAGAGTAGTTACAACAAATGAGCGTATAATATCCGGCAAAGGACGGCTGCAGAAGCGGCCGCCCTTACTGGCCGGACCTGTTGGAAAGGAGAGAACGATGAGTGATCCGAAAACAGATAAAAAAAGCTTTAAGGAGTGGATTGGGAGCCGAAGGATTCAGAAGAGACTGGTTATTTGCACGTTTATGTTTCTGCCCCTTTTCCTTCTGCTTTTGTTTACCTATATACCTTTTGGTAAGATGGTTCAGTTCAGCTTCTATGATATGAAATATCTGGGAGCCAGAACTTTTGTAGGTATTAAAAATTATGTGGATGTATTTAAACGCTCCGATATTTTTGGTTCCTTATTCGTCAGTGTTTACTACATGGGCGGCGCGGTGCTTCAGCTAGCTCTGTCGCTGTTTTTTGCAACCATGATGGTGTTCAAAGTAAAAGGAGAATCTGTATTTAAGGGAGCTATGTTTTTCCCCTACTTAATTTGTGGTATTGCAGTTGGCTTTATTTTTAAGTTCTTTTATGCAAGAGGATATGTACTGGATACAATTCTTCAGGCATTTGGTATGAATCTGGAAGATATCCCCCTGTGGCTCCAGGATAAAAGTATCAATAACTTTGCCCTGGTGGCAACTTCTGTATGGAGATATACAGGACAGAATATGATTTTATTCCTGGGAGCCATGATGTCTGTGGATACAGATCTTTATGAGGCAGCATCTCTGGACGGTGCAAACAAATGGCATCAGTTCCGGTACATCATTATGCCAAGTATCAAATCCATCATTGTGCTGAATCTGATACTTTCCATCAGTGGTTCTCTGAGTGCATTTGAACCGCCATATGTTATCACAAATGGTCAGATGGGAACCGGTACATACTTCGTTATTATGAACCGTCTTGCTCATGAAAACCAGAAAGTCGGTCTTGCCTGTGCAATGGCTTTGGTACTTTTGGTGATCATCATTATCTGTACTGTGGCACAGAAGCTGTTTTTCAAATATGCATTTGATGATGGCAGCAGTGATGAGTCCAAGGCAGCTGTAAGACGTAGAAAGAAAGAAGAGAAGAAACGTCGTGCAATGGCGAAAGGAGGAGTCAGATGATGAAGTTCAAGAAGATGAAACCTGCTGCAATTATATTCAGTGTAATTAAATATATATCATTGATTCTTGCATCTGTAATTGCACTGGTTCCGGTCAGTGTGTGTATATTGACTGCATTTAAGACAAATGAAGAATATGCTGCGACTTCACCATTGGATTTGCCGGCTACATTTGGCAATTTTGAAAATTTCAGGATTGCTTTAGAAAAGGCAAACATGCTGAGAGGGTTTCTGAACACGGCAGTGGTACTGCTTGTGGTGCTTACCGTTTCCGTATTTGTGGGGTCTATGCTGGCATATATACTGAACAGATTCAAATTCCCGGGACGCGGTATGATTGAAGGATTATTCCTGTTTGCATCCCTGCTTCCGGGTATCGCAATGCAGGTGACAATTTATGAAATCATGACAAATCTGCATCTGATCAATCATCTGTATGGATACATGATCGTGCTGATGGGAACAGATATTATTTCCATTTATATTTTCCTGCAGTTTTTTGAAAATCTGCCCACCTCGCTGGATGAGTCTGCGATCATGGATGGCTGTACCTATTTTGGGGTATTCTTCCGGATTCTGTTTCCGCTTTTAAAACCGGCGATCGTAACCTCTCTGGTGCTGAAAGGTGTCAGCGTGTATAACGAATATTACGCATCCAACCTGTATCTGCAGCTTCCGGAATTGAAGACCATATCCACAGCGCTTTATACTTTTACAGGACCTTACGGTAACCAGTATAACTATATCTGTGCCGGTGTAATTATAACGATTATTCCCATCCTGATCTTCTTCCTGGTATTCCAGAAACAGGTATACAGCGGAATGGCAGCAGGGGCAGTCAAGGGATAATAAATAAGAAAAATAAGGAGAGCTATTATGAGTAAATTTAAGTTGATAAGCCCGGAAGTGGCAAATGTTCCATGGCAGGAAAAGCCGGAAGGACTGACAGGTGCTCCTATCTGGCGTTACAGCGAAAACCCGGTCATCGGAAGAAATCCGGCAGAAGGGGTGGCAAGAATCTTTAACAGCGCCGTGATTCCTTATGAAGGTGCTTTTATCGGTGTGTTCCGGGGGGAACAGGTGAACGGGATCCCATACATTTACATGGGAAGAAGCCAAGATGGCATCCACTGGGAAATTGAAAAAGAGAAGATTTCTTTTGTTGACGAAAATGGAGATCCATTTATGCCGGTGTATGCATACGATCCCCGTCTGGTTAAAATTGAGGACGTATACTATATCATTTGGTGCCAGGATTTTTATGGTGCAGCCATTGGTATGGCAAAAACCACGGATTTTAAAACATTTACAAGAATAGAGAACCCGTTTCTTCCGTTTAACCGGAATGCGGTTCTTTTCCCGCGAAAAATAGATGGAAAATTTATGATGCTCTCGCGGCCAAGTGACAGCGGCCATACACCATTCGGAGATATTTTTGTCTCTGAAAGTAAAGATATGGTGTACTGGGGCAAACACCGTCATGTTATGGGCAAGAGCAGTGAATGGTGGGAGTCAGTGAAGATTGGAGGAGGAGCAGCTCCCATTGAGACAAGTGAAGGATGGCTCCTGATTTATCATGGAGTCAGCGGAACTTGTAATGGATATGTGTACAGTATCGGTGGTGCGATTTTAGATATTGATAATCCATCCATTGTAAAATACCGCTGTGAGAATTTCCTTCTGACACCGGAAGAATGGTATGAAGAGCGTGGATTTGTGCCGAATGTAACCTTCCCGTGTGCCACGATCCATGACAGTAAAACAAATAAAATGGCAGTCTATTACGGCGCTGCAGACAGCTATGTATGCCTTGCATTTACCTATGCAGATGAGCTGGCAGCTTATATCAAAGAACACAGTATGGTAAGAGAAAACGATACAGAGATTGGCAGGAGATAGGTATGGGAATGAGAGAGGAAGTAAAGCAGGAGCTTGTACATCATATTATTCCTTTCTGGGAAAAGCTGAAAGACGAGGAATACGGCGGTTATTACGGATATGTGGATTTCGAGCTTCATGTGGACAAGACCTGTGAAAAAGGCTGCATTCTGAACAGCCGTATTCTCTGGTTCTTTGCTAATGCGTATATGACACTTGGAGATGCAGGGCTTTTGGAGTATGCCAGACATGCATATGACTTTTTGAAAAAATACTGCTGGGATACGGAATGCGGCGGTGTATTTTGGTCGGTAACCTTTGATGGTAAAACGGGGGATGAGACAAAGCATACATATAGTCAGGCATTTGCAATTTATGCCTTGTCTTCTTATTATGATGCATCGAAAGACAGGGAAGCGCTTAAACTGGCCTGGCAGCTCTTTCACAGAATCGAAGAATCCTGTACCGATGCGTTTGGTTATCTGGAATCATTTACAAGAGACTGGAAACCGGAGGATAACGAAAAACTGTCTGAGAACGGACTGCTGGCAGATAAGACCATGAACACACTGCTTCATGTGCTGGAGGCATATACGGAACTCTACCGGGTGTCAGGAGATGAAAAGGTGAAAGAAGCACTTTACAGAAGTCTTCGGATTTTCCGTGAAAAAGTATACCGTGAGGATACGCAGCAGTTAGAAGTGTTTTTCGATACAGAGATGCGGACCATTTCGGATCTGTATTCCTATGGACATGATATTGAAGCCTCATGGCTGCTTGACCGGGCAGTACAGGTGCTTCGTGACGGGAAACAGGAATCTCTGGATGAACAAAACGCAGAGCTTCTTGCGGAAACATCGGAATATACCACTCGAATTGCTGAGAGAATTGCAGAGCGTGCACTTTGTGATGTTTCAATGAATCAAGAGGCAATGAATAACGAGTGTTTTCTCGGTGTTGTTGATACGACCCATGTGTGGTGGGTGCAGGCGGAAGCCATGGTGGGATTCTATAACTGCTATCAAAAAACCGGAAATTCCCGTTTCCTGGAGATTACAGAACATATCTGGAATTATACCAAAGAATATGTAATTGATGAACGGGAAGGTGCCGAGTGGTACTGGGATCTGGACAAAAGCGGAAAACCAGTTAGCGGGAAACCAATTGCAGAACCATGGAAATGTCCGTATCACAATGGAAGAATGTGTATGGAGATTATCAGGAGGACAGAAAAATGATTCATCCCCAATATTATGCAGAGCAGACAAAGCTGGAGCAGATGATCCAGAGAAAAAACAGAAAAAGTTCCTTTTATAATGGAATCTTTGACCGGTACGAAGATCCTGTATTGACAAGAGAGCACATCCCGGTCACATGGAAGTACGATATTGATGCTGAGACAAATCCGTATTTTATGGAACGCCTTGGAGTGAATGCCGTGATGAATTCAGGAGCGATTGTGCTGAACGGCAGATTTTATCTGGCAGCCCGTGTGGAAGGCGCTGACAGAAAGTCCTTCTTTGCGGTGGCAGAGAGTGAGACAGGTGTTGACGGATTCCGCTTCTGGGACTATCCGGTAGTTCTTCCGGATACCTGTCCGGAGGAAACCAATGTATATGATATGCGTCTGACAAAGCATGAGGACGGTTACATTTATGGTGTCTTCTGCTCAGAGAGTAAGGATTCGGATGACGCAGATCTTTCTGCTGCAGTTGCACAGGCAGGGATTGTAAGGACAAAAGACCTCAAAACCTGGGAGCGTCTGGATAACCTGAAGACTCTTCGTTCTGCGCAGCAGCGCAATGTAGTTCTGCACCCGGAATTTGTAGACGGAAAGTATGCATTTTATACCCGGCCTATGGACGGATTTATTGAAACCGGAAGCGGCGGAGGAATTGGATTCGGTCTTTGTGAGGATATCTGCCACGCAGTGATCGATGAGGAAAAAATTATCAGCAGAAGAGTATATCACACGCTGACAGAAGCGAAAAACGGAGCCGGGGCTGTGCCGATCAGGGGAAAGAAATGCTGGATCCATGTGGCACACGGAGTGCGAAATACAGCAGCCGGACTGCGGTATGTGCTTTACCTTTTCGGAACGGATTTAAAAGAACCGGACAAAGTTATCGCCAAACCATCGGGAGTATTCTTAGTTCCGCTGGGGAAAGAGCGTGTTGGTGATGTATCCAATGTGGTATTTACAAACGGCGCTGTAGCAAAAGAAAACGGTGATGTTTATATCTACTATGCATCCTCAGATACAAGGATGCATGTGGCCGTAACAACCATTGACAAGCTGGAGGATTATCTCTTTGGTACACCGGAGGATCCCCTTCGCTCACCGGACTGCGTAAAACAGCGGTGTGATCTGATCAAAAAAAATCTGAGGCTCCTGAATCAGTAAGACACAGGAGAAAGGACGGGATGAGAGAATGAACATATTGCAGAAAATCAAAGAAAATACCAGTGGCATGACAGGCCGGGAACGGGCAGAGTATGTACTGACCTATTACTGGTATCACATGCTGGGTATAGCGGCAGCCATAGGGATTGTGGTGTTTTCAGTTGTTCATTTTGTCTTCCCGGAACAGCCTCCTGCCTTTTTATGTGCATTGGTCAACCAGCGTATTGACTATGAACGGGATGAAAAACTGGAAGATGCATTTGCCCGTGCAGCGGATCTGGAGGCAGAATCAGTGGTTATAGATTCTGACTACCACATTTCTTATCCGGGCTATCATCTGGAGGATGCCAATGAAAGCTCTTTTGACAAGTTGTTTTTTAAATGGTCCGGCGGAGAACTGGATGCAGTCGTAATGTCAGAGGATTTCCTGCGGTACTGTGTGTCAGTGGGCGGCGAGTTTTATTCAGCGGAGGAGCTTGAACAGGAAAAAACAGATACGGAGACAGAATGGCAGGATGTGAATGGTGTATCTGCTGTTTCTGTATCCGAAACCATACTACAGGATTATCTGAAAAATAGCAGCGAAGAATTAGAGAAAGAAAACTTACTTCTGGTGTTTCCGAAAGAAGGAATCAATCATGCGGAGTGCCGGAAGTTTTTAAATTTTATCTGTGGATAAAAATAGAGTGAGGTAACAAAATTGAAAAAACTGAGTATTGATCATCCATTTTTTTGTTGTATGGGTAATCTGGGAGATATGATTTTGCTGAATTTAATATTTTTGCTTACCTGCATTCCTGTTATCACAATCGGAACAGCACAGACAGCTCTTTACCGTGTGATGCTGCGGCGGGTAAGGAAGGAGAGCAGTTATCCGGTGAAGGAATATCTGGAAGCTTTTAAAGAAGAGTGGAAGCAGGGAACTGCAAGCTGGCTGCCGTTTTTAGTTATTGGCGGTGTCCTGATCTTTGATGTTATGTATCTGGGAAGAGAATGGAGCATATGGGGCGTAGGCACAGGCGTTTTGATTAGTGTGTGGTGTATTTTTGCAAGTTATGTATTTCCGGTACAGGCACAGTTTGAAAACACTACAAAAAACATCTGGAGAAATGCAGCCTTCATGGCTGTGAGGCATTTCCCCTGCACCATTCTCATTGTATTTGTAAATCTGATCCCGGTTCTGTGTTTCCTTGCAGGAGGAGCCGTGATGCAGCTTACGGCGCCCATTTATCTTACGGCTGGGTTTTCGCTGGCAGCAAGGGTGAATGCCGAGCTGTTCGGAAAAATTTTTAAAAAGTGTATGTAAAAGCGAAAACGGATGGAAGAAGATAGGGCAGAGGAAATATCGGATGGAAGTGATAAATATAAGAGATGGCCGGGCAGGCAGATAGGAGAGAAAATGAACGCAGGAAAAATTTACGAATTTTGGCTGAAGGACTCATATTTTGATGAGGACACGAAAGAAGAATTGCGTAACATTGCAGAAGATGAAAAAGAGATCGAAGAGAGATTTTACAGAGATTTAGAGTTTGGTACAGGCGGGCTTCGTGGAATTATCGGTGCCGGAACAAATCGCATGAATATCTATACTGTCCGCAAGGCAACCCAGGGACTTGCAAACTTCATTCTGAAGGAAAAGGCAGAGAAAAAGGGTGTTGCCATAGCCTATGATTCTCGGAATATGTCCCCGGAGTTTGCCAAAGAAACGGCGCTTTGTATGGCTGCAAATGGAATAAAAGCATATATTTTCCCGTCCCTTCGCCCGACACCAATACTGTCCTTTGCTCTTCGTGAGCTTGGCTGTACAGCAGGCGTTGTGGTGACTGCAAGCCATAATCCCCCGGAATACAACGGCTACAAAGTATACTGGGAAGACGGCGCTCAGATTACGCACCCGAAAGATAAGGAAATCATTGGAGAGGTCAGTGCGATTACAGATTACAGTCAGGTAAAGACAACAACAGAAGATGCAGCAGTAAAAGCGGGACTTTATGAAGTGATCGGCACGGATATGGATGACAAATATATGAAAGCGCTTAAAAAACTGATACTCCATCCCGAGGTTATCAGAGAAGTTGCAGATAGTCTGAAGATTGTATACACCCCCCTTCACGGAACAGGAAATCTTCCGGTCCGGCGGGTGTTAAAAGAGCTTGGCTTCAACCATGTATATGTTGTAAAAGAACAGGAGCTCCCGGACGGGAATTTCCCCACAGTATCCTGCCCCAATCCGGAGGATAAGAATGCATTTTCACTTGCCCTGAAACTTGCAAAGGAAGTGAATGCAGATATTGTGCTTGCCACAGATCCGGATGCAGACCGCCTGGGGGTATATGCGAAAAATACAAAGACAGGGGAATATGTAAGTTTCACAGGCAATATGTCCGGCATGCTGATCCTGGAGTATATCCTGTCACAGAGGAAAGCAATGAACCGGCTGCCAAAGAACGGCGCGGTTGTTACAACCATTGTGTCGGGCAAGATGGCCCGTGAGATAACCAAAGCGTATAATGTGGATTTGATCGAAACACTGACAGGATTTAAATATATCGGTGAGCAGATCAAATTCTTTGAGCAGAATCATGAACATGAATACATATTCGGATATGAGGAGAGCTACGGATGCCTTGTCGGGACGCATGCCAGAGATAAGGATGCGGTGGCTGCGGTTATGGCACTTTGTGAAGTGGCCGCATGGTGCAAATATCAGGGGATCACACTGGCTGACCAGATGGAGAAGCTGTTTGAAACCTATGGTTTTTATAAAGAAGGGCTCTGTACCGTAACATTGAAAGGTCTGGATGGTGCGAAGAAGATTGCATCTATGATGGAAAGTATCCGAAACAATATACCAAAGAACATCGGAGGATTAAAGGTAACGCAGTTCAGAGATTATAAAGAAGATGTACGGATTGATTTGACGAAAGATGTGAAAGGGACAACAGGACTTCCGGCCTCCAATGTGCTGTATTTTGAATTGGAAGATGCGGCATGGTGCTGTATCCGTCCATCAGGTACGGAGCCGAAGATTAAATTTTACATTGGCGTAAGAGGGCAAAATGATAAGGATGCAGCTGTAAGGCTTGAGACATTGAAAAAAGCGGTTGAGGGACTGACTGCGTAAGTCTGTGCACCGCGAAGCAGTTAATTGTGAAGGCACGGAACAATTGCGCTGCGGCAATTATCCGAATCAATACAGGAGAAAAATATGTGTTTATTGAAATTAAAACCAAGTTGTAAAGATTATATCTGGGGCGGCCATCGTCTGGCAGAAGAGTATGGTAAGGAATATGACGGGGAAGTGCTGGCTGAGACATGGGAATTATCCTGTCATCCGGATGGACCATCTTATATAGCTAATGGGAAATATGCCGGACAGACATTACAGCAGTATATTGACGCAGAAGGAAAAGAAATGCTGGGAACAAACTGCAGACGTTTTCGTGATTTTCCTATTCTTACAAAATTTATTGATGCCAGAGACAACCTGTCTATTCAAGTGCATCCAGACAACCGTTATGCATTAAAAAATGAAGGGCAGTACGGTAAGACAGAGATGTGGTATGTGATGGACGCCGGAAAAGAAGCATATCTGTACTATGGATTCAAAAAGGAGATCAGCAAAGAGGAATTTGCCAGAAGAATCCGGGAGGATACACTTTTGGAAGTCCTCAATGCCGTACCGGTGCAGAAAGGCGATGTACTGTTTATTGAATCCGGTACCATTCATGCGATTGGCAAAGATATACTCATCGCGGAGATTCAGCAGAATTCCAACATAACATATCGTGTATACGACTATGGAAGAATCGGAAGAGACGGGAAAAAGCGAGACCTTCATATTGAGAAAGCCCTTGCTGTGACCAATCGGGTGCCCATTGTAAAGGATAAGAGAAGCTATCCCCATGTGGCGGACTGCGATTATTTTACTGTCGATAAGTTAAACTTAGACGGAAATGTCATGAAGAAGATGGAGGGCAGCGTGTCCGATCTCTCCTTTGCCAGCATCCTGATGTTAGATGGAGAAGGAATTATTTATAATCAGGGTGAAACACTGGAGTTCAAAAAAGGAGACAGCTTTTTTCTGGCAGCAGGGAGCGGAACTTATACGATTGAAGGCTCCTGTGATGCACTTATTACGACTATTCGTGCAAAAGCAGCGCCGGTACATATCGGAGTGGATATTGGAGGAGCAGAAACAAAGATTGGACTGGTAGATATCCATCAGAAGCTGCTTGCATCAGAAGTGATGGAAACCAATGCAAATCATCCGGCAGAAGAGATCATCCGTGAGATTGGACAGCGTGTTCTTAAACTTCTGGACACGCAGGGGATTTCCATGGATCAATGTGTGGGAGCCGGAATTGGTGTTCCGGGAACCGTGGACCGCAAAAATGGGATTGTAAGATACTCAAATAATATTTGCTGGGAGCAGGTAGAACTTGCCAAAGAAATGGGTAAATACCTGCCTATACCAATCCGGATTGCCAACGATGCCGACTGTGCTGCACTTGGAGAGGCAGTTGCGGGCGCAGGACGGGAATGTCAGGATGTTATTATGATAACGCTTGGAACCGGTGTGGGCGGCGGCATTATTCTGGATGGTGAAATCTATGATGGTAAGGGGATCAGCGGAAGCGAGATTGGACACATGGTCATTGTGGAAGGCGGAGAACCATGTACCTGCGGCAGAAAGGGATGTCTGGAAGCATATGCATCGGCAACTGCACTGAATCGCGACGTAAAGCGCGCCATCGGCAGAGATTTACCGCCAGAGGAAGTTTTTGAAGGTGCTGAAAACGGCGATGCAGGGCTTCAGAAAATTGTAGAGCTGTATATCAGAAGACTGGGAGTTGGAATTGTCAATGTGGTAAATATCTTTCGGCCGCAGCTGGTGCTGCTGGGAGGCTGTATCTCTGTGCAGGGAGAGACACTTCTTTCACCGCTCCGTGAGATGATGAAAGAAGGATGCTTCGGAAGAGAAAAGGGTCAGCTTCCGGAGATAGAAACGGCAACGCTTGGAAAGGAAGCGGGAATCATTGGGGCAGCCAGCCTGATCTGATTCTGATAAGAAACAGGGGGGACCCGGAGAAAGGAAAAGGTAAAAATATGAAGAGAAAAGTGTGTGCCATGCTGATGACAGTGTTGATGACAGCAAGTATGTGTATGCCGGTATTTGCGGAAGGAGCAAATACGGTTCCGGTTGTGACAACGAATGCCGACGAAGAAACCGGTCATGCAGAAGAAACCGATAGTTTGGAAGAAATCAATAGTTTGGAAAAAACCGGTAATTTGGAAGACGCCGGGAGCTGGTATTACGGAGCAGGATGGGAGTTTCAGTATTCAGGTGCAGAAAATTCCGCAGTATCCGCAGAGGACGGTAAGGTAAAGGTTACGGTAGACTACAGTGCCGATATGGATAAGGACTACAGTAAAATGGCAATCTCTGACTGGAATGATGACGGTATCCAATTTGAGTCGGTAACAAAAATTACACTGGATTTCTGCTACGATGAAACAAAGATGACAGGCGGCGGCTTTAAAATGGCGGTAAATTCAGATGCTCTGAATGTAAATGACACCATCCTTGATCTGGAAAAAGCAGAGACTGTGGACGGGATAAAAAAACTTCCGGTTATATTGGAGTGTGATGAGGCAAATGGTACTGTTAATGGCATTACTTTTTGCTTAATCGGTGTCAATACGGATTACAAGGGAGATATATGGCTGGATAATATCCGCTTTATCTCTGAGGAGCAAAAGCCTGCTTCAGATGTGAAGGTATGGGATTTCGAGGATGACACTGTTCAGGGCTGGCATTTTGATAATAGCTGGGCAACAGACAGTTATCATGGAGCAACCGAGGATGTCTGCAGCGTGGAAGATGGAAAATTGAAGGTGAATATGGATTATTCCGGCGATGTGGATAACGGATGGGTACAGCCGGCTATCAGCGTTTCACCGGAGGGCGGTATAGACTTTTCTGGTTCGGCCATGCTGGGATTTGAATTGTATTTTGAAAAGGATGCCATGACCACAGGAAATATCACCATAAAGGGTGTGGCCGGAGATGTTCTGAAAGATCAGATGTCCGGAATAAAAAATATGGAGACAGAAGATCTGGGGAATGGATTAGTGAAAGCTGTGATAAATTTTGAAATTGATTCTGCTGCAGCAAATAAAGAAACGCCGGATAAGCTGATGATTCTTATGGTGGGCAATAACACAGATTACAAGGGAGCGCTTTACTTTGATAATATCCGTCTCTATACTCCTGTAGTTGAGGATGTCTATGTAGATGCAGCGGAGAAAGCAGAGACTGAGACAAATATTTCAGGAAATGGTTCAGCTCTTACCGTGAATGGAAACAGCTATGATTACGCAAATAAGATTGCACTGGCAGACCCGGATGCGGATGCTGCTACCAAAGCGCTCTATCAGTATTTAAAAGCAATTGGGCAATCCGATGCGGCTCTTTATGGACATATGGAGGATACCGTTTTGAAGGCGGGGGCTTCTGATCTGTCAGATTCTGACACAAAAGATATAACAGGCTCTCTGGCAGCCATCAATGGTCTGGACTGTGGCGGACTGTTTTCCGGATTTGTTTCTAAATACAATGCACGTTATCCGGGTCAGGAGCAGCTTCCGGATACAACGGAAGGAAATATTAAAGCAGCAGCACTGTTGTCAAATGAGGCAGTCAGAGAAGGCGCAGTCATGACACTGTCCTGTCATATGCCTAATTTTGCATTTGCAGTGGAAAAAGACAGCACAGCTGCCAAAACATATGACCGTTATGATTACAGCAGTGCAGATTCCTATCATTTAAAGGGAGACTGTATGAATCAGATCTTGCCGGGCGGCGCGTATAATCCCCAGTTTACGGCTTTTCTGGATTTGGTTGCCGAGTATGCCGAACAGGTGGACGGTCCGGTGCTTTTCCGGCCGTTTCATGAGAATACCGGAAGCTGGTTTTGGTGGGGAAAGGCATTCTGCGATGCGGAAACGTATAAGAGTGTATTTAAATATACAGTAGAGTATCTGCGTGATATAAAAGATGTACATAATCTGTTATATGTATATGGACCAGGGTCTGAGGCAACAACCATGCAGGAATACGAAGAGCGTTATCCAGGAGATGAATTTGTTGATATGGTAGGATTTGATACTTACGATGACAAAGCATCTGCGGATGAAAATTATTCGTTTATGAAGAATTTTGAAACAGTAGTAAAACTGACAGATCAGTTTGCCAAGGAGCATAATAAATTATTTGCAGTTACAGAAACCGGTATTACGAACAGTGCAATGAAGAAAACCGGAAATGAAAGACCGGAATGGTTTACTGAGATTCTGGATATTATCACAAAACCGGAATATGACTGTGCATACTATATGGTATGGTCTAATTATGATTCTAAGAGTAATTATTATACACCTTTTGTTGTATCAAAAGCAGAGGACGGAATTCTTCACGGACATGAACTGATGGACGGATTTCTAAGGTTTTACAACAATGAAAAGAGTATTTTTGCAGCAGATCAGGAACAGGTGATAAACGGAGAGAAACCAGCTTCACCATCTGTGAACCAATGGGGAGCAACAGGCTATATCACCACGCCAACCGCAGGGAAACGTATACTTTCAGCGACTGACATAACAGCACAGCTCAGTGAAGGAACAACAGATGTCCATTTTGCAGTCTCTAATGGAACAAAAGAAATTAAACTGGTTACGGATGTGGATGGAAGAACAGCTACGGCCAGACTGACAGATGAGATTTTGAGCCAGCTTGGAGAGGCGGCAAATGGAAAGATAATCCTTTACCAACAAGATAAAAAGCTGGCAGAAATCACAGCAATCTTTAATATCGGGGAAAAAGAGCCAGATCCGTATATGGTAGATGATTTTGAAAGCTATTTTGGTATGGACAGTATGCTGAACCGTGTATGGGCAACAAACAAAGCTTCAGGCAGCACAATCGTTTTGAATCTGACAAACAAGGAAGGTGAAGCTCAGGATGGTTATGCTATGAAGTTTACATACAAAGAGTCAAGCGAAGGCTGGGCAGGAGCTACGATCAATAAGAATGTTGACTGGTCTGACTGTAATGCACTTCAATTCTGGACAATTCCGGACGGTAAACAGCAGAAGACCGTTATTCAGATTCAGGCCAATCATACCTGTTATGAAGTATATTTGAATTTATATGATGATTATAATCTACGGGGAGGCAAACCAACCTTAGTAACGATTCCGTTTTCAGAATTCTGCCAGCGTGATACAGCAGGCAATCCCAAGGGCGGTCTGGTAAATGACTGCGGACAGGTTACAAGCTTTGGTTTATGGGTAAATGCGGTTGATAATGAATATTTTGAAGGCGATACCGTAGAGGGCAGCATTTGGTACGATAATATCACAGCGATTCGTACGGACAGCGAAACAGCAGTATTTGCAGATCCAGAATAGCCGGTTCATGCCATATGAGTATGTTTACAATGAAAAGGTGAGCGTGAGCCCGAAGTAGGGCGGAAGCGCTATCCACCAATCCGGAATATCTGGCGGTGCTTGATGAGGATCAGCGTTTTCAAGAAATAGGGATCTCGAGTTTTGAAGCAAAAACGGCGCAGCCATTAAAACATTGGGCTGCGCCGGCTGGAAAGGCGAAAACTGTCATATGGAAACTGTCGGGATCGCGGGGTATTATGTACCCTCTAAAATTTTTCATAATGCTAAACTTCCACTGATAGGAGTCTCTATTTCCTTAAGAAGTTGTAGGAATAAACGCATAGCAGGTGTCATCCATTTATTCTTATGATATGTACATACTGTCCCAACCCATTTGCTTTGGATAGCGGTGGGGATTTCCCGGATGATATTATTTTCTAATTCTTCCTCTATGGTGAAATGGGGGAGATATGCAATCCCCAGATTTTCTTTTACAAGTTGTTTTATTGCTTCCGTACTGAAAAGATTGACTTCACTTTCTAAAATAATGTTTTTGGCCTGTAAATATTCACGGAAATTCTTATAATAGCAGCTGCTTTGATCGGCCAGTAAACATAGTTCTTTTCGTTGATTTTCTGTGATAAAATCTATATCTGTCATATCAAGCTCTACACTGCCAATCAAAACAAACTCGTAATGGTGTAGTTTTTCAGCTACAATAGTATTTCCGTAGCCGCCAATATCATAGTGGACGCCGAGGTCAACGGCCCCATTCATCACCTGTGCCCGTATATCATAGCAATTTGAAGAATGTATTGACAATGTTACATTAGGGGCCATGTTTCGGAATCGCTTCAAAATCTGTGGCATTTGATAAGCAAGAAGGGTTTCCGGTATGGCGACGCGTAAGTTCCCAGTCAACTCCTGATTGCCCTTTCCATGATTTTCCAATCGCTGAACAGCTTCAATCACACCATCTATATATGGAATCAGCTCTTTCCCTGCCTGTGTCAACTTCATATTACGACCTATTTTTTCAAACAATTTTACAGAAAGCTCCTGCTCCAACGCCTGCATTTGCAGGGTGATGGTAGATTGTGCATAGTTAAGATATTCAGCCGCTTTCTGAAAACTCCCAGTTTCCAGTATGGCTTTAAAAGTGTTAAGATATTTTATCTCCATAATTCTCCCTCACAACAATAGTTCATAAAAAATGAATTAATGATTCTAATAATTCTATAATACAAAACAGTCTATGTATATTATTATATTTTTATGGAAGTGATATGTCAAGGCATTGTGGGGGAAAGCTTAATGGATACAGCATTGCAGATTGTGGAGAAGGCAGAAGAGCTTGGATATGATAAATGCGGTATTATTCCGGTAAGCCAAATGTCGGGGTACGCTGACAAATTGGAGCAACGAATCCATAGGTTTCCCGAAACCGAGAAAAAATTTGCTGCGGCGGCAGTAGAAAAAACGGTTCCACAAGAAAAGAAAATCAATATATTCTATGAGGAGGCGGCAGAATGGAAATTCAAACATATATCGAAGCGGATCGTGAAGAAATCATTGCGCTTGTCCTGCATTGTCAAAATGACGGTACACGCCCTCTTGTATCCGTAGACGATCAGCCAGAACTGTTACATATCAGAGAAAAATATTTGGATAATGGCGGGAATTTCTGGGTTGCAAAGGAGCAGGGGAAAGTAGCTGGATCCATCGGTCTAATGATGTACAGCAGCGGCCTTGCTATTCTGAAGAAGTTTTTCGTTTATGAACCCTACCGCGGAAAACCGCACCATTTAGGACGGCAATTATATGAAACGCTTTTGAGCTTTGCAAAAGAGAATGGCGTGAAAAAGATAATTTTAGATACCCCTAGAAATACAGACAGAGCGCATCAATTTTATGAAAAAGCCGGGTTTCATAAGATTTCAAAGGACCAATTGCCAGTGGATTATGATTATCCGTATGAGGACAGCGATTTCTTTTCCATAATGATTTAGCCAGCTATATGAAAATGTTGCTAAGGATGAGAAGAAATACGAAAAGCGGAGAGCACTGGTGGTTGAAGACAAGGCCGAGATGTGCGGGCAGATAAAGCAGCTCTTGGAGGATTTAGGCGTGGGTGCTGATTGTTCACATCCACGTTTGCGAAACTATTCGAGACAATCCGCCCGGCGAAGCATTGAGAAGCCTAAGCGGGCGGTGGATTATAATGTCTCTGAAGGATAGGGTTAGTAAAGCCCATATTGAACCTAGTGTAGCAAACATGATTACAACTGGCTGTTACACTAGGGAGTTTCCAGTGGATTTATGCGGCCCTTTGTATATTCCTGAAAACTATACCCCATTTTTAACAGCGCCTCATCTTCGCCGGATGGAACGGTTAAGGTGGCTCCCTGTGGTACACCGTCCTTATCCCTCCCTAAAGGGAGTGTGAGTTCAGGGAAGCCTGCCGCTGCAGGCAAAGTGGAGGCCGTACTGTTTAAAAACGCAATGCCGTCCAGATCATTTTCTCTAAAGGCTGTATTTAGAACGGATTCGGCCTTTTTAATACTTTTGTTGATTTCATCAGAATCTGTGGCTTCCTTCTTTGCCGCTTCTTCGAGATAGTCCTGGCCATATTTGGCATTTGTCTCTTTTTCTTTATTATTAAAGGCTATCAGGTTGTCCAGGGTCTTGACTGGCAAACCATAAACACTGGCAAAATCTTCGTAATCTTTTTTGAATGTCAATTGGATATTGCTGAAGATAAAGACTCCTTCTTGGCTGAGTGTAATATCGATGACTTTTGCACCTGCATTCTGAAGTGCTTCTTTCAGGATACTTACCTGAGATTTGTCATTATATTCATAGCTGGTTAATCCGATGGTTTTACCTTGCAGATACTCTTTATCCCATGCAGGGGTGATAGCCTGATCAGACATGGCATTGTATACAACCGCTGCATCCTGGACGCTCTTTGTGATTGGGCCAGGGGTATCTATCTGCCGTATGAGGGGGAGAATACCTGTACCGGAGACTGTGGAACGGGTAGGCTTAAAGCCAACTACTGAGCCTGCGGATGCGGGTGCAACGATGGAACCGTCTGTTTCTGTGCCGATAGATACAGGGGCCAGATTGGCAGTTACGGAAACAGCGCTTCCGCTGCTGGAGCCGGATGCTGATATTTTTAAAGGCCCGAAAGGATTGATGGTCTGTCCTTTTGCGTTACTGTATCCGGCGGGGGCTATGCTGGACATGTATCCGGCAAATTCAGAAAGATTATTTTTCCCTAAAATAATAGCGCCGCGTTTTTTTAAACCGGCTGCAACATCAGCATCCTCGGCAGGAATAAAATCTGCCAGTGCAGCAGCGCCGGCACTGGTAGGAATTCCGGAAGTATTGATGTTATCTTTTAACAGAACCGGAATTCCGAATATTTCAGAGGTGTTTTCTGTCCGGCTTTTACGCTCCTGATCTTTTTGGCGGGCTTCTTCCATCGCATGGGGATTGATGGTCAGGACGGAATTAAAACCATGTTTATTTTGATCCAGGGTCTTGATCCTATAAAGACAGATGGCTGTCAGTTCCTCATAGGTAAGGCTGCCATCTTTTATATTGTCCTGGATATCTGCAATCTCTTGTTCAATTACATACTTTTCCTTATTCCGGACGATACCGGCCATATCCAAACCGGAAAGCTGGCTGTCGATATTGGATATCAATTCCTCATTATGATAAGCCAGGAATTTTTCACCCGGCGGAGCAGCCATTTTATAATAAAGGAAGCCTCCCGCAGCTATACAGAGAAAGAGGACAAGGATTCCAATCATGATTTTATATTTTTTAGTCATTTCGTTTCCCTCCGACGAATTAAAATTAGTTTGTGTATCTGAGATGCATTCTTGATGAAACAGCAGATGTAAATGTAAAATTATAGTCTGCGCTTTTGCCTGGAATTATACGGCAGGCATTTATTTATAAGATGACGGTAATCGCAGTTCCAACACCTACTGATAAGCCAGGAATTTTTCACCCGGCGGAGCAGCCATTTTATAATAAAGGAAGCCTCCCGCAGCTATACAGAGAAAGAGGACAAGGATTCCAATCATGATTTTATATTTTTTAGTCATTTCGTTTCCCTCCGACGAATTAAAATTAGTTTGTGTATCTGAGATGCATTCTTGATGAAACAGCAGATGTAAATGTAAAATTATAGTCTGCGCTTTTGCCTGGAATTATACGGCAGGCATTTATTTATAAGATGACGGTAATCGCAGTTCCAACACCTACTGTACTTTTCAATGTAATATCACCGCCGCAGCTCTCTACAATTGTCTTCACAACGGAAAGCCCAAGACCAGAACCCGGAATTTTCTGGGAACGGGATTGATCTGCACGGTAGGATAGAAGGCTCATCATCCATTTCCAGCACCTGCAGGGAAGTCTTTAAGACTGCCAGGGGAGTTTTGAGTTCATGGGCGGCATTTGAGAAAAAGTTTTTCTGTACTTCAAAGGAAGCCTCTAATCTGTCCATCATGCTGTTAAAAGACGAAGTAAGCTGCAGCACCTCTCCCGTAGCCTCTGGCAATTCAACTCTCTGATGGAGCTGCCTCTGATCAATGCGACCTTATCCGGAACACTGCTCCGCGCAGAAAGGATGAGTATACGCATAGTCTTATCCTGCTGACGAATTCGCCGCAATACTTCCATCCCGTCAAGTTTGGGCAGATTAAGGTCTAAAATGAGGAGGTCATAATTGTTAATGCTGTATTGCGCCAGAGCATCCTCCCCGTCATAGGCGCAGTCTATGGCATAACGGTCAACAGCAGAAGTTAGTGCAGGTGGAGCACACGGTTCCTTTTTCGCTATACCATATAAGTATAGCACAGTTTGCCTGACGTCTGAATAACTTTTCGTTTACTGGAGAGATGGCAAAACAGCCCCCGTCCATCAGGACAGAGGTTGTTCAATTTAAGTATAAAGTTTTGCAAAAACAATACCGCTAATCAGCAGGACAGCAGATCCAATTAAAAGCAGAATCCGTGGAAATCCTTCATGGTTCTGGGCATCTGAACTGGCAGACGATCCTTCCGTTTGGTTTTTCAAGCTTTCAGCTTCCTTGCGGCTCAGAGTTGAACATGTTTCTGGAGTATACCATGGCATCGGAAGAAAAATTTTCTCAGTATTTTGGTTTTACAGAAGAAGAGGTGGACATGTTATTTGACCGATACCTCTCCTGTACAGCCGAACCGTGCCTGACAAGGGAAGGGTTACAGGGCTGGTATGACGGCTTTTACTCGAAATCCGGCAAGAGGCTGTACAATCCCCGGTCTGTTATCACGTCACTGAAAAATAATAACTTTGGGAATTACTGGACAAGTGCGGGACCATATGATGAAATCGTTTATTATATTGAGTATAATGTAGCAGCTGTCCGTGATGACCTGGCATTGATGGCTGCAGGAATGGACGGGTGCATCGTTCCCGCGCCTTTGCTCCCAGGATGGGAATGCCCAGCCGGTGGAACAGGTAGTCGTTCACATCCTTACTACCCCGGCGCTGGTGGTAGATGGGAAGGTGGTCTGTTTTGGGAAGGTGCTTAAAGAAGGATGAAGTTGTCAGGCTGTTGAAAGAGGTACAGAGATAAATGGATAGAGAGAAGGTGAAAGTGGCTTTTGTCTGTGTCCATAATTCCTGCCGGAGTCAAATTGCCGAGGCCTTGGGGAGGCAGCTGGCTTCGGACGTGTTTAGGCGGTATGCTTATTGTCCGCAAAAATACTCTTAATATTTATTTTGTATGGGAATGTGCTATAATACAGGAATACATTGCCATATATCCAAAACATGGATTGAAATGTGAATAGAATTAGAATCATAGCCAGAAAGGGGAGGTGAATTTGCCTATTCTTACCATATTAACAAAAGCAACAATTGCATTTCCAGGAGAAACACAATATAATAAAAAAATGTTGGGAGGTATAAATGTGGGGTTATTTTTTAAATGCCTGGAGTAATTCTTTTGTTTTTCAGATGGTGATCGGTATTTTAATCTTTACGGATTGGGAATTAGAGCGGATGCGAAAAAAACGTCAGAGGCTTTATGGGTGCAAGTATCAGATTTTTCTGCCGAACGGAGCTTTCTATACCACAGACCAGGTATATCACACGTTTGATGGTCTGACTTTCACAGTGAAGGACAGGACGGCAGATATATTTCAAGGACCGGGAATATGGCATTAATATGAGAGTTAAGAAGACAACATAGAGCTATATATAATCTGAATGCAAATAGTGGATGCTATATGGCGGCAAGGGAACATGTGAACTGGAGATACCGCAGGGAAGGAGGGGGAGAATACTGGAGATTTCTATTGGATGGAGCCTGCTCATACCGGCGGCCCTTTATCTGCTCCGGGGGTATACATCCCTTCGGACAATGATAGCTTTGGGATATGCCCGTAAATGTACGTTGGTCCATAGTTTCTTATATATATTGCCCGAACTGATCTTGTTTTGTCTATGGTGTATGCTGGAGCTGCACCTGACGGTTGTCTATTTGCTGGCATTTCTATGTGATGCCTTCCGCTGGTGCCTAAGACGAAATGAATGGTCCAAAGGGACCTTCATGGTAAGCCTTACCCAGCCTCTCTATATCGCATTTCATATGATATTGATCGGATTGGTTTCCTTGGCCGTGAAAATACCGATGGGACTCATACTGCACAAGCCCGGATGGCGGATCGTGACAATCTCAACTGCTGTAGCTATCAGTATCTTGGCGGACATTGTTATCCTGTACCGGCCTAAGCTGCAGGAAGTACTCCGTGTGCAGGCTCTCAGTGAAGAAAAACGGCCGTTTATGGTTTTCCTTTGGTTATGTAATGTTTTCCTGCTCCTGGACAGCCTGCTCTGTATCGCGGGGATTCCGTGGTCATTACTGCCTTTGCTGTTGATCGGGGCGGCAGCACTCAAAGAATTCTTTATTATCCGCTGCCTGTTCCATCTGTATTCTATCATTGTGGAACACCGAAGCGAGATCCGGAACCGGGAGCTGTCCCAAAAGCTTGCCCGGCAGGAGCGGCGGACGGAGGAACTGAAAAACAGGAGCGACAGGGATACACTGACAGGGCTGTTTTCCCGCCAGTATCTGATGGAGCAGATGGAACTCCTTTTGGAGAAAAAACAGCAGTTTTCCCTGGCGTACATAGATTTGGACGGACTGAAACGTATCAACGACAGTCAGGGGCATGCCGCGGGGGATTCTTATCTCGTGCAGTTTTCCCAGTATATCCTCGGCCGGCTTCGGGAAAAGGATATATTTGCAAGGGTTGGCGGCGATGAATTTGTGATTGTGCTTTCCGGGTGCAGCGAGGCCGATGCGAAAGAAAAACTGGAGAAAATGCGTTCTGAGGTTGCGGAGGGAAAATTTGAGCACATACCGGCCTTCAGTTTCGGCATCGCGGAAGTAGATCTAAATACACAAGAGCGCGCATATCAACTGTTGGAGCGTGCCGATAAGGGTATGTACCAGGACAAAGAGAGCAGAAGGCACTAGAGAGGAGGCAGAGCTGTGGAGAGATTTTTCGTTCCTTTCAATGTATTCATTATCCTGTTGAATGCAGCGGCATATTTCTTCTATCACTGGAATTACTTCAACTTTGTCAGCAGACAGCGGCAGATGCCAGGGCTTCGCACCAGGGCGGTTATTCTGTTTTTTGGATTAAATTATATGGCTTTTGTTGTGTTCGGTGTGCTGGAATTCCATCTGATCATGAACTGGCTCTGTTTTGCTGTCCTCCTGTTTGGTGAAACCATGTTTTACACGGATAGGGACAGGCACTGCACGTTGTTCAGTACGCTGACCGGGATTATTTACGGCTTGGCAATTAATATTCTCTGCCGAAGTGCCATAGCGATCATCACCGGGCAGTCTTTGCAGGCCTTTGATAATCATATCAGCAGTTCCCAAAATCTGAAGGCTATTCCGGTATTTCTCGGATTTGTTCTGGCTGGCTTTACTATGCAGGTTCTGAGCCGGGCCCGATTTCAGGGATATCTGCGTCTGATCATGAAATACCGTCGGCGCCTGGGGTTTTTGCTGGAATTGCTTACATGCCTGTTCTTTTATCTGTTCCTGAACTTATTGGTCTATTCGACAGATGCAAATAACCTGCTTTTGAAGGGATGGAGCATCAAATCCAGCCTTTTCAGCATGATGGGGTTTGCCATAGGCATCTGGTACACATGGCGGATCTGCGTCATGGCGGAATACCGGGAAAAGAACCGGAGTATGGAGCAGGAGCTGGAAATCTACCGGCAGGAGGAGCCGCGCCTGCTGCAAAAGGCGATCCGGGACCCGCTGACAGGGTTATACAACCGGCAGCATGCCCTGGATGTGGGCAGCGATATGCTGTGCAGGGAGACTTCCATAACCGTTTGTTTCGTGGATCTGGACGGATTAAAGAAGATGAATGACCAGTACGGACATGCGGAGGGTGACCGCTATATCAGGACGGTGATCGGGCAGCTGCGGCATGCATGCCGGAGTGGGAAGGATATGCTGTTTCGTTATGGAGGGGATGAGTTCCTGCTGCTTTTTCCGGAGGCTCCGGTCAGCATTGTAGAAAGCCGTATGGAAGAAATTCTTTGTATGCTCACGGAGCAGGGGAGGACAGATCGCTTCCAAGGACCGCTTTCCTTCAGTTACGGTGTGATAGATGGACAGGGTTTTTCCGACTTTGCAGAATTGGTCCAGGCGGCAGACAAAAAGATGTATATGCAGAAAAAAGAAAAGCACAGGGCACGTAAATGAATAACCCTTGGCAATCCAGTTCTGGCGTTTCCGATCAGAAAAAGATATGATGAATATTTCTGGTACGGGATCTACGCTTTACCACATTTAGAGACCATGAAAATGCTTACGGGATATACTTGAAAATATGCCGGACATGGTGAGAGAAGTGCCAGATATTACAGAAAGTTAATTTTCAGTTGGTGGAGCTGGAAAATTTGGATTTACGGAGGGATTTAGAAGTGAGGAGAATTATGAAAAAAATAATCAGCACACTTATAATTTGTACTTTGTTGTTGACCGGATGTGGAGGCAATGTACTTAATCACAGAAATGAAGAAAGGGAAAAACAAAGTAAAATAGAGTTATATTCCGTTCAAGATGATAAACTTTTAAAAACGATTGATAACCAAGATGCTGTTAAACAGCTATTGGATACATCTAATTGGGAAGAAATAGAAAGATTATCATCTGATTTGATACCCGAATATAAAATGCTTGTATATCAGGAAAAAACATTACTGTATGGTCAAGACCCTAACGAAGAAAGGGACTATGAACTTATTGAAACAGTCATTACTTTCCAAAACAGTAAATATGTTCAAGAGATCATTTCGAGTAATGTTATAAAGAATATGGCCATTCCAGAAGACGCAATGACATTTTATTATAAAATACCTGATGATCTTCAAAAGGAATTAGATGAAATCATAAATGATTAAATCCCAGTTGATGTGACTGGAGAATGAATTTGATAAGGTGAGAAGATGATAACAGGATACTATTGTACAAATGTTTTCTCAGAGCAGGCGAAAGAACTCGTTGAGTTCTACTATTCAATGCGCAGCCAACAGGATATCCATCATTTGTTTTTCAAACAGAAAATCTTGATTCGGCGATGGTATGTATAAAGAAAAAAGGAGGTATCCCATCAGATATGATTGGGGAACTGACGAAGTCCGCTTAAAAGATCCTGATAAAAACGAAGTAGTGATAGTTGAGTTTAAGTACTCAACGTAAGCGCGGGGGAAATCTATGCAGACCGGGTTGTAAACGGATTTGATGTGCAATATTGATGGAAAAACAGTGTACAGTGATTGATTGGAATAGCTTTTAAAGTCAAGGAGGATGAAGTAAGTATGCAGCACAAGGTAAAATTAACGGTAATGAACAAGAATTTATATCCGGACCTTCAGGCGCAGTATTGTGCGGATCCAGCTTCAGGAGCCTGCCCCTTAACTTCACATACTGCATAGGGTTAAAAGTAATCAGCCTTTTGGGAAATACCGCAAAGCGGAAGGAATTTTGCAACACCGCCGAGAACAGGAGCATATAGCCTTTGCTCATTACTTTTGAGGTCGATCCATCTGGATTTTCCACGCCATAGCTTAGAAAGTCAATAAATGCCTGTAAATGGTCGGCGGTGACAGTTTTCAGCTTTCGCTTGCCGTTAGGGTATTGCTTGATAGATATTAAGACTGGAAAAACAATGAAATTCACCTGGTGCAGGGTAAAACAGACATTCCGTTACATATGCCAGTGTCAAAACAGGTATTGACTGCCGTTGCTGACTATATCCTCCATGGCAGACCGGAAACATCTGACTGCCATGTATTTGTCAGGCACATCGCACCATACAATTACTTCCATGACGGGGTATCCATTGCCTGCATCTTTCGTAAATATCTTAAAAAGGCCGGAATTGAGCATGTCACAGGCGATGGTAAGACATTGCATGGAATCCGGAGGGGGTTGGGCACGGGTACCTTAAATCGGCAATTGATAGGCATTAATGAAGCGATTCAGGATAACAATAAAGTCGGGATAAGTGGTGTGAGGGGCCGGCTTATCAACTAATGGTTAGCCTCCTACTCGATTATGCAAAGATGATTTCTTTTTCTACAATCTCAATCCTTTATTTTCAAGGTTTTCGGAGGAGTTTATTAAAACTCTGTAACCTTTGTTAAGAGGTCATAGTTTCTTGAAAATCAAATTTTGATTTGATTTATAGATAATTTTCAATCCTGCACTGTTCAACAACCTGTTTCCCTAATAGCGTGATTGCCTGTTTAGGGCAATTGCTAACGCAGCGGTAGCACATGGTGCATCGGCTATCTGCTGCCGCGATCCGGTCTCTTAAATCAATATTTTCCATAGGACATAGAGCAACGCACTTACCACAACCGATGCATTTTTGTGTAGCAATCTTCAATTTATCTGTATAGTGCCGTGTCTTGTTAGGAAAATATAATCTCTGTCCAAACAGACCGGCTAAATGATAGAAAAATCCGATTCCCTCCTGCGGCGGATTTTCATTTCGCAATTCTCGTACAGCAGCTTTTATTTTATTTTCCGCATTTGCAACAAGTCTTTTGTTTGTTTCCAAAGGTCGCTTTAATGCTTTTTCATCACCGATACTGTCCGGCATTTTGAGGTGCAGTCCACCAATGATGTGTGCGCCGTACTTTTCCAACAAGCGAGCCAACATACCAGCGCCGTCACCGCTGAACAAACCCATCGTGGCAATTACGAAAATCCGCTTTTCTTTCCAGATATTTTGGTGATTGATTATAAAATCTCTCACTATTTTGGGTATATTGCTATATTGCACCGGGTAAGCAAATACAATGTCTTCATGCTGTCCGATTTTCCTCAAAAGTTCTTCGTTTTCAATGGAAAACACGGCTGCTCCCGCATGGTATTCTTGTACAAATTTTTCTATACAATACTTTGAGTTTCCTGTTCCGCTAAAATATACTCCTATCATATTCTTCCCCCATTTCCACTTGATAGATTGGGAAACACATACAGCGATTAGAATAATTGCAATTATCAGTGTTATATCGTTATGCGCTACAAGGGTAATTATAGCTGATACGAATGCAAGAACTAATAAAATTTAAACAATACATTCTTCTTCAAGTGACTTACCTCCTCCAATTCTTCCGCATAAATTCAAATGTTATCGGCAGTCACTTTCTTTTCGATGTCCAATTCCATTTCTGTGATCTTCTAACAGTGATTTGAGATATTTTGATAAATTTATATTCCCTTCATTTCTGAACGTGTCAATAGCTGTATTCATCAATAACTCAGTCAGTCTCATAGGCAGTTCATCTACAGTAGGGGAGAACTTTTATTTTTTTCGCTGTTCTCTATATTTACTTGGCAGCATCCCAAACTGTTTTGTAAATAATTGGTTAAAGTGTCCCCAGTTAGAGAAATGTAGATTTTCCATAATGGATGCAATAGTCTGATCAGTTTCTACCAACAGTCTTGCAGCTTCGTTCATAGCAAAATCTTTACCATATTCAAAAAGACTCATTCCGGTATTTTTTTTAATAATAGAATTCAGATAGTTTCCACTATAATGAAGTGTCTGTTCAAGTCCAGTGCGGGTCATTCGACCGTGGGTATCTTCCATTAAATGGCGGATACGCGAGAAAAGGAGTGCATCGTTTTTGGTATGCAATGACACAGGAATAATGTGGAATGCTTCTTTTGTATCCAGATAATCAAACAATTCGTAGAGTAATCCTTTTATAATGTACTCACTTCCTAATCTTGGAAGAAATAAATTTGCAATGAGATCATTAGCTATTCTATGGAGATGGGAAGTGTTTTTTCTTCCATGAACATATATATTTTTATCACTGGCAGCTTCGTAATAATTCTGATATACAGGGAAGAAATCCAAATAATTTTTATGATGATCAGAAAGTAGGTTTTCTTCCATAAATGTGAACAAGCTATTAGAAATCTTAGGCGCGCCTTGAAAAAATGTGGATTGGCTATGCTCTATAAAATCAGTTATGAATTCGGTGGAGAATTCAAGATAAAATAAGGTTCCATCTTCTGAAAATTTTTCTGCATGTGAAACATTACGATTAATCAGACAGCAGGAACCAGCGGAATAAAGATAACTTTGTCCTTCTATTTCCTGATAAACTTTACCTTTTAATACTACTAATAATTCAAAAAAGTCATGCTTATGTTCAATGGAAAGGTAGCTATTTGAAACAGAAGGGGGAGTGTAGGTACTTCCAGTTGGAGAAACACAAAGTGCATTGGCGACAATTCCATTTTCAGTTTGCATATTGTATTTTACTGTTATATGAAGCGGTGTATGCAGCTTTAAATGAACAGTTTGATCTATTTGAAAATATTCTAATCCACTTTCTTGGATTAATGATGTTTCATTATTTTTAGTCATGATATCACCTCTTTTTTATTATACACGAATATGTAAGAAAATGATAGGACAAGATATTCTTTTAAGACGGTTGTGTCATAGTCATATAATCCGTGGAATGATATGATTACCTTACATTTTTAGTGTTCAGTTCATAGAGAGAGGAGGGAAATGGAAGGGTTTATTTAGGAAAGACCGTTTGAAGAATGAGCCATGCAGTAATACGAAAAAAAGTTTAATACAAAGGGAGGTTTATCATGAACACCATAAAAGAGGAGAAGCATTTGTCATTTATACAGAAAATTGGATATGGAATTGGTGATGCTGGTTCCAACTTATCTTGGACCTTTATCGCATCATTTATATTAATCTATTGTACTGATACACTTGGGATTAGTTCTGCAGTAGTCGGAACTTTGTTACTGATTTCAAAAGTTTTGGATGGTATCAGTGATGTTTTTATGGGTAGAATTATTGATGCTACCCATAGTAAGATGGGAAAAGCAAGATTTTGGTATTTTATTAGTGGATTTCCAGTAGCAGCTTTTACATATTTCTTGTTTAGTGTACCAGGAAGTATTGATCAAAATACAAAATATGTATATGTTTTTGTTATATATACATTGATTGGTGCAGTATTTTATACAATGAACAATATTGCTTACTCTTCATTAACGGCTCTTTGTACAAAGAACCAGAAGGATAGAGTGGAAATGGGAAGTTATCGTTCACTTTTTGCTATTATTGCAGTACTTATACTGAGTTCCGTTACAAGTGGGCTTGTTGAAAACTTTGGTGGTGGTCAGCACGGATGGAGTATGGTCGCACTCATTTATTCGATTATCAGCCTAATACTTTTAGAAATTCCAGTACTTGCGGTAAAAGAACTTCCAGCAGAAGAGTTGGGAGATGGTCAGCAGGGTAAAGAAGATAAAGTTGGTTTCTTAGCGGCTATGGTCTTATTGTGCAAGAATAAATACTTTTTGATGATATTGGGACTGTATTTGGTTATGTATCTGGCAGGTGGTATTACAGGTGGTATGGGTATCTACTTTGCTACTTATCAGTTAGGAAATCCAGCACTTCTTGGAACTCTTAGTTTTGCCAGTTTAATTCCAATTATGGCTGCATTACCTTTCGTTGCAAAACTTACAGCTAAATATGGAATCAGAAATGTATGTATAGTCGGACACGCTGTTGGTGTTCTGGGAGCGATACTCATTATTTTGGGTGGAATAAAAGGAAACTTTCCATTAGTAATGTCAGGATTTATTTTGAAAGCTTTGGGCTCTGCACCACAATCAGGCGCAACGAATGCTTTAATTGCTGAAGTTGATGAGTATTCCTATCTGAAATTTGGTCACAGACTGACTGGAACTATTTATTCATGCTCTTCTGTAGGTCTTAAGGTAGGAACTGGGTTAGGAACAGCTTTATGTGGATACCTTCTTGCTTTAGGAGGATATGACGGTACAGCGGCAAATCAGACAGTTATGGCTATTTCTACAATCAACTGGTCTTATCTCTTAGCGCAGGCACTGCTTCCAATTCTTTCAATTGTTCTTTTCTATTTTCTTAAAGTAGAAAAAGACAATAGATCATTACGAGGAAAACAGGTGAATGAAAGAAAGTAATCAGAAAAGGATAAAAGAGAGTTTCAGCAGGAAATCTTATAAGCAGTATAAACGTAGATTTAGTATAAGAAATGGAGGCTTATTTATGAAAAAAGAACTTTATAATTCAGGATGGGAATTTAGCTTGGGTTCGGAATCTTTTGCAGGTCTTAACCTTGGGGGATATCGAAATGCAGAGAAAAAAACAGTTCAGTTACCTCATGATTTTGTGATCGCAAAGGATGTTTCAGAAAATGCGGCGGGGGGACGTGATTCGGGTTTTTATGAAGGAGACATTGGGTATTACGAGAATACCATTTGGATGCCGGATAAATTACCAGGTTCAGTAATGCTGAACTTTGATGGAGTGTATAGAAACTGTGAAATAAAAGTAAATGGAATCCCGGCCGGCGAACATAAATATGGTTATACATCATTTATTGTTGATATCACGAGATTTTTGAAGTCAGGTGAAAATAATGTTTCCGTTATGGTTGATACACTTCCTGATCCAAGTGCCAGATGGTATACGGGCGGAGGAATATACAGAGACGTGCATATTTTTACAGGCGCGGCCAGACATATTGCACCTAATGGAATTTGTGTCAATACAGTAGATCTGTCAGAACATGCAGCAGCAGTTGAGGTCGAAGTGAAGCTGGAAGGAAAGACGGATTCCATTACGAAAGAAGAAATAATTTTTACTTTATCGGACAATACCGGAAGCGTAGTTGTCAATAAAAAATGCAAGGTAAATTCATTGACACCAGACGTAGTAAAAACAGTGTTTTCTGTGGAAGAAGCAAAACTTTGGAGTTTAGAGAATCCTAATCTGTATGAACTAAAGGTCGAACTGATTAATCACGACATGGTAACTGATACAGATTCAATCACCACAGGTATCCGAATCATATCTCTTGATAACAAAAATGGACTTTGCTTAAATGGAAAGAATATTAAGCTTCGTGGAGGCTGCGTTCACCACGATAATGGTATATTGGGAGCTGTATCTGTATATGATATTGAGGCAAGAAAAATTAGTAAATTAAAGGCGGCCGGCTACAACGCCATACGTTCAGCACACAATCCACCATCTTCTGCACTACTTGAAGCCTGTGACAGACTTGGGATGCTTGTATTGGACGAAGCATTTGACATGTGGAAAATTGCAAAAGGTACATATGATTACCATCGTGATTTTAATGCATACTGGAAAAAAGATATTCAGTCCATGGTAATTAGAGACAGAAATCATCCTTCAGTATTCATGTGGAGTATTGGGAATGAAATTCCGGATTTAGCCAATGAATCAGGATTAGATACAATGAAGGCACTTGTAGATGCGGTGAGAGAGATTGATAACACTCGAACGGTTATTGTGGCAGGAACTGGGCTGGAAAGGTGGAATCAGGATGATCTGGATGCAGCAATGGAGAAGTATGGGAAACGCGACCATACTGTTTCTGAGATGAGCTGTGAGATGGAGTCAATGTTTCCGTCAGATGTAGATTCGGACATAACCAAAACTATTGCAGAATATACGGGTGTAATTGATACACATTATTGCTATTTTAGAAATGATGCTTTAATAAAGAACTACCCTGATGCCGTTATTATGGGCTCTGAATCCTATGCAGAAACGACTGATCTGGCAATAGAATCCATGGATGAACATCCACAGGTAATCGGAGATTTTGTGTGGACCTGCTGGGATCATATGGGTGAGGCCGGACTAGGAAGATGCATACATGTATCAAAGGATGAAGAGATAAGGTACAATAATTTCTTTTACAAAATGGAGGTTATGATAAAAACTCCATATCCATACAGGACCTCAAACTGTGGAGATTTTGATTTGAATGGAAATGCCACAGTTCAAAGTATGTTTCGTCAGGTCGTTTGGGGGGATAAGGGTACTTATATTGCAGTACAACCGCCCAAAATCCATGATATGTATGAAGTGAGAATTCTTGGTTTTAGCTGGCCTGAGGAAAAGATGCACTGGAACTTTCGAGAGGATGAAGGTAAGCTGGTCAAAGTTACTGTATATTCAGGTGCTGACCAGGTGGAACTTTTCTTAAACGGGAAAAGCTATGGAAAAAAACCTGCAGGTAAAATTGCCAGATATCAGGCTTTATTTGAAACTGAGTATGAACCTGGTACAATTGAGGCAGTAAGCTATACAAATGGTGTTGAGGTATCTAGAAAATGTATTGAAACAACCGGCAATGTTACAAGAATAAAAACATTTCCGGAGACTCTGACAGCAGATAGTAATATTAACAGTCTTATTTGTGTGCCAATTGAACTTCAAGATGAAAACGGACGCAGAGTAGTTGATGCAGAAATCAAGGTTAGTGCAGAAGTAACCGGTGAAGGCATTTTAGCCGGATTTGGGAGTGCCGTACCGTACACTGACGAAAATTATACAAAGGGATGTTTTACCAGTTATGAAGGGCGCCTCATGGCAATTATCAGAAGTACAGGAAATCCCGGAGAGGTTAAGCTGCGTATTAAGTCTGATCACTTACCAGATGAAAATGTATCGATGAATTTCAACTAAATAGTATTTTATGCAAAGTTCGGATTTTTATGATCTCAAAGGGGAGAAACTGATACCGTTCCATTCAGACAGAAGGGCACTTTGGAGACCTCAAGGAAAATGAAGTCTTCCGGCGGTTCAATTACCGAACCACTGAAAAAGTATATAAAGAATTTATGCTGTATACGATGGGACGGGATTTTGCGGCCCCAAATAAGCAGTCTGATGAAAAATAAGCATATCCCACAAAGAATTGTGTTCTGAAAAACACGAAATTCTGTGGGATATGCTTATATTGTAGTAGGAGCCTTAAAAACGGTATTAACCGACAGCCCCTTTCTTTAATGCCTCTTTTACATCTGTACCAGTATGAATAGGAAAATGAATTTACTGTGGTGAACTGGGATCAGCGCAATGTGGGTAAAACATACTTTGCGAACGATCCTGCAGCAGTTTTACAGACCATGTGTGCGGAGCGTGTTCTGGAAGACGTCCATGAGGTGACGACATATCTGAAGCAACAGTTCAACAAGGAGAAAATTATCCTCGCAGGCCATAGCTGGGGGACAGTGCTGGGAACATTCAGTTCATCCAGAACATCGCCAGTCAGCTTTTTATTCTTGAATTCATAGAAAGACACATTGATGAATGACTTTGTTTCCATGCCGAATGATGAAATCAACCGCTATCTAAAAATGGAAAAGCTGTTGGAAAACAAAATCAGCCGACGCTTCAAGGTGCGACGCTTCCATGATACCGAGCTATGAAAGCATGGCAAAGCAGGCAATCGTAAGAGTGTTTAACACGATTATGACAAGGGCAGGAATTACGCTGATTGTAACGGTCGCCTTTAGTATTTCCAGTATGTTTTACAACATATCCACGGACTACCCGTTCTTTATGGTGGCGTTCTTACAGATAGTGTGTTTTGCAGGTATCTACATGAAGCTAGGCGATTTAATGAGTATGTTCTCTTTAAACGCTGGCGACAGTCAAAGTGCAGGATTTTCCGTCGTCCGTATCTGTTCATGCGACATAGAGCTAGACGTATGGAACATAGACTTGCGAGAGCGGTGGGAAAAGGAAGTAAGGTCGGTGCAGGAGCTGGTGCAATGGCTGGTTCTATGGTATCGTCTGGCGGTTCATCAGCAAGGAACAATACACCAAAACAGCCAACCCGAAGCAACAGCACTTCTTCTCTTGGCGGTAAGGCTGGTTCAGCCGTGGGAGCTGTCCTTGATACAAAGAATAAGGTCAAGGATAAGGCAACTGCCGTCAAAGAAAATATCAAGGATATGCCGACACAAACCGCTTATGCGGTTCACTCTGCCAAAGAAAAGGCAAAGTCCAGTGTGTCCGATTTCAAACGTGGCGTAGTGCAGGAACAAGAAAACCGCCAGTCTGGACGTTTAGAGAAACAACAGCTCCATAGACAGAATATTGCTGACAAGCGTATGGAGCTTCAAAAGGCACAAGAAGCAAGGCAGGCAGGTAAGAAAATGGACGGATCAGCGACAAGCGGAGCTACCCGTCCCCATGAAAGACCAGCGACTACTCCTAAGGTCAATGTGGAAAAACAGCAGGAAGTCAAACGCCCTGCCACAGCTTCAACCATTAAGAATGATGAAGCTATCAAGAAAAATGCTGTCAAGGAACGTCCGCTATCTTCTGGCGGTTCATCAGCAAAGACCGTCAATCAAGAAACCACAAGACAGAATTACAAGACTGACCGTGTTACGAAAACAACCGTTCAGAAGCATACACAGCAGAATACCGAGAAGAACAAACGAACCATATTCAAGAAAGGACAAAAGAAGAAATGAAACTAAAACATATCGCTATTGTTGGCAGTCTGTTTCCTATCCTCTTTTCTCTCGTATTATTCTTTGGGGTTCTGATTAGTGCCGAGGACGACGACGGGGGCAATGGTTATTCCTCTAATTATGTAGGTATGAACCTATCTGCCGAAGTCTTGAAACATCAGCCTATGGTAGAAAAGTATGCCAAAGAAAACGGCATTTCCGAGTATGTCAATGTGTTGCTGGCAATCATACAAGTGGAAAGTGGCGGTACAGCCGAGGACGTTATGCAAAGATCTGAAAGTCTGGGACTACCACCCAACTCATTAGATACAGAAAGCTCAATCAAGCAGGGGTGTAAATATTTTGCGTCCCTGCTTTCTTCCTGCAAAAATCAAGGTATCAGTGATATAAATGTCGTGATACAGTCCTATAACTATGGCGGTGGCTATGTGGGATATGTATCAGGAAACTGGAAAAAGCATACATTCAACCTTGCGGAAAATTTCGCAAAGGATAAATCCGGCGGTCAGAAAGTAACCTACACGAACCCTATCGCTGTGGCGAAGAATGGGGGCTGGCGTTATGGCTATGGAAATATGTTCTATGTGGAGCTTGTGAACCAGTACCTTATCGTCAATCAAGTATCGGCGAACTGGCACAAAAGATAATGAATGAAGCGTTGAAGTATCAAGGCTGGAAGTATGTGTATGGTGGCAGTAACCCGAATACTTCTTTTGATTGTAGCGGACTGACGCAGTGGTGCTATGGCAAGGCTGGTATCTCATTACCGAGAACGGCACAAATGCAGTATGACGCAACACAGCATATTCCTCTATCGCAGGCAAAGGCTGGTGATTTAGTCTTTTTCCACAGTACCTACAATGCAGGAAGCTATGTAACCCATGTCGGTATCTATGTAGGAAACAATCAGATGTATCATGCAGGCGACCCGATAGGATATGCCGACCTTAATAATTCGTATTGGCAACAGCACTTGATTTGTGCTGGAAGAATAAAACAGTAGAAAGGATTGGAAACCATGTTTAAAAAGAAAGAAAAACCAGTAAAAGAAAAAAAGGTGCGTACTGTCAAAGTAGGCACGCATAAGAAATCTGTGATTGTATTGTGGATGGTGCTTATCGCAAGTGTGAGTTTTGGAGTTTATAAGAACTTTACCGCTATTGATATGCACACGGTACATGAAACAGAAACCATTCAGCTAAGACTAAATGACACCAACGGGATTGAAAACTTTGTGAAGAACTTCTGCAAGTCCTACTATACATGGGACAACAGCAAAGAAGCTATGGAAGCAAGGACGCAGGCAATCAGTAACTATCTGATAAAGGAATTGCAGGACTTGAACCTTGATACCATTAGAACGGATATACCGACCAGTTTCGTTGTTACAAATGTGTTGATTTGGGATATAGAACAGTCTGGAACGGACGATTTTATCGCTACCTACGAAGTAGATCAGCAGATAAAAGAGGGAGAACAGACAAACAATGTCAAGGCAACCTATACCGTCAAAGTCCATGTAGATAAAGACGGCGATATGGTTATCGTGCAGAACCCGACCCTTGCACCAGCGATTGAAAAGTCCGACTATGAACCAAAGGCACAAGAAGCCGACGCAAGCGTGGACGCTGATACCGTCAATGACGCTACGGCATTTTTAGAAACATTCTTTAAGCTGTACCCGACAGCAACCGAAAAAGAACTTGCCTACTATGTAGCTGGCAATGTGCTTGAACCTATCGGCAGGGACTACCTCTATTCAGAATTAGTCAATCCTGTGTTTACGGCGGACGGGGACAATGTGAAAGTCAAAGTTGCTGTGAAATTCATTGACAATCAGACAAAGGCAACGCAGGTATCACAGTTTGAGCTTGTGCTACATAAGGATAGCAACTGGAAGATTGTAGGATAATCGAAGATAAAGCGTGTAATTCAAATTGGAAATACACGCTTTAATTTTATACGGGACTAATATTTGTTGACACTCTTTTTTAGCAGATATATCATAATAAATAAGGGGATTTACAAATCAGATACAAAAATATGAAATTATGCTTTAAGGAGATGTTATACATGACAACTAAAAAACAAAAATCCGTTATGATATTAGAAGATGATACAGATTTGGCAGAAGGTATTGAATTATCTTTGCAAAGTGAAGATTTAAAATTTGTAATATGTAAAACGATAGCTGATGCAAGAAAAGCACTAGGACTTTATCAGTTCGATTTGCTTATATTTGACATCAATCTTCCCGATGGCAGTGGATTAGAATTTTGTCGAGAATTGAAACGAGAATTAAAAATGCCGATTGCTTTATTAACAGCAAAAGGTATGGAAATGGATATAGTAAAAGGTTTGGAAAGCGGAGCGGATGATTACATTACAAAACCTTTCAGTTTAATGGTTCTTCGTGCTAGAATTAGAGCTTTACTTAGACGGAATATTACAACAAGTGAACAAGAGTTTAGAAATTCTGTTTTTTTGTTTCGTTTTGAAACTATGGAATTTTATAAAAATGGAATCCCTCTGGAATTAAGTAAAACAGAACAGCGGATTTTATATCTGCTTGTATCGAATCCGAATAGAATTTTAACAAGGGAACGATTACTTGAATGGGTATGGCCAGAGGGAACAGAATATGTTGAAGATAATGCCTTATCTGTTGGAATAAGACGTTTAAGAGATAAGATTGAAGATGATTCATCTATTCCACTATATATAAAAACTGCTTATGGCAAAGGCTATATTTGGGAGAGTATGTAAATGCGTATCTATATTATTTCGATTATTAGTATTATAATTTTAAATGTTATTATTATCAGCTTAGTTATTCGTTGGTATAGAAATAATATTTTACGCCAGTATAATAACTTTTTAAATAAAGCTGATGAAATACTTAGCGGAAAACCGATAGATATTATGTATGATGAATCTATAGATTCAGCTATTTCTGAAAGGCTAAACCGTATTGTTGAAATATCTCGTATGCAAAAAGAGGTGGCTGAGGAAGAAAGAGATATAATAAAATCTTTGTTGTCTAACATTAGTCACCAAATCCGAACGCCACTAACAAATATTACACTATATGCTGGATTGTTGAAAGATGAAGTAAAAGAATCATCTGCTTTTCGATTAGCTGATAAAATAGAAAAAAATGCAGAAAAATTAGAGTTTTTTATGAAAGAACTGCTAAAATCTTCATATGCAGAGCAGGAAATAATTTCGGTTAAACCTAAGATAGTTGAATTAGATAAGGTGATGAAAAAAAGCTGTCAATCTGTGGAATTGGACGCAATGAAAAAAAATATTCATGTGAGTTCAGAATACACTAATTATAAAGTTTTTGCTGACCTTAAATGGACAGAAGAAGTTTTTACAAATATTATTGAAAATGCAATAAAATACTCACCGAATGGAACTGAAATAATTATTAAATCTATTTTATATGAATCTTTTGTATGTGTTCAAATTATAGATAATGGAATAGGCATACCAGAGCAGGAACAAGGAAAGATATTTCAAAGATTTTATCGAGGAAGCAATGTAACTGATAAACAAGGCTTTGGTATTGGATTATATTTAGCAAGAGAAGTTTTAAGAAAACAACAAGGATACATGAAAATAAAATCTGGGTTGAATAACGGAACTACCGTTGAAGTTTTTTTGTCCCGTAGAGCATTTTAAACAAGACTTTTTTCTCAATCTTTAATTGTGTCAGAACTGTCACTTTTGAGAAAGATTTGAGAAAGAAGTCTTTGCTATTATTATGGCAAACAAAGAAAGGAAGATGAAAAATGAACATTTTATCAGTTAGAAATCTAAAAAAATATTACAATACGGGAGAAAATAAAGTAAAAGCACTAGACGGAGTGGATTTGGATATTCGTAAAGGGGAATTTTTAGCGATTGTCGGAACATCTGGAAGCGGAAAATCTACTCTGTTACATATGCTCGGTGGATTGGATAATCCCACTTCGGGAGAAGTAATTATTGATGGCAGAAATATATCGGGATTGTCACGTGATGAATTGACTATTTACCGCAGAAGAAAAATAGGATTTGTATTTCAAAACTATAATCTTCTACCACTTATGAATGTATACGAAAATATCGTACTTCCCATTAAATTAGATGGTATAAAACCAGATAATAATTATATTGAAGAAATTCTTAAACTATTAAAATTAGAAGATAAAAAGTATTTCATGCCGAATCAATTATCTGGCGGACAACAACAGCGTGTCGCATTAGCAAGAGCTTTGGCGATAAAACCAGCCATTATTCTTGCTGATGTAAACTGGTGTAGCCTTTTTGGTTGTGTATCCAGTGTATAGAGTAAAAAAGAATAGAATATAGGTACTGAATACACAGTCGATACAAAGAAATGTGTATGACGTAAGAGGAAAATATGGATATCTGGTATGTGGGAATAGAATCTCATAACCAGTTTTTTTATTGTCAGATATGCACAGTTTATGTAAGAGTAGTTTGGTAGGTTCTGTGAATGGATTATCTGCCGGAAGTGCGGTAGTGTTGTCTCGAAAAAGGAGGTGGCACTGGATGGAACCTAATAATGGAAATATCCCTTGGCTGGATGGGATGGAAGCAGAGCTGGATAACAGAGTGGTTCAATATCTCGTAAATAATAATGCTGAGTACCGTAAGCTGCAAAATCAAGTGATAGCACTTCTGGATGAGACACCGGCAATAAAGGAACTGCTGGATGAATGCAAAGAACTTCAGCTATCAGAGCAGGAACATCGGATGTATCAGGAATACCGGCGGCTGAGGACAGAGAGGGATGCATTGGAGCGGAAATATCTGTATCTGGCAGGGCAGGCAGATATGAAGCCGTATGTGCAGACCCTGCAGGGACTACGGCAGAAGGGCACAGCAAATGGAACATATAAAATCGACCATCTGCATCTGGAATTCTGGCAGATGGAAATCATCAATCATGCAGTGGAAGAAGCGGAAAAAGCGGCACGAAGGAACTGCAAAGAATACGGCGAGATTGAGAAAAGGATCAGCGGATTATATAATAAATACCCTTTTATAGATTCCTTTACAGATAAAAGCAAGAGAAAAGAAGGCGGGACTTTTTCAAAAGAAGAGCTGCAGAAAGTCTCTGAATGCCTGGCTTTAGAAGATGACAAACGTTACATTGAACAAACAGAATTATATCTAAAAGGAATCAGGGATGGATATGCCCTTAAAAAATTTTTAGAATCAGAATGACAAAGAACAGCTGGAAACGAGCATGGAAATCGTTGCTGGCTGTTTTCTTAATAGGATGAAACAGAGAACTATTATTTAAACAGAATGGGAGAAAGAAGAACTAAAAACGCCGGAGCGTTCGGATATTTTCCTGCTCCGGCTATTTCTTCCCTTCAATCAGATATTCATAACTGACCTCAAAAATTTCAGTGAGGGCTTTTAATTCCAAATCGGTTACATACCGCTTATTCGTTTCGATCCTTGTGATCACATTTTTGTCCATATCATAGCCTGCCAGCTGGAGTGCATGCGCCAAATCACGCTGGGACAGATTTTTCTCCCTGCGAAGTTCAATCAAGCGCTGGCTGATCAGGTTCTTACCGCCGGACTGGGTTCTGGGCCTAGACATATCCGCATCCTTTCCTGCAAAAAGAATAGAAAAGTTTCGTCTCACTTTTTGCACCTTTTCTATTGATTTTACAGGGTTATAAGGGTAAAATCGGTTGTAAAAGTGAGACAAGTAAAATTCTGGCAGTAGAGAAAGGATAAATGATGGAAAAAAACAGCATGGAATTTAAACGAATGCTCTATGAGCTGATGAATGGAACGCTGGACCTTGAGACGCACCCGGTTCCAGAGAGCAGGAACGTAAAAAATGAGTTTGAAGAGGGAGGGGTGTGCGGTGAACTTTATAAAGAAGTGTTCGAGGCAAACCGCAGAATCTGTGAGCGTTTTGGTGTGCCAGAAGATAAAGACGTGGAAATAATCATATCGAAGCTATTGCAGATAGGGGAATATGAATGCATGAAGATGTATGATTATGGCGCCCTGTTTTCCAAAAACAGTAAATAAAAACATTAAGTGAAGATGTGTTGTGCAGGGATTTTCTATAACAATCCAGAAAAGAACGCATTGATATCCGTGCCGAATATTTTCGCAAGGGCAACAAGTTCGGATACTTTGATGTTCATCCGGTTTGTCTCTAATTTTGCATATGTGCTTTTCGTCATGGGGATGCCCATCAGGTTCAATTTTGCAATGACCTGTTCCTGAGTCATCTTATTCTGATAGCGTATCGCTTGAATATTCTTACCAATATCCATATCTGGTCTGATCTTTTGCATGGCACCGTCCTCTGATAAATGTTTCGCAATAAAGAAACTTTTGTATTGATTTTACTTGTTTCGCTTTTTATAATGTTTCGTAATAAGGAATTATTTTCAGATAAGGAGAACTTTATGCAGAAAACAGATACAGAAAAGCAGATCTTCTTACAGCTGTGCGGAGAAAAAGACAGAATGCTGCTTACGGAAACAGAAAAAATGAGCCTTGGAGATTTTGACCGATTGACCTATATCACTGATTTTTTAGGGTTCACCAGTTATAACCTGAAACTCTGGAATGAGGTGTCCCCGCAGTTTACGGAACAGTTTGACTGTTTAATGAGATTAATGGAAGACTGTGATGTTGCAGAGTGGACCGATGAAACGGAAGGGGAGTATCATCTGCATGATATGTGGCTGATGGATTTTTTAAGGAATATACCCAAAGAGGAAATAAGAGAAAATTTAAAAGAGGTTATGCGAAGGCTCTATAAAGAAGAGGGCTGGGAGTTTCCAGAGCAGGAGTACATGCTTTAACAGGCGTGTGCCCTGCTTTTTCTTTTCTAGCGAAAATCCTTGGATAAGAGTTCTCCTTTTATTCCGGGACATGAACCGGGACAGTTTAGGACCTAACCTTCTGGGAAGAACAATGTTCAGCATCCCAGCACTCCCCTCTCTCCTACGCAACCCCCTTCCAACCTTATATTTCCCATATTTCTCATTAATATATTTTTTTGAAAGGATGTGATGCCCTATCATCATAGGAATCGACCATGGCTATTATGCCATAAAAACCCCGCACTTTTGTTTCCCAACGGGGCTGTCCGTATATGAATATGAACCGTATACCATGCAGAATGTGCTGCAGTACGGCGGAAAATATTATGTCTGCGGTACCGGACGGCAGTCGCTGGTCAAAGACAAGACAGCCAATGATAATTATTATCTGCTGACGCTGGCTGCCATTGCACAGGAATTAAAGTACCGGAAAGCGCCGGAAAAGGAGAGGGTTGTTCTGGCAGCCGGGCTCCCGCTTGCCGGATTCGGCAGGGAGAAACAGAGATTCAGGGAATATCTGTTGCGAAAGAACCAGCCCCTCCGGTTCCGTTACGAGAGCGTAAGCTATGAGGCTGCCATTGAGGATGTGAGGCTGTTCCCGCAGGGGTATTCCGCCCTGGCCCTGCACCCGGAATACCTAAGGGAGGAACCGTCTGTGCTCCTGATCGACATCGGAGGCTGGACGGTGGATCTGATGCGGCTTGACAACGCCGTCCCCAATGCCGCCACCTGCCGAAGTCTGGAAATGGGGATGATACGGTGTATCGATGAAATCATGGAGCAGGTCAGGAGGAACGTGGGGCTGTCTGTTACGGATATGCAGATCGAGCGTGTCTTAAACGGGCAGCCCTGCAGCCTTGACCCGGCAGCAAAAGCAGTCATCCAGCAGTGCGGGAGGGAATATACGCAGCGGATACTCTCCTGTGTTACAGAAGCGGGGTTTGACATGAAGGCAGTCCCTTCTGTAGTCATGGGCGGCGGAGCCGGCATCGTAAAGCGCCACGTGAGGCCGCAGGACGGGCTGTGCCGGCAGATTTATCTGGAGGACGTCCATGCCAACGCCATGGCCTTTGAGCGGCTTGCCGGGCAGATGCCGGCGCGATGAGCCGCCCGGTCTTTTCCTTCCGTCCCAACATGGAGAACCCGGACCATAGACAGGCATGGGAAGTGCTGCAGGGTGTTCCGGATGGCGGGAAGAACGCCTTTCTGGTGCGGGCGATCCTGCAGGCAGAGGGCATGGAAGCCATGGAACGGATCATCCGCAGGACTGTTCGGGAAGAACTAAAATGTGGCAGTCCGGCACAATCTGAGCCGGAGAAAGAGAATATTCCGAAACCGATGCTGGATTTTTTAGACAGCCTGTGACAAAAGAAAAAATCCGTTGAAGCAGAAAAATGAAACCAATCGTGAAAGGGGGGATGCCTACTGAAAGCATGAAATATCCTGTTATGTAATATGCTTCGTTTTGGAACGTGAGGGTGCCATATATTCGTGTAGTAATGTGAATGGATATTCCTGCGCTTTTGGAGTATGTTGTGTGTAGCAAAGGAAAGGAGAAGCGCCTATGGAAGAGAAGAACATATGCGGACCCATCCCGATAGAGCTGCACAAAAAAATACGGCAGGAAATCGAGAGGGATGAGATTACTACAAAAGAATTTCTAAGGAAAGTCATTGAAGAACATTTTATGGAAAAAGGAGTGGATCATATGGCAGCAAGAACGGTAGCGGTGCAGGTGTCAGAGGAACTTTTCAAAAGACTGAAGCGGGTGGTTGCAAAGAAAAAATGCAAACAAAAAGATTTCCTGCTCGAAATAATCGAAAGCGCAATCGCCAGAGAGGAAGAGGAAATCCTGCAACAGGAGCTGAAAGAGGAGGAAAGCCCCCATGGGGAGGATAGTGAAGAACCAGAAGGGGAGGAACCAGAGGGACCGGATCTTTTGACGGAAGAGGAACAGGCAGAGGCATAACAAAAAGACAGACAAGAACATATGGTTTTTAAAAGCAGCGTGGAGTTTCCATGCTGCTTTTTTTCACAAGTAAAAAAGGAGGCTGATAGATGCAACCATAAGATTTTTTGATTTATTCAGCGGGATCGGAGGGTTCCGTGAAGGGCTTGCAAGAGCCGGAGGGTTCACCTGCGTGGGGCACTGTGAGGCGGACGCGCATGCAGACAGGAACTACCGGAGGCTGTTCGATACGGAAGGGGAGTGGTTTTGTGACGATGCAAGAACAATTGAAACAGGAAGAATGCCGGACTTTGATCTGCTATGCGCAGGATTTCCTTGCCAGGCATTCTCAATCGCCGGAAAGCGGAGAGGATTTGAAGATGCCAGAGGAACCCTTTTCTTTGAGATCGCCAGAGTGGTTAAAGATAAGCGCCCTTCTTATGTTCTCCTTGAGAATGTACCCGGACTGTTATCGCATGACCAGGGGAGGACGTTTCACACCATCCTCGGCACGCTTTTTGAACTGGGGTATCATGTGGAATGGAAAGTGCTTAACAGCAAGGATTTCCGAGTCCCACAGTCAAGGAAGAGGGTGTATATTGTCGGATATCTTGATGGACGATGTGCCGGAAAAATACTTCCTTTCCCAGAAACAAACGGAGCAGCTCTTACACAAGTCATTCCAGGGCCGCAGGGAAACCGGGTCTACCACCCGGACGGATTGAGCTGCACTCTGACCGCGCAGGGCAGGAAGACCGGATTATATGAGATGGGTGTCCCGATCAAGGAAAACACGAAGAAAGGCTACAAGATGGCGTATCCCGGTGACAGCATTGATTTAGGCTATGCATCCATGAATACCAGGCGGGGCCGGGTGGGGCGGGGCATTGCCCATACGCTGACTACCGGCATCCAGCAGGGGACCCTTCACCTTACAGAGCCGCCCAAAATGCGGCATCAGGAAGGCCCCAGAGCCATCCTGGCGCCTGCAAAGGCAGAGACAAGGCAGAACGGGAGAAGGATGAAAGAGCCGGAGGAGCCTATGTTTACGCTCACGGCAACAGACCGCCACGGGGTAGTCTGCCATGGCAGGATCCGGAGGCTTGTGCCCAGAGAGTGCCTGAGGCTGCAGGGCTACCATGACAGCCAGATAGACAAGATGCTGGAAGGAATGTCAGACGCCCAGCTATATAAGCAGGCAGGGAATGGAGTCACGGTTACGGTCATAGAGGCAATCGGTATCCGCCTGCGAAGTATAGACGAACAGATAAAAGAAAAAAAGTGATGGGGAGAGAAAATCAATGATGCAAAAAGGAAGGCAGGGATGATTTATCGATCTGAAAGACCAGTATTTTGGAACAGAGATTGAGATGACGGGAATCACAAGGGAAAAGGCAGCTAAAATTATTGGGGAAATGTTTCAGTCACAGCCACACCATAGGAATTCCTATGATGCATGGTGTGTAAACGATTCAGAAGGAAAAGAGTGGAAAATTATGCGGGATGTCAGCATACGGCCAGAATTAAGGTATGGCGGACAGACCATGCTGGCTGGAGACGAATACCGCACAGAGATGGTAAGTCCAAAACTGGAATACAGCGAGATGAAAAAACTGCAGGAGGTTATCAGGTGTCTGCGGAGGCATGGCGCAAGGGTAAATGCATCCTGCGGAATGCACGTCCATGTGGATGCATCCAACCATACGCCCCGGAGCTTAAAGAACGCCCTTACCATTATGTATGCCAAAGAAGACATCCTGTTCAAAGCGCTGAAAGTACAGACGGCAAGGGAAATAGATTACTGCCAGAAAGTCAGAAAGACAGTCCTTGAAGATATCCGGAAACTGCCGTCCAACAACATGTCTATGGAGCAGGTCAAGAGGCTTTGGTATGAAGGCAGGGACGGCAGCTATGAACATTATGATGATACCCGGTATCATGCATTGAACCTTCATGCTGTATTTTCAAATGGAATGGAGGTGTTTTGAAAGCACCCTCCATGCCGGAAAGGTGCGGGCGAACATCACGCTCGCCCTTGCCATTTCCGCACAGGCCATCAACCAGCAGAAAACCCAGATGAGGAAGACCGAGATCTCGGAGAATCCCTGTTTTACCTTCCGCACCTTTTTACTGCGGCTGGGGCTGATCGGGCCGGAATATAAGAATGTCCGGGATCACCTGCTCTCCAATCTGGAGGGGAGCCGGGCATGGAGATATGACAAGAGCGTCTATGAGAACCGCAGGCAGAATGCGGGACAGACGAGGTGAAGGGAGGTGACAGGTGATGAAGGAGAAATTATATTTTGCATATGGGAGCAACATGAACTTAGACCAGATGGAATTCCGGTGCCCGGATGCCAAGGTGGTAGGAAACGTGCAGCTTAAGGATTACCGGCTGGCATTCTGCGGCAGGCCCTCTGGAGGCGGCGTGGCAACCATACTGCCGGAAAACGGGAGCATGGTAGACGGGGTGCTTTGGAAGATCACGCCATCCTGTGAGGGGAGCCTGGACCGATACGAAGGGTATCCCCATCTGTATAGCAAAGAGACCATATCCGTGCAGGACACAAAGGGGAAAATCTGGAAAGCAGCCGTTTACACCATGAACGCTCCCTACAAGGACTGCCCGGCTGTCCCTTCCGATTTTTATTTAAGAGGGATCATAGAAGGCTGCGGACAGAACGGTGTCCCATCCAAGCCCGTTATGGACGCGGTGAAACGCACCATGTCCGAGGTAAGGAAAAGGCGGGAGAAACAAAGAAAAACTGAAAAACATCCAACACGATAGGAAGCCGCGGGTAAGCAGAAACCTGCGGTTTTCTTCTGTATTTAGGAAAGGGGATCATGATGAAGATTAGAAACATAAAGCAAAGGATCACAGCGCTGGGACTTGCCATACTGATGGGGGCAAGCTCCCTTGGAAGCGCCCCGGTGTTCGCCGCAGAGGAGACAAAAGAAGCCCCTGTCGCGGCAGAAACTGTTGCAGCAAACACGGATACACAGGAAAGAGCATCGGCAGAGGATATCACAAAAGAAATATCCGACCCGGATTTTTCCATAGAGACCTGTATGGAAGGAATCCGCTATGATGCAGAAAGGGAAGATGTGGCCCTGACAGAGATCAAGGGGGAAGACGGCGGTGACTACCATCCGGATCAGGCAGGAACCTACATTGCCAGTTACCTTGTTATGCCAAAGGATCAGAGGGACAGTTATGTCATTACCAGAAAGGTCATCCTGACGGACACGGAAGGACAGGCACAGGACCATACAAACGGCGGGGAGAAGCAGAAGGAGGACACGGCATCCGAAGAGGATTCGCAGGAAGGACCCAAAGAGCCGGAGGTAAAGATCATCAGTTCTGACCAGACCGACACAAAAGAGTCTCTGAAAGCGCTGGAAGACAAGATCGAATCCGGGAATGTGATGGTCTTTTCCGGGGCAGAGAACCGCTTTAACGCCCGAACCACGGTAAACCTCCAAAAAGGCGAGACCATCTATTACCCAAGCTATATCGGGAATTACCTGACCTGCTGGTTCACTGTAAATGGGAAGATCGCCTATTGTCTGGAATCACAGAAGGCATCGCCTCCCACCGGGGACTATGTGGCGCAGGTGCTGGATTCCAATAAAAACCTGCAGAAAGTTTTATATTATGGCTATGGCGGCGCAGGGGATATCACCGGCAGTTATCTGTCCGAGAAAAGCGCAGAAGAAAAATATGTCTATACCCACATTGCAGCCAGCTATGCGTATGCAGGGGAAGCCGGGTTCACGGGCTGTGATTACAACGACCTGGTCAATGCAGGCGTCATCGGATACATCGATCATCTGTTTGGGATGGAAGAACCGCCAAAGGGCGAGATCAGCTTATCTAAAACAGATGTCAAGGCTGTAAGGGACGGGGACAGCCAGAAGACTCCGGGCATCAAGCTGGAGGGCGACCACCGGAACTATATCACCATCGCCGTACCAAAAGATGTGACCTGTGTAAACAAGACTAAGGGGACTTCCAAAACCAATGGAAATATCCGCATTTACGGCGGGGATACGTTCTATCTGACCGCCCCGCTGACCGTGACCGGGAACTATGCATCCGGCAGGCTCCACGGATCTGTAGGGGAGACATGGAGGACGCTGGTGCTTTCCACAGGGGAAGCCAGTCAGGATATCGGCGTGTTTGAATCGGAAAGCGCAGAGCCAGTCAGCTTCCGCGTGGACTGGCTGGAAATGACCAGAATCGAACTGACGAAAAAGGATGCGGACACGAAGAATCCGCTTGCGGGGGCGGTATATGGCATTTATACCGATCAGAAATGTGAGAATCTCCTGATGGCTATGCCGGCCACAGGAACAGATGGGAAAGCCGTCAGCGATTATTTTGATTCGGCGCTGAAGACGGTATATGTGCGCGAGATCACCGCGCCGGAAAATTATGTATGGAATCCTGCCATCCACAAGGCAGAGTTAGAAGCCGGAAAGACAATTGAAATCGAAGCAGCCGATGAAAGAGTAACCGGAAGCGTCCATATCAATAAGATCGATATAGAAACGGGCAGTTTTCAGCCGCAGGGGGATGCTTCCCTGGCCGGGGCAGTTTATGGCCTGTACGCAAGGGAGGATATCCTGCATCCGGACGGGCGGACAGGAGTGGTGCACAAAAAGGACAGCCTGATCGCCCAAGGAGTGATCCGGCAGGACGGCACGCTGGATTTTTCACAGTTATATCTGGGGAAAATGTATGTAAAAGAGATCACGCCGCCTCCGGCCGGCTACACATTAGATCCCACGGAATATGACGTGTCGATCACCTACGAAGGCCAGGCAAAAGCAGAAGTCACCCGTGACTTAACGGTCCGTGAGACTGTAAAAAAGCAGGCGTTCCAACTGATAAAGATCAGTGAAGACGGGGATCAGACAGAAGTGGACCTTGTCAAGGGAGCCGGATTTAAGGTCTATCTGGTCAGCAGCCTGTCCAAGGTGAAAAGCGGGGAATTAAAGCCGGGAAATGGAATCTCCTATACGGCAGAGGATTTTATCGGCTATGATTTCAGTAAGGAACAGACAGCCGTCACTTATAAGGACGGACAGGCAGTACCGGTACCGGAACTGGTGACTGATGCCAAAGGCTACGCCATCAGCCCGGAGCTGCCGTATGGACTGTATGTGGTGGATGAAAGTACCGTGCCGGAAAATCTAAAGAAGGTGAACCCCTTCCTTGTAACCGTGGATGAAGACAGCAGGGAGCCCATGCAGTGGAGGATCTTTGATGACAGGCCCTTTGAGTTCCTGCTGAAGATCATCAAAAAGGACGCCCAGACCGGAAATACGGTATTAAAAGCCGGGGCATCCTACAAGATCTATGACTGCGAAAAGGAAACCTATGTAGAGCAGATTATCCAGTATCCCAAGAAAGAAAAAATCAGTGTGTTTACGACAAATGAGGAAGGATATCTGGTAACACCGGAAGAGCTGAAAGCCTCCACTTACCGGATTGAGGAAGTGGCTGCACCGGAATCCTTCGTAAGGCAGGGATACGAAATGTCCCTGTATGCAGAGAATGAAAAGGTATCCGCACTTGAAATCGCCGGCTCTGGAGAATACAGGGAGAATCCCAAAGAAGCAGTCACCATAACCGTATCCTCCAATACCGCACACCAGATCGATCCGGATACCGGGGCAGTTATCGTGGAAGTGGAACAGCCAAACGATGAGCAGGTGGGAAGCCTGACCCTGACGAAGACCGGGGAACAGCTGAAAGATGTGGACGGGGATTCCCTTCTGGATACAGCAAAAGGCGTGTTCACCAAACTGGTAAATGCCATTACGGGGGAAGAGGGAAATACAGGAATCTTCCGTAACTTTATTTATGAAGAATCTGGTGTAGAGGGAGCTGTTTTTGAACTCTACGCAAAAGATACGATCTATTCACCGGATGGGGCAAAGGACGCAGATGGGAATCCGGTTGTCCGTTACGAAAAAGACGACCTGGTGGCAACGCTGACTACGGATGAAAAAGGAAAGGCAGTCCTCCATAACCTGCCTTTAGGCTCCTATTACTTAAAAGAGACCGTAGCAGGCGATCATTTTGTCCTGAATACGGAGCAGAAGGAATTCACGCTGACTGCAGAGGATGACACACAGGCAGTGGTATACGAAGGGGTAGCCTATAAAAATGAGCGCCAGAAGATTACGGTGTCCATAGAAAAGAAGGATGCCGTAACCGAGGAACCGCTGGAAGGAGTGGTATTTGGGCTCTATGCGGCAGAGGATATTTTATCCTTGCAAGGGAAGGTACTTGTGGAAAAAGACACGCTGCTGGAGAAGAAAGCCACAGATGAAAAGGGAAAACTCACCTTTGACAGCGACTTGTTTCACGGGAATTATTATGTCAAAGAGGAAGTGCAAAAACCGGGCTATCTGCCAAATGAGGAAGTCTGGGATTTTGAGGCGCTTTATGAGGATCAGAACGTGGAAATGATCACGCTGAGCAAAGAGGTTTCTAACCAGCCCACGGAAAGCCATTTTACAAAGACAGATGCCACCACCGGGGAGGAACTGGAAGGTGCAACCCTGCAGATCATCAATAAGGACGGCGAGGTAGTGGAAGAATGGGTCAGCACCAAAGAGCCGCACATTGTCTATGCCCTGCCGGAGGGAATTTATATGCTGCATGAAGAACTGGCACCATATGAAGATGGCTATGTGTCCGCCGCCGATGTGGAATTTGAAGTAAAAGAGGATGGCAGTGTCACGGAAGTGGAAATGAAGGATGAATATTCCAAAGCGGACATTTCCAAGACGGACATCACCACAGGAGAGGAACTGGAGGGTGCAAAGCTGCAGATCCTTAATAAGGACGGAGAGGTACTGGAAGAGTGGGTGAGCGATGGGAAGCCCCACAGGATCGAGAGGCTCCCGGTCAAAGAAGAACTGACCCTGCGGGAGATCACTGCGCCGGAGGGCTACGAAATCGCAGAGGATGTGAAATTCACACTGGAAGACAGCATGGAAGTCCAGAAAGTGGAAATGAAGGATGAAAAGACGCCAGAGACACCGAAGGCTCCCGGCTCTACGCCAAAGACGGGGGATGACCCGTGGAAGCCTGCCGCACTGCTGGCGCTTTGCGGAGCCTCTGCGCTGGCGTTTGCGGTGGTGACCATCCGCAAAAGAAAACAGAGGAAAAAGGAGCATATGTATGAATAAATACCGGATCTTACAATTCCTGTTCTTTCTTCTTTTCTGTACCGGAGCCGGATTGCTGCTCCACCATCTGGTCATCGTGCCGGAAAGGAATCAGAAGAACATAGAGGCACTCAAAGAGGAATTCTCGGAAGATGCTTCCGGGGATCCCTCCCCCGAAGGGGAAGACCCCTTACCTTCTGGGGAAGAAGAGGGTATTGGCTCCGTGGATTTACTGGCTCTGCAGTCACGGTATCCCGACATCAAGGCATGGATCACCATCCCCGGCACAGGCATTGACTACCCTGTGCTGCAAAGCATAGAAGAGGATCCGGAATTTTATTTAACACATGATTACCGGAAGGAATATGATGCCAATGGGAGCCTGTTCTTTCAGGCAGACTGTGACGTAAAGAAAAGTGAGAATCTGGTCATTTACGGCCATAACATGAACAGCGGGGCGATGTTCGGCAGGCTGGATTCCTATACGGATGCGGCATATTGCAGGGAGCATCCGGCCATTTGGATTCTGACTCCGGAGGGGGAAGCTGCCTATGAGATCGTGTCTGTAACCAAGGCAGATCCCTCTATGCTGCCCTTCACACAGGTGGATTTTCCGGGACATGACGGGATCCTCAGCTACGTGGACCAGGCAAAGCGGATGGGGCTGTTTGAAACCGGAGTATCGCAGCCCTACTATGAACAGACCTTGACTCTGGTGACCTGCTCATATGAATGGAAGGAAGCCAGAACCGTAGTGGTAGCGGTCAAAAAGACGGCGGAATAGGAAGTAGCGTGTTCAGAAAAGCCAGTTTTGCCACGATTTGAAGCGATAAGCGGGGTACAATACGGGAAAGTGTTCAGAAAAGGCAGTTTTGCCACAGTTTGGAGCAGCATATGGGGCGCAGCTGGGGAGTGTTTGAAAAGGCGTTTCAGCACATCTTGTTAAAGGCAGGATGTGTTCAATTGATAGAACGTTTAAGAAAGTATAAGAATTACAACTAAAAATAAGATAATAGAAGCATTAGATAACAGCAGGGTATGTCCTTTCAAAAGGATGTGCCCTGCTGTTTTTTTGAGAAAGAGGTGGTTTGAATGAAGCGTTATTATACAGCGGAAGCAGTAACAGAAGGACATCCGGACAAGCTCTGTGACCTGATAGCAGACAGTATTCTGGATGAATGTCTGAGAGAGGACAGGGAATCCAAAGTGGCATGTGAGGTTCTGGCGACCAAAGGGCATATCCTTGTAGCCGGGGAGATCACGAGCAGGCATGAGCCTTATGTGTTTGGAATCGTAAAGAAGGTTCTGGAAGAGGTGGGCTATCCTTCGGAGGAGGTGGAGATGGACGCCCAAATCCACCAGCAGAGTCCGGATATTGCCAAAGCCGTGACCTGTTCAAAAGAAAAAAGGGAGTGTCGTAGTGCGGACCAGAGTGATCCCGGGGCAGGAGCCGGGGATCAGGGCATTATGATCGGCTATGCCTGCATGGAGACCTCACAGATGCTGCCCCTCCCGGTAGTGCTGGCAAACCGGATCGTCCGGGAATTATCCGCCTGCAGGGTGAGCGGGTACATCAGGGGGATCCTGCCAGACGGTAAGGCACAGGTGACCGTGGAGTACGAAGACGGTACGCCAGTGCGTATAGACAGCGTGGTGGTGTCCTGCCAGCATGTGGAGGATAAAACGCTGAAAAAACTGGAGCATGAGATCCGGGAAAAGGTGTTAAGGCCAGCCCTCCGTCCTCTGCCCCCGGACGAAGATACCAAGATCCTGATAAACCCGTCCGGCAGGTTTGTCTGCGGCGGCATGGATGCGGATACCGGGCTGACAGGCCGGAAACTGATGGCGGATACTTACGGGAGCATGGTTCCCCATGGAGGCGGTGCATTTTCCGGGAAGGACTGTTCAAAGGTAGACCGTTCAGGCGCTTACATGGCAAGGTATATCGCCAAGAACATAGTTGCCGCCGGGCTGGCTGAAAAGTGTCAGGTATCCCTGGCCTATGCCATCGGTGTGGCAGAGCCTGTGATGGTACAGGTGGACACCTTTGGGACAGGGACAGCCTGCGCGGATGACTGTCTGGCTGCCGCTGTCCCGCTGGTGTTCGGGCTGACCCCGGCACAGATCCGGGAGAGCCTCCGCCTGGACCGCCCGATTTATAAACATACAGCCGTGTTTGGGCATTTTGGAAGAAAGGAGTTCCCATGGGAGAGGACGGATAAGACCGGCGCCCTTCGGGATGCGATCCTTTAATGCCCTGGATGCCGGAAGAACAGATCCGGGCCGCAAGGGCAATGTCCGCCATCGAATATCTGAAAACCCATGAAGCAGGGAGGCTTAAGAAATCTTCCGCAAGGCATGAATGGGAACTGACGGACCACGACAGCTTTAAGATAAACGAAGTCACCAGTGCATGGCACTGGAAATCCAGAGATATCGGGGGATATAATGCTTTGGATTTTCTGGTAAAGGTGGACGGCATGGGTTTTGCGGAAGCCGTGCAGTTTTTAAGCGGGCAGAACCCATCCTATATACCGCCGCTTCATGTGCAGGAAGAGACGGTTCCCTTTGAACTGCCCCAAAAAGCGCCAAACTGTGGAAGGATCCGCAGGTACCTGCAAAAAAGAGGAATCAGCGATCCTGTCATGACCTACTGCATCCAGCGGGGGCTGCTGTATGAGAGCCTACCTTACCACAACGCGGTGTTTGTCGGGTACGATGAGAAGCAGGAGGCCAGATATGCTTTCCTGCGGGGGATCCATGAAACTGGCGGCAGGGCATTTAAGATGGAACAAAGGGGCAGCGATAAACGCTGCTCTTTCTGTATCCCGCCAAAAGGATCCTCAGTCCGGGTGGCTGTCTATGAAGCCGCCGTGGATGCGCTGGCCCATATGACGCTGGAGAATAACCGGGCGGATAAATACCGGCTGTCCCTTGGGGGGATCAGTGCGCCAAAGGAAGGGGAAATACACAAAACCTTTAAAAAGCCAGCCGCACTGGAAACTTTTTTAGGAAGGCATCCGGAGGTGACGGAGATGGAACTCTGCACGGACAATGACTTTGCCGGGAGATGGGCGGCGGGGCAGTTAAGAAAAGCTTATGGGGGAAAATATCGGATCATAGAGAACCTGCCGGCCATCGAAGGTGCAGACTACGGGGATATGGCAGCCATGGAATGGGACAAACACAGGCAGAGAAAAAAGACGGAAAAGGAGAGGTGAGGACAATGAGAAAGGGAGAACAAAAGATACCGCAGATAGAGCTTTTGACTCCGTTAAGGGGCGAATTTTATCCAGACGAACCAGACGGAGAATATGACTATGACTGGGGAGGGGAGATGCTGGATGGTGCAGACCTTGTCCCGTATCAGGAAGCGATTCAGGCTATGGTGGACCGGGAAAATAACTTAGGGACGGACCATCCGCCCTGCAACCTGATGGACTATTTTTACGGGGAGGACACGATCCGTAAGAAGGTGAAATGTGCGGTCGTGTCCGTCAAAAAGGTAGAAAACACCTTGTATGGCTGTACCACCCTGACCCTGCAGGAATTTTTGGAAGAGCCGGAACTAAAGCAGTTGTGTGAATACATCACCGGCCAGTACAGCGATGGCTGGGGAGAAGGGTTTGAACAAAGAGAGGTCAAGGTGGGCGGAGGGATCCTGCATGTGCATTTTTACCAGAAAGAGCCAGTTCAGATTCAGGAAAAAACAGAAGCCAAAATAAAACAGGATGTGCAGGCTTTGAGCCAGAAGTATGAGGAACCGCCAGCGCATTTGCCGGAAAAGCAAAAGAAATATGAGATCACAGACATTTGCCATCCCAAATATCCATGGCTCCGTAGGGTCCGGGCGCTTGTCCGGATCAACGAACAGGTGGAGGCAGGGACGCTTGGCGGCTTTGTTGAATCGGAAGCGAATCTTTCACAGGATGGAGGATGCTGGATCTATGATCAGGCCATCTGCTGTGGGGACGCTGTGGTGGAAAAAGAGGCCGGGATGTTCGACGGCACGCTGGCAAGGGATTCTGCACTCATAACAGGAGATGCCTGCCTGTTCGACCGGGCAGCTGCGGAAGGGCAGTGCTGCATCAGAAGCGGTGAGATCAAGGACCGGGCAAGGGTGGCAGGAGATGCCGTTATCTCTGAGAGTATTCTGGACGGTCTTTCGCCTTTGATTGCCGGAGACAGCCATGTTTACGGGGAAGTCCGCGGACGATTTGTAGTCAAAGACCTCGTTCTTCCGGGGGAAAAGCTGGTCAATCCGACAGCCGATCTATTCATTCTGGAAAACAGGGAAAGACATGTCCTGGTGAAGACAAGAGAGCTGAAGCCGCCGAAAGATTATCCGCAAGGCAGGAAGAAAAAGAAAGATCTGGAACGTTAACAGAACAGAAATGGAAAGGATGATGCCTATTGGGAAATAAACTGGAACTGGAGACATTGATGAAAGAAGGGATGCTTACGGAGGAACACCGGGGAGGCGTGAATTGGGAAATTTTCCACGGGGATACGTTAAAGCTGGTCAAAGCCTTTCGGCCCGGTGTGTTTGACGCCGTAATCACGGACCCGCCCTATGCCAGCGGCGGGACAAAGCAGAATGAGAGGAACCGCACCACAAACCAGAAGTACAGCAGCATGAGGCAGGAGAATGCCCTGCCGGATTTTGACGGGGATAATAAGGACCAGCGTTCCTGGACCCACTGGATGGCTGAATGGCTGTATGATGTGCGGAAAGCCTGTAAGACCGGCGCCCCTATCTGCCTTTTTATCGACTGGCGGCAGTATCCGTCCATCACAGATGCCCTGCAGTGGGCTGGATGGATCTGGCGTGGGACGGCTGTCTGGGATAAACAGAATTCCCGGCCGCAAAAAGGACGTTTCCGCCAGCAGGCAGAGTACATCGTATGGGGAAGCAACGGGCCGATGCCCATAAGCCGCCCGGTGTCCTGCCTGCCCGGCGTGTTCCGCTATGGGAATCCCCAGAACCGGATCCATGTGACGGAGAAGCCGCTGCAGCTGATGCGGGATGTGGTGCAGATCTGCGAGCCGGGAGGCCTGATCTTAGATCCCTTTGCCGGAGCCGGGACCACCATCCTCGGTGCGGTGAAGGAAGGCTATCAGGCCGTGGGCATCGAGGTGACAGATGCGTACTATCAGCTGGGAACGGACCGGGTGGCCTATGCATTACAGGCAGAAGAGCAGAAAGGGGAGGAACCAGATGGAAAGTAAGATGTCGTATCAGGAATTTCAGGAGCGGCTGTGTCAGGAAGTCCAAAGGGAACTGAACCAGCAGGGGACCTACCACTGCGAGGTGATGCAGAACCAGAAAAACAATGCCATCTTATGGGGCCTGTCTGTCAGGAAGGAAGACAGCAGCATGGCTGCGGTGATCTATCTGGACAAGCCCTATCAATCGTATCTTAGGGGGAAACCCCTGGAAGAGATCAGCAGGGAATTGATCAGCGCCTACCAAGACCAGAAGATTCCCCAGATTGATGAAACATTTTTCACGGATTATGAAACAGTGAAAGACAGGATTCAGGTAAGGCTTGTGAGCAGGGAAAAGAATCAGGCATATTACAGGCGCGGCCCTTATAAAATGCATCCCATGGGAGCAGAGGTGCTGTTTATAGAACTGCAAAGTGATAGGGAGGGCACCATGCAGGCTCAGGTGACAAACAAGATGGCAGAGCAGTGGAAGATCCCAAAATCCGTTTTGTTCCAAAAGGCGCTGGAGAACACGCAGAGCCGGAACAAAGCCGTATTCTCCGCTATGGGTGATGTAATCGCGGAGCTTATCATGGGGGAGGGTGCAGAAGCGCCGGAGACAGAAGGTGTATCCCCCCTGTATGTCCTGAGCAATGAAAAACGGGAATATGGAGCAACTGTCCTTCTGTATCCCGATGTACTGAAAGCAGTACGAAAAAGGCTGGGTGAAGATTTTTACATCCTGCCCTCCAGCCTCCATGAGAGCATCATTTTGCCGAAAGGGCTGGTCATGATGGACGTGAAGGAGCTGCGTGACGTGGTACGGGAGATCAACCAGAATGAAGTCCGGCCGGAAGAGGTCTTGGGAAATGAGGTATACGAATACAGAGGCGCTACCAATAGAGTGAGAAAATGCAGCAAAGAAGACAGGGAGCGGTAGTCAGGGCATCCACATGGATGCCCTGAAATCTTATCCCCAATAAAACAAGGCATCCATGTGGATGCACAGGAAGGGAGGGATCGCATGGAACAGGCATTGGCATATGTATGCTGTTCACCGGAGGAGAGCCGGACAAAGATACAGAAATACTGCCGGAAGATTTATGAGATGGGTTACGTCCCCATCTGTCCCCGATTTGGCTTCGCACCGTTTTTAGATGAAAGTGAAGCCGAGGATCTGCAGGCATTGAACCGGATGTCCCATCTGATATTAAAGAGATGCCGGATGGTGGTGGTCTGCGGACGGGAGGTCACCGGAACCATGAATACGGAGATCAGCATGGCGGACCGGCTGCATATCATCTGTACCACTTTGGACGGGCTGGTCAAAATCAAAGAAAATGAATCTTAGAAAGTGTCGGGGAGTCGGTACCACAGACTTGCTGGTGCGACTGGTTTTGCAAGCATAGCGTTTGGATATCCAAACGCACTTTGGGGAGACCCCCAAACCCCCGGATATAGAAGAAAAGGAGAAATGTGATGTTTGGAATTGGAATGGCAGTGGGATGCGCACTTGGAGGAACGATAGGCGTGCTGTTTATGGCGCTGGCAGTTGCAGGAAAAAGGGAAGACGAGCAGATGGCGGCATTGTTTGAAAAAAAGAAACATGAGAGAAAAATCTGCTTTCTGGATAAAGATGCGAACCGGCTGTTTTTTATCCCGGATGGAGGATATCTGGAACTGATTGCCGGAAATGGAGATAAGCAGGTCTGTAGCTGTAATTACGTGGATGATGAGCATATGAAAGTCAATGGAACACTCTGGCAGGCTCTGGATTTTGCAGAGCACATGGAAGAACGGGGGATCGCATACCGGCCGTTGCCGCAACAGAAAGAGAGAGGCAGGTGATGAGATGAGGAAAAGAAACCATGTGATCCCGGTCCGGCTCAATGCCAGAGAACTGCGGTATCTGGATGAGCAGGCAGCAAAGAGCGGATTCCCAAGGGAAGAGTATCTGCGCACTTTAATCATGGGCGGGGAGGTTAAGGCGAAGCCCTGTGAGCATCATGCGGACCTGCTCCGCAAGACAGCCGGGCTTTGCAACAATGCCAACCAGCTTGCCCATGTGGCAAATGCTTCCGGGGCTGCCAGTCAGGAGAGCGTAAGGGAGATGACCCGGATCGCAAGGGAAGTCTGGCAGCTGTTGAAAGAGGAATGGTAGTGCCTTATGGCCTATACGAGCATCATTCCCGTCCACCGCCTGGACAACTCCATTGACTATGTGCAGGATAAGGAGAAGACTACGAAAAAACCGGAACAGGCCGGGTCACTGGAAGAGGCCATTTCCTATGCCATGAACCGGGAGAAAACAGAAGCGGCGGTGTTTGAAGACTGCATCGGCTGTACTTGTGAGACGGCATTCGAGGATATGGCAGCCACCAAGAAACGGTTCCACAAAACCGGAGGGGTGCAGGGCTACCATCTGATCCAGAGTTTTGCCGAAGGGGAAGTCACCCCGGAGCTGGCACATCTCATAGGGCTTGAACTGGCAGAGCAGTTATTAAAGGGGCAGTTTGAGACCGTCATTACAACACACTTAAACACCAGCCATTACCATAACCATATCGTGTTTAACTCCGTGAGCATGGAAGACGGCCATAAATATCACAGCAACAGCAGGAGCTACTACGAGGACATCCGAAGAATGTCGGACGGCCTGTGCAGGAAATACGGGCTTTCCGTGATCCAGACAAATGGGAAGGGGATGTCCTATGCCCAGTGGCAGGCAGAAAGGGACGGAAAACCAACGTGGCGCACCGGGATACGCATGGATATCCGGGAAGCGGTGCAGATGAGCTTTACGTGGAGACAGTTCCTGCATCAGATGGAAGCAAAAGGATATGAGTGGAAGCTGGGCAGAAAATACATTTCCCTGAAGGCTCCGGGAATGGAGCGGTATGTCCGTCTAAAGAGCCTTGGGGAAAAATATACGGAGGAAGCCCTCCGGGTATGGATTCTGCAGCCGGGAGGCTTGCAGCTGGGGCGTTTACAAAAGCAGGCTGGGAAAGGAGGCGGGAACAAGCCGCACAAAAAAGCTGCCGGCCTGCAGGCTCTCTATTATTTTTACATGTACCGGCTGGGGATCTGGGGGAGAAAGACTTCCAGTCATTCTTACTCCCTCCGGGCAGATATACGGAAATTAGACCAGCGCATCGAACAGTTGGACTTCCTTAAAAAGCACGGGATCACCACCAGAGAGCAGCTGCAGGCCTACCGGGAACCCTTGGAGGAAGAGGCGCTTCTGCTTATGAAGGAGCGCAGGCGGCTCTACCGCACCAAGCCGCAGTCGGAACGGATCGGAGAGATCAAAGAGGCTCTAAAGCCAATCCGAAAAGAAATACGGATGTGCAGCCGGATACAGGTGCATTCCGTCGAGATAGAGCGCAGATTACAGGAGATGGAGCAGTGGGAGAAAGAAGCCGGACAGCAAAAAGCAGAAGCAGAAAACAGGAAGGAAAAGAAGGAAGAGAGGTGATTGCATGAACCTTGGAGGTGACGCCGCAGACCAGATCGTGAAATACAGCATGGAGGGTCTGGAGGCAGGCGGGAAACTGGCATTTGACGGGGCGGATAAGATCCTGCGCCTTTCCGGAAGAGGGGCACAGCATCTGGCCGCCTTTTTCTATGCCGTACTGACGGACAATAAAAAGAGCATGGGCAGGACCCGTGTGGTGCGCATGTTAAAGGAGAATAAGCCGCTGAAATTTTTCACGGTCCCCAAGGACCGGCTGAAAGAGTTCTGTGAGGAAGGGAAAAAGAGGGGGCTTCTCTATGTCATCATCAGAGACAAAAAAGACCCGGAGACGTGCGAGATCATGGTGTATGCCGATGACGCCGCAAAGGTCAACCGTGTCATGGATAAGATGAACCTTGACTTTACAGAAGCCCAAAGCGGCCAGCTCACCCATGAAGTGGCAGATGAGATAGGGCTGGAAGCGGAAACCAAGACAGAGACGGTACAGATGCCGGAAGGAGAAGTACAGTTTGAAATCTTTGACGCTGAGCAGGATTTTAATTTTGATATCCCAAAAGAAGAAAATTTTACGCAGGCGCAGGAGGAAGACGCAAAGAGTCCGTCCGAACCTTCCTTGCGCAGCAGCGATATTTCTACCGGGCAGGAAACGACTGAGAAGCCCTCTGTCCGGGAAGAACTGAGCAAGATCAAGGAGGGGCAGAAGGAGAAACAGAGACAGGCCAAAAGTCGGAAGAAGCAGAGGGGAAAGAACCGCTCTGCCGGCCGCCGGAAGAAAAAAGCAAAAACGAAAGGAAGGTAATGCCATATGGACTTGAATAAATATTTAAATCAGGGATCCGAAGCCCCCGCACAGGGGGAACAGAGGATGTCAAAGGAAGAATACGCCGCCATGAAGAAACAGGAGCGGGAAGAGGTCTGGGCGGAGGTGGACGCCAAGTCGCAGGATGTGTTCAAGGATGGGGAATCCCTGAAAGGGTTTCTCAACTTCATGGCACAGTGTACGCCCCAGCGGACGGCCAACCTGCTGCTATTGTACAGCCAGAACCCGGAGATCCGGCAGGTAAAGACCTATGAGAAGATTCGGGAGGAAGGGCATTCCATCCGTCCGGAGGAGCGGGGGAAAGGCTACCGCTTCCTTGCAGGGAATGAATATGAGAAGGACGGGGTGACGATGCAGGGATACAGCATTGCCAAGTCCTATGATATCAGCCAGATCCGGATGAAGCAGCCGGAGGCAGCGCCGCAGAAATCCATGGATGAACTGATGGGGGCGCTGCTTACCGAATCAGAAGTCCGGATTCAGATCGCGGATAACCTGCCGGAAGGGGTGCAGGCACAGTATATCCCTGCCCAGCGCTCCATTTATGTCAGGAACGGCATGGGGGAGGTCACCACGTTCCACGCCATCAACCGGGAACTGGCCTGTGCGTCTATGGATATGCGTAACGGAACCTACAGCAGGGGAAAGGTATCGGCTCCGGCCTTTTGTGCGGCCTATGTGGTGGCACAGAAATACGGGGTGGAAAATTCCGCGTTCCAGTTTGACAGGGTCTGCCAGATGCAGGAATACGGAAGCCGTGACCCAAAAGAGCTGCGTGACTTCATCAATGACGTCAAAAATGCCGCCTATACCATAGAGAAGCATATGGACAGGAATCTGGGACGCCCGGAGCAGGAATTTGTTGCCGATGAGTTCCATGTGGGAGAAGGAAAAAAAGCAAAAACCACGAAAGCAAAGAGCCAGCCGGAACGCTGATATTTGTTGGCTTTTTTAGAGAATAACAGTAGATATTCCTGAAATCCTGTGGTATGTTGTGGAAACGGAGGCTGGCATATATGGAAAAACAACGATGCGTAAAAATGGATGAGATCATGAAAAACATGCTTTTAGTTGCCCTGCGGGATGTGTTCCGGGAAGAAAAAGCAAAAGGAGTGTCCGTAGAGGAAACCAGAAATCTGGTGCTGAAGCTGGTAGATTATCAAGATACGAAGCTGTTTATGACAGACAGTGAGTACAAGAAAGTTATTGAAGCGCTGAATAAACTCAGGGATACTTATCTGGCCGCTGGGAGGTATGCGGATGGGATCGATGTGGTGTTTTATAAAATATTAAAGGCAAAATATAAACGATGTGCAGTTCGGTGAGAAGGAAAACGAGAAGGTGCAGATGGGAAAGGGGAAACCTTTCTGTCTGCACCTTTTTAGTGCGCCCGGCGGGCGCACGTTCTAACGGGTGAAAGTCCCGAATCCACCCGGCAGTGGGAAGGATATAGCTGAACACCAAGGTTCTCGCCGTGAGGTTTAAGAGGGCTGAAGGAAGGTGCAGGCAAACCTCTGCCCCAACGCACAGAAACCATTTCAGGCTGAACACGGAGGATAAGGCTGCTAAACAAGCCAAAGTCCAATAACTGCGCGGAATCCGACACAGTAAAAATGGTGGGGACATGGAGGGAAAGAACGTGTGAGTACCCGGGGAGGTCTCACGGACGTGGAAAAGGCGATAAAACATTCGTTACCACGGAGTAAAGCTTGCCGTGAGAAGTCAGCAGAGGTCATAGTACCGGGATGGTTGCAAACGTACCGGGAAGGACTGAACAATAGGAGATGTCATTTTCAAATGGAAACCGGACATGGAATTAAGTACAGACAACTTCATATAGAGGACTACCTGCGGATGGTACCTGCGGAACAGAAAGAGCAAGCAGGAGTGTACGCCCATGGAAGGATTACCGGAAACCCTGACACCCACACGGACTTTTGGATGGACAACCTGTTAGACACGATTCTTAGAAGTGACAATCTAAACGCCGCCTATAAGAAAGTGAAAGCGAACAAAGGCGCAGGCGGAATCGACGGTATGCAGGTAGATGGACTTCTGCCCTACCTGAGAAAACACCAGGCCGAGATCGTGGAACAGGTAAGGGAAGGGAAATATAAACCCAACCCAGTACGAAGGGTAGAAATACCCAAAGAGGAGAAAGGAAAATTGAGAAAATTAGGAGTACCCACGGTAGTGGACAGGGTAATCCAACAGGCAATCGCACAGGAACTAACCCCTATTTATGAGGAACAGTTTTCGGATAACAGCTTCGGATTCCGACCAGGCAGAAGTGCGCATGAAGCGTTGGGAAGATGTAGGGAATACATCAATGAGGGCTATGTGTATGCAGTGAGTATGGACTTACAATCCTACTTTGACACCGTGAACCACAGCAAACTGATCGAGGTACTGTCGAGGACGGTGAAAGACGGGAGGGTCATCTCGTTGATACACAAATACCTGAACGCCGGGGTCATGGAAGATGGCGGATTCCACGCGACACCGGAGGGCGTGCCGCAAGGCGGGCCATTGAGTCCGTTGTGTGGAAATGTGATGCTGAACGAGCTGGATAAGGAACTGAAACGAAGGGGACATAAATTTGTGAGGTATGCCGATGACTGTCTGATACTATGCAAAAGCAAGAAAAGCGCAGAGCGGACGTTAGAGAACATTGTGCCGTTTATCACGAAAAAACTGTTTCTGAAAGTCAATCTCCAGAAAACGGCAGTAAGACATATAAGCAAGATAAAATATCTTGGATACGCATTCTACAGACATAAGGGAAAATGCCGGATGTGGGTACACCCGAAATCAGTGGAGAAAATGCGGAATAAATTGAGGGAACTGACGACCAGAGGGAATAAATGGAGCAATGAGGTAAGGGAAGAGAAACTCCGAAGCTATGCAAGGGGATGGATAAACTATTACCGATATGCAGATATGAAAAACCTGATGGAACAGACGGATGAATGGCTGCGCCATAGAATCCGGGCAGTATACTGGAAGCAATGGAAGAAGGTGCGCACGAGATACAAGATGCTTCGGGCGCTACATCTGCCAGAGTGGAAAGTACATGAAATGGCGAACTGCCGGAAGGGAGTGTGGAGGGCGGCGGCTATGTTGAACTCGGCACTCACTAAGAAAATAATAGTGGACAGACTTGGATATCCATCCATGTCAACCCGCTATCTAAAAGTACGTGTAAACTATTGAACCGCCTTGGTACCGAACGGTATGCCAGGTGGTGGTGTGCCATGCAAGGCATACAGAAGATGAAGGTAGGTCCTTCGACAGGAATTGAACAGGCAAGCCTGTCAAATCACTCTAATGCTGCTGTGATTCAGGTCATGGTAGTGAGCGATTAGAGAAAAGGTTGTACAAACAATCAGATATGATACATGAAGATGAATGAAAATGAACCATTGAAGAAGTGTCGAAAGCGTAAGATTTCTGCAAAACTTACTTTTCACCACTGAGTAAGGATGAGGATGGAGGAAACCTGTAAAGCTGACCATCCGTGGAACGGCATTAAGATGGCATGAGCATGTATCAGGCTTCTGTGTGAAACATGGGAACCTGTAGAATAATGAAAATCGAAAAGATTCAAGTCACAGAAAGATAAGGTCGAAAGTAGAGACGTATTCTACAGGGGCGGAGTTACTCGTAGTAGTGTTGAAGTTGTTGTAATGACAATGGAGCAAAGGGGTAACATCATTCTGCTTGATACTGAAAACAACTAGGAAACTAGGAGGATTTGATGAGCGAGAGCAAACAATACGAAATACCAAAGAAAGTGGTTATTGAAGCTTATAAGAGAGTAAAAGCAAACAAAGGAAGTGCGGGAATTGATGGTATAGATTTTGAACAGTTTGAAAAGAAACTGAATAATAATCTATATAAGATATGGAATCGAATGAGTTCAGGAAGTTATTTTCCATCTCCGGTATTAGCGGTAGAAATACCAAAGAAAACTGGTGGAACCAGGAGATTGGGCATACCAACTATTACAGATAGAATTGCACAGATGGCTGCAAGAATGTATGTAGAACCTGTGGTAGAGCCCATGTTTTGCGATGACTCATATGGGTACAGACCAAACAAGTCTGCAATTGATGCAATAGCAACAGCAAGAAAGCGATGTTGGAGATATGATTATGTCATTGAATTAGATGTAAAAGGATTGTTCGATAACATCGATCATGAACTTCTAATGAAGGTTGTAGCAAGGCATGTAAAAGAAGAATGGATATGTCTCTATATAAAACGATGGCTAGAAATTCCGTTTGTAACAAGAGAGGGGCATGTAATTGAGAGATTGTCTGGGACACCACAAGGAGGAGTAATAAGTCCAGTTTTAGCAAACATGTTTTTGCATTATGTATTCGATATGTGGATGGAAAGAAATTTCCCACAAGCACCATTTGAAAGATATGCGGATGATGGATTAATACATTGCCGTACAAAAGAGGAAGCTATCTTCATAAAAGAAAAGTTAGCAAATAGACTTGAGGAATGTAAGCTAGAACTGCATCCTATTAAAACAAGAATAGTGTATTGTAAGGATAAGGACAGAACCAGGGAGGAAGAACTTACAGAGTTCGATTTTCTTGGTTATACATTCAAAGCAGTATACATCATGTGTAAAGATGGAAAAATCAGACATAACTTTATTGCATCTGTAAGCAACTCTTCATCTAAAAGCTTTCGAGAAAAAATAAAGGCTATGGAAGTTCATAAGAGGACAGGGTGCAAAATAGACATCATAGCAGAAATGCTGAATCCCTTAATTCGTGGTTGGATGAACTATTTTGGTAAGTTCAATCCATCGGCAATGAAGGGAACGTTACAATGTATTGAAAGAAGACTTGTGAAATGGGCTATGTGTAAGTACAAGAACTTTCGAGGTAGACGACGTAGAGCAGAGAAATGGCTCTACACCGTGAGACAGCGAGAGCCAAAACTGTTTGCTCACTGGAGCAATTTATATTCGTATTGTTGAATGATAAGAGCCGTATGAAAGGAGACTTTCACGTACGGTTCCGGGAGAAGTTTGAGGTGAAAGTCCTCTTACTTACTCGACTGGAAGGGGGACTAATCATCCCCCTATCCGATTGAACTGACAGACACTGTTTACAATCACGGGCAGTGGGAAATACCGGACGAGTAGGAAGGAGGAATGTGTTTGGATTATGAGAGAGCAAAAATTGAACAGTTAAGGAAGCGTTACCCGGAGGGGACACGGATTTGTCTGGATGAGATGGACGGGGAGCCGCAGATGCTGGCCGGGTTAAAAGGCAAGGTATTCCATGTGGACGATGCCGGGCAGATCCATGTGGAATGGGAGAATGGGAGCACGTTGGCACTGGTTCCGGGAGTGGATCAGTTCCATAAGACCGGAGGCCCGGAGAAAAAGAAAGAGGTGCCGTCCCGGTAGCACAGAGCAGAAAGTCAGAGTGGATACTCTGGCTTTTTGCTTTACCCATTGTCTGGTGGGGAGCGGTGCTTTTTGCAGACTGCATAGAGCCGGGCCAGAACCTGCTTGGAATCATGGAAGCACTGAGCCAAAAACTGGAGCATCCCTTTGCACTTCATGCGACCAAGTATACTTTGAAATCGGTACTGATCTGTACCGGAATCTATGGCATGGGGATCGGCATCTATTATTCCAGCCAGAAAAACTACCGCCGGGGAGAAGAGCACGGCTCCGCAAAATGGGGGGATGTGAAAAGGCTCCGAAAGAAGTACGAGGATAAGGATTACTTCCACAACCTCCTCATGACCCAGAATTTCCGTATCGGGCTGGACACCTATCGGCACCGCAGGTGCCTGAACGTACTGGTGGTGGGCGGTTCCGGCGCGGGAAAATCCAGAGGGTATGCCCTGCCAAACATCATGCAGTGCAACTGTTCCATGATCATTACTGATCCAAAGGCCGAGCTGCTTCGAAAGACCGGGGGACTGTTAAAGAAAAAAGGCTATGAAGTCCGGGTATTCGACCTGATCAACCCGGACACGTCCTTTTGCTACAACCCGTTTGCGTATGTCCATGATGACAAGGACGTGCTGCGCCTGATATCCAACCTGATCCAGAACACCACGCCAAAAGGGTCGCAGTCCCAGGACCCGTTCTGGGGTGCGACACGTTCCGTAGTGAAAAGCTACGGCATAAGAACGCACATGATTTGATATATAAAACTGAATCAGTTCTTAGAGAACTGATATTCCGACAGGTGGAATGAAGGGGTAACGCCCGGAAACGCCTGCTCTGATACTCCGGTATGCGTCTGGAAGTGCATCCTTCCAGTGGTATAACGCCCGGTGAAGTCGGCTGTATACACCCGCTGTGACGATCACGCACGTTGCGGCAAACCAAGCCAGAGGTGGCTGTGGGTGATAGGCCGGGAGTCTATAAAATGCTCATGGTGAGGATTCCATGTCGGATGCATGGATGACGAACAACTGAATGTACGAGTCTATAAAGGGAATCGGGAGAAAAGCCCGATGCTACGTGAAGTAGCGTATGTGTGGTAGAGTAAGTTTCCCAGAGATGAAATACCATGATGTATTACAGGTACATCCAAGCATACAGGCTCATAGGGAGCACCTAAAAGCATATGTAAAGATAGGAATATCGGAACGTGGAAAGGTCGGGACACATGGTAACCCGTTGCAGGGGTGTGTTGTCAAGGAAACAAATCTAATTGAAGAAAGGAATTTGAGGGAACTTGACTTTATCCGGCTGAGAGCGACGGCACAGTACCGTGGAAACCGTGGATAACACGGTGGAGGGATAGCCGTTAGTCCGTATGTAACTTAAGTACAAGAATTACACAATCAACAAAGGTTCGAGTATGACTAACAGAGGCAAACTTCATCAATAAATCGAATTGATACTAAGGAGGTAGCCGACTTTGTCAGCAAATGAACAGATAGGAAAAAGGCAGAAACTCCGTAATGCGGAATATTACAGCCTTCAGAAGTCTTTTGACAGGCTGTATGCAGAAAGTCTGGATGGCAGGAAGTTCAAGAAACTGCTATCCCTCATCCAGTCGGATGAGAATATCAAACTTGCATACAGGAGCCTGAAAAAGAACAAGGGAAGTAAGACACCGGGTACGGATGGAATGACCATCTCAGATATTGAAAAATATCCGGAGAAAAAACTGATTTTCACAGTAAGGAAACGGCTGGAGAATTATATCCCACAGCCTGTAAAACGTAAAGAGATACCTAAGCCAAATGGCGGCACCCGCCCGCTGGGTATACCAACTATTCTGGACAGATTGATACAGCAGTGCATAAAGCAGGTGTTGGAACCAATCTGTGAAGCAAAGTTCCATGAACGGAGCAATGGATTCAGACCAAACCGAAGTGCTGAAAATGCACTTGCACAATGCTATAAAATGATGCAACAGATGAATCTGCACTATGTTGTAGATATTGATGTGAAAGGATTCTTTGATAATGCAAGCCACGGAAAACTATTAAAACAGATGTGGACGCTGGGAATCCGGGATAAGTCATTGATATGCATTGTGAGTAAGATGCTAAAAGGAGAGGTTGCTGGAATCGGCTTTCCAGATAAAGGTACACCACAGGGGGGATACTTTCTCCATTATTATCCAACATAGTCCTGAATGAACTGGACTGGTGGGTAACAAGCCAATGGGAAGGGATGAAAACGCGTAAAGAATTCACAAAATATATCTGTCCTAATGGAACGGTGTCAGACAATGGAAGAATCAAATCTCTTAGGAAATTTAGCAATCTAAAAGAGTGTTATATTGTCCGGTACGCCGACGATTTTAAGGTATTTTGCAGAAACTATGAAGATGCCAGATGTATGTTTATCGCTATCAGGAAGTGGCTGAAAGACCGGCTGGATTTATCCATTTCAGAGGAAAAATCAAAGATAGTGAACCTGCGGAAGAACTACTCCGAATTTCTTGGATTCAGGCTGAAGGTCAGGAAGAAAGGGAAAAAGAGGGTAGTCACATCCCATATCAGCCAGAAGGCAAAGGAACGCATCAAAGTGGAAGTCAAAGAATTGGTAAAGGACTTACAGAACCCTAAAGATATGGAGGAATCCTATCGGAAGGTATGCAGGTATAATGCATATATTTTGGGAGTCCATAATTATTACCGATATGCAACAAATATACAAGAGGATTTAGACCCGATTGCCTTTAATATCAGAAAGAACCTGGAAATACGATTAAGAACTAGATTAACGAAATCAACAAGACGAATGGTGCCACGGTACATAGCAGTCCGCTATGGAGACAGTAAGCAGTTACGATTTGTGGACGGACTGCCAGTAGCACCGCTTGGATATGTACAGCATAAAAGTCCGATGTACAAGCCAAAAGCCGTTAATAACTATACGAAAGAGGGCAGGGCACTGATACACCGTAATATTCGGACAGTCAGTGCGGATAAAATCGAATATTTAATGCAGCACCCAATACCCGGAGCCACAATAGAGATGAACGATAACCGCTTATCTTTATATGTAGCCCAGCAGGGGAAATGTTTTGTCAGTGGTGTTGAATTGGATGTTAAAAACTGTGTCCTTCATCGGAAAAGGAATCTGCCGGCTGGAATGAGAGATAAGTATCAAAATCTGGTACTGGTCATTCCACAGGTGAAAAATTTGATTTCCTTGGAAGGAGCAGAGCCGGAAATCTATAGGAAAGCGGTGGAAAAGCTAAAGTTGGACAAGAAAGCATTGGAAAAGTTGAATAGGTTAAGAAGATTCAGAAATCGTGAACAGATAGCAATGTCTGTCATTTGTTGAGAATTGTGTACTAATTAGAAAAGGAAACATATGGATGGAAAGCCGTGTGATGGGAAACTGTCGCGCACGGTTTGGGGCGGGGGAAAACTTGGAGATGATATCAAAGAGTTACCTATCGTTAAAAGTGTCTACCCCACAGGTAACTGTGGGGGTGGCACCCATAGAAGAGCGAAACGGCGCTCCTGCAGGCCTTGATGCTGTATCTGATCCATGAAGCACCGCCGGAGGAACAGAATTTCTCCATGATCATGGAAATGCTGGGCTCTGCACAGGTAAAGGAGGAAGACGAGGAATATGGGGCTCCTCTTGATATCCTGTTTGAGCGGCTGGAGATGCGGGAGCCACAGAGCATTGCGGTGAAGCAGTACCATATTTACAAACAGGCGGCAGGGAAGACGGCAAAGTCCATCCTGATCAGTGTTGGGGTACGTCTGGCGGCTTTCAACCTCAAGCAGATTGCCAGCCTGACCTGTATGGACGAACTGGACCTTGCCAGCATGGGGGAGAAAAAGGTGGCCCTGTTCTGCTGTATCCCGGATGCGGATTCCAGCCTCAACTATCTGGTGGGAATGATCTACAGCCAGCTGTTTCAGACGTTGTATTACGTGGCAGACCGTGTGCATGGAGGGAAACTGCCTGTACCTGTAAACTGTATTATGGATGAATTCCCGAATGTTTCCCTGCCAAATGAGTTTGAGAAAATATTGGCGACCTGCCGTTCCCGCTCTATTTTTTGCAGCATCATCATCCAGAACATGAGCCAGCTTAAGGCGCTGTTCAAGGACAGCTGGGAAAGTCTCGTGGGCAATTGTGATCAGTTTTTATATCTGGGCGGCAATGAAAAAGAGACCCATAAATATGTCTCGGAGCTGCTGGGAAAAGAGACCATCGATACCAATACCTACGGGCAGACGAAAGGGCGATCCGGCAGCTATTCCACGAACTACCAGCAGAGCGGCAGGGAGCTTTTAACACCGGATGAAGTCCGGATGCTGGATAATTCCAATGCACTTTTATTCATCCGGGGCGAGCGGGCCATCATGGACAGCAAGTATGACCTGATGCGGCATCCGAATATCAAAGATACAGAGGATGGAGGGGCTAAGCCTTTCAATTATGCAGAGGCTCCCCTGGCTCATGATGGGTTTTTATTTGATGCGGCACGGTACGATGACTATGAACTGCTCTCTGAGGAAGATATCCTTGGAGAGCCTTTTTCTGTGACGGGCTAAACAGCCAGTCATTTCAGATGGGAGGAATGTAATATTAAAATTTTAAAAAAGAGCAAGGAAGCGAAAGAAGATAAGAAAAAATACACACCGAAACAGCGGCTGCAGAGAGGGATGGCATGCTGTTATGTGGGCGCTGTCTGCTTTTTCACGGTCGGAGGTATCTCCGTCTATGCCGCAGGGGATCCGCTGACGGTGGTCAATAACCTGTCCACCTTTATTTTTTCGCTCATCCGTGCCATCGGCCTGATCCTGCTGGGGTTTGGCGTGGTACAGGTGGGACTGAGCCTAAAGAGCCATGACCCAAGCCAGAGGGCAAACGGATTTCTGACACTGGCAGGAGGGGTCATTATCACCTTTGCAAAAGAAATCCTGGACCTGATCATGGGATAGCCACAAAGCGGAGATGGGGATGCCTGGCGCATCCTCATTGATCAACTTTTGCAGAAAAGAGGTGAAAAGGATTGAGTGATAACTGGATCGTACAAAATTTGAATTCGGCGCTGGAGACATGGAGTGAGAAGCTGGCAGAAATATGGACATTGCTGACCCAGAACCCGGAAACCTTTAAAGGCGGGGGAATCTGGAACGTGATGGTAAATATCAACGATGCGTTAAAAGCCATCGGATACGGCCTGCTGGTCTTATTCTTTGCCGTGGGCCTTGTCAAGACCTGCGGGAGCTTTACAGACCTGAAAAAACCGGAGCATGCATTAAAAGCCTTTATCCGGTTTGCGCTGGCACAGGGGGCGGTCATGTATGGGATGGAGCTGATGAATTCCATCTTTTCCATTGTGCAGGGAGTCATATCCAGGATCATGTCCGGTTCGGGCATGGGGGACGGCGGTGTGACGGAGCTTCCCGCAGAGATCATAGAGAAAGTAGAATCGGTGGGCATGCTGGAATCGATCCCCCTGTGGATCGTGACGCTGCTGGGCAGCCTCCTTATCACGGTGCTGTCCTTTGTGATGATACTGACTGTTTATGGAAGGATGTTCAAGCTGTATATGTATACGGCCATTGCGCCCCTTCCCATAGCCAGCTTTGCGGGGGAACCCACACAGTCTGTGGGGAAGAATTTCCTGCGTTCTTATGCCGGAGTGTGTCTGGAAGGCGCGGTCATCGCCCTGGCCTGCATCATCTTTTCGGTATTTGCGGCAAGCCCGCCTGCCGTGGGAGACACCAGCCTCTCCGCCGTGACGATCGTCTGGAATTATGTAGGGGAGCTGGTGTTTAACTTATTGATACTGGTAGGGGCGGTAAAGGCATCCGACCGGATCGTGAAGGAGATCATGGGATTATAAAAAACAACAAAGAGCATTCGATGGGAGGAATGGTATGGAAGAACAAAAAACATTGGGATATGATTGGGAGTTTGGACATGAGGAACTGATGCTGGAGGTAGGGGCTTACACTTATGGCGACCGGCTGTATATCGGGCTGTGCCATATGGAAGAGGGGAGGAAAGAGTCTTTTGCAGACCTGACAATCAACCTCCCCTACTCGCCGGCGGAACAAAATGAGGCGTATATCGATACCTTTGCCGAGAAGAGCAAGCTAAATTTTATCCGGAAACACAAGCTGGGGAAGGTGCTTCCGGAGACCGGGTATTCCGGGTATGCCAGATACCGCAAGGTAGCCTTTGACCTGGACCGGCTGGCAAGCTTCGACCAGAAGGGTGTGGAGAAGTACCGGAAACTGCATGAGCCGCCAAAGGAAAACAAACAGAAAAAAAGAAACAGAGGGGAGGTACGTTAGAGATGGAAGTAAAAATGAATAAGGAAATCCGCAACTACAACGAATCCATGTTTTTTGGCCTTGATTTCCGGCAGTGTGCCTTTTCCCTATTGGCGGTTCTTGCCGCAATAGGCATTTATTTTGGTACAAGGGATATCCTTGGCGAAGAATTCACAGGCTGGCTTAGTATTTTGGGGGCAGCCCCTTTTGCCGCCTGCGGTTTTTTCAAATACCACGGGATGACGGCGGAACAGTTTTTGTGGGCAGTGATAAAATCGGAACTTTTCTATCCGAAAAGGCTGGTGTCCAAACCGGAAAATCTGTATTACGCCTGTCTGGAGGAGGGCATACGGGCCGGGGAACAGACAGGGAAAGACGGGACGGAAATCCTTATGAAGCGCAGGAAGGCCGCCCAGAACAAAAGCAGGAAACCTGTAAAGAAAAAGGGAAGGGGGAATGCGTTTGATTAAAACATTAAATCAGGCAGTCAAAATGGACCGGGAGAAATTCAAAGTCCCAAAGTCCGTACAGCAGTTCATCCCGATCCGCAGGATCTGGCGGGACGGGATCTTTCAAACAGGCAATAAATTTTCAAAAACCTTTCGGTTTTCTGATATCAATTATTCCATTGCAAGCAAAGAGGACAAGACAGAGATGTTCCTTGATTACTCGGAACTCTTAAATGCACTGGATTCCGGCACATCTGCCAAGATCACGCTGAACAACAGAAGGATCAACAAAGAGGAATTTGAACAGTCCCTTTTAATTCCGATGAAAGAGGATGGACTGGATGAGTACCGCAGGGAGTATAACGAAATGCTCTTATCCAAAGTCAGCGGCACAAACAACAGTATCTATCAGGAAAGGTATCTGACCATCAGCATCCATAAGAAGAACATTGACGAGGCGAGGACGTATTTTGCACGTGTGGGTACGGACATCATCACCCATCTGGCAAAGCTCTCCTCTGTGGGGGAGGAGCTGGACGCAGAGGAACGGCTGCAGATCTTCCGGGATTTCTTCCGGGCGGACATGCCCCAGAGCTTCCCTTTTGACCTGAAAGCATTTGCCCAAAAAGGGCACAGCTTCAAGGATTGGATCTGCCCGGACTCCATGGAGTTTCACAAGGACTATTTCAAGGCAGGGGAACGCTTTGGGAGGGTGCTGTTCATGCAGGATTACGCCAGCTACGTGAAGGATGACATGGTGTCGGAGCAGTGCGACTTAAGCCGGGACCTGATGCTGTCCATTGACATCCTGCCAGTCCCTACGGATGAAGCGGTGCGGGAGATCCAGAACAAGCTGCTGGGCGTGGAAACCAATGTGACCAACTGGCAGAGGCGGCAGAACGCCAACAATAACTTTTCTGCCATTGTTCCCTATGATATGGAGCTCCAGAGAAAGGAGACCAAGGAAATGCTGGATGACCTGACCACCAGAGACCAGCGGATGATGTTCGGCCTTCTGACCATGGTGCATATGGCAGACACCAAGGAACAGCTGGATTCTGATACGGATACCCTGCTGTCCGTGGCCAGAAAACACCTGTGCCAGATGGCAGTCTTGAAGTGGCAGCAAGTGGACGGTCTGAACACAGTCCTTCCTTATGGACTGCGCAAGATCAATGCCCTGCGCACCTTGACCACAGAGTCCACGGCAGTGCTGATCCCCTTCCATACACAGGAGATCATGCAGCCCGGGGGCATCTACTACGGACAGAACGCAGTCAGCAAAAACATGCTGGTGGCAGACCGGAGGAAGCTGCTCAACGGGAACTCTTTCCGTCTGGGCGTGAGCGGCTCCGGGAAGAGCTTTTCCGCAAAGGAAGAGATCGTGGATCTGGCGCTTTCCACAGAAGATGACATCCTGATCCTGGACCCGGAATCCGAGTTCGGCTCTCTTGTGGAGGCGCTGCAGGGGGAAGTGGTGAAGATATCCGCCACCTCGAATACCCATCTGAATGCACTGGATATGGATTCCGCCTATGGCAATGACAAAAATCCCCTGATCGAAAAATCAGAGTTCATCCTCTCCCTGTTCGAGCAGCTGGTGGGGGCCGGGAACCTGTCGGCAAAGGAAAAGTCCATTCTGGACCGCTGTACGGCGGATGTCTACCGGGATTATATGCGGGGCGGCTATACCGGGGAGGTACCGACACTGAAAGATTTGTACCGCCAGTTGATGCTCCAGCCAGAAGAAGAAGCCAGAGGGCTGGCACTGTCGGCAGAACTGTTCATCAACGGAAGCCTCAACACCTTTGCACAGCACACCAACGTGGATACGAAAAGCCGCATCATTGCCTATGATATCCGGGAATTGGGCGAGCAGCTGATGCCCCTTGGCATGCTGGTAACGCTGGACAGCATCTTCAACCGGGTCATCCAGAACTGGAAGCGGGGCAGGACGACCTGGATCTTTGCAGATGAATTCTATCTGTTGTTCCGGTACCAGTACAGTGCGGACTTTTTCTATCGGCTTTATAAGAGGATAAGGAAATATAACGGCTTTGTGACCGGGCTGACCCAGAACGTGGAGGAGCTTTTGAAATCAGATACGGCAAGGCTCATGCTGGCGAACAGTGAATTTTTGATCCTGCTGAACCAGTCCAGCACGGACCGGGAGGAGCTGGCAAACCTTCTGAACATTTCCGATAACCAGCTCAGCTACATCACCAATGTCAGCGCCGGGCATGGGCTGATCCGCTGTGCCGGGAACATCGTGCCCTTCGAGAACTCATTCCCCAAGGGAAAACTATATCGTTTGATGACAACAACGCCAGGCGAAAACTAAGGGCCTGTGGAAAGGAGAGCATATGAAACAGAAACACGTACCGGGCATTACCTTCTATGCCGCGCAATGTATGGAGTTTCCGGACCATTGGGAACTCCATGAGAACCTTACGCTGGAGCAGGCTGTGGCTGCCTATCGGCAAATCTTGAAGAAGGGGACAAGCTGCGGGCCGGGGATTGGATTTGTCCTGTATGATGAGAGGATTCCGGATTATTCCCGGATCCGGTGGCCCCTCTATGAGGGGCGGATCTGTGAAGCGCAGATCAACCTGATAGGGGGGTACCGAGAACACCCGCTGGTGAAACAAGCCATAAATGAAATGAAAGAGTATTTGCCGAAGCTGGAGGGGAAGGCAGAAAAGACCGGGAAAAGAAGAGACATAGAACGGTAAGATGGCAGGATATCCCAAAGGAGGTGGTGTATGAAAGACATTAAGACGAAAGAGCACAGCAGTAAGCCAAAGACCAGAAATCCCGCTTCCAGAATGCCCAAGGAACTGGTTCGGACTGCTGCATTGGAGATGAAGGAAAAATCCCGCCGGATTTCTGATGGGAAAGACAGCAGCGTAAGCGGGCTGTCCCCCTCAGAATATGCCAGTGGGAAACTGGAGTCGGCTGAAACGTGGACAGCCTCCAAAGCAGGGGAAGCCGCCAGGGCCGCAGGGCATAAGGCTGTGAAAAAGTCCTATGAAAAGATTAGGCAGCGCAAGCGGGACGGGCATACACAGGAGGCGGAAGAGACAGCAGAGGCAGCGTCAGGCGCTGTCCGTGATTCTATGAAAACTTCCGGAGACAGCGCTTCTATGGGAAGAAACGCTGCAGCACAGACAGGCAGCAGACAAAAGGAAACGGTAAAAACATCTGCAGAGCAAGCCGTGAAGCAGGGGAAGATCAAGGTAAAGCCGCAGGACAACCTCCTTCCGTCTGTAGAGCAAAAATATGTGGTCAAGAAAGCCCCCCGCACCATCAGATCCCCTGTGATGGGAAAACCCCCGTCAGGCATAAAGGCGGGATACCACCAGTCAAAACAGGCGGCAAGGGGAATGCAGGCAGCCAAAAAGAGCGCGGCAGCATCCATCCAGATGACAAAGAATACTGCATCCGGCACAAAAACAGCAGCTAAAGGTGCGGCGGCCGGCATAAAAGCAGCCGCATCAGCAGTAAGATCCGTCTTTATGGCTTTAGGAGCGGCCGGCGGCGGGATCGTCCTGTTCCTAATACTGATAGCAGGCATCATCGGCGGTGCTGCTTTTTCCGGAGGTACCTCCAGTGCAGAGCCGCTGAGCGCAGAGGTGCTGGCATACACATCCACGATACAAAAATACGCCAGCCAATACGGGATCCCGGAATATGTGCCCGTCATACAGGCGATCATGATGCAGGAATCCGGCGGCAGGGGGACGGACCCTATGCAGTCCTCCGAGTGTCCCTATAATACCAGATATCCCAACAGCCCCAATGCGATTCAGGAACCGGAGTATTCCATAGAGGTGGGAATCCAGTATTATGCATCCTGTGTGGAGGAGGCAGGATGCGGCAGCCCTTATGACATGGACAAGTTAAAGCTCAGTTTACAGGGCTATAATTGTGTGAAACGTTCCTAGCTGAAAAGGCTAGGCAGACAGCAAGTGCTGTTTAGAACTATTACTTTGAGAAATCAAATGAGTGGGTAACGCCACAAAGGGTTTCCTCTAATACTCCGACATGCGGGAAAAGTTGATATTAACATGAACCGTATGAAGCTCGGTGAAGTCGGTTGAAAGTGACCGTAAAGCATTATCAAATGCTACGAAATCTGCTCAGAGGTGGGCGGTGTCACCCATAGACCGGGAGTCTATAAAATACTCATGGATAGAATGGGTTCGCAAAACTATTGGCGAGACGAACCTGACGAATCTCCGAATGTACGGGTCTATAACCCTAATGCACAGAAATGTGTATGCCACGTGCGTGGTGTCAGTGCGGACGAGTAAGATTAGTTGTTATGAAAATCCGTTTATTGTTAAAGGCAGTAACAAGCTGACAGGCTCAAAGGAGAATCCTAAAAGTATATGTAAAGATAAAAGTAATGGAACGTTGGAAGCTGCCAACATGGAGAAAATATCTTCTATGAAGTGGTTGAAAGGAAATCTTTTGTGAAAATAGCAGAAGTATAACTTTATTTATGGCAGTGAAAGCGGTGACATGGTACTGATGAAGCGTCTAACAAACGTGGAGGGACGGTCACTAGTCTATGAAAGATGTATCATTCATTCTTCTTAGTAAGTTGTTAGAATAAGGTTCTGGTGAGACTAAAAAGGGCAAACCTCAATTAAGGAGGAGCCAACTTATTAAAAAGACAAACAAACTAAGGTACGCTGAGTATTATGATATGCAGTCTAAATTAGACCAATTATATATGCAAAGCAAGAATGGAAATAACTTTTATAAGCTGACAAAGCTTATGGAAAGTGAAGAAAATATCCGATTAGCCTATCGGAATATAAAGAAGAACATGGGCAGTCATACTGCTGGTGTTGATGGAAAAACAATAGCTGACATCGAAGATTTGACAGTTGAGGAAGTTGTAACAAAAATACGGGAAATGTTCAAATGGTATGAACCTGAAAAAGTCCGAAGAGTGTATATCCCTAAACCTGATGGACGGAAACGACCGTTAGGCATTCCCGCTATATGGGACAGGTTATTCCAACAATGTATTCTTCAGATTTTAGAACCTATATGTGAAGCAAAATTTCATCCACACAGTTACGGATTCCGACCAAACAGAAGTGCTCATCATGCAATAGCAAGAGCAAATCATTTTATGAATAATAAAGGGAACGGATACCATTATTGTGTTGATATGGACATTAAAGGATTTTTTGATAATGTAAATCATGGAAAATTGCTAAAACAAATGTGGACAATGGGAATACGAGAAAAGAAACTGCTTTCCATAATTTCCACTTTATTAAAAGCAGAAATTATCGGAGAGGGTAAGCCGATAAAAGGAACACCGCAAGGCGGTATATTAAGTCCGTTATTGGCAAATATTGTGTTGAATGAACTTGACTGGTGGATTAGCAATCAGTGGGAAACAATCAAAACTATAAGAGAATATACAACACATAAGGGTGCAAGAAGAGCCTTGATGAGACAAAGGAAGAATCTAAAACATTGCTATATGGTTCGTTATGCCGATGATTTTAAAATCTTCTGTCGAGATTATCCGAGTGCATTGAGATTGTATCATGCTACGCAAGATTTTATTGAAAGAAGATTGAAATTGGAAATCAGTCCCGAAAAATCAAAAATAGTCAATCTTAGAAAACAGCGAAGTGAATTTCTGGGTTTTACTATGTATGTAAGACCAAAAAGAAATGGTTATGTGGCTTATAGTCACATGAGTGACAAGGCAATCAGACATGCACATGATAAACTAAAACAATCTATTAAAAGGATTGCAAAGGAACAATCACGTGACGCAGTGTGGAAATATAATACGGTAGTAATGGGAATCCATAATTACTATGAAGTAGCCACGCACGTAAACAGAGATTTAGCCCATATGAGTCAACACCTTACAAAATCTTTATACAACAGGCTGAGAAGAGATTGGAGACCAGCGAGTAAAGCAGATTTATCCATAACACTTTTAAAACGTTATGGCAGGTATAATCCAAAATGGTATAAAGCTCACGATATGATTATCATTCCTATATACACATGGAAACACAGGTATGCGATACAATTCAATCAAAATATCTGTCCATATACAAAAGAAGGAAGAGCCTTGATACACAATAATCTAAAAGCGGTGAGCAGGGAAGTTCTTATACACATACAGAGATATTATTGTGATTATCGTTCTATTGAATATAACGATAATCGTATCTCAAAATTTATTTCTCAATATGGAAAATGTGCAATCAGTGGCGAAGAATTAACGTTGAGGGATTGGGAGTGTCATCATAAAGTTCCCTTGAAATATGGTGGAACAGACAAATATAACAATCTTATTATTATGATACTACCATTTCATAAAGCAATTCATAAAAGGGATAGAAAAGAACTTGACAATCTAATGGAGAAGTATCAGTTATCAGAACAAAAAAGGAAGTTATGTATAGAATTACATGAACTGGCTAATCAATCAGAAAAATAGATACATTGGAGTAGATGGCACGCCGTATGAGGTGAAAGTCTCATGTACGGTGTAGAGTGGGGGAAAATTCGGAGATAATATCAAAGAATTACCTATCACTATTTGGAAACGGATACATAACCTGGGCCATCCGCAATCACGGCGGGTATAGTGGAGCTAATGCCCTGCAGTTTTCGCAGGAGCAGGCAGCGTCCCACGGATGGGCGAGGTATGGGGATCCGGAGTATGTCCCCCATGTGCTGCGGTACTATTCCGGGGAAAATCTGTTTGCAGGATTTTTCGGGAATGACCAGATCGTTTCGATAGCAAAGGCACAGCTTGGAAATGAGGGCGGCCAGAAGTTCTGGTCATGGTATGGTTTTCAGGGGAGAGTGGAATGGTGCGCCTGCTTTGTATCGTGGTGCGCCGAGCAAAGCGGACTGATATCATCCGGGTCCGTGCTGAAATTTTCTTACTGTCCGACAGGGGTAGAATGGTTTAAATCACAGGGAAAATGGCAGGATAGGGGATATATGCCTACGCCGGGAACGATTATCTTTTTTGACTGGCCAAAAAACGGGGCGCAGGACGAAATCAGTGACCATGTAGGAATTGTGGAGAGGTGTGAGGCTGGAATGGTGTATACGATTGAAGGAAATAGCGGTAACAAAGTGAAACGGAATAGTTATGATGTCAATTCTAATTCTATTTTGGGATACGGCTCAATAGGAAAATAACTTGTAATAATTTGGGCGATTAGTGGGATAAATGTACTAACTAATGGTGTATATCATAAGAAACTTCTGAAATGTACCATGCGTGAATATTCATACGCAATTATGGAGGATATACATTGGAAAATGCCCTGCGGTTCAGCCAGGAGCAGGCAGTGTCTCATGGATGGTTAGGATATGGCAATCCAGAGTATGTGCCCCATGTGCGGCGGTATTATTCTAATGGAAATATCTTTGCCGGTTTATTTGGAAATGAACAGATCGTAACCATAGCGAAGACACAGATCGGAAATAAAGGAGGACAAAAGTTATGGTCCTGGTATGGATTTACAAAGAGGGAAGCATGGGTGTGCTTGCTTTCTCAGCTGGTATGCAGACCAATGCGGTTTGATAGATTCTGGTGCAGTATCCAAGTTTTCACTGTGTGATAACGAGATTGCATGTGGTTTCGAGAAAAGAACAAGTGGAAAGGGAAAGATTATACACCTGCAGCTGGAACATTTATCTTTTTTGACTGGCCAGATGAGAATGGAAACAGAGATGGGAAGAGCGATCATGTAGGGATTGTGGAATGGTGTGAAAATGGGATTGTGTATACAATAGAAGGAAATCCAGGAGATGAAGTGAAGGAAAACAGTTATCCTATAGGCTATAGTTCCATTATGGGATATGAAATAACTTATTAAAAAAATGACTGTTAAGAATTGTTAAGAAGTAGTTAAGGATTTAAATATATTGTATGATTTATATTGGCAACATTAACTTTGAAAAGGAGTAATACGATTATGGAGCGCAATATAGAGTTGATTGCAATCAAAGAAAATGAACGGGAATGGTTTATTAAAGACTTACAGAAAGCATTTGCAACTGCAGTTGTAGAAGCATTCGGAGAACAGGAGGAAGAAATTATTCCAAGGGTGGACATTACAGATGCGATGGATACCAAGGGAGCAGAGACTTATCACATTATCTCCAATGGAAAGATTACGGGAGGTGTGGTGATTGTTATAAATGCAAAGACACAGCACAATTCGCTGGAGTTATTATTTATCAATAGGACATATCACAATAAGGGATTAGGTCTGGCTGCATGGAGAAAAATAGAACAAATGTATCCAGATACGAAAGTCTGGGAAACAGTTACGCCATATTTTGAAAAAAGAAATATTCATTTTTACGTGAATAAGTGTGGCTTCAAAATTGTTGAGTTTTTAAATCCACATCATTTGGATTCCCATGAAGAGAAGAAGGGAGAAGATGATTGGTGTATGTTTCGGTTTGAAAAGATTATGGGGGATAAAAATAATTAAATGTTTTAAGTAGTTCAAATATAATAAAAAGCTAAGGAAGGCTAATTGAAAGAAAGAGGATGTATTGTTTCTCAACTCTCTATTGCCTTCCTTTTAAATTTTTTGAGTCAAATTTTAATCGTTTTGTTAAGGAAAACGGTGGTATGTTCATTTCTATTTTTATTTCTTGAATATTCTTCTATTTTTTACTTGGAAATACCTCAACTTCTTCCTGTTATGGCAGAAATAGTAATATTTGTTTTCATCAACTATTATCGTCATGTTCTGATATTCATAATATTTTCCGGATTGCAGATTAGATTTATTAAGACTTCCTTCAGAATCTATTCAGCATTACTTGCGATAATAGGTACATCTTTGAAGCAGGAGGTGATTGAGAATTAGTAAAAGAATAAAATTTATGATATTGACAGTGTTGGTTATAACAAATTTTGTAGTCAATATTCAAAACAAACTTACTCAAAATACAGAGATAAATGAATTGAGTAGCCAAAATTTTTCTGTAATTCAAAAAAGTATAACTTTTGAATTAGAAACTGATGACAGGGCGAATGGCAGATCGACTAAGAAAAAAGGAAGTTCTGGAATCGGTCAGATACTAAAAGATATTAGAAGAGTTTACAAAAGAGATTATATTTCTAAATCAAAAGAATGAGAGTTTAGATTTGTTTAGAATTCATTTAGAAACGGTTAAGATGTTACTGCCATAATAAACTTATCAAAAGGAACAGCTTTTGATAATTGTGGAAAGGAGATAAAAGGAGAAAGCCAGTGGATACGTTTGTCTGGCAGAGAAATTACCAACAGAAAAAGGTAGTACATAGTAGAATCCCAATAAGGGAAACCATGATGGCATGTAAGATATATGCCACTATTTAGAAAGGAGTTTAACCATGAATAATATTCGCAATAAGAAATGGAAAGGATTTTTAAAGAAAGGACTTGTGTTCTGCATGATTGGCGTAATGGCACTAGGGCTGGTAGCCTGTGGTGGAAAGGATAAGAAATCAGATACAAAAGCGTCGAAAACACAAACTGAGCAGTCTACAAATAAAAAGACAAATAAGAAACCATCTTCCCAGACAGAGAAAAAGGATGATGTAGATATTGAAGAACCACAGAGTAAGACCGGAGCGGATCAGAATAAGACAGATGATACAAAGGCGCAGGATGGAGCAGACAAAAAGTCTGACACAAAGAAATCAACCCAAAAGAATTCAACTAAAAAGAATTCAACAAAGAAAAACAGCACAGTGCAGAAATCCAATAAAAGTGGTTCGACAACAAAAGACAAAGAAGAATAATTAAGCAGAATGGACCACATGGGAACATGTGGCCCATTTTTCTTGAAAGGAATACAATATGAAGAATATACTGGAGTTTTTGGAAAAGACAGAACAGCAATACCCCTGTCGCACAGCGTTGGACGATGGAATCTTTGTATTTACCTGGAAAGAATTAGCAGAGTTATCCAGACAGATGGGGACAGCATTTGCAGGAAAAACAGAGCCAGGGCAGCCAATTGTCATATTGGCAGAAAAAAGTTCGGTCACGCTGGCAGCTATGTTTGGGGCGGTATATGCCGGATGTTTCTATGTTGTAGTTGAGCCTTCGCAGCCAGCGCAAAGAATACAGGAGATTTTGAATGTGCTGGAGCCGGAGCTTATTGTGACAAATGACAGAACAAGGGAACTTTTAGTACAGATAGATTACAAGAGGAATACATATCTGGTAAAGGATGCCATGAATGAACAGACAGATTGGCAAGTTCTTCAGAAGATCCGAAGGGGCTGTCGGGATACAGATATCCTGTATGGAATCTTTACTTCCGGTTCAACCGGAAAACCGAAAGGAATCGTAGTCAGCCACCGGGCAGTGATGGACTTTATCACACATTTCGTGGATACATTCGGATTCACAGTTCATGACAGGATTGGAAATCAGGCACCTTTTGATTTTGATGTGTCAGTGAAAGATATTTATACCAGTATGTTTACTGGGGCAGAGCTTGTTATTATTCCAAAAGAAATGTTTTCTGCGCCACCTCTACTGCTTAATTATATTTGTGAAAAGAAAGTAACCGCACTTATATGGGCAGTGTCCGCCCTCAGTCTGGTGTCAGCATTAAAAGGACTTGCCTATCAAGTACCTTTGACGGTAAAAAAGATTCTTTTCAGCGGAGAAATCATGCCAGTAAAGCAGCTCAGAATATGGCAGGCAGCATTACCAAGTGCAGAATTTGTTAATTTATACGGACCTACGGAAATCACCTGCAACTGCACGTATTATCGGGTAAAAGAAATGCTTCAGGACGGAGAAAAAATTCCGATTGGAAAAGCATTTCCGGGCAGAGATGTGTTCCTTTTAGACGAAAATGAAAAAGAAATTGTATCTCCAGGAATGGTTGGGGAAATTTGTGTTTCAGGAGAGTCGCTGTCGGATGGATATTATCACAACCCCAAGGAAACAAAAGAGAAATTTATATTTTATGTGCGAGGTGGTGATGGAGGTGTGCGTTGTTATAAAACCGGCGATTTGGGATTCTACGGAAAAGATGGTGAACTTTACTTCTCTGGACGGAAAGATTTTCAGATTAAACACATGGGACATCGAATTGAACTAGAAGAAATCGAGCATGCAATGGATCAGACTGACGGTCTGGAGAGAGGCTTATGCCTGATGGATCAGAGAACAAACAGACTGGTGGCATTTTATATGGGGGATGTAAGTAAGGAACAGATTTTGAAACAGATGAAGGAAAAACTCCCGGCCTATATGATTCCTCATAAGTTGATAAAAACAGATTTGATGCCATTAAACAAAAATGGAAAAATAGACAGGGAGTATTTCCGGCAGAAGTTGGGGTGATGAAATGGAAATGGAATATTTGGAATATGGAATTGTGAGATATGGTACACCTCTCTATGTATTCAATATGGACGAAATGAGAGACACGGTATTGCTCATTCGGAATGAACTGGCAGGGAAGGCAGGGCTTTGTTTTGCTATGAAAGCCAATCCATTTTTGACAAGGCAGATGGCAGCCCTCATAGACCGGATCGAAGTCTGCTCAATGGGAGAATTTGAAATTTGTAGGAAACTTGAAATCGAGCCTGAAAAAATACTGATATCAGGTGTGTTGAAGGAAAAAGAGGATATTTATTCAATTCTGAGATATTACAGGGGAGCATGTACCTATACCATTGAATCCCTGAATCAGTTCCATGCCTTTGCAGAGTGGTGCGATGCTAATAATGAAGTAATTCATGTATATCTCAGACTGAGCAGCGGAAATCAGTTTGGCATGGATGCAGAAATTATTCAAAATATAGTATCTATGAGGGAGATGTGTCCATTTTTGAAAATTCAGGGAATCCATTACTTTTCCGGAACACAGAAAAAATCAATGGAAAAGATAAAAAAGGAGTTAGCATATCTGGATAATTTTTTAAGGGAATTGGAAAAAACATCCGGATTTCAAATAGAAGAATTGGAGTATGGCCCTGGAATTCCTGTTTCGTATTTTGATGGACAGCAGGATATGATGGAGGAAAACATCCATATGATTGCCGAACAAATTCCGGCAATGCAATGGAAAGGAAGTGTTATGCTGGAGATGGGACGTGCACTTTCAGCAAGATGTGGGTACTATCTGACTAGCGTAAAGGATATTAAGCTGAACAACGACAGGAATTACTGCATCGTAGATGGTGGGATTCATCAAATTCATTATGATGGACAGATTAGAGGTATGTATTGTCCGAAGCTTCAGGTAAGCCCAGAGCACGAGTTTGGTATAGAAAAAACATATACCGTCTGTGGATCTCTCTGTACGGTTAATGATATATTGGTGCAGAATGTGGCAATTAAAAATTTGAGGGTTGGAAATGTACTGATTTTTGAACGTGTGGGAGCTTATGCCATAACGGAGGGAATGGCGATGTTCTTAAGTCATGAATTACCACAGGCTGCGTTTTACAGTAAAGAAATGGGATGGAAGCTGGCAAGGAAAAAACTGGAGACATATAAATGGAATATGGAGGATGAGATAGACGATGGAAGCATTGATGAATATTTTAATGGAAATTGATGAAAGTATTGATTGGAAGAAGGAAAATTCATTGATTGACGACAGGCTGTTGGATTCTTTCGGAGTAATTACTCTTATCTCGGAGCTTGAAGAAGTATTTGCTATTGAAATAGAGGCGGTGGAAATTGTTCCTGAGAATCTGAACTCTGTGGATGCTATATGGAAAATGGTGCAGAGGTTAAAGGAGAACTGATATGGCTTATCATACGTCCATATATTTATTCCTGTTTTTGCCGGCAGCACTTCTTGCCTATCAGTTGACGCCGAAAAAGTTCCGATGGATGACATTAGTGTTATGTGGCTATACGTTTTTCTGGACGGTCAGCGGCAAATTGGTTTTGTATCTAGTGGGGACGACACTGGTAACCCATTACATAGGCGTGTGGATCTCTTCAGTAAAACTTCAGTGTAAGATGAATACATCAGGATTGCACAGAGAAGAAAGCAATGCCATTAAGAAACGATATAAGAAAAAAGAGAAACAAATACTGGCTGGTGGAATTTTTATACTGATATCTGCACTTGCATATCTAAAATACTATAATTTTTTCATACAGAATGCGAATATTCTGTTGCAGGGAATAGGGAGCCAACTTTTATTAGATGCTAAAATACTGGTGCTTCCCATTGGAATCTCCTTTTACACCTTACAGGCTATTGGCTATATAATAGATGTCTATTGGGAAAAAATCGACGGACAACAGCATCCGGGAAAGGTGGCATTGTTCCTTGGATTTTTTCCACAGATTATGGAAGGACCGATCAGTCTGTATTCCCAGACCACAGATACACTTTGGGCAGGGACTTCCCTAAGAGGAGAAAATATATCTAAAGGCTGTGTCAGGATTCTGTGGGGATTATTCAAAAAAATGGTCATTGCAGACCGTCTCTATGTGTTGGTACAGGCTGTTTTTGAGCATTATGAGAATTATCATGGAGTGATAATTGCAGTTGCGGCTGTGGCCTATACCATCCAGCTCTATATGGAATTTTCGGGGTGTATGGATATCATCATAGGGAGTGGCAGAATGTTCGGTGTGACTTTGCCTGAAAATTTCTGTCAGCCCTTTGCCTCAAAAAATGCAGCAGAATTCTGGAGACGGTGGCATATCACGCTGGGCGTATGGTTTAAAACCTATATTTTTTATCCGGTATCGGTATCTGCAGCAGTAAAAAAATGGAATAAATTCGGGAAAAAACATTTGGGAAAGTACATCACAAAGCTTGGTGTCTCTGCGTTTTGCCTATTTCCAGTGTGGCTGTTTAACGGTCTGTGGCATGGCCCAAGGTGGAGTTATATTTTCTATGGGATGTATTATTTTGTGATTCTTCTGACCGGAGTCGCTCTTGAGCCAATCAGAGATAGAATCATAAAGTATGCCCATTTGAATGAGCATGCGTTTTATTATAGGGTTCCACAGGTTTTAAAAACTTGGCTTATTATATTTGTTGGAGAACTGTTTTTCCGGGCAAATGGTCTGGCTGCCGGATTTCGGATGTTTAGAAGTATGTTTCGGAATTTCGAGTTGCAGAAATTATGGGATGGGACGCTGCTTACCTTTGGATTGGACCAGGCAGACTATTATGCCATTATAGCTGGGTGTATGGTGGTGGCCGTGGTCGGAATGATAAAAGAAAGGGGTCTGCTGGGTGAAGAAGGAATCGGGAAATTGTGTCTTCCGTTCAGATGGGCGGTCTATTATGGACTCATTCTGGCGGTGGTAATCTTTGGAGCCTACGGAAGCGGTTATCAGCAGGTGGACATGATTTATGCGGGATTTTAAAAGTATACGAAACAGAGCAGGAACACTAATTGTATTTTTTTCGGTTCTGATTGTAATTTTAGTAGGAGTATCAGAAAAAATAGAGCTGGCTTGTATAGAAAATGATAATCTGGTTCAGAGCAGGAATAAAAGTACCTTTCGGATTTTAAGGGAGCCGGAAAACAGCATAGATGTGATCGTTGTGGGTGATAGTCTGAGTTATTCATCAGTCTCGCCAATGGATTTATGGAAGAATCATGGGATTACTGCTTATGTTTGCGGCCAATCAGGACAAAAGATACAGGAAACATTTCATATGCTTGAAAATGTATTTACTGCACAGTCACCCAAATTGGTTATATTGGAAACAAACACTATGTTCAGGGGAAGAGGGGGACAGGATTTGATTAATCTAAAAGAAACACTGGAAGAATGGGCAAACAACTATATCCCGATTTTCCGTGGGCATGATATTTGGAAATCTTTTGTAATGGATAAAGAGTATCCAGAAGAAAATTTCAAAGGATTTGCGTTAAGGTGTGGTGTACAGCCATATGAAAAGGGAGATTATATGCTGGAAACCGAGCAGAAAGAGGAAATGCCGTCTATGGTAAAAAATTATATGGGGGATATCATAAATCTTTGCAAGCAAAATGGAGCTAAGTTGCTTCTTTTAGGAACGCCATCTCCATTAAATTATAATTATCGAAGGCACAATAGCATTGATGCATATGCAAAGGAGCACAATCTGGAATACCTGGATATGAATATGAAACTGAAAGAAGTTGGGATTGATTGGAATACTGACAGTTTGGATAAAGGTGATCATCTGAATCTGTCGGGTGCCAGGAAGGTTACACAATATCTGGGGGGATTTTTGACCAAGAAGTATGTACTCCCTGACCATAGGGGGGAAAGTGACTACACTGCATGGATGAAAGAAGCAGAAGATTATACGAGGAAATTAGAAAAATCGTTGATGGTGATGAGAGATGATAAGAATAAAACAAACAGAAAACTGGAAAAAGTGGATAACAGCGATATTTCTGCTTGTATGTCTGGCCTTTTGCGTGTTGCTGTTTAAAGCATATTTGGATGGAAAGTTCGACTCTGTTGATACTCTGCAAAAGTACATCGCGGGATTTGGTCTGATGGCCCCGGTCATTCTGACAGCCATTCAGGCAGCGCAGGTAGTGCTGCCGATACTGCCAGGATTCTTAGGATGCGTTGTCGGAGCTGTCATGTTTGGATGCATGGGTGGCTTTTGGTGCAATTATATTGGAATTTCGGTAGGATCCATTATCGCATTTTTACTGGCGAGAAGGTATGGGCAAGGATTGGTCAGCAGAATGTTTCCGGGAAAGAGGTATGAAAAGTGGGCGGATTGGGCAGCTAAAAGTAAGTCCTATACCGGGATTCTGTTTCTTGGTATGGTGCTGCCACTGTTTCCGGATGATTATTTTTGCTATTTTACCGGAGTTACAAATATGAGTGTCCGCAAATTTGTAACAATTATTGTTTTGGGAAAACCCTGGTGTATTTTTGTATATAGCTTGATATTTTCTAATTCACTTGGTAGATAGGACTAATATAATAAAAGGAGAATTCTGCGGATAAGTATGGGCACTCCATTTCGCGAAAGGGAGCTGTCATTGCAAAACGCAGGGAAAGATTGAGAAGAGAGATGGAAGAAAGAAAAAAACTATGTGGATACTATAACTATACGGTCGTTCTGACTTATTTGGGCATGCTTATGGGGTTTACAGGAATTGTGCTTGTGACTGAAGGCAAATACCGGCAGGCAGTTATCTGCCTGATGATTTCCGGAATCTGTGATATGTTTGATGGAACAGTTGCGGCGACAAAACAAAGGGATGCAAGGGAAAAACAGTTTGGGATTCAGATTGATTCTTTAAGCGATCTAATATGCTTCGGCATTCTCCCAGCTTTGCTTTTATACAGTATCAGTGGCAAAACATATCTTTCTTTTTTGACAGCGGCTTTGTATGTGTTATGTGCGCTGATTCGTTTGGCATATTTTAATGTTATGGAAGTAGAAAGGCAGGAAAAGGAAAGCGGAAGACGGGCGTGGTATCTGGGACTCCCGGTTACTGCAGTAGCATTGGTTGTGCCTGTCTGCTATATGATAGAAAATAAATTGGCTTATGGAGGAACTTTGCAGACAGCTCTTGTCATGATGGCTGTGGCATTTGTACTGCCTTTTAAAATAAAGAAACCGTATCTGGCAGGAAAAATTGGTATTATATTTACGGGAGTGGTAGAATTTGTTATCCTGTTATTGGGCTTGGGATTAGAAGTATGAAGAAAGATACACTGTTTATCCGATTTTTATATCATACCATCCCCGGACGGTGTATTTTGAAAATACTTGTAAAGCCGCAGATATCAAGAATAATAGGGATAATACTTAATTCCAAATTTTCCAAAGGACTTGTACCGCTCTTTGTAAGGAAGAATGGTATTAATCTAAAAGAGTATGAAGAGGAGAAGTATACTTCATTTAATGATTTTTTTACAAGAAGACGGCGTGCAACACGGATTGATATCACACCGGGGCATCTAATAAGTCCCTGTGATGGGTATCTGACCGTATATCCAATTGACAAAAACAGCACTTATCGAATCAAGCACATTGAGTATCATTTAGAACAACTATTGGAGAACAGAGAACTGGCGAAACATTTTTCCGAAGGTTGGTGTTTGATTTTTCGGTTAACGCCAAAGAATTACCATAGGTATTGCTATGTCTGTGAAGGTATTCAGCGAGAATACCGGAAAGTAGAAGGGAAACTACATTGTGTACGCCCAGTGGCATACACTTCGCTACCGGTTTTTATAGAAAACTGCCGAGAATACATGAAAATAGAATCTGACTTTTTAGGACATATAGTCCAGATGGAAATCGGAGCACTTTTAGTAGGAAGGATTCAAAATTATCCCTGTAGCCCTAAAGTGCTGCAGGGACAGGAAAAAGGGTATTTTGAGTTTGGCGGTTCAACCATCATTATACTTTTAGAAAAAAACCGCATAAAAATAAAAAATGAAATACAGGAACGTTCCCAGCGCGATGAGGAAACGGAAGTTCTTCTGGGAGAACAGATAGGCAACACTTAAAAAGAAAGGGGAAGTATAGTATATGAGTAAAGAACGTGTATTGCTAGTGGAAGATGATGCGGATATTCGGGAAGGTGTCCGTATTTTATTAGAAAGCGAAAATTACAACGTTGTAGAAGCGGAGAATGGCAGACAGGGGCTGGAACTTTTAGATGAAAATACGGATTTGGTTATTCTTGATGTAATGATGCCTGGGTTGTCAGGACTGCGGACCTGTGAAGAAATCAGGAAGGTTTCTAATGTTCCTGTACTTTTTCTTACTGCAAAAGCACAGGAGTCAGATAAATTAATAGGATTGATGGCGGGGGGCGATGATTATCTGCCGAAGCCTTTTTCATATGCGGAACTTCTGGGAAGGGTAAAAGCATTGCTGCGTCGGTACAACATCTATATGGGAAGAAATATGCCGGAAGCGGGTAAAGAAGAGTCATACTTGGAAAATGGCGGTATTAAAATACATGAAAGTTTTAACGAGGTGTATGTCGATGGTATGGAAAAAGAAATGTCTGATATTGAATACCACATACTTTTGTTAATGATGCAGCATCCGAGAAAGATATTTTCTGCACAGAACCTCTATGAAAGTGTGTGGGAAGAACCCTATTTTTATTCCTGTAACAGTACAGTCATGGTGCATATCCGGAAACTCCGGGTAAAAATAGAGAAAAATCCGAAAGATCCGAAGTACATCAAAACCATATGGGGAAAGGGGTATAAGTTTGGCGCGGGAAACGAGTAGAAGAAATTCCATTTATACACAGTTACTGCGTCTTTTGATTGTATCCGCATTTGCAGCGTTGGCTATGTTTGGTTTTTTGGATATTGCAGGGCAATACTTGACTGATTGTTATGTGGAAGGGACAAATTACGTTGAAAAGAAGAATCAACGATATGTAGTAAAACTTCAAAAATATGTTGAGCAACAAGAACTCTCAACCAGAGATACCAGTAAGTTGAATGCGTGGGTAAAAAAGCAGCAGTTATTATTCATACGAGTGTATAAAGATGAAATACTGGTATTCAATTCAGAATATCAGGGGCAGGAAATATGGGAAGAAGAGATTGCAGCTGAAAACTATGCATGGGAGAGCTCCTATATGGTAGAATTTTCAGATGGTACGGCGGAAGTCATCATAACAGGCGCATATATCTATCAGTTTTATAATTATGTTATGCTAGGTGAGATAATACTTTCTTTTGTCCTGTTTCTTCTGTTTGTCCTTATGGGCATTCGTCGGAAAATGGATTATATTCGAAAACTAAGCGATGAGATTGGAATTTTAGAGGGCGGTAGTTTAGATTATAAGATTACGGTAAAGGGAAAGGATGAATTATCTGAACTGGCAGAAGGGCTGGACAACATGCGGCTTTCTTTTGTCAGCCTGATACAGCAGGAAGCCGAGATGGTACGGGAAAACCAGCGGGTTGTCACAGAGATGTCCCATGACCTGCGGACTCCAGTAACCTCTATCATGCTTTATACGGAAATCTTGAAGAAGGGGAAGTATAAGAGTGAGGTACAGTTTCAAGAATATCTGGATAAGATTGACCTGAAAGCTCATCGCATGAAGCAGTTGACAGACCATCTTTTTGAATATTCCTTGATTGCAGGAGAGGGCGAGATAGAGCTGGAAAAACCGGAGCAGTATGAAGTTTTGTTTTACGATTTGTTTTCAGAGACCTGCAGCTTTCTTGGGCAGAAAGGTTTTCAGGTTGTATTTCATGTCGACTGGGTGGATAGTGTTGTACAGATTTCAACCGATTATGTGATGCGGATTTTCGACAATGTGACTTCTAATATTGTGAAGTATGCCGATCCGTTAGCACCGGTGGAGATTTCTTCCGTTCAGGAAGAGCATATGGTCGGTTTTTCTGTCAAAAACAGTATTCAGAGGTCAGGAAAAAAGCCAGAAAGCACTGGGATTGGAATACAGAATATAAATAATATGATGCAGAAAATGGGTGGAAAATCTATTGTTCAAGAAGATGAAAAGCAGTTCCGGTTAGTGATACTTTTTCCTTGTTTAGAAAATAAATGTTAGGGAAAGTTTTTTGTGTATCAATAGATATTGTTAGCAGAACTTATTGAGGAACTGGATGAAATAATACAGGAGGCAGATAACTCCTCATACAGAATTTATGGTGACATCATGAAAAGGAGTACATATCTGATAGATTTAGAACTATGGACAAAGGTAATGGACTTGCGTATATCTGAAAATCAGGGAGTTTTTTAAGATGGGGAAAATGAGCCTTCATTGGTAATAGCTGGACGAAATTATTCTGAATTGAAGTATAAGCTGACACAAAGATATTTCGGATTCATTAGTTATACAATGAGTAGTTTCATATTTAGCGGTTTATACTTGAAACGGTATGAACCGCTTTTGTGCAATTAGCAGGAGGAATACATATGAAGTATAATATACTTTTGATTTCCAAAGAAACTTCAATTAAAAGCAGGATATTTACACTAACTGAAAACTTTGCAAATACTTACTGGACAAAATGTATGCAAGACGGGCTGTTCCACTTAACTATGTTTTCCTATGAGTTGACCATTGTGGATATGATACAGGATATGAAATTTACATATGGTACTATAAAAACGATACGTAAATTTAGAAGATTACTGATACTTGTATTAGCATCGGAGAAGATTGAGGAAAAAATGTTATGTATAGAAGCAGGGGCAGATATAGCCATGACAAAATCCACAGCCGATGGAGAATTGCAGGCACAGATCTATGCGCTTGTGCGCAGGCCTGTCCAGAATATACAGGAAAGCGGTCTAACCATGAATTATGTGTTCCGGAAAGCATATTGGAAAGAAAAAGAGTTAAACCTTTCCAGATACGAATATGATTTCCTATACCTGATCGCTTCAACACCGGGACGGGTCTACACGTTTGAACAGATCTATCAGGTATTCTGGGGCGGTTATCCGCATGGTAATACAGATAACGTGCTTTGATGTCTTATTAAGCGGATTAGAAAAAAACTAAACGAACTTGAACCTGAGGCGGGCAATATTAAACAAAGTATTCCCAAAACCGGGTATTGCTTTCGTTTAAATCAAAATAATAGCGGATGAAACAGCAGATGACTATAAAAAGTAGCCTGCTGTTTCTTTTTTGTCATAATTTGCGAAAAGTGACCGCAGTATAACTGGCTGTCAACCATAAAATGACAGGTGCATTTTGTATACTACTCTATTGTGTGAAAAAGGGGGGGAGAATCCTAGTTACAAAGGAGCAGTTTATTTGCAGAAATGCCAGACGAAAGAAAAAAGCAAAGGCCTTTTAGTGGACCATATAGTGCCGGGATTCGAGAAGAATTTAAGGCACTTTTTTTGTCGACAAAATCAGACACCTATATACATTACATCATTGGGGAAGCAAAAGCAAGGCCACCACCTACTTCGATTTGATTTCTAAAAAATTCAAATCGGAGGTAGAAAGGATGGCTTATAACAAAGCAAAAGCAGAATATGCATGGAAGAAGTGGAAGGAAAAAGAAGAAAGTCAACTGAGGGAGGCTGGTGTTTCAGAAGATATGATTAAAAATTTACGGAAATCCGACTGGGAGGATTTTAAGGCAGAGAGGCGGTACTTTGAGCATACAGCCATGCTGCTTGGAGAGGCTGATCTGCCAGAGAGAGAAATGGCTGAACCAGACATTGATGATATAGGCGGATTGTTGAACTGCGTAGAAGATCGGCGGTTGCTACATACTCTGCTGGATGCGGATAAGAGCACGCTTCAGATTATCCTGTTTAAGATGATGGGATATCAGATAAAGGAGATTGCAGAAATGACAGTGACTCCGGAACAGACACTCTATACAAGAATGAACCGCCTGAAGAAAAAAATAAAAAAAATTCTGGAAGATGAATAAAAAGAGACAAATTAAACGGCTCTATTTAATGTAAGGGGTATTCTAGCCTCTTTTGTTCTTTGACAACTTCATACCAGCATTACAGGTACGTTCCCGTAAGTAGTAGCGTGGCAGAGTAAGCGCCAGGACAGATGGGACCAGCAGCCACACCAGCATTCCGACCGGGAGATATTTCCGGCTGGAAAACGCAGGAGAGATTTTCTTTTTGAAATTATCTCCCTGCCAGCTGGTATGGGGCGGTTTCGTTTCGAGCGAGTCCTTATATCTGCAAGAGAGCCGTGGCTGGCTTTCCGCCATGATCATAAGCGGGGGATAATGATACGTTTACCTGCCAAAGAGCAGAGGATGGACATTGGGTTGTAATCAGCAAGACCCTTTGAAAATTTGCGAATGACATCAGGCCGGATGTCTGCCTGTAATGTTCCCGCCACAAAGTTGTGGAAGGTTTCCGGGGGAGCGGGGTCAAATACGGAGCCAGAATCATTTTAAATTTAGAAATCAATGAAAGTGTGTGGTTGATATCAGATACATGCGGCTGTGGGGAACCATGGCCGCATTGATGTGGTATCAACTTCATGCGGATAGAGAAGGATGAGAGTATGTTTTATCGAAAAGAATATGAAAAGAAAGCCCACGGGGAGATAGAAAAAGTTTTCAGGGACATTCTCCCAAAGCATGGCTTATGTGTCCGGGAGGCACAGATACAGCTAAGCCACCAAATGCTGGACACCCTGCTGGGAAATAAGATCGCACTGTGTGATGCCGGGGTAGGGATTGGCAAGACCTATGCTTATCTGACAGCCAGCGTCATTTGGAGGAAGTATGCATCTGCCCTCGGTCATTTTTCAGTCTGCGACCACAGGCCAGTGACTATATCCACATCCAGCATTGCTCTACAGAAGGCCATTATGCAGGAGTACCTGCCCTTTTTATCTAAGGTAATGCAGGAGTCAGGGATGATACAGCAGCCGATCCAGGCAGTGCTGCGGAAGGGAAAAGAGCATTTCGTGTGTGACAGAAGGCTGGAATCCCGGCTGCAGGCGATCGGGCATAAGCAGAAGAATGCGCTTCAAAAACAGGCAGTTCTAAAATTAAAGGATATCTGCGACATGGATGCTGTCCATGGACTGAGCGGCTTTGACCGCAGGCAGGTATGCGTCCCCAAATTCTGCCCGTCAGATTGTCCGGGACGGAACGGATGCCGTTATCAACAATATTTGAAAAGAGCCAAGAGCAGGGATGTCTTTTTCCAGATCTGCAACCATAATTATCTTCTCGCAGACGCCTTGCACAGAGCAAAGGACTATAAGGCGCTGCTTGCGGATTACCGGGCATTAGTTGTGGATGAGGCGCACCAGTTACCAGAGGCCGCAAGACAGATGTATGGGAAGACATTGGGTGTTGAGGATATTGAGGAGATCGGAAGGTTTCTCGAAAAAGAATTCCGGAGAAAACAGGCAAAGAGATTGCGGGAGGCTTATCATGCTTTTTTGGAAGTTTTCCGAAACCAAGCGGAAACAACAGAACCGGATGGACATAGCGCATCACTTTCCGTACAGCAGAGAGAGGCGCTTAAAAACTGCCTTTCACAAATCCGGCAGATCCAGCAGGAACTAACGGGAGGCACTTCCCGGTGGCTTATAAACCGGCTGGGAGAAGCAGAAAAGGTACTGGCTGCCTTCGCCAATCAGGATCCCCACTACATTTTATACTGGAAGGAAGGCAGAAACCAGTTTCCCGTCTTTTGTGCCATCAGCCGCAGGATTCCCAAGCGCTTACAGGAGACACTGTGGAGCCAGAGGCTTCCGTCTATATTAACCAGCGGGACTTTAAAGGCCGGAAATGGATTTGAGAGGACCCGGCAGGTGACAGGGTTGACGGGGGAATCTAAAGTAAAAGAGTATGTGGCGGAGTCCCCGTTTCATTATAAGGAAAACTGCCTGTTATATCTGCCCCAGACATTAAAACCGATGAGAAAGGGAAGCCTGGGGGAGGTACATATGATAGCAGACCATATCCAAAGGCTGATTGGCGCCACCTATGGGCATACGCTGGTGCTGTTTACCTCCTATTCCTTGATGGGAAGCGTGTGCCAGCAGCTTCGGGACAGCCTGCCGTTCCCGCTCATTGAGGTCTGGAGGCATTCACAGGAAGAGATTCATCGGTTTAAATCATTGGAGAATGCGGTTCTGTTCTCAGCCGGCTCCTGCTGGGAGGGCGTGGATTTTCCGGGAGACATGGTGTCCTCCCTGATTATGGTAAAACTGCCCTTTGCTGTTCCGGATCCGGTAAGGGAAGCGGAGAAAGAACAGTATGAGCATTTGGAGGAATATATTCAGGAGAACATCGTGCCGGATATGCAGAAGAAACTGCGGCAGGGATTTGGACGAGCCATCCGGACAGAGCAGGATACCTGCGTGGTGTCGATTTTGGATACCCGTGCAGTGGCAGGAGGCAGGTACCATAAGGATGTCTTAAGCGCGCTGCCGGAATGTAGGATGGCAAAATCCATAGAGGATATAGAACAGTTTATCCGCAGCAGGAAAGGGACTGAATATTATATGTAAAACCGGCGCATGGGGACTGTTGGTTCTGCTGTAAAGCAGGACAAAACAGAGGAAAATGTTTGGTGGTATTTCAGAGGGGATTTTGCCCGGATTGTTGGTATTTGTGAATAGATATGTTGGCATGAGTTGGGTATACTGTGTATGACGTTAGAGGAAAGGAAGGGAAAGAGCATGAAGCGATATACTGTACAAAGCATGCAGGACGGAAAAATAAAATATTATTTTATTCGTGACTGTATCACCATGGAAATGGTACTGCTCCCTTCCAAATATCTGGCGCACAAGATCAAGGCGAACCAGTCTCCAAATACGGTCAGAAGATATGCGTTTGCGATTTCCTTCTATTTGGAATATCTGCTGGAAACCGGATTGGATATTGAACAGGTCTACGAACTGGAGTACGAAGATCAGAATGAGCATTTTATAAATTTCCTGAAATGGCTGAAAGCTGGAAAACATAAAGATGAAAATGACATAAGGATTCCCCATAATGGAACCTGCAATGCATACCTAAAGGATGTGTTCAGGTTCTATTCTTTTGTAGAGAAGGAATGCCAAATACAGACGGGACTTAAAGTTCTTTACTACGATTCTTTTTTTACACCGAATGCAGTAGGAGTGCAGAAAGAGATGCGTTTCCGGTCATTTAAAGGTTATTTAAAAGAGGAAGAACGGAAGGTCAGGGCTGCCGAACATGATGAAATTGTGGAAATTTTAAAGGCATGTACCAATATCCGGGATCAGATACTGGTCATGCTGATTTCAGAAACCGGGTACCGGATAGGGGAAATACTTGGTGTAGATTACACGAAGGATATCGATTACCAAAGGCATACTATAAGGATTTATTTCCGGGATGACAATGATAATGGAGCAAGAGCGAAAAATGCGGAATACCGCAGAGCAAAGGTCAGTGATGCAACCTTCCAGTTTCTAATGTGCTACCTCGCCAAGTACCGTGAACTGCTCCAATACCAGCAGATGCTGTTCATCAACATTTCCGGTGATACGAAAGGGCAGGCACTAAAGGTGGATGCGGTATACTGCATGTTTAAACGCATGGAAAAGAAAACCGGAATCCGGATTACACCTCATATGCTGAGACGGTATTTTGCAAATATGCGATGGGAAGCAGGCTGGCAGCTGGAAATGATCAGCCAAGCTCTTGGTCACAAACACCTGGATACGACAATCAAATACCTGAAAATTATAGATGACAGACTCATAGAGGCAAGTGACAAATTCTATGAGCAGCATTCTGAGTTATATGGTATTGAGAAACTAATTTAAACGGAGGTGGTGAGATGACCGCCTATGGCTTAAGGTTAGTAGAGCCGCAGGAAGACAGAGAAATACAGTACCGCCAGCTGGAAGAAGAAATCAATGCCTGTACGCATGTGATAAGTAATTTTAGAAACCGAGTGAAACAATTTCTGATAGAATATGAAGTCTGGCATATTGCTGATATAAATTTTTCACTTAGACAAGCTTATGAAAAATATCTAAAACAAAATGAAACCATACAGAAGCATGCTTCATGTCTGCATGCGTTTGACAAAATCAAACGGCACGCTATGTGGGAAGAACAACAGACTATGGCAGGAAAACGGAAATATGAATTGCGGTATGAAAACCAGCTTCTTTTCCTTCCTTATTATCCCAAATTAGAGATAGCAGAACAATTTGCCAGGCACCGAAAACAAGAAGGTTTAATATGGGATTTTACGAAATCTTGTTCCGAAATGATGAAGAGACAAGTTTTTACAATCCTGAATTATATTCTTGTGACATATAAAAAATGGGAACGAACAGAGAGATTGTGTGCTTTGGAAAAACTGTATGATTTCTGTATACACAGAAAAATTACAGATATAGAAAAGTTAACTCTGGAAGAGGAGGATTCCTTTCGCAAAAAGCTGCATGAATTGCTGGACGGGAAAAAAGAAGCGTATGCCTTTGGAATTGTGGAGATAAGCAGAAAAGTGCTTTTCCTACAAGGAGATAAAATAAACTGGAATTCCGCAGTCTGGTTTTTAGAACGGTTTCATCTTTCAAAAGAGAGAGTGAATCAGAGTAAACCAGTAGAAAGTCTTTCTTTCAGGGAAGTTACTCAGGAGGATAATCAAAAACTATTCAAGAAGTATGCACGGTACCTATTGGGAATCACGGATTTATCAGTTAGCACGATATTAACAAAATTTTTGTGTATCCGCAGTTTTCTGGAATATTTTAATAGAGAAACAGAACCGATATACAGACTTGAAAAAAGTAAAATTGAAGAATATTTTAAAATACTCCAGAACAAGGATATACATAGTAGGAATTTTAATGGGCAGATTTTTAATATTCTGCAGTTTTATAATTTCCTTTTGGTAAAAGGATATGTAAAGCAGATTCCTTTCCAGCACGAATATTATTTGAAGAAAGTCATTCCAATGCATCATGACAGGAGTGTGGAAGATACAGTATATGAAGAAATCCTGTCGAAGCTGAAATATTTTCCGGAGCATTTGAGACTTATGTTTCTGCATTTATGGGGCGTGGGGCTTAGAATCAGCGAGATATGTACATTAGAAGGAAAAGCCTACGAATGGAAAGATGGGGATGCCTGGATAAAGGTTTATCAGATTAAAATGAAGAATTATAAACGGGTTCCAATTCCTCACACTCTGTATAAGCTGATGCAGGTCTACATACAAAAATATCAGATAAAGCCGCAAGAATACCTGTTTAAAAACAGAAATGGGGGTGCATTCTTATATGCGACATTTCGGAGCCAGATGCTAAAACACTGTGAGGAAAACAAGATAGCAAATGGGGAATACATTTTTAAGTCTCATGATTACAGGCATACGCTGGCTACAGAATATTATGATAATGGTATATCCATACAGGCGGTGCGGGATTATTTAGGACATGATTACGAAGAGATGACCAGACAATACATTGATTATATGCCAAAGAGATTAGAAAAAGCTAGTGAAGAATATTTTAATGATCCTGAGCGCAGCCTTGCGGCCGAGTTGATGAAGGGAGCAGAGCATGAAAAATAAAATATACCTACAGGATTTAAAATGTTATAAACGGGCACCAGAAAACCAAAAGAAAATGGTCAGAGAAGATGTTAGCTTCGATTTAGAACTCTTGCCGACAAAAGGTTTGAAAAAGGAGTTTTACAGTTTTTTAACAGCAAGGTGTGAAACAAAATCTATCAGCACTTTGATTAAAGAAAGATACTTATATGACCGGATATGCCAGTTTTTCAAAGACAAGCGGATTCAGGCAGAGAGCCTCCATGAAAAGGAACAGGAGACATGGCTCCGGCAGCTTCGTGCTTGGCTTTTGAACCATGGGCAGGCAATAACCGTACAAAGTATGACTGCATATGGAAGCATTAAGACGCTCCCTTCCGCACCTATCATATATTTTAGAATGATTTATCATTTTATGGAAGAAGAGGATTATCGTGATGAGACAGAAAAGGATATATGGGAATTAAGCAAACTGAATATTTCTTACAGGGAAAATCTGGTTAAGAATTTTCAAACACTTAATTTTACAAAGATTATACAGCAGGACATCAGGGAAGAAGTAAAGAAAGCGGTTTTTTTACATTTACAGCAGGAAGCACTATCCAGTATCACGAAAGAACTTACTGCCATAAGACGGCTGTCTAAATATTTGAAAGAAGAATATCCAGAGATTGAGTCCTGCAGGGAAATCAACAGGGAGGTTTTTGAAGAATATCTGATTCAGCTACAGACAGAGGATACAGGAGTGAATAACTTTAAAGCGGATCTGACAAGGCTGCGGGCGCTCCTGGAAACGATAGGAAAGATTTATCGCTATGAACATCTGGAGTCCCTGGTACTAAATACGGATATACCCAGAATGACAAAAACAGTCATCAAATCTTACTCGGATTCAGAATTAAAAAGGCTGAACGCAGTCCTTGTGAAACTGGATGAACAGACATGCCGGCTGATGGTCATACACCAGATGCTGGGAACACGGATTTCGGACACTCTGACATTGATGACAAACTGCTTATATGAACAGAACGGCCATCCCATGATACGGATTCAGCAGATGAAGACAAACACATATGTAAAACCAATCAGTGCAGAAGTGGAGGTGCTGATCAAACAGGCGATTCGATATACGGAAGAACATTATGGTAAAACGGCATACATATTTGTGGATGATAAAAATCCAAAAAGACCGAAGAAATATAATTCGATTCAGGAAAAGGTTATGAGGCTCATCCAGAAAGAAGATCTGAGGGATGATAAAGGAGACTTATTCGGATTTGGAACACACATGTTCCGGCATTATTACGGAATCAAACTGACAGAGATGCATCTGGATGATAGGACTATAGCGAGGCTATTAGGACATAAAACAGTTAAAAACGTAAAGTATTACCGGAAGATGAGTCTCCAGATTATTGCAGAAGAGACATGGGAAATAAGAAAACAGAAAAGCCGGATGATAGAACAGAATTTGGACGGCTGGGGTGAAGAATATGAACAAGTACGACAAAATGATTGAGAAAAACAGAAAAAGCAGCGAAGACAAGATAAACCGGGCGAAACAAGCTATTCAGGAGATGCTGGATGACGAAGAGAAAGTTACGATTCCGAGACTGATGAAAAGCACAGGGCTTTCCAGAGGATTTTTTTACAAGAATCCTACGGTAAGGAAAGCAATAGATTGGGCAATGGAACAGCAGGCCGGGATGGTGGATAGAAGAAGAGCAGTCCTGGATATGGCGATGGATAATAGAATCATGCTGCTGGAGGAGGAGATTGTCCGGCTGCAGCGTGAGAATGCAGAATTGAAAAAGCAAAATGAAAGGCTTCATAAGATATTAAATAAGAAAGAATTGAATATTTTGAAGAATTTTTAACGGAGCAATAGATTATGACAAGAGGCTGTTAATATTCGTTAGATGTTGCGAAAGGGAAAAGTGTGTTTGAAATGTGTCAAATAGTTTACCTTGTGATAGAAAAAATGTAAATAATTGCCTAAAAATGTATTCAAAAGAAGAAAAAGATATTATAATAGTTCTAGAATCTTTTTGGGAGGACGTCATGGATACATTAAGATGGTTACATTTTTCGGATATACATTTTTCTAATGCCGAGGATTATGAAATTAAGAGGATGCGAGATAGCTTAGTTACAAAGTTAGGAGATTTACTGGGAAAAAATAAAGTGGATTTTGTTGTGATTTCTGAAGATTTAGTTTATCAATGTGGTTCTTATGATGCAAACTTAAAAAAGTTTGTGGAGTCAGTTATAAATATTTCAGGTATAACCCCAAATGACCTGTTTATGGTACCTGGAAACCATGATTTAAAAAGAACACAAATGAGAACGTTTTTTCTAGAAGGGATTAGAGCCGAGAATTCAAAATTTGAAAAAGAATTAATTAATCAATTGGAAAAGGATTTTAAAAAATATAATACATTTTATCAGAAAATTAAAGGGAAAAGTGGGAATTTTATATATAAAGTAGTGAAAAGAGGAGAATACAACATATTTTTGATGAATACTGCATTTACTGCTGGCACAGACCAGGATGAAGGAAAACTAGTGTTAGAGAAAAATTTATTCTTCGATGAAATAAAACAATTAAAAGATCAAGAGAGGTGTGTGAACATAGCAGTTGGTCATCATCCTATTTCCTGTTTTATGGAAGGAAATCAGGAAAAGATATGGAATAATTTTAATGATTATAACATTGATTTTTATATATGTGGTCATTTGCATAAAGGGGCATATGACTACGATTTAAGTGGTGGCCGAACAATACCGACTTTTCAATGTGGTAGTGGACGTGTTGACAACTATGCTACGGTTGCATTTATGATAGGTGAACTAGATATGCATAGTAAAAAGGGCAAATTAACATCTTACAAATGGCTAGTTAACGAAGAATGCTGGAATATGGGAGGCATGGATGGACGCAGAGCGGTTTCGGGTGAAATTGAAATAGATCTTGGAAGATTTAAAAAAGACGAGAATACATTTATTGAAGATGAAGATGTCGATGAGGATGAGTTTCGAAGATTTATGATGAAATTTCATGAACAGTTAAATCATAAAGGTATATCTGATATTAATATAAATCCTAAAGATGTATTTGAAAAATTTTCTAATATGAAATGTAATAAGAGTGTAGAAAAGCAGTATCATTCATTATGTAGATATTTTCCTGTGATTGATGAAATTATGGAAAGCGCACTATTAACACAAATAGAACGTGAAAGTATTCCAAATATAATTATATCTGAATATAACAAAGTGTGTGGGAAAGTTACAAATGGCAATGAAATTATTGAATTAATTGTAGAAAATATCTTTCAGTTATATAAAGAGAAATTTTCTTATTCAAATTCAATTTTAAAAACATATTTCAAAATTTTAGTATATTGGTCTATTTATGAATGTGATATATTTAATGATAAAATTTAGGAGGAAATATGGAATATTTTAAGGTGAATAAATATTCATCAGTCGATGAGAACATCTTGTACATTTCTAATAATATTATTGAGCTATTAAAAGGAAATGAGAAAGAATTCGGGAAATTAGTTGAGCAGTATGAAAAAAAATATTTTTCTGAGATAAGTGTTAATATTGAGATGAGCATCTATTTAGCAATGCTATTTCTTTTTGGAATTGGGAAAATTAAGGTCAATAATAAAAAAATTAAACTGGTGGTAAAATAGTATGATTTTAAAAGAACTTTATGTAATATCACTAAAAGAAAAAAAGGTACTTAGCAAATATGTGTTTAATGATACTGGTTTGAATATAATTTTAGGAGTGGCTAAAAAAGACTCTAATGGTGTGGGAAAAACAGCAATGGTTGATGCTATCCGTATGATTCTTGGAGAAAAAATGCCAGAAGATTTCCAACATAAAGAAGAATTGGCCAATAGAGACATTCTAATAGTTCTTAAAATTGATACTGGTAACAAAATACAATATTTAGCAAGACAAATTATTGATGATGAGAATGGATATATATCCGAACAAGTAGTTATGGATATAAAGGGATGGAATATTTATGACATAAATAGTTATCGCATGAAGATTCAGTCGCTTGTTTTTGGTACCTTAAATAGTGAAGATACTCCTTCATTTCAGTCAATACGGGAATATTTAATTAGAGATGAAAAGCAAGGATTTGGTGATATTACATTAACAAGACGAAAAGCAATTCAGAATAGTCAATGTTTGAATTTTCTATCATTATTGCCGGTTAATTATGAGGTTGATATTAATAAACTTAAAAATGAACAGGCGGCATTACAAACAGAAATAAAAATCATAAGGACAATAGCCAAAGATATAAGTAAACTAAAGAGTGAAAAAATTAAGTTGGAAGCAGAAATTAATAGAATGAAAAATATGTTGGATTCTATTAATGTAAGCGATAAAATTGATTATGATGAAGAAAAATATATTTTAGCTAAGCAGAAATTAAAAAATATAGAATCACAAATTTTTAAAAAGGAATATAGTAAAAGGCAATTCAAGCAAAACATAGAGGGATTAAAGCAAAGACATAAAAAGATGTGTGAATTAGTTGATTTACAGTCGTATTATGAACAAATATTAAAATATTTTCCGAAAGATTTAGAAAAGAATTATGATGATATGGAAAAATTCTTTTCTTATATGCTTGAAAACAGAGGAGACTATTTTCAAAGCAGAATAGATAAGCTGGAAGAAGAATTGGAGAATTTGCAGAAAAAGAAAAAAGAACTGCAGAGGATAATTGCAGAAAGTACAAAAATATTTCAGAACACACAATTAGTAGATGATATACATAACATTAATGAACAACTCAATATAGAATATCAAAAATTGGCAGATGTGAAAATGAAAATTGAAAAGTATAATGAGATAAATAAATTAACAAAGGATTTAAATCGTAAGGGAAAGGAAATATTAGAAAAAACACTTCAATATGAGCAGGAATATAATTCTTATGAGGATAATGTGAAAAATATTGAGGCTCACTTTAATGCGCTAACAGAAAGTGCTTATGGAGAAAGTGGCGATTTGACTTACGCTTACGAGAATGATGTGAAAAAAAAATCAACAACAGGTAGGATTAAGATCACTTGTCAAATTGCAGATGAAAATTCTCATGGTCGTTTATATATGAAAATCAATATGTTTGACTTGGCCTTATTCCTTAATAGAGTTGATTTGAATACGGGTTGTCAATTTCTAATTCATGATGGTTCTTACTGTAAACCTAATTTTGATGCAAAAGCAAAAGTTATTAAATATGTAGATGAATATTTAAAAGAAAAAGGAGTCGGTCAATATTTTATAACATTAAATAAATCAGAAATAGATGCTAAGGATTTGAAATACTTTAAAAGTCAAGGTATGGTTGTTGCAGAGTTTGATAGAGAGCATGAAGATGCAAATAGATTCTTTGGATTCAAATATTAAAAAGTATATTTAAAAGTCAGCACTTGATATTTATTAGGCGAAAGTGCTGGCTTTTATATTGATTGGATTTAGAGACTACTATTTTTGTATTAGATGCACAAGTGTGTATACCGTTAAGCCCAGTGTTTTCAAAGGATGAGGGAGAGGGGCACCAGTTTACGGATGAGCCAACAGGTAATCTTGATAGTCGAACAAGTCAAGATGTTTTAGGGTTGATAAAAGTTTCAAGTCAAAATCTGGGACAAACGATTGTAATGATTACCCATAATGAAGAAATTGCTCAACAGGCAGATAGAATTATCCGTATCGAAGATGGGAAAATTGTGAAAGGCGGTGAGTAAAATGCTCAAAGTCGATAATAAAAAAGTAATAAATGACCTTGCCAAAACAACATATAAGGCAAATAGAAAAAGGAATATATTAACGATAGTAGCAATTTTTTTGACAACATTTTTGCTTTGTACAGTAATATCTATCGGACTATGTTATTGGGATACGGTTTCTTTACGACAGCAAAGAATGCAGGGGGTAGATTATGATATTGAATTAACAGAACCTAGAGATGAGCAAGTATCTATCATGCGAGAAATGGATAATGTAGAATATGCAGGACTTAGTGTAAAATGTGCAATTATCTCAAAGTTTCAAGATAGAGAATTAGATAAAGTACAATTATTTTGGTTAGATGATATTTGTTGGGAAAAGCAAACAATTCCTGCTTTGGATCATTATACAGGAACTTATCCCACAAAAGAAAATGAATTGATGTTATCAAAGAGTGCTTTAAATTCTATGGGAATAAAGAATCCCAAAATAGGAATGAAACTTCCATTACTTTATCAAAATTTATCTGATAAGCAAACAAATGAAGATACTACAAAAACATTTGTTTTAAGTGGCTGGTTTTTAGATTATACTGGCAAAGACAAAGGTTATGTTTCAGAAGATTTTTATAAGACCACAGGTGCTCTTCCAACAGATTTAACACAGGGAACATTAAAAATTTCTTTAAAAAACCCTTTATATACTGAAAATGATATTATAGAAATGCAAAATCAAATTAAACTATCTGCAAATCAGATTATTGTGGCTGATTATGATACCATTTCTAATTTTATCAAAACTATTGTTGGATTATTAGTTTTATTAGGTCTTGTTTTTTTAAGTGGGTATTTATTTATCTACAACACATTATATATTTCGGTAAATCGAGATATTCGCTATTTTGGACAGCTTAAAACAATCGGAACAACTTCTGTTCAAATCAGAAAAATGATATATAAGCAAATGTTGTGGAACGCAGTCATAGGAATTCCCTTAGGTTTGTTTGGTTCAGCGATTGTTGGAAAAATTGTTATTCCACAATTATTACATGCTCTCAATCCTGCTATTACAGCAAGTGATGTTGAAACTGTTTCTTTGTGGGTATTCGTATTAGCAACCATTTTTTCATTTGCAACTACTATGATTAGCAGTCAAAAACCAGTGAAAATAGCCATGAATTGCTCGTCTATTGAAGCAATGAAATATATAGGGACAGCTTCTGTCAAAGTTAAAAGTAAAAAGCGCACAGGCGGAGATATACGTTCAATGGTAAAAATGAATCTGTTTCGAGATAAGAAACAATTTGTTATTATTATGTGTTCTTTCAGTTTGGCGGTATCGCTTTTCTTAATTATCAATGTTGTGATTCATGCAAATAATGCAAAAAATATTTTGAATCATACCTATGATTATGATTTAAGACTTTTGAATCAAACTTTACTTTCTGATAATGAAAAGCAAGTCATTACTTCGGATTTAATTGAACAAATAAAATCCATAGATGGTGTAAAGGATGTACGCGTTTTAAAATCGGCAACAGCGGTTGTACCATATCAAGAAAATGTCTATGGTGAATATTATAAAGAATTATATAGTTCCAGATACACTCCAGGCGACTATGAAAAGGATATGGAACTATATAAAAAACAGCCAGATTACGTTTATTTTACTTGTAGAATTGTAGGAATTGATGATTTAGAATTTGAAAAGATAAATAAAACTTTGAAAAATCCTCTAAATAAGGAAAAGTTTAAAAATGGAGAGGTTGCTTTTGTTTCCAAATCCTTTACACAAGGTGATAACGGTATCGTCGGAAAAAATGTTGAATTTTCAATACCAACTGCGTTAAATCCAAATGAAAAGGAAGTAGTTAAAACAGGTGCAGTCATAGACAATTATCCTGCCTATTATTCGGCTGGTTATACGCCTGATTTAATTATTAGTGCTGATTTTTTCGAGAATATTGTAGAACAACCATTGATAGAAATGTTAAAAATTGATTATGATGAATCTTTTTCTAAAAGCACAGAAAGCTCAATTAAAGGTCTTATGGAGAGTAACGAATTGATTTCTACAGATTCGAAATTAGACAGGTATTCTGAAATGAAAAATTCTGAAAATCAAATTACTGTTTTAGGTGGAAGTATTGGAATTATTATCATGCTGCTTGCTATTTCAAATTACCTAAACATGATGTCCGAAAGTATACAGAACCGTTCTAAGGAATTTGCTATTTTAGAAAGTGTTGGTATGACAAGAAAGCAAATTAAAAAGATGATAGTGTTTGAAAGTCTATGCTATGCAATTTTGTCGATTATCATTTCATTGATAATTGGCATACCGATGAGCTATATGGTATATACAAACTTCAATATATATAGCCTTCCGTTTGAGTTTCCTGTATTAAAGAATTTACTTTTATTTTTAATAATTATCATAACCTGCGTAGCCACCTCTTTATTTGTTTTTTCTAAATCGAAAGGTGAAACGATTATTGAATTATTGCGTAGAAATGAAATATAGAATAGCAAAAGAGAGATAAAACTTTAATAAATGAATTTAATTGCTTCCTGCGGAGCAGATTATCAACTAAGTAAAAACACAGAGAAAAAGAAAAGGGAAACGAAAAGTTTATTACTTCTCGCTTTCCCTGCTCTCTCTTGCTTCGCAGATGGTCATTTTTAATATAACCGAGGTGGTTACATGGGAAAATTTTAATTGTAGACTTTAATGAAAATGAAGAATTTGTCAACTATCAAACCCTTGAATATCTAGTTAAAAAATTATCAGTTGTACCAACAATGGCTAGGGTAAGTATTGACTTAGATATCAATCCATTTACAAGAAAATTTGTTAATAAAAGCGGAAAAGAAATTACATTAACATCAAAGGAATTTGATTTATTATATTTTATGTATTTACATAAAGGGCAAGTGTTTTCAAAGGAACAGCTTTATGAAAATGTATGGGGCTATGATGATATGCCAGCTTCAAGTAACCTTACATCATTTATACGAAAGCTAAGAAAGAAAGTAGAGCCAGACCCAGACAATCCGCAATACATTATAACTGTATGGGGTGTCGGATATAAATTCAGTGAAGAAAAACCGTAGATTGTAATTCACGGCTATGTGATCTACAAGCTACGGTTTTATCTATTCTCATTTATTTTTGTTTCAAACATTTTTACGGTTCTCGTAGATGTTTTGGTTGCTTTTAAAACATCTACAAGTACACGGACTTCATACTCCTTATGCCAAAGGCCTATGACCATCAGAAGAAAAAGGATCTGGAAGCAGATGTTTCTGTTCTGGCCCGGGAAATTACAGATGCCGCCCCGGAGGAAAGGCTTTCTATTGTGACGGATTTTGCAAGTAAGTGGAATGCAAATATTACAGTAGAATATGATGCGCTCTCTTATGAGGTGAATTTGCTAGGTGAGGAAATCAATCCGGCGCCCACTAAGGATGGCAGGGTGGATACAACAATCCGGTTTCGTAAGGATAACCATGACTCGCAAATTTCCCTGGTTAATAATATAAAAGGCGGGGCTGATTTTTTCCAGGCTGCACAAAGTTTCTCAGATGGTAAAGGGCACATTGACACAGTTGTGTCCCGCCAGCAGATTGAGGATGCTGTCAGTACTGTATTGATGATACTTCCATTTACCGCAATGATCTGTACTGTCATTTCTGTTTTCTTTGCCATCTTTTATTCCAAAATGTATACAAATCCCATCCGGAAGATTTGCAGTGCTACGGAAGAGATGCGGCAGCTGAAACCGCAGGCTCATTTCATGAATGTAACACAGGATGAGATTGGCATGCTGGCAGACAATGTAAACGGGTTATACCGGGATCTGCTGACGACCATTCACGAATTGGAGAGAGAAATTAAAAATGTGGAAGAAGCAGAAATTCAGAAGACAGATTTTCTACGGGCCGCATCCCATGAATTGAAAACACCAGTCACCGCCGTCAACGCCATGCTGGAAAATATGCTGATGGGAGTTGGTAAGTATAAAGACCGTGACACTTATCTTGCCAGATGCAAGGGACTGATGGAACAGCTTGCGGATATGATCAGAGACATCCTGGATACCTTAAAAATTGGATTTGCCGGTGTACAGGAGTGTTCTAAAATGGATTTGGCAGATACGCTGCTGACTGTCATGGAGCCATATCTGGTCATAGCAAAGACAAGAGGAGTGGAGTTTGATATCCGTCTGGAGAACTCATTTGTTTTGCAGATGCCCAGGGAGATGTTTAAAAAAGCACTTTCTAACATTTTGGCAAATGCCGTCTCCTATACCAGACAGGGAGGCATGATTTACATTTATATAGAGAAACAAACACTCGTAATAGAAAATGAGTGTACCCCAATATCGCCAGAACATCTTTCCCACATTTTTGAGCCATTTTACAGAACAGACTTTGGACGTAACAGGACAAACGGCGGCAATGGCTTAGGTTTATATATTGTTGCTGCCATTTTAAAGTCCATGGATGTTGAATACAGATTTACGCCATCTGAAATGATAAACGGAATGAGTTTTCAAATATTATTAAACCAAAAGGGCATTCCGTAACTCATGTCCTGCGGCAGTGCTGCATAATAAGATATAATTTCACACTGGCTCCACATACCACCCATACAGGATTCATATTGCGTTGTTAAGATACCTCCATCAAAAGATAGGAGGTATTTTATTTGGACATCCTGAAACGGGCTTTCCTTTTTAATATACATAAAAAAGGGAAAAGCCTGACCCTGTTTTTACTTTTTTCGATTCTCACCTCGTTCCTTACAATCAGCTTTTCTGTATTGTCTGCCACCCGGGCAGCGGCGGTCAGGCTGCGGGAAACGATAGGGGCATCTTTTACTCTGATGGGGAATCCAGTTGATTTTGACCGTACTGACGGGAAACAGGACAGCATTTCATTAATCCCAATACCCCAAGGGATGATTGATGCTATATCTGACAATGCCGGTATAAAAGGCTATAATGCCCAGCAATCGGCGTTGGTTTATGCCAAAGGCTTTGTTTTTCCATCTGGTATGCCATATGGAACCATATCTGCGAATACGGAAACCGTTTGGAACCAAAATTTTACAAACGGAACACTGACCCTTGCAGAAGGACATCACATCACCGGTAAAGAGTGTGATACTGCTCTGATCAGCAGGGAACTAGCCAAAGAAAATGATTTAGCGATTGGCGATTTTTTACCACTTACCTCAGCAGTAGAAGAATCCAGCTCTCATGCTGTGGCTTTACAAATTGCCGGTATCTATGAAAGCGACGCGGATATGGAATTTGATGCCGGCACCATCTTTACCGGACATGATGTGTATTGGGAATTGACAGGGAGAGAGGCAGATACTTACACTGGCAGGACTGATTTTTTTGTTACTGACCCGGCAGGGCTTGATGCTATCATCGCACAAGTCAGACAGGATTCCTCCATTCAGTGGGAGAATTATTTCCTTCAGGCAGATGGGGCAGAGTACGAGGCCATAGCACATCAGCTTTCATCTATGGGGCGTCTTATGGGAATCCTGATTGCTTTGACAGCTACCGTCAGTGCAATCGTCCTGTTGCTGCTTCTGGTAATGCGGATCAGGGACCGGAAACATGAGGCTGGCGTATTCCTTGCGGTTGGGATATCAAAGGGAAAAGTCATCCTGCAGTTCATGGCGGAGGCAGCCGGTATCCTTATCCCGGCAATTCTCATTTCCTGCCCCTTGGCCTATGCGGCGGCAATGCAGATTGGCGCTGTTCTGCAGGACAAAATTGGGATAATCAGCTTATATGTTCCGGTCGGAAGGCTCCTGCTGCAATATGCCATTGAGCTTATCCTTGTCCTTGGGGGAGTGGTTGCGGCAGCCAGCCCCATTCTTCAATTGCAGCCAAAAAATATTTTATATAAAATGAGTTAATGGGGGAAAATCATATGAATTTATGGAAACGTGCATTCTTATATACCATACGCAAAAAAGGGAAAACCTTAATTTTGTTTCTTGTTCTGTCCATCCTGTCAACCTTTGTCCTGTCCGGGCTTTCCATCCTGTCGGCAGTCCAACAGTCCGCCTTGAATCTGCGGCAATCCGTAGGCGGGAGCATCCATCTGATCCGGGACGAAGACAATAGCTGGAACTGGACTTACCAACAGGCGCCGGGCGGTACGCTGGTAGGCTATACCGGTTCTCCGATCACAGATCATGAGATAGAGAAGATTATGCAGGTGGAAGGCATAAATGCTTATAACGGTGTCGGGGACGGAAGTGTCTTTGCACGGGATTTCTCTTTTATTTCCGGGATTCAATTCAGTGAAAGAAGCGATTACAGCAGGCTGCCTTCTGTAACAAATTCTGAATAGTACAAATATTTTCAGAGAGGTGTTTTCCAGCTAATCGAAGGGCGGCATATCAGCCCGGAGGATAACAATGTTGTTCTGATCAGCACAGCCCTTGCAGAAAAAAACGGTCTGAAATTGGGTGATACCTTAACGGTACAATGCAATTATGACGCAGGCGGTTATCCGGATGTGACACTGGAAATCATCGGCATTTATAAAAGCACAGTGGATGACGGACAATTTAATACAACTTCCACAGACAAGAGAAACCGCCTGATTATTGACCATCATGCTATGCAGGAAATCATGATGACGGATACCGTGCAGTTTGATAATGGCGTAGAATTTTTTGTGAACGACCCAGAAAATATGGAAAATATTGTGTCGGAGATTCAAAAGCTGGACCTTGACTGGGACTGCTTCAAGCTGACAGTTGATAATTCTGGGTACGAAGCAGTCGCTTCTTCTTTGACAGCGATGCAGAGCATGATTACAGGACTTATTACCGGGATTGGCGTTGTGAGTGTTGGAATTTTGGCACTGATACTCCATATGAGGGTAAAGCAGAGGATTCATGAAACCGGCATCCTGGTTTCTGCTGGCGTAAGCAAAGGCGGGATTATTCTGCAGTACATTGCTGAGACATTGCTGATATCTGTGGCGGGGTTTGGCCTGTCATACTTTTCAAGCAGTATGATTGCACAGGGGACAAGTGATTTCCTTTTTGACCAGATTGCAGAAGAACAGCCGGTTATAGAATTAGAAGCACCTGATGATGGGTCGGAATTTCTGGATATTACAGGGAAATATATCCCTTATGACACGTCTGATATGGTGACGCCGCAAGACATTGAAGTCCGGGTGACAGGATTTCACCTGCTTCTGGTTTATCTGCTGGGAGGGTGTATTGCTGTCCTTGCGGTTACTCTGGCATCCCAATCGGTATTAAAAATGAAGCCTAAAAATATTTTAACACAGATGAACTGAGGGAGAGGAATGAAATGAACATCATAGAAGTGAAAAATCTGGAATATGCATATGAGAACAAAAAGAAGGTGCTGCGGAACATCAATGCAAAGATGGAGCAGGGAAAAATGTACGCTATCCTTGGCCCTTCAGGATGCGGCAAGACCACGCTGCTATCTCTGCTGGGTGGTCTGGACAGCCCGGTAAGCGGCCAGGTACTGTATCAGGGGGAGGACATTGGGAAGACGGGTCTTGCACAACACCGCCGCAGAAATGTGGCGTTCATTTTCCAGAGTTACAATCTGATCGATTATTTAACGCCTATGGAGAACGTGGCTCTGGCTTCAAAACGCCCGCCTCTTCCTGTCTTGGAGCAGCTGGGTCTCACAAAGAAGGAGGCGAAGCGGAATGTTATGAAGCTCTCGGGGGGCCAGCAGCAGCGTGTGGCAATTGCCCGCGCCCTGGCAAGCGACGCAAAGATCATCCTTGGGGATGAACCTACTGGAAATCTGGATGAGGAAACCGCAGCCGAGATTATTTCAATATTAAAAGAGACGGCGCATAGTATAGGAAAATGTGTGATTATCGTAACACATTCCAACGAGTTAGCCAGACAAGCGGATGTTGTAATGCGTTTGCAGAAAGGCGATTTGCAGACTTCAAATGAAGCTTGCAAGATCACCTGAAAAGAAAATAGGCGGAGCTTTTATGTCAGGCGGGCTTACAAAAAAGTACAGTGTTGGCAGACAGTCACGGCTGTGCAGCCTGCAGAGAAACACCAAGCACCACCAGCAAAACCGTAAGCGAACATTTTTTTCTGTATCCTATATCATCATCCTCTCTTTCTTATCGTTGACGGAGGGCGTATAGGTTTGCCGGACAGCACCATCGAGTGCCATCGTTTTTATGGTATGCTGCCCCAACAGGCAAAGTGGCTCGCCTTAATGTCGTTTTATTTTAGACAATAAGAATTCTTTATGATATAATAATTATCTAGGATGCAGAAGGGGTGCCGATGGCAGCCTTTTTGCTAAGAAGTATTATAAAGCATTTCTATAGGCTACAGGTTTGAATTTCTCGGAAATGAAATCTATATTAATTTATTATTTTTCAGGCAACAGCAAAAAGAGAACGGGGGAGGCAGATAAAGATGTCTTATTATTTTATGGTGGATACTTATATATCAGAAGAAGGTTTTGGAGAGTATAATGATTATATTGCCCGGGTTAGACCTATTGTAGAGCAGTACGGAGGGAGGTATCTTGTCCGTACCAATACCGTGGTAAGCCTGAACGATGGAAGATGCCCGCAGAGAAGCATTGTTATCGAGTTTCCGGATAAGACAGCACTGGAACGTTGCTTTTCTTCCACAGAATACAAGGCGATTATGATGAAACGGGTTAACAGTGTTGACAGCAGGGCAATTATCGTGCCGGGAATAGAGGAGGAGATAGGGCAGTGAAAGTTCACCAGATAAAGGTTGATTTTCTCGTTACAGAGCAGATTAAGCGGTATGTTTATGTATATATAATAGAAGGGAAGAGATGCTATCTGATTGATTCCGGGACTTATGGGAGCGAAGGAATCATTGAAGATTACTTACAGTCTATCGGGAGAAGTGTTTCTGATATCAGAGGTATCTTTCTGACACATGCACATCCGGATCATATTGGGGCAGCCGCATATTTTCAGAATAAAACAAAATGTAAGATTTACGCCAGCGCAGGGGAAAGACGCTGGATTGAAAATTTAGATCTGCAGTTTGAGGAAAGGCCGATTCCGAATTTTTATCATCTTGCCGGAAAATCATCCGTAGTGGACTGTGTAGTGGCGGATGGGGACTGCATTGATTTAGGGGAAGATTTTACAGTACAGGTTCTTGGCACACCAGGGCACTCAGCAGATGAGATTTCCTATATCATTGGCGGATCTGCATTTATTGGTGACACAGTTCCAGTATCCGGGGATATTCCCATCTATGTGGATAAAAAAGGCACTTTGGAAAGTTTACGGAGATTAGAAGAATTATCAGTGGCACATACGTTTTACCCGGCCTGGGACAAAACATATACCAGGGAAGAATTGCGGGTAAAAATCGTTGGGGCCAGAAACATAATCGGAATGCTGGAGGCTGCCACCGCAGCCGTAAGGAAAGAAATGCCAGGAGAAAATCTGGAACGGATTGCACCTCTGGTATGTGAAAAAGTTAATATGCCACAGCTGATGCAGAATCCGCTGTTTAAGATGACAATTAAAGGCCACTTGGAATCCTGCCAGGAATAACTGATAAATTTGAAAAACAGGTAGATAAAATAGAATTTGTTTTATCTTTGGGAAAAAGGCTAATATGATATATACTCTGATATACTCTGGCTGACAAGTTTCGTTCAAGGCAATGGTCGGTCAAATTGTTACCAAAAAAAGAAAGCCATAACTGCATGGTGTAATAAATAAATTTACATTTGTGCCAATATGGAAATAGGAAAAAGGAAATGTATATTGACGAACAGAAAAAAATTATGATAAATGGCGTGCAGCAATTTGTTTCCATACGCGCAGAAGTTAAGGATGCCCCTTTGCTTCTTTATCTTCACGGAGGGCCAGGGGATGCAGCGCTTCCACTGGTCATGAAGTATAACAGGGAATTAGAAAAGCATTTTACGGTTGTAATCTGGGAACAGCGTGGAGCAGGAAAGTCTTATTATAAATTTGACGGTGAGATAACCATAAATATTTTCCTGCAAGACCTTCATACCCTCATAAAATATCTGCTGGCACGATTTCATCAAAACGCTTTATTCCTGGCAGGTCATTCATGGGGAAGTGTCCTGGGACTTTCTTTTATTCAAGCTCACCCTGAACTGGTGCACACTTATATCGGCTGCGGGCAGGTTGTGAATATGAAGAAATCTTCTAAAATTGCCTACGATTATGCACTTATGCATGCTGACAAAAAAGATTTGAAACGGTTAGAAAAAATTGACTGTTCCTATTCTTCTGAAAAATGGTTAGACGATTTGCTTTTCGTCACAAGACAGGTTGTGAAGCACAAGGGTTCTCTCTATGGACAAACGAATTATAATGATTTGGTCAAGCCCTTTTTGTTTTCAAAATACTATACGATTCCTGATCTGATCAGGAGACAGAAGGGCAGTTTACAGGCAATCCAATACTTATGGCAGGAGTTGATGGAAATCAATTTTGAAAGCCAGACGAAGTATGAGGTTCCTATCATATTTGTTGAAGGACGGTATGACAGCCATGTATCATCAGCCCTTGCAAAAAGTTATTTTGACCAGTTAGAAACAGAAAAACAGTTCTTTTGGTTTGAAAAATCCTGTCATTTTCCACAATGGAGTGAGAGTGAACGATTTAACAAACTCATGGTCGAGTTGCTTTTATAGCATCCCCAGAAATAGCTCAGTAAGTATAGACGGAAATTCTAGGTATCCATTTTATATATCATTAGGGTGTTTAGTTCATACTTTTACATAGCCGAGTGGTTTTATCAACGAAAATTACTCGGCTGCATTTCTGGAGGTAATTTTATTAAATGAGAATGAACAAACCGTATGTGCAGCTTGACCCTGCGGTGGTTGAACATGGATTTGCTGACCCACCTCAATTCTGCCAACCGCATCGGCATCTCCGGTCAGCATAACGCTTTTACGGACGCCAACTGATTTCAATGCCTTTATAGCCGCAGGGGAATCAGCTTTTATTTCCATCGCAAGCCAGGTAAACGACGGTTCCCTGTTCAGCCTGCTCCGCAAGGATTGAAAAAAGTGTTTCAAAATTGTCAGGCATTCAGGAAGTGTCCGTAAATTTGTTAAAGAACAGCATGGTTTATCTATGGGTCACATGATGGGATGGCCGCTGAACTTACTGCACCCGCTTTTTCATCTCATATACACAACTATAATCACAATGATATTTTTGTATGATTTCAAATTGATTGTCAGAAAAATATTCCTTCTTATCCAATGCAAAAAAACTTGTAAAGGGCTTCGGTTCCAGTATTTTTATCGGTGCAAATTTAATGCTTTTAATAATGCTACTTGATTTTTCCCATTCAAGAACAATGAGTTCACCATCGTTTTTTAGAAGTCTATACGCTTCCTTTAGCATTGCGTTTGCAAGTTCCATTTTAATTTCATGAAGTACCAATGCAATTATGACATAATCAAATTTTTCATTTTCGAATTCAGTGTTTGTCGCATCGCATTTGTGGATACTTGCATTTTTTACCTTGTCCTTTCTTATTTTATCTTTAGCTATATTAAGCATATTGGAAGAAAGGTCAATGCCTATAACCTTAGCCCTTTTTCTTTTCTTTGCTATTCTGATACCGTTTGACATAGTTCCACAACACATATCTAAAACTTTCACATTCTTGTTTGGTATTATGTTCAAAATAGCTGTTCGAGGATTATCCCCTTTTGATGTAAAATAAAACACATCTATTAAATCATAGAATTTTGACAATATTTTATGTGTAATTTTCAAATTATTTTTCCTCCACAAATTTGCGACTTTGCATGGGCAAATGATGCAGGTCCGAATGCCGCAAACTGTGATTGGAAAATAATCAAGCTGTTCAATAACGGACAAAAAATCCTGACAGAATCGGAATTTGTCAGCATGAACGGCAACGCATCCGATTACATCTCTGCCTTTCCTTACTTACTGCATGTGACTGAGAAGAACATTGATGGATGCGGCGGAGAATGTGACATATAGGTACAGCTAGACAAGCTTCTTACCAGAACCTTGCGGGAGCGGTTTGCAAAACTGTTGGAGCAGGTAAAAAATGAGATGAAGATACCGGCACCGAAGGATTTGTGGCCGAGGCGATCCGACTGTTTACAGCCGAAAGTGGGATAGCAGCGGAAATTGTTCCATCCCCCGCAGATGACCACATTGATTTTTAAGAATACGCCCATCCACATGCATAAAGGAGAACTAATGGAGAAAGAAAAAGCGACAAAGAAGACATCTCTATTTTATTGGAGAAGCCTTCGTACAGTACAGGAAATTCAAGAAGAACTGGCAGCCTGTGAGCAGCTTATTGTTTATGACCTGGAGACTACCGGATTCAATCCGCTGAGCAGCAGGATCATTGAGCTGGCGGCAATCAAACTCAGCCAGAGGAACGTCGTATTCCATGAAGAGGCCCGATTACATCGGTATTTTCGGCTGCCAAAAGATATCCCCCTGCCGGATGAAACGGTCAAGCTGACTGGAATTACAAGAGAACAGTTGGAAGCAGAGCGGACAGAAGAGGAGTGCCTGGAAGACGTGCTTCATTTTTTCAGGGATACACCAATCGCTGGGTATAACAGTATAAATTTCGATGATTTGGTTCTCTGGACAGCACACTGCTCCAAGTGATGACAGATCTTATCCCGGAGACTGTACGGGATAATTTTGCAGATGTGGCCTCCTAAGTGAAGGATGGCAGTATCATACGGTGCGGCGAACATGGTATGGTCCATCCCGGGTATAAAATGATGGATAACTAGGAGGTATCTATATGAATACAGAAAGCACTATTTTGACAGACGCGGAGAGTGGGAACGGACAGCGGTGTTCTACCTGTTGTCAGAAATCGGTCCAAGAGATTACATCTATCCGGTTGTGGCATCCGCTCCTTTTCATTTGGACCCGGACCACCAGATATGCCTCATTGAGAGACCCGGCTTAAATAACCGGCAGTTCATGAGTGCGGACCGCTTCCGGGAATGGCTGGCGCAAAATGACCTGCCAATTCATGTGAGGGGACAAATACTTGCATTTCTCAATACATGGCTCCCTGATACACCTTGATGCCGCAAATTTTCTAAATACTTTCAAAAAATATGAAATCCGATTGAATATGTTAATACTTGCCCTTGAAAAAGTGCGTCCCATTGACTATAATAAAATTTGGGCTTTCCGCCCCAGGAAAAAGAAAGCGAGGTAAGGTATTTGCAGACAGAACAGCTTGAGTTAAATACCATAGAACAACAGCAGGCCCTTTTCGGCACTCATGATCAGTTTATTCGGGTCATAGAGAAGGCCTTATCTGTTTATATAGGAATGCGGGATTCAAAAATTGAAATCAAAGGCGAGTCCGATAAGAATGTCAAATATGCGTTAAAAGTACTTCAGTCCCTTCTGCAGCTTCATGGAAGCGGGGAGACGATCAATGAGGACGTCATCTACCGATTGATTGAAGACGCAGCAGATGGTGACCTGGAGGAAACAAATAAGGTGATGCTGGGAGATGTGGTTACCATCGCCCATAAAGGGCAGCCGATCCGTTGTAAAACGATTGGACAAAAAAATTATGTAAAAGCTTTGCGCGAAAATGCTGTAACAATCTGTATAGGCCCTGCCGGCACAGGCAAAACTTATCTGGCTGTGGCGCAGGCAGTCCAGGAATTACAAGAGGGCAAGATTGAACGAATCATTATGAGCCGCCCGGCCATTGAAGCAGGTGAAGAACGCCTGGGATTCCTGCCGGGTGACTTGGCCCAGAAGGTAGATCCATATCTGCGTCCCCTGTATGATGCACTATTTGATATGTATGGTGCAGAAAAGGCAGAAAAGCTTCGCGAACGTGGAACAATCGAAATAGCGCCTCTGGCCTACATGCGCGGACGCACATTATCCCATTGTAGGTTACTGATCGACGAAAGCCAAAACGCGTCCCTGTCTACTTTAAAGATGGCGCTGACTCGATTAGGTGAAGGTTCCAAGATGGTCTTGACAGGCGACGTAACGCAGATCGACCTTCCGAAGTCAGTCGATTCCGGACTGGAGAAATGTGCACACATTCTCGGCTCAATTGATGGCATTGGCGTCATTCGATTAACTAACCGCGATGTGGTCCGAAACAAGATTGTAAGAGATATCGTAAAGGCTTTTGAAAAAGCTGAAGCAGAGAAAGAGAAGCGAAACCAGTTTTCACGATCACCCCGAAAGAAGAGGTAAGGATAATAACGAAACAGGAAGCAGTTATTATCATGGCCTATACGGGAATAAACATGGGATTCATGGATGAATATTATGAGTACGTTGGGAATCTTATGGGACATCCTGTGATGTGACACAGATCGCTCTTCCAAAGATCACGGAATCCGGCCGGAAAAAATGTGCCGCTATTCTGGGTTCCATTGATGGAATCGGCCTTGTGCGGCTGAACAACCGGGATGTGGTCAGAAGCCGGCTTGTGAAGGATATTGTCAAGGCATTTGAAAAAGCGGAGGCTGATAAAAAACCGGGACAATCCGGCAGGCCGCAGCATAGCCGCGGAAATAAATAAAGCAGAAATAATTACGAAAGCGAATAATGGGGAGGAAAATGTATGACACTGAATATTGACAAGGAGTATCCCGGGGATGTGGATTTTGATTATGAAGCCATTGCCCGGCTGGTTGTGGAAGCTGCTCTGGATTCTGAGAACTGCCCTTATGAGGCGGAGGTGAGCCTGGTCCTCACTACAGATGAGGATATCCATAGAACAAACCGGGAATTCCGGGAGATAGACAGGGTAACGGATGTGTTGTCCTTCCCCATGCTGGATTATGATACACCGGGGGATTTCTCCTTTGCTGAGGAGTCCGGGGATACGTTCCATCCTGAGACAGGGGAGCTGATTTTAGGGGATATTATGATCGCAGTGCCAAGAATGCTGGAACAGGCTGACCAGTACGGACATGGAGCTGTACGGGAGTTTGCGTTTCTGGTTGCCCACAGTATGCTGCATCTGATGGGCTATGACCATATGTCAGAAAAAGAGGCTGCTGTCATGGAAGCAAAACAGGAATCCATCCTTGATGAACTGGGCATCCGCAGATAAGAATTTGGAGGAAAATTATGAGAACAAAAAAATATCTCACATGGCTGCTGGTTGGAGCTGTCTGTGCATCCACACTGCTTGCAGGCTGTGGGAAAAAGAAAGAGGTTGAGAAAAAAGAGGTTCCGCAGGAGACAGTTGAGAAGCCGGAAGAAAAAGAAGAAGCCAAGGAAATTGTCCTGCAGCCCAAAGAGCCGGAGACAGAGCAGATTCCGGAAGGTATGATGAAGAGCTACCTGACTGGGGAGTATGTAAGCCCTGCCATAGGCCAGAGAAGACCTGTGGCTGTTATGCTGAACAACATCCAGGCAGCTGTTCCCCAGGCGGGGATCGCTAACGCCGGTGTGGTATATGAGGCACCTGTGGAGGGTGGCATCACCAGGCTTATGGGCATTTTTGAAGATTATGACAATCTGGAAAAAATCGGTTCCGTGAGAAGCTGCAGAGATTATTATATCTTCTACGCAATGGAGTTTGAAGCTCTCTATGCCCATTATGGACAGGCAGCTTACGCGCTTCCTTACCTGGAGATTCCGGAAGTCAATAATTTAAGCGGCCTTTCCGGTTATGGGGCAGAGGTTTATTACCGCACTACAGACCGGGTGGCACCCCACAATGCTTACACCAGTTTTGCGGGACTGCAGAAGGGAATAGAGATCAATGGCTACAGCCAGGAGTATTCTGCGGATTACAAAGGGCATTTCCAGTTCGCGTGGGTAGGCAAAGAGGCTGCTCCGGCAGGAGGAACCCCGGCATCCACCATAAAGCCCGGCTATTCTGTAAATGCCCCCTGGTTTGACTATAATGCGGAGGAAAAACTCTACTACCGTTTTCAGTATGGAGAACCGCAGATTGATGAGCTGACAAGCGGACAGCTTGCTTACAAAAATGTGATTCTGCAGTATTGCCCCTGGGAAAATTATGAGGACAGCGCTTATCTGCACATTAATGTCATGTCCGGCGGCAGTGGTAAATATATCTCTGAAGGCCAGGCCATTGACATTACCTGGAAAAAGGATTCCGAATGGGCGCCAACACACTACTACGACGCAAGCGGCAATGAAATTACGCTGAACCCGGGAAAAACCTGGATTTGTATTATTCAGGATACCAATGCGGATCAGGTGGAAATCACAGGCCCGGAGCCGGCAGCACCGGAAGCGGCAGAGAATCCCGACCCAGCAGCAAACCAGGACGCGGTGCAGGGAACAGAAAACCCGGCGGAGACACCGGAAGATACCGGCGCAGAGGAGGCTCCTGTCCAGTAAGCAGGAAATCTTTTGAGAGCTTTAGAAAATGCAGGGAATAACTGAATAAAGTGGAAAAAAAAGCCGATACTAATATTCATAGAGAGTTTATATGAATAAAGGAGTGATTCTTTCATGAAAAGAATTTTTTATAGTATCGGCTTTGTATTTGCCATTTTTTTCCTGAGCTGTGGATTTTTCCTGAGTTACCAGCTCTCCTCTTTAAGAGACCGGATGAACCGTCTGGAGCAGGAGAGTGCCTTGATGGGAAAACAAGTCTCCGCCAATCCGTTTTCCAGGGACAGTGATTATGTCTTTGAATCTTTTAATTCTGAGACAGGCAAACTGGTCAAGGAACGCTTTCGGGTATCCTCCTACGCAGACGATCAGGTGGTACTGAGGCAGGAGCTGGGGGACGTATCCGCGTCTGATGAAGAGACCCGCTACTGCATCCGTATGGAAAACGGCAGCCTGGTGGTTTACCTGGAAGATGGAAAGGAAGTCTTTGAATACACGGATATTCCCCTTGAGGCGCTTCCAAGTCAAGAGCAGGCCGAAGTCCTGGGCGGCAAGGAGATCGTGGGGACAGATGAGCTTTACAGTTTTCTAGAGAATTATTCCAGCTAAAGAAAAAGGCCCTCTGGACGAACCCATAAAAATGGTGTAATATAAGAGGACATGAAAACTATGGAGTGATCAACAATGAACTTAAGAGAAAAATTAAAAGATAAAAAAAGAGTAGTGGTAAAAATCGGCTCCTCCTCCCTGACACATGAGGAGACAGGCCGTTTGAACCTCACAAAAATGGAAATTCTGGTCAGGGAACTGGCAGACCTTCACAACCAGGGCAAGGATGTGATCGTAGTGTCTTCCGGTGCCATCGCTGTGGGAAGAAGTGCCATGGGCATTCGCAGGCGTCCTGAGGAGCTGGCAGAAAAGCAGGCTTGTGCTGCTGTGGGGCAAGCCCGGCTTATGATGATCTATCAGAAGCTTTTTGCAGAATACAATCAGACTGCCGCCCAGGTGCTCATGACAAAATACACTATGATCAATGCAGCCACCAGAAACAATGCCATAAATACGTTCAATAAGCTGTTTGATATGGGGGCGATCCCCATTGTAAATGAGAATGACACCATTTCCACGGATGAAATTGAATTTGGTGACAATGATACCCTTTCCGCGTTGGTAGCCGCTTTGGTGGACGCCGATATGCTGATCCTGCTGTCTGATATTGACGGGCTCTTTACCGATGACCCCAATCAGAACCCGGACGCAAAATTTATTGAGGTGGTGGAAAAGATTGACAGCCACCTGGAGAAAATGGCAAAGGGCAGCACAGGAAGTTCTGTGGGTACCGGAGGCATGGCGACAAAACTGACAGCCGCCCACATAGCAACCAGCGCAGGTGCTGATATGGTGATCGCCAACGGAGAGGATTTCCATGTGATACATAAGATCATGCAGGGAAGAAACCATGGCACTTTATTTTTATCAGATAAAAAAGAAGGGTTCTATCTGGATGATATCATCCAAAAGCTCTGATGCTGCCCCTTGAAGAACAAGATAGGAGGAGAAGATTTACATGAACCAGGAACAGATAGACAGAATCAACGAACTTGCCAGAAAGTCTAAAGTTACAGAACTGACACCGGAGGAGAAAGAGGAGCAGAAAAGACTCCGCACAGAGTACATTGCCACTATCCGCATGAATATGCGTTCCCAGCTGGACAACATTGATATCCAGGAAAAAGACGGCACAGTCACGAACCTGGGACAAAAATACGGACTCAAAACAAAACATTAATTTTATAAGAAAAGAACACAGGAAAAGGTTGGGTGTATGACAAGATTTGATACATTCCGACCTTTTTTCCTATTCTGTTTCGATATTATGTAAATTTTAATGATTGAAAATTAAAATCCGTTATAGTAAAATAGGTCTGAATGTTTTGATGATAAAATCGAGGTAACTATTCAGCAGCCAAGCAAAAATCCCATCTCCAAATGCGAATCTGCATGGATTTTGCCTGTAACGTTGAGGATACTGAACAGTTGCAAATTTGGAAAGGATATGGAATGAATCAGGAAAATTTGGAAGAAATTCTGGGAAATATAGATATAAGCGGTGAAGCGCCGGTTCTTGAACCGGACCGCCAATATTATTTCATGAAAAAAGCACGGACTCTTGTGAAGGAAAAAAGCGAAGCTCTGGGGCGGCCCCTGACTTTCTGTGTAAATACTTTCGGCTGCCAGATGAACGCCAGGGATTCCGAAAAGCTGGTTGGCGTGCTGGAGAATATCGGATATGTGGAAAAGCAGGAGGAGGATGCAGACTTTGTCATTTTCAATACCTGCACGGTCCGGGAAAATGCCAACCACCGTGTATATGGCCGCCTTGGCCAGCTTCACGCAAAGAAAAAGAAAAATCCCCATATGATGATCGCTCTCTGCGGCTGCATGATGCAGGAGGCTCACGTGGTGGAGAAGCTGAAAAATAGTTATTCTTTTGTCAATCTGATATTCGGCACACACAATATTTATAAGTTCTCAGAGCTGATCGTCAGTGCCCTCACTTCTGACCGTATGGTCATTGATATTTGGAATGATACCGATAAGATTGTGGAGGATTTGCCTGCGGAGCGGAAGTATTCCTTTAAATCCGGTGTCAATATTATGTTTGGATGCAATAATTTCTGCAGCTACTGCATTGTACCCTATGTGCGCGGCCGGGAGAGAAGCCGAAGTCCAAAAGATATTGTAAGAGAGATTGAACAGCTTGTAGCTGACGGTGTGGTGGAGGTTATGCTTCTGGGTCAGAATGTAAATTCATATGGCAAAAATCTGGAAGAACCTATGACGTTTGCAGGTCTTTTGCAGGAGATTGAAAAGATTGAAGGACTTCGCCGCATCCGCTTTATGACATCCCATCCAAAAGATCTGTCGGACGAGCTGATCGAAGTCATGAAGAACAGCAAAAAAATCTGTAGGCACCTTCATCTGCCGCTTCAGTCAGGCAGCAGCCGTATCTTAAAACGAATGAACCGAAGATATGACAAGGAGCAGTATCTGGCCCTTGTGGAAAAAATCCGCGCCGCTGTGCCGGATATTTCCCTTACTACGGATATTATCGTAGGATTTCCCGGCGAGACGGAGGAGGATTTTCTGGAGACCTTGGATGTGGTGGAAAAGGTCCGCTATGACAGTGCCTTTACCTTCATCTATTCCAAGAGGACCGGAACGCCTGCCGCTGTCATGGAAGACCAGATTTCCGGGGAAGACGTAAAAGACCGCTTTGACCGGCTGCTTAAAAGGGTACAGGTCATAGGCAGGGAGATGTCGTCCAGAGATACGGGGACAATACAGGAGGTTCTTGTGGAAGAACAGAATGAACACGATAAATCTCTTATGACGGGAAGACTTTCCAACAACACACTGGTGCATTTTCCGGGCGATGCCTCTCTGGTCGGAAGCCTGATTCAGGTGCATCTTGATGAATGCAGAGGATTTTATTACATGGGTACGAAAGTAGGATGACAATATATGGGACTTACATTTAAAGACGTGGATGTGACATCACTCTCACCAATGATGCAGCACTACGTGAAGACAAAAGAAGAAAATAAAGACTGTATCATATTTTACCGCCTGGGCGACTTTTACGAGATGTTTTTTGACGATGCTGTCACCACATCCCGTGAACTGGAACTGACCCTGACCGGTAAGGACTGCGGACTTACGGAGCGTGCGCCTATGTGCGGCGTTCCCTATCACGCGGCAGAAGTCTACATAAACCGTTTGGTCGCAAAGAGCTACAAAGTGGCTATCTGTGAACAGATGGAGGACCCCAAAGAAGCCAAGGGCATGGTCAGAAGAGAGGTTATCCGTGTGGTCACACCGGGAACCAACTTAAATACCCAGGCTCTTGATGAGACAAAAAACAACTATATTATGGCAGTGGTCTATCTGTCTAACCGTTTCGGCATTGCCATCGCTGATGTGACCACCGGTGATTTTATGGTGACAGAAGTGGATAAAATAAGAACGCTCCTGGACGAGGTATACAAGTTCTCCCCGGCGGAAATCATCTGTAATGAGGCTTTCTGCATGAGTGGTGTGGATCTTGATGAGATCAAAAACCGTTTGAACATATCTCTGTATCCGCTGGAGAGCTGGTATTTTGATGATGACCTATGCACAAGAACACTGAAAGAACATTTTCATGTGGGCAACCTGGAGGGGCTGGGCCTGAAAGATTACGAGTGTGCCACCATCGGGGCAGGTGCTCTTTTGACCTACCTGCTGGAGACGCAGAAGAATTCCCTGGAGCACATGCGCGCCATCACACCATACATTACGGACCGCTTTATGGTGATCGACAGTTCTTCCAGACGGAATCTGGAACTGACGGAAGCCCTTCGTGAGAAGGTAAAACGCGGCTCTCTTTTATGGGTGCTGGATAAGACGAAGACCGCCATGGGAGCCAGAATGCTGCGTTCCTTTATTGAGCAGCCTCTCATTGACGAGGATGCCATCAACCGGCGCCTGGACGCTCTGGAAGAAATCAATTCCAGGGAAATGGACCGGGAGGAGATCAGGGAATACTTAAATCCCATTTACGATATGGAGCGTCTTATTGGACGTGTCAGCTATCAGTCAGCCAATCCAAGGGATATGATCTCCTTCAAATCCTCCATCTCCATGATCCCGTATATCAAACAGCTTGTCAAAAGCTTTTCCGCGGAAGAGATGCAGTGTATTTATGATGATATGGATGATCTGAGGGATTTGTATACGCTTCTGGAGTCTGCCATTGTGGAGGAACCGCCTCTTGCCATGAAAGAGGGCGGGATCATTAAAGATGGTTATAATGAAAATGTAGACCATTTCCGGGAGGCTAAGACAAAGGGGAAATCCTGGCTTGCCGAGCTGGAAGCCCAGGAGAGGGAAAAAACCGGTATCCGCAATCTGAAAATTAAATACAACAAGGTTTTCGGCTACTATCTTGAGGTCACAAATTCCTTCAAAGATATGGTGCCGGATCACTATACAAGAAAACAGACGCTTACCAATGCGGAGCGCTATATCACGCCCAGGCTGAAAGAACTGGAAGATATGATCCTGGGTGCAGAGGATAAACTCTACGCTTTGGAATACGAGCTTTTTGTGAACGTAAGAAATACCATTTCCAGAGAGGTGGAGCGTATCCAGCGGACCGCCAAGGCTATCGCCAAGCTGGATACCTATATTTCCCTGGCTTTGGTGGCTTCCAGGAATAATTTTGTCCGCCCGAAGATCAACACCAAAGGAATCATCGACATCAAAAACGGACGCCATCCGGTGGTGGAAAAAATGATCCCAAATGATATGTTTATCCCAAATGACACGTATCTGGACAACAATAAGAACCGGGTATCCGTCATCACAGGCCCAAACATGGCAGGTAAATCGACTTATATGCGGCAGACAGCCCTGATTGTCCTGATGGCGCAGATTGGTTCCTTTGTTCCGGCGGAGAAGGCAGACATCGGCATTGCGGACCGGATATTCACCCGCGTGGGAGCCTCGGACGATCTGGCAAGCGGCCAGAGTACCTTTATGGTGGAGATGACAGAGGTGGCTAACATTCTGCGCAACGCCACCGCCAGAAGCCTTTTGATCCTGGATGAGATTGGACGCGGTACCAGTACCTTTGACGGTCTCTCCATTGCATGGGCAGTTATTGAATATATCAGCAACACAAAAATATTAGGTGCAAAGACACTTTTTGCCACCCATTATCATGAACTGACTGAGCTGGAGGGAAAACTGGCCGGTGTGAACAATTATTGTATTGCCGTGAAAGAGCGGGGAGATGACATTGTCTTTCTGCGTAAAATCGTAAAAGGCGGAGCTGATAAGAGCTACGGCATTCAGGTGGCAAAATTGGCCGGTGTGCCGGATATTGTCATAGAGCGGGCAAAAGAACTGGTTGAGGAACTGGTCAGCGCTGACATTACGGCAGCAGTGAAGGATATAGCATCGGAAAACAAAAAGACCAAGACAAAACCTCAGGTACATTTGGATGAATTGGATTTGGAGCAGATTTCCCTGTTTGATACGGTAAAGGATGACGATGTGCTGGAGGAACTGAAAAATATTAATGTTTCTAATTTGACGCCAATTGACGCATTGAACACAATTTATAAACTTCAGAACAAGCTGAAGAACAGATGGTGACAGAATTGAGAAAAATTGCTGTTTTAGATCAGAATACCATAGATAAGATAGCGGCAGGCGAGGTGGTGGAACGCCCCGCCTCCGTGGTGAAGGAGCTGGTGGAGAATGCCATTGACGCCGGTTCCACAGCCATTACCGTGGAAATCAAAGAGGGCGGCATCTCCTTCATACGAGTGACCGACAACGGCGGCGGCATGATGAAGGAACAGGTGCCCTTGGCTTTTCTGCGCCATGCCACCAGTAAGATTGAGAAGGTGGAGGATCTGATGATGATCTCCTCTTTGGGATTTCGCGGGGAGGCGTTATCCAGCATTGCCGCCGTTGGGCAGGTAGAGCTTATAACAAAGACCCCGGAAGCCCTAACCGGAATACGTTATCTCATAGAAGGCGGAAAAGAAAAATCTTTGGAAGAAATCGGAGCACCCTGTGGTACTACCATTATTGTAAGAAATTTATTTTTCAACACACCGGTCCGGGCAAAATTTCTAAAGACAGCCATGACGGAGGCGGGATATGTGAGTACCTACATGGAACAGCTTGCCTTGTCCCACCAGGCTATATCCTTTAAATACATGGTAAACGGACAGACAAAGCTCCACAGTTCCGGCAATGCCAGCCTGAAAGATGTCATCTACGGCATTTACGGAAGAGATATTGCCAGGGAACTGGCTGGGGTAACATATGAGAAAAACGGCATTTCCATAGAGGGATTTGCAGGAAAGCCTGTCATTGCCCGCGGAAACAGAACCTTTGAGAATTATTATATTAACGGCAGATATGTAAAAAGCAAGGTGATCATGAAAGCCATAGAGGACGCTTACAAGCCTTATATGATGCAGCATAAATATCCTTTCGTCTGCCTGCAGTACAATATCCAGGGGGATGAAATTGATGTTAATGTGCACCCCACCAAAATGGAAGTGCGGTTTCAGAACCAGCAGGCCGTCTATCAGGCTACCTATGAAGCGCTTACCTCTGTACTGGCCCACAGGGAACTGATCCCTGACATTGAACTGGTCCGGGAGAAGGAGAACGAAACTCCAGAAAAAAACCCCGGAAAAACCGCCGGCCCGGAACCCTTTGAGCAGAACCGCAGGGCAGGCCTGTTTTATACAAACCAGCAGAGTGCCGGGAACCATACCCCACAGCAGGCTCGCTCTCCCCATACTTCCCAGATGCAGCGGGCAGCGTATACGGACGCACAGCAAGCGCAGCAGCCAGAGCCGATTAGCCCACAGCAGACGCGGCAGACAGAACACATCCATACACCTAAGACACAGCGGGCAACTCAGTCTGGCGGTATGCAGGTACAGCATACAGATCCGTTTAACGGCCAGCAGCCCGGGCATATCAAAGAGGAGAGCAGCCCATATAAATATGACAGCGCTTCCGAAACATCAGCGTCAAAGTCTGGGATCGGGCGGGATGCTGAGATTCCGGAAAACGGAAATCCGATTGGCGTTCACCCGGCAGTTGTAAGACCTGTTTCCGACGAAAAGATACAGCCGCCCAAGGACAGTGCCGTGACAGATACCAGCCCTTTTTCCGCTCCGGGCATTCAGTCTGCCAAATGCAGTCCTTCAGACGCCCCGGCCAATCCCGGTGAAGATACATCCCAGGATACCGTTATACTGAAAAACACCCAGCAGATGGAGCTTTTTGACGACAAGCTTCTGTCAAAAAAAGCCAGACAGCACCACCGCATCATCGGACAGCTCTTTGACACGTACTGGCTGGTGGAATACGATGAAAAGTTTTACATCATTGACCAGCACGCTGCCCATGAAAAAGTGCTCTATGAGCGCTTTATGAAAGAGTTTGAACAGCGGGAAATCATTTCGCAGATGGTCAGCCCGCCGGAAATCATTGCTCTCAGCCTTCAGGAGGCCGCCCTTTTGAAAGAACAGATGGAGATATTTGAGCAGTTTGGCTTTGAAATATCCTCCTTCGGCGGAAAAGAGTACAGTATCAGCGCAGTTCCGGCTAACCTATACGGCATCACGGTCCAGGAACTGTTCATTGAAATCCTGGACAGCCTGGAAGCAGAGGGCAGAAATAAGACGCCTGAACTGATCACCCACAGAATTGCCACAGCCGCCTGTAAAGCCGCTGTTAAAGGCAATCAGATACTCTCCGTTTTGGAAGCTGACAAACTGATTGATGAACTTCTGGGCCTTGAAAATCCTTATCATTGCCCACATGGGAGACCAACCATTGTCTCCATGACAAAATACGAATTGGAAAAGAAATTTAAACGGATTGTGTAGGTGAAAAACTTGAAACAACCTTTGATCATATTGACCGGGCCTACTGCGGTGGGCAAGACCCGCTTGTCCATCTCACTGGCCCACGCAGCAGACGGGGAGATCATCTCAGCGGATTCCATGCAGGTGTACCGCCATATGGACATCGGCTCCGCCAAGATCACGAAAGAGGAGATGGACGGTGTTCCGCATTATCTCATTGATGTGTTGGACCCTGAGGAAGAATTCCATGTAGTCAGATTCCAGCAGATGGCAAAAGAAGCTATGGCACAAATTTACGCAAAAGGAAAAATCCCCATCCTGACAGGCGGCACGGGTTTTTATATCCAAGCTGTGGCAAAGGACATTGATTTTTCCGAGGATACGGAAAAAAGCCCGGTAAGACAACGGCTGGAGCGGGAAGCTCAGGAATATGGAGCCGCCCGGATGCACCAGCGCCTCCGGGAAGCAGACCCGGTCTCAGCGGAAAAGATACACGAGAACAACATAAAACGAGTCATACGTGCTCTTGAATATTATGAACTGACAGGGGAGCCCATTTCCAAGCACAATGAGCGGGAGGCAGAAAAAGCTTCCCCCTACAACACCGCTTACTTTGTCTTGAACGATGACAGGGAAAAACTATACGCCCGTATTGACCGACGGGTGGATGAAATGCTGAACGCAGGTCTTATACAGGAAGTCCGGAGACTGAAAAATATGGGTTACAACAAAAATATGGTTTCCATGCAGGGCCTTGGCTACAAGGAAATCCTATCCTGGCTGGATGGGGAAATTTCCCAGGAGGAGGCAGTTTATATTCTAAAAAGAGACACACGCCATTTTGCCAAGCGGCAGCTCACTTGGTTCCGCAGGGAAAAGAACGTTATATGGGTAAATAAACCGGAATTCTCCTATGACGAGGATGCCATTTTAAAATACATGCTGAAAATATGTAAGGAAAGAGGAATTTTGTGATGCAGGAAATGAATGCAGTGTACCGCCGGCTTGGAATCAGCAGTGAGGTACTGGCATATGGAAATAAAATAGAAAAAGAACTGAAGGAGCGTTTTGCCGCCATCGACGAAAATGCAGAATACAACCAGATGAAAGTGATCCTGGCTATGCAGAAAAACAAAGTCAGCGAGGCGTGTCTCTATGCATCCAGCGGATACGGATACAATGATTTGGGAAGAGATACCCTGGAAGATGTATATGCGGACGCTTTTCACGCGGAAGCCGCGCTGGTCCGGCCCCAGATAGCCTGTGGTACCCATGCACTAGCTGTAGCCCTGTCCGGCAATCTGCGGCCCGGCGATGAATTGTTTTCCCCCGTGGGCAAACCATATGACACTTTGGAGGAGGTTATCGGCATCCGTCCGTCCGGAGGTTCCCTGGCAGAATACGGGGTCACCTACAGACAGACCGATTTGCTTCCTGACGGCAGCTTTGACTATGATAACATAAAAAAAGCCATGAACGAAAAGACAAAACTGGTTACCATTCAGCGCTCCAAGGGCTATCAGACACGCCCCACACTGTCCGTAAAACGAATCGGCGAACTGATTGCCTTCGTGAAACACATCAAACCGGATGTGATCTGCATGGTTGACAACTGTTACGGAGAATTCGTTGAGACTGTGGAACCCACTGATGTGGGAGCGGATCTGATCGTAGGCTCCCTCATTAAAAATCCCGGCGGCGGCCTGGCTCCCATCGGCGGCTATATTGTGGGGAAAAAGGAATATGTGGAAAATGCCGCTTACCGCCTTACTTCCCCCGGCCTTGGAAAGGAAGTAGGTGCCACTTTGGGTGTGAACCAGTCCTTCTTCCAGGGGTTCTTTCTGGCCCCCACAGTAGTGGCAGGTGCGCTGAAAGGCGCCGTATTTGCCGCTAATATTTATGAGCGCCTTGGCTTCGGGGTGGTTCCAAACGGAACGGAAAGCCGTCATGATATCATCCAGGCAGTCACTTTCGGCGTGCCGGAAGGTGTCATAGAATTCTGCAAAGGCATTCAGGCAGCCGCACCGGTGGACAGCTTTGTGGAGCCGGAACCGTGGGCCATGCCCGGTTATGACAGTGATGTGATCATGGCAGCAGGCGCCTTTGTGCAGGGCTCCTCCATTGAACTTTCTGCGGACGGTCCCATCAAGCCCCCCTACGCTGTATATTTCCAGGGTGGACTTACCTGGTATCACGCAAAACTTGGAATACTCATGTCCTTACAAAAACTTATTGATAAGAAAATCGCAGTATTGCCAAAACAGGAGGCATAGATCCATGAACAAAAAAACTGTCTGTATCATTGGCGGAGGCGCTGCCGGACTGGTATCCGCTATCTTTGCCGCAAGGAACCATGCGTCCGTTATCCTGCTGGAACAAAATGAGAAACCCGGAAGAAAACTTCTGGCGACCGGAAACGGCAGATGTAATCTGACCAATACCTTCCAGCAGCCATCCTGCTACCATGGCCGGCACCCGGAATTTGCATGGAAAGTCATACAGCAGTTTCCTATGCAGAAGACAGTAGCATTTTTCTCAAAACTGGGGATTTATACAAAGAACCGGGAGGGATATCTTTACCCTGCAAGCTTACAGGCGTCCAGTGTCCTGGAGGTTCTGGAAGCGGAAGCGCGTTATCTGAAAGTAAAGATCAAGTGCCGGGAGCAGGTGACGGACATCTGTGTGTGTCCGGACCGGAAACAGGGCAGATGGCAGGTCAAAACCGCAGCCTGGCAGTACAATGCAGACAGTGTGATCATTGCCTGCGGTTCCCCGGCTTCAGAGATTGCAGGTTCCTGCACATCCGGCTATGCATTTGCCCGGAAACTGGGGCACACGCTGATAAAACCCCTTCCTGCCCTGGTCCCCCTGAACTGTAAAGGCAGTTTTTTCTCCAAATGGTCGGGTGTCCGGGCAGAGGCCTGTGTTTCTCTTGTGGTCGGATATGAGATTTTCCGGGAGGAGAGAGGGGAAGTACAGCTCACGGAATACGGCGTTTCAGGGATTCCTGTCTTTCAGTTAAGCGGTCATGCGGTACGGCTTCTGGACGAGGGTGTGCCTGTAAGGCTGCTGCTGGATTTTATGCCGGATTTCACAGAGGAGCCCCTGGAATCCTTTTTAAGGACCAGGCTGGAAAACTGTCCATACAAAACTTTAAAAGAAAGCCTGGTGGGGCTGTTTCCCAAAAAACTCATAGATGTATTAACCCAGGATAACCGGGATGATATCACATCCCTGGTACAAAAGATCAAATGCCTGGAACTGGATGTCAAAGGTCCCCGTTCTTTCAAACAGGCACAGGTATGTTCAGGAGGCGTATCCACAGAGGAATTATCTCCTGAGACAATGGAATCCTCCCTTCATCCGGGTATCTTCTTTGCCGGGGAAGTAGTGGACACAGACGGTATCTGCGGGGGATATAACCTGCAGTGGGCCTGGTCAAGCGCAGCAGCAGCAGGCACACACGCTGCCTGCTGACAGCACAAAGAAAGGTAGATTTATGCTTACCATACAACAATTAAAACTTCCCGTGTCGCACACGGAGGGCGAACTGGAAAAAAAGATCCTAAAAACATTGAAAATTAAAAAAGAAGAGCTTCTCTCCTGGACAATCCGCAAACAATCTCTGGATGCCAGGAAAAAGCCGGAACTTTTTTTTGTATATACGATTGACGCAGAAGTTAAAAAGGAAAACACTATCTTAAAAAGAGTTGACAATAAAATTATTATGTCAACTAAAAGAACCTCTTACACATATCCGCAGCCCGGGAACCTATCCGGGGTTCAGCGGCCCGTGGTAGTGGGCAGCGGTCCGGCAGGTCTTTTCTGTGCCTATTACCTGGCACGGGCAGGCTTGTCCCCTCTTGTGATCGAGCGGGGCGATGATGTGGACAGCCGAATGGAAAAAGTGCAGTCTTTTTGGGACAGCGGTGTTTTGGACACAGAATCCAATGTACAGTTCGGAGAGGGCGGTGCAGGTACTTTCTCAGACGGAAAACTGAATACACTGGTCAAAGACCCTGCCGGAAGAAATCTGGAGGTGCTCCGCCTATTCGTGGAATGTGGTGCCCCACAGGAAATCCTCTATGTGCAGAAACCTCACCTGGGCACAGATTTACTGGTAACGATCGTAAAAAATCTCCGGGGCAGGATAGAGGCATTGGGCGGTGAGATCCGCTTCCGAAGTGCCATGACCGGCATTCATATGGAAAAGGGACAAGTGACCGGCATTGAGATTGATCACAAAGAACAACTATCTGTTACCTGTCTTGTTCTTGCCATCGGACACAGCGCCAGAGACACCTTTTCTCTTTTGGAGAAAAGCGGATTTTCCATGCAGGCCAAATCGTTTGCAGTGGGCCTGCGCATAGAACATCCCCAGACCCTTATTAACCGGTACCAGTACGGTTTGAAAGAACATGATAAGCTGGGGGCCGCCGCCTATAAGCTGACACATAAAGCAGCGGGCGGACGGGGCGTATACAGCTTTTGTATGTGCCCGGGCGGTTATGTGGTCAATGCATCCTCAGAAGAAAACATGCTGGCAGTCAATGGCATGAGCTACCAGGACCGTGCCTCCCAAAATGCCAACAGTGCCATGATCGTCACCGTAACACCGGATGATTATGGTAATACCGGCCCGCTCTCCGGCGTGGAATTCCAAAGAGGCCTGGAAAGGACCGCATACCGTCTCGGCGGCGGCAATATACCCCTTCAGCTTTTCGGGGATTTTAAAGAGGACCGCCCAAGTACCGGTCTTGGACTTGTATCGCCCTGCCTGAAAGGGGGATGGTCATTTGCCAATCTTAGAGAGCTTTTTCCTGCATTTATCAGCCATGCCCTGCAGGAGGGGATCACATATTTTGACCGTATGATCCCCGGATTTTCCAGGGACGACGTGCTGCTTACCGGCGTGGAAAGCCGAACCTCCTCCCCGGTGCGTATTGAGAGGAACACAGAGATGGAGAGCAATATCCGTGGTGTTTATCCCTGCGGGGAAGGTGCCGGATATGCGGGAGGAATCACCTCCGCAGCCATGGATGGATTAAAAATTGGGGAGGCAATTGTGAAAAAAGTGATAAATTTTTGTTAAGCCATATACATCGTTTTTAATCTGTGCTACAATAAAGTCTGCTAAATTTTTTTATGATGCCCATACCATGCTGAAGAGAGTATGTGGAAGATCATATGAATGACAATAGAAAAATCAAAGAAATACCAAATGAAAACCGGCCATACGAAAAGTGTCTGAAGCTTGGCGCCCAGGCACTCACCGATGAAGAACTGCTGGCAGTGCTTTTGCGCTCCGGCTCAAGCGGAAGCTCCTCACTGGAGCTTGCCGGGGAGGTGTTACACCTTTCCCGGGATAAAGAGGGCCTTCCCGGCCTCAACCAATTGAGTCTCCAGCAGTTAAAAAGTATACGGGGGATTGGAACTGTGAAAGCCATACAGCTCAAATGTATCGGTGAACTTTCCAAGAGGATTGCGGTCTCTGTGGCAGAAAAGGGTGTTTCTTTTGATCATCCGGCATCCATTGCCAATTTCTACATGGAGCAGCTCCGCCATCAGGAACAGGAGCTGCTGCTTTGTATGATGCTGGACTGCAAAAATCATCGCCTGGGGGAAGAGATTGTGTTTAAGGGGACTGTCAATATGTCCCTGGTAAACCCGCGGGAGATTTTTCTTGCCGCTCTTTCTTATCATGCGGTGGGAATCCTACTGGTTCACAATCATCCAAGCGGAGATCCGTCCCCAAGTCAGGCGGATATTAAAATCACGAAAAGAGTTCAGAGTGCCGGAGCAATGCTCGGCATCCCGCTTCTGGATCACATCATTATCGGAGACTGCCGTTACATAAGCTTCCGGGAGCAGGGGTTATTAGAATAAAGAATAGAAAGAACGCACACACAGTGATTCTTTCCTGGTCATAAATAAAAGGGGAGCACAATATGCCATTTCATAAAACGTTTGGTGTAGATTTAGGCACCAGTATGGTGAAAATCTATTCCTGCCAGCAGGACACCATCTTAACGGAAAAGAACATGATTGCCATCCGGAACGGAAAACAGATTCTGGCTGCCGGCAATGATGCTTATGAGATTTTTGAAAAAAATCCCTCAAATGTCTCGGTCATCACTCCCATGACATTCGGCAAGATTGCAGATATCAATCACACAGAGATGGTTCTGCATTCGCTTCTGGAGAAAGCAGGGGCCGGTACGGTTTTGGGAAATACACTGTATCTTGCAGTTCCTGCCGATTTATCCGAGATAGAAAAGAGGGCCTACTATACAATAGGTAATTCCAGCAGAAAAAATAAAATATATATGGTAGACAAGACCATTGCCGACGCGGTGGCTCTCGGCATACCTATTAACAAAACAAAAGGCTCCATGGTTGTGAACATCGGAGCACAGAGCTGTGAGATCTCTGTCATTGAAAAGGGCCGTGTGGTTCTGAGTAAGATCGTGGAGATCGGCGGCAAGCAGCTCAATGAATCCATACAGAACATGGTGCGCCGCCGGTGCAATCTGAACATAGGCAGCCGTACGGCCAGGCGCCTGAAATTTTCACTGGCTTATCTGAAGGAAGATAAAAAAGAGGCCCGGAAAGTAGTGGGCGTGGACAGCCTGACCGGTCTGCCCCAGGAGGGAGTCGTGTCCTCCAGAATGGTCTATGAGGCCATTTTGGAGCCTCTTGGCACCATCTGTGAGGAAATACGCTTTTTTCTGGAGCGTATACCGCCCCAGATCCGGCAGAATATTTCCAGGGAAGGCATCAATCTCACCGGAGGCACTACAAAGATTCCTGATATCGAATGGTTCATAAGCAGACAAACAGGACAGAAGGTCTGTCTGTCACGTTTCTATGACCTGTGTACCATATACGGACTCAAAGAAATTATAGGAAGCAAGTCTCTCAGAAAATGGGTGAAACAATAGAGAGCAAAAGAGAACCAATGGACTTTCTGTTGTTATGAATAAAAAGCTGAGGTTTTATAGAATGAAAAAAAAGCATGATTGGAACATAAAAAGTAAACATATCCTGGTTATAATGATTCTGGTGTGCATCAGCCTGATGCTTCTCACCTTTGCAGAGAAATTTCCGGCAGCACCGGTCAGAAAGGCAGCCAGTTACGCAGTCGTACCATTCCAGAACGGCATCAATAAAGTGGGGACCGCATTAAACGAAATGACATCCGGTTTCCGCAATAAGAAAAAGCTGGTGGAGGAAAATGAAAAGCTTCAGAGCAAAGTGGACGAGCTTACCGCTGAAAACAGCCGTCTGACCCAGTCCATCAGCGAACTGGACCGTCTGAAAAAGCTCTATGATCTCGACAAGGAATACAGTGAATATGACAAGGTTGGCGCGGAAGTGATCAGCAAGAACTCGGGCAACTGGTTTTCCACGTTTACCATCAACAAAGGCAGTGATGACGGCATTCAGAAGGACTGCAATGTCATAGCAGGAAGCGGGCTGGTAGGTATCGTCACAGAGGTTGGAAAAAACTGGGCAACGGTCCGTTCCATCATAGATGACACCAGCAATGTAAGTGCCATGACCATGACCACCTCTGACACCTGCATTGTGTCAGGAGATCTGCGTCTGATTGATGAGGGCAAACTGCAGTTTATCCATCTCAAAGATGAGGATGATAAAATACAGGAAGGTGAAAAAATCGTCACATCCGCAACCAGCGACAGATTTCTGAAGGGGATTCTGATAGGATATGTCAGTGAGATAGAAGAAAACCCCAATAACCTTACAAAGACAGGAACGCTCACACCTGCAGTGGATTTTCAACATTTGCAGGAGGTACTTGTGATCAAAGAACTGAAACAGCAGAAGGGAGATTCATAAATGAGAATTCAAAGGAAAGTGGTAACCCTCCTTCTGATTCTGATTTCCGCTATCCTTCAGGGAACTCTTTTCAAAGCGCTTTCCATCGGCTCCATCACGCCGAACCTGCTGTTGATCCTGACAGTTTCCTTTGGTTTTATGCGGGGCAAGAAGAACGGCATCTGGATTGGATTTTTTTGCGGTATTCTGAAAGATCTGCTCTCAGACGGACTGCTCGGTTTTTACGCACTGGTCTACCTGTGCATCGGCTATGCGGCAGGCTGCTGCTGTAAGCTGTTCTACGATGAGGAACTCCGTGTTCCCATCATACTTATGGCTGCAGGGGATTTGGTCTACGGCGGCCTGGTATATGGAATGCAGTATCTGATGCGGGGACGCATAGAGTTTTACTACTATTTTGGAAGGATCATCATCCCGGAAATGATATATACGGTTCTTATGACTGTTCTTCTCTACAGGTTACTCTTTAACATTAACAAGCGGCTGACAGAACTGGAAATGAAGGAGAGAGATTCTATTTGGCTAAGAAAATAAAAAACTTTTTAAAAAAATTATGTATCAAACGAACAACTGTGCTGTTTCTGGTATTTATTCTTATGTTTTTTATCCTGATACAGCATCTTTTCAAACTTCAGATCATAGAAGGCGACGAGTACGCCGACAATTTTAATCTGAGCACCACAAAAACACGTACCATAAAAAGCACCCGCGGAAATATCCGGGACCGCAACGGCCAGCTTCTGGCCCACAACCAGTTGTCCTATTCCATTATACTGGAAGACAATGGAAGCTATGACTCCAACAGGGAGAAAAATCTGACCCTCAACTATGTGGCATATTCCCTGATGAAGATTTTAGAAGCCAACGGCGAGACCCTGGACACCTCCTTTCATATTGTGGTGGATGAGAACGGGGAGTATGCCTTTGACGCAGCTGACTTTACCCTGAACCGTTTCAAAGCCGATGTGTACGGACAGGCGAAAATAGATTCCCTTAAAGAGGATCAGCTCAACGCTTCTCCAAAAAAGATCATGGATTATCTGTGCAGTGCCGAGCGCTTCGGTCTTGTGAACAAAGATGATCCTTATACGGCGGAGGAGTTAAAGAAACATGACCTGCCGGAATCCTTCACTCCGGAGGAAACCCTGGCGATTGTCCGTATCCGTTATGCCCTGTCTGCCAACAGCTTTAAAAAGTATGTGCCGGCAACCATTGCCACTAACGTCAGCGACAATACGGTTGCCATGGTCATGGAGAGCAAGGACAAACTTCAGGGTGTGGACATTATGGAAGATTCCATCCGTGTGTATGACGAGGGCGTATATTTTGCACCCATTATCGGCTATACCGGAAAAGCTTCCGCAGAGGAGCTGGAGGAACTGCAGAAAGACAATCCGGATTACTCCACAGATGCTGTGATCGGTAAGACCGGAATTGAGCAGTATATGGAAACCACCCTTCAGGGAAAAGACGGGGAGGAGCAGGTGACTGTGGACAACCTTGGAAAGGTACTGCAGATCAACGAAGAATCCCGGATCAACCCGGTATCAGGAGATGATGTTTACCTGACAATTGACAAAGACCTTCAGGAAGTGGCATACGAAGTTCTGGAACAGAAAATAGCCGGTATCCTTTCTGATAATATTATTATGGCAAAGGAATTCGACCAGGAATCCACCAACAACGATACCAGCAATATCCGTACACCGATCTATGATGTTTATAATGCGCTCATAGGCAACAGCGTGATTGATACCAGCCATTTTAAAGCGGAGGACGCCTCTGAGACAGAGCAGACGATTTACGGACTTTTTACCCAGAAGCAGGCGGAAGTCTTTGAAGCCATCCGGCAGGAACTTACCGCTGCCGCACCGGAAGCTTACAAAGACCTTCCAAAAGAAATGCAGGAGTACCAGAGTTATATTGTCAATGACTTCCTTATGAATAAAAAGGGAATCCTGTCCATGGATGCTATCGATGCCAGTGACCCGACTTATATTGCCTGGACAAAGGACAGCTCCATAAGCTTAAAAGAATTTTTAACATATGCGGTAAGCCAGAACTGGATCGACATTTCCCAGTTTTATGCTGAGGGGGATTATCTGGACTCCACAGAAGTCTATAATGCTCTTTCCGAGTATCTGACAGAGTCCCTGACAAATGATTCCCAGTTCTCCAAAATCATATATAAGTATATGATACTGTCAGACACCATATCCGGAAACCAGCTCTGCCTGGTGCTCTATGACCAGGGAATCCTGGAGGCAGATGAGGAATCCTATAATGCACTTGCCTCCGGTCAGAAAAAGTCTTATGATTTCCTGAAAGAAAAAATCAGTAACCTGGAGATCACCCCGGCCCAGCTGGCCCTTGACCCCTGTTCCGGATCTTTGGTCATGACAGATACAAAATCCGGGGAAGTCCTGGCTTGTGTCACCTATCCGGGGTATGACAATAACCGTCTGGCAAACCAGATGGATGTGGATTATTACGCCAAGCTTTCCCTTGACCTTTCAAGGCCCTTCTTTAATAAAGCCACACAGCAGAAGACCGCGCCCGGTTCCACCTTTAAAATTGTGACAGCGGTTGCGGGAATGGAAGAGGGGATTGTTGACAACAATTATGGTGTGACCTGTACCGGTGAATTCACCAAAGTCACGCCTCCTATTAAGTGCTGGCTGCATACCGGACATGGATATCTGGGAATACAGGGCGCCATTAAAAACTCCTGTAATACTTTCTTTAACCAGGTTGTCTATGATATGGGAACCGACAATGACGGAAACTTTTCAGATTCACTTGGACTTGAAAAACTTCGGAAATATGCAGAGCTGTTCCAGTTAGACCAGAAATCAGGACTAGAGATCACAGAGGCCGAACCACAGATCACGGACGAAGCTGCCGTGGCATCTGCCATCGGACAGGGTACCAACAACTACACGACCTCACAACTGGCACGCTATGCCACCACAATCGCAAGCCGGGGAAACATTTATTCGTTGTCCCTTCTTGATAAAGTTACAGACTCCAAAGGAAACCTCATCGAAGACTACACACCGGAGTTAAAGGCTACTATGGACATTCCGAACAATGAGTGGGATATCATTCATGCAGGAATGCGGGAAGTGGTAGAGAACAATGAAGCCTTCCAGGACTTTGATTACCCGGTATCCGGTAAGACCGGTACCGCCCAGGAAGTAACAACCCGGCCCAGCCACGGACTTTTCATCGGATTTGCCCCATCGGACAATCCGGAGATCGCCATGGCAGTCCGCATTGCCAATGGATACAGTTCCACCAATGCGGCAGCAGTAGCAAAAGATGTAATCAGCTATAAGTACAATCTTGTGGAGAAAGATGCGATAGTTACCGGAACGGCATCCGCAGGCGGAAGTACACAGCAGACAGACTAAACCTTTTTTGAGTCTTGAAAATACGCACGAAAAGTAAAGGCGGTTAATGCCACAGCTGCGTAACAGTTCAGCTTGTTTAACGGTTACGCAGCTTCAAAAAGGATTTAGGAGGATAGGATATGAGTGAAATTATTGTAGTGACTTCCGGAAAAGGCGGGGTCGGAAAAACCACCGTTACGGCAAACCTGGGGCTTGGACTTGCAAAGCTCAACAAAAAGGTTGTCGTAGTGGACACGGATATCGGGCTTAGGAACCTGGATGTGGTCCTTGGGCTTGAGAACAGGATTGTCTATAATCTCATTGATGTCATTGAGGGGAGCTGCCGCATGAAACAGGCGCTCATCCGGGACAAGCAGTGTGACAATCTCTGCCTGCTTCCCTCTGCCCAGACCAGAGACAAGACAGCTATCACACCTGAACAGATGATTAAACTGACAGATGATCTGTCGGAAGAGTTTGACTATATTCTGCTGGACTGCCCTGCAGGCATTGAACAGGGCTTTAAAAACGCCATTGCGGGGGCTAACCGGGCCATTGTGGTCACTACGCCTGAGGTTTCCGCCATCCGCGACGCAGACCGTATTATCGGGCTTCTACAGGCAAATGAAATGCCGAGAGTGCAGCTTATCATCAACCGCCTGCGTATGGATATGATAAGGCGTGGGGAAATGATGTCCGTGGAGGATGTGACGGAGATCCTGGCTGTGGAACTTTTAGGCGCGATTCCGGATGATGAGGCTGTGGTCATTGCCACCAATCAGGGAGAGCCTCTCTGCGGGCAGGACTCCATGTCAGGACAGGCATTTTTAAACATCTGCCGCAGGATAGCGGGGGAGGATGTACCTTTCCTGAATTTCCAGGCAAAGCAGGGTGTGTTTAAAAGGCTGTCCGGTATCTTTAAAAAATAATAAGGTAAGGGAGGGCCTGCGTGTTGATTCATTTTCGGAATAAACGTTCCGGTCATGTAGCAAAGGACCGGCTGAAGCTTCTCCTCGTATCCGAGAGGCTGGATTGTTCTCCACAAATGATGACCATGCTTCAAAACGATATGGTCCGTGCCGTGAGTAAATATTTCACTGTACAGGAACAAAAAGTGGAGATCCGTTATTTGAAGGATACCACCACCGTTTTGGCAAAGATTCCTCTGAAAGCAGATATACAGGAATCTTATCCCGGTTTTTAGGAACAGGTAAAAAAGGACTTTAAGGATAAAACTAGGTGTTTTCATGATTAAACAATATAAACTACGCGACTATAATTTCAGACTGGTGCTGTTTCTGGTTGTACTCACCTTCATGGGGGTGCTGCTGGTTGGAAGTGCGGAACCGGATCTGCAGAAGAAGCAGTTCTTTGGTATGATGCTGGGACTTTTTGTCATGGTGGTCATATCCCTGATGGATTTCAGCTGGATCCTGAATTTTTACTGGATCATGTATGTGGGCAATATTCTCATGCTTCTTCTGGTACGGCTGTTTGGTACAGAGTCCAAAGGAGCTGCCAGATGGCTGCGGATCGGAAGTTTCCAGTTCCAGCCCACAGAGCTGTCGAAGATCATCATCATTCTGTTTCTCGCACGCTACTTAATGGAACACGAAGAAGATTTGAATACATTAAAGACAATATTGAAGACCGTCGTGCTGATCGCCGTACCTCTGATTTTGATCTTTAGTCAGCCGGACTTGAAAAATACCATTACACTTGCTATACTTTTCTGTATCATGCTGTATCTTGCCGGGCTGAGTTATAAAATTATAGGCGGAACGCTGCTGATAGCCATCCCTTTGGTGGTTGTATTTCTTTTCATAGTCATACAGCCTGACCAGAAACTACTGGATGATTACCAGAGAAACCGGATTATGACCTTCCTCTATCCGGAGGAGGAGGAATACTCTGACGATGTTCTTCAGCAGCAGAATTCTATCATGGCCATCGGTTCAGGAAAACTTACAGGAAAAGGCCTGAATAATAATGAAGTGGCATCAGCCAACAAAGGCAATTTTGTATCAGAGAGCCAGACAGACTTTATATTTTCCGTTGCAGGTGAGGAATTGGGATTTTTGGGCTGTACGGCTTTGCTGCTGCTTTTGTTTTTGATCATCTTTGAAAGTATGAAGACGGGTAGGAGGGCCAAGGATCTATCCGGCAGCCTCATATGCTACGGTATGGCTTCCATTATAGCAGTACAGAGCTTTATCAACATTTGTGTGGCAACGGGACTCAGCCCCAACACGGGTACGCCGCTTCCCTTTGTCAGCTACGGGCTTTCTTCCATGGTAAGCCTTTATATCGGTATGGGGCTGGTATTAAATGTCAGCCTTCAGAAAAACAGAACCTACAGGGAGGTAGAAAAATCGTGAACATCGGATTAATTGCACACAACTCTAAGAAAAAATTAATGCAGAACTTCTGTGTTGCCTACAGGAGTATTCTTTCAAAAAACCAGCTATTCGCCACGGGTACCACAGGCAGGCTCATTGAGGAGGCTTCCAATTTGAATGTACACAAGTTCCTGGCCGGTCATCTGGGCGGAGAACAGCAGATGGGAGCGCTGATCGAACAGAACCAGATGGATCTCATCATCTATCTGCGGGAACCACTGGCGCCTCAGAAACATGATCCGGATGTAAAGCGGATTTTTCATCTGTGTGATACACATAATATACCACTGGCAACCAATCTTGCCACGGCAGAAATGATGATCAGATCACTTGACAGAGGAGAGTTAGACTGGCGTGAAATGTACAAATAAACCGAAAAAAAGGCTATCCAAAAAGGCACAGAGAAGGCGTAAGATCAAGCGTACCCTGTTTCTCGGCATGTTTTTTGTTATCCTGCTGTTAGCAGGTGTGCTGGGGATCTTCATGCTGAAGGGTAAACAGGCCGTGGATGCGCCTATGGCGTTCAGGCTGACTACGGAAGTGTTTGGTCAGACCATAGGCGAGGATTCCCTGGTAGCAGAAGGTGTGGCAGCAGATTTGTGCGTGGGTGCAGGTGATACACCGCTTGACGGGATTGAGGCCCAGGGAGAAGAAAGAGCAGCGTTGTTTGATATTCAGGACAAAAAACTGCTTTTTTCAAAATCGCTGTATGAAAAGTCTTATCCGGCCAGTATTACTAAGATCATGACAGCACTGGCAGCACTCGGCAAAGCCAACATGGATGAAATTGTGACCATTCAGGCACAGGATGTCCAGCTGGAGGCGGATTCCCAGGTCTGCGGACTTGTGGAGGGAGACCAGATATCCATGGACCAGCTCTTCCATGCACTTCTTGTCTATTCAGCCAATGATGCGGCGATGGCGATTGCCAGAACCGTGGGCGGCAGTGTGGAAGGCTTTGTGGATATGATGAATGAGGAAGCCCAGCGCCTGGGCATGACAGGGACACATTTTGTGAATCCGCACGGACTTCACGATGAAGATCACTATACAACGGTATATGACATCTATCTGATGCTCAATGAAGCCATGAAACATCAGGAGTTCACAGATATTACCCAGCTAAGTAACTATACCATCAACTATAAGTCAGCGGACGGTACCCAGATGCAGAAGTGGCTGGACGCCACAGACCAGTATCTGACAGGGGAGTCCAGCGCACCGAAAGGAGTTACTATTCTGGGCGGTAAGACCGGAACCACTGCCAAAGCGGGAAACTGTTTGGCTCTTATGGTTCAGAATAACTATGGGGAACCTTATGTTTCCATCGTTCTGAATGCGGAAAACAAACCCGTTTTGTATGAGCGCATGAACCAGCTTCTTGAGAAAGTGAACCGTTCCTAAAGAAAAAATGAAATTTCAAAAAATAGCAGAATTTTTTTATTTTACCATTGTATTTTTGAACGAAATGCACTATAATTAATTCCAAGATAACCACGTTTTTAGTAAATATACATATTACGTGCGGCTAAGGAGGAAAATGCGATGGTTCAGTTAATTGTAGGTGAAAAAGGTAAAGGAAAGACGAAAATTCTTCTAGACAAGGCTAATGCTGAGGTCAGGAACGCGAACGGCTCAGTTGTTTACTTAGATAAGAGTGCAAAGCATATGTATGAGCTGAATAATAAAATCCGTCTGATAGATGTGATGGAATACGGTATAGAAAACAGTGATGAGTTTGTTGGTTTTATCCGCGGTATTGTTTCCCAGGATCATGATCTTGAGCAGATGTATCTGGATGGTTTCCTGAAGATCTCCAGACTGGAAAATTCCCCGGAGAACATTTCAAAGGTTATGGCCAGCCTTGAGAAGATTGCAGAGTGTTATAATATTTCCTTTATTATCAGCCTTTCAAAAGACGAAAAGGATCTTCCTGAAGATGTGAGACATATGATTATCACATCTTTGTAAATAAACAAAAACGAATGAGTAAAAAAGCCGCTGCACACCCTGAAAAGACAGGCGTGCGGCGGCTTTTTTCTGCGCGTGCTCAGCGGTCACCCATAGATGTGATCCTTCCGAAGAGGCTCAGCAGATAGAGTCCGCAGATTCCTACAATGACATATACAACTCTTGAAAGCCATGTCATGTCTCCGAACAGGAAGGTAACCAAATTGAAACGGAACAGTCCGATCAACCCCCAATTGAGGGCGCCGATAACGGTAATAACTAATGCGGTATAATCTAATCCATTTGATTTCATGATAATTCCTCCTTTATCTTTTTCTATTTTCTGCATTATTTATAATTTTTATACAATAAAATTGGCTATTGTACTTAAATGCCGAAAATGTTAAAATGGAAAACGATAATGAAAGGAGATTTTCATTCCAATTGAGAGAAAAAATATTGACATTTATAAAAAAACTGCTGAGTATCATCAAAAAAATATTTACTTTTAATATTGCCACACTGCTTTTTGGAGCACTGTTTATTTACATGCTGATCACTGTTCTGCTTTACATCACCTCCACCCACGTCACCTCCTATCAGGTAACGGCAGGTCCTCTCTCCAGGAATCCTGTCTGTACAGCGCTGGCGGTACGCGACGAGGAGGTTGTCACTGCCGACAGCCCGGGCTATATACGTTACTATGCCAGGGAAGGCATGAAAGTACGAAAGGGCGGCAATGTCTATGCCCTGAGCGATACCAAAAACGTCAAGTCTGATATCACCCTGTCCAAAGACCAGCTAGAGCAAGTCCGCACGAGGATCGCTGATTTTTCCAATAACTTCAGCGGAACGGATTTTTACGATGCTTACAGTTTTAAATATGAAATGCAGGGCCTGATCTTTCAGCAGGCATCCTCCCAGGGGACGGCGCCGGCTGACGCTGTGGAGGACCAGGATGAGGAGGACAGTGATGTGACCGTCATCCGGGGTTCCATGACTTTTGGAAACCAAGTGGTACATACATCCCCCAGCGCAGGTCTTGTTATATATTCCACAGACGGATATGAAGGAAAAACCGTTGAGGACCTGACAGAGGAAGATTTTAATCAAAAAGCCTATGAAAAAAATGACCTGCTCACAGACGGGCAGGCCAAAGCCGGAGATGCTGTGTACAAACTGGTCAAAGATGACAACTGGACCCTCATGGTGCCTCTATCCGACAAACTGGCTGCTAAACTGGCAGACCGCAAAAGTATCAAAGTGAAGTTTCTAAAAGATGGAGAGACACAGACCGGGCAGCTCTCCCTTATGAATGTGGGAAACCAGAAGGTGGCAAAAATCACACTAAAAAATGGTATGGTGCGCTATGCCTCTGACCGATTCCTCAAAATAGAACTGGTCATCAATACCCAGAGCGGGCTGAAAATCCCCATGCGTTCTATTGTGACCAAAGAATTTTATATCATTCCCTCCTCTTTCCTGACCAAAGGAGGAAATGAAAATTCAGCCGGGTTCCTGCGGGAGACAGCCACTAAAGGCGGAGACAAGACAACAGAGTTTGTATCTGCCACTATTTATAAGAACACAGCAGAAGAGAACCAGGATGGCGAAGTATCCGAAGATACAGAGAATACGGCAGCCCAGGATGGGTACTGTTATGTGGATAAACAGACCTTCCAGGACGGGGATGTCCTGCATAAGCCGGAAACACAGGAAACCTTTGTGGTAGGTGAGATTGATTATCTGGAAGGTGTTTACAGTATGAACAAAGGATATGCGGTATTCAGACAAATTGATATCATTGACCAGAATGAAGAATACTGTATTGTAAAACCCAACACGTCTTACGGTCTGGAAGCCTTTGACAGGATTGTGGATGACGGAGAGAGCGTAAAAGAAGAAGATATACTGACTGGAAAGTAAGGAGAGATGAAACATGAGTGTATGTGAAAATTATCTTGCAGTGGAAGAAAAAGTAAAGGAAGCCTGCCGCCGGGCAGGAAGAAACCGGGATGAGGTTACCCTCATCGCTGTGAGCAAGACAAAACCCATGTCTATGATCGAGGAACTGCTGCCTCTGGGCGTAGTGGATTTCGGTGAGAACAAGGTACAGGAGCTGACAGCCAAGGAGGAGGCACTTCCCTCAGGTATTCACTGGCATATGATTGGACATTTACAGAGAAATAAAGTAAAATACATGGTGGACAAGGCCTGTCTGATCCATTCGGTGGATTCCCTCCGTCTGGCAGAGACTGTCAGCCAGGAAGCCGGAAAGAAAGGCGTCACAGCCAATATTCTCATTGAGGTCAATGTGGCCGGTGAGGACAGCAAATTCGGTGTCCGCCCGGAAGAGACGGCAGCACTGGCAGAGACCATTTCAAAACTTCCGAATATTTCGGTAAAGGGCCTGATGACTATCGCTCCATTTGTAGAAAATGCTGAAGAAAACAGGGAAGTTTTTAGAAATTTAAGAAAATTAAGTGTTGACATTGAAGAGAAAAAATTTAATAATGTTACTATGGCTGTGCTCAGCATGGGCATGACTGGTGATTATGAGGTTGCCATTGAAGAGGGTGCCACCATGGTCCGTGTAGGAACCGGCATCTTCGGAGAAAGAGATTATAGCAAATAAGATTGGAGATTTTATCATGGGTGTTTTAGATAAGTTTTTAGATGCAATCAAAGTGAACGACGATTACGACGACGACGAATTTCTGGATGATGAGTTCGATGACGACTTCGATGACGAAAAACCCAAGAGACGTTTCTTCAAAAAATTAGAGGAAGATGATGACGACTTAGATGACTACGAACCGCGCAGAAGAACGGAGAAACAGCCTGCTCCCAAAGCTGCCAAGACAGCCAAACCGCAAAAGACGGTCAAGTCCCCATCTTCAGCTTCCGCTTCCTCCTCCAAGGTTACCCCGATGCGTCAGGTAAAAAGAACAGGCAGCGCGATGGAAGTGTGCGTGATCAAGCCCACCAATATGGAAGATACCAGAGAGATCGCAGATACACTGATCGCTAACTGCACCGTTATCCTGAACCTGGAAGGCCTGGATATGGAAGTTGCACAGAGGATCATTGATTTTACTTCAGGTTCCTGCTATTCCATAGGCGGAAGCCTGCAGAAAGTGTCCAGTTACATATTTATTCTGACACCGGCAAGCGTGGACATTACAGGAGACTATCAGCAGATTTTAAGCGGTGCTTTTGACATCCCGTCCATACGGACCGAATATTAAGGACAGAGTGGACAAACCATGGAAAAAGAAGTTTTATTTGAAAAACGTATGAAAGAGTTAAGTAAGAATGCCTATTACCGCGGTGTTCTTACTTTCTCTGATTTTCTGGACTTAAATGAATTGCATATGTTGCACAGCCTGCCAAAGAATGAATCAGGGGTCAAAGTGGAGACCTTCGGAGGCTATGCATTGGCAGAGCGTCAGATGGCAGCATTCATCCCTGATGCTCTTTTCTTTCAGCAGGATTATCCCATCTCCTGCATCCAGATCCGGCCTGCGGCGGAGAAATTCGCAGAGAGCCTGACGCACAGGGATTATCTGGGAGCTATATTAAACCTTGGTATTGAGAGAAGTAAGATCGGGGATATCCTGGTGAACGGGAAGACAGCCCATGTCTTCTGCCATGAGAACATGGCGCCGTTTCTCATGCAGGAGTTGTGCCGCGTCCGCCATACGAACGTAGTACCAAAGCTTCCCCACGCACTGGAGGATTTGCCTGTTCTGAAAACAGAAAAAGTTTCCGGGACGGTTTCCTCTGTGAGACTGGACAGCGTCATCGCACTGGCATTTTCCACCTCCAGAAGCAGTATCATCTCCCTGATCGAAGGGGGAAAGGTATTTGTGAACGGAAAGAACATTCTCTCCAACGGATATAATCTGAAGGAGGGGGATATTGTGTCTGTGCGCGGCAGAGGAAAATTCCGTTTTGAGGAAGTGGAAGGCATCACAAAAAAGAACAGGTATCATATAAGCCTGGCCAGATATTGTTAAGACAGGAGTGAAAAGAATGACAGCAGACATATTACAGGTTAGAAGAGACGGGGATTTTTCCTATCCCATTATATTCCGCAAGGATTTTTCGGATTTATCTAAGCAGCTTAAGAGACTGGAATTCTCCGGGAGAAAATTCTGCATTGTGACAGACAGCACGGTTGCTCCGCTGTACTTAAATACCGTGAAAAAAGAGCTGGAACGGTGTGCCTGCTTTGTGACTTCCTATGTGCTTCCCGCCGGGGAGGAGAATAAGACACTGGAACAGATCCAGGGGATATACCAGCATTTGATTGAAATGCACTTTGACCGGAAGGATTTTCTGGTTGCCCTCGGAGGCGGTGTGGTAGGCGATATGACCGGATTTGCGGCAGCAACCTATCTGCGGGGAATTGCTTTTATTCAGGTACCCACCACGCTTCTGGCCCAGGTGGACAGCAGTATCGGCGGTAAGACAGGTGTGGATTTCTTAAAATACAAAAATATGGTGGGTGCGTTCCATCAGCCCCGCATGGTATATATGAATGTGAGCACATTGTGCACGCTGCCCCTGGAGCAGTTTTCCTGCGGTATGGGGGAGGTTGTGAAGCACGGATTTATCCGTGACGCCTCCTACTCCCGGTGGCTGTATGAAAACCGTGCAAAGATACTGGCCCTTGACACGGATACCCTTTCCGAGATGATCTGCAGAAGCTGTGTCATCAAAAAGACTGTGGTTGAAAATGACCCCACAGAGCAGGGAGAGCGGGCTGTTCTGAATATGGGCCATACGGTTGGCCACGCAGTTGAAAAGCTAAAGGATTTCCGCCTGCTCCACGGACAGTGCGTGGCAGTCGGCACGGTGGCCTCCGCATACTTATCCATGCGGCGCGGCATGATCACTGTGGAGGAGTATGAAGAGGTAAAGAAGCTTTTGGAGGTCTTTGGCCTGCCTGTTTTCACAGACGGGCTGCGCGCGGAGGAAGTGTTAAGCGTCACAAAGTCCGATAAAAAGATGGAGCAGGGCAGGATCAAATTTATTCTTATGAAAGAACCTGGATACGCGGTGGTGGATAAAACCGTGACAGATGAAGAGCTGCTCACCGCTATCCGGGAAATACTGGAGTAGCCCCAGGGAGATGAACATGAATCGGAAGACGAAAAAAATCACTGTGCTGGTGCAGTTTCTCATCAGCGTAACTCTTTTGACCGGACTGGATCAGTGGACAAAATACCTGGCTGTCCGGCATCTGAAGGATCAGCCGGATATCCCCCTGATTGACAATGTACTCTACCTGCATTATCTGGAAAACAAGGGGGCTGCTTTTGGCCTCTTTCAGAACCAGTTTCTTTTCTTTGGTATTATGACAGTCATCATTTTATGTGCTGTGATCTATGTACTCTGGCATATGCCCCCAGATAAAAAATACCTATTTCTCAGGATTATCTGTTTTGTCATCTGTGCAGGGGCGATCGGCAACTTTATTGACCGTGTCCGGCTGAATTATGTTGTGGATTTTATTTATTTCTCCCCCATTAATTTTCCTGTCTTTAATGTGGCGGATATCTATGTGGTAGTCTCCATGGCATTGTTCCTGATCTCCTTTTTATTTATCTACAAAGAAGAGGATTTTGCGTTTTTATCAGGGAAAGGAAAGAAGAAATGAAAAAAATCTGCCTGTTCGTTGACCCCTCCCTGGCAGGGGAACGCATCGACAAATATCTGGCACTGGAACTTGCGGACTATTCCCGCTCTTTTCTTCAAAAGCAGCTTAAGGAGGGAAACGTCACTGTGGGAGACCGGCCTGTAAAATCCAGTTACCAGCTTTCTGAAGACGAGGAGATTTGTGTCTTTATACCTGATAACCGGGAACCGGATATTCTGCCCGAGGACATCCCTCTGTCTGTCCTTTATGAAGATGAGCACCTTCTTGTGGTGGATAAGCCAAAAGGAATGGTGGTGCATCCAAGCGCAGGCCATTACAGCGGCACATTGGTAAATGCTCTTTTATACCACTGCCGTGGAAATCTCTCCGGCATTAACGGAGTCCTTCGTCCCGGCATTGTACACCGTATTGATAAGGATACCACCGGAGCGCTTCTGGTATGCAAGACGGATCTGGCACACAGGGATCTGGCGCAGCAGCTCAAGGATCACAGCATAACCAGACGCTACCGTGCCATTGTACATGGAAATTTGACTAAGGACGAGGGCGTTGTGGAAGGTCCCATCGGACGTCACCCCACAGAGCGGAAGAAAATGGCTGTCAATCAAAAAAACGGAAAACCCGCTGTCACCCATTATAAGGTTCAGGAACGTTTTGGAAACTACACCTATGTGGAATGCCGCCTGGAAACAGGCCGCACCCATCAGATACGCGTGCACATGAGCAGCATTGGGCATCCGCTTCTGGGGGATATGGTGTACGGACCGAAAAAGTGTCCCGTACCGGGCCTGGAAGGCCAGACACTTCACGCTATGATTTTAGGTTTTATCCATCCGGCCACAAAAGAGTATCTGGAGTTTTCGGCACCTCTTCCAGAATATTTTGAAAAACTTCTCATAAAATTCCGATAAAATAATATAAATTTTATATACAGATTGGATAAAATAGATTATAATAGTTATAGTAAGATAATAATTCCATATTTCTCTGTTGAATTGCTACAACAATCTCAGAGAGGGATTATCGAATAGAGAGGAGTGTTTGATTATGGCAGCAAATACGGTAATTACAATTGGAAGACAGTACGGAAGCGGCGGAAAAGAAGTTGGTCTGCGTCTGGCAGAGGAACTGGGTATTAAATGTTATGACAAGGAGCTTCTTGACAGGGCAGCCAAGGACAGTGGATTATGCCAGGAATTATTCGAGAATAATGACGAAAAGCCAACCAACAGTTTTTTGTATTCTCTGGTCATGGATACATATTCCTTTGGCTATTCCTCAGCGGCATTTACCGATATGCCCATCAACCACAAGGTGTTCCTGGCACAGTTTGACACAATTAAAAAACTGGCTTCTGAGGCTCCCTGCGTTATAGTCGGGCGCTGTGCGGATTATGCGCTTTCTGATTACGAAGGTGCGATCAGTGTATTTATACATGCTGATTTGGATAAAAGGATCAAGAGAATCGCCAGAAAGCATGAACTGACCGACTCGGCTGCAAAAGACAGAATCCAGAAGACAGACAAGAGAAGGGCCAGTTACTATAATTACTACACCAGCAAAAAATGGGGCGATGCCACCAGCTATGACTTATGTCTGAACAGCGGCATACTGGGTATTGACGGCTGTGTGGAAATGATCAAAAAGGCCATTGAGATCAGAGATAATAAGAGAAATAAAAAAGGCTGACCGTTTACCGGCTTATGGGAATCGTCATGTAGGAGCACCGCAGAATGAGGTGACCCCTAAAAGTTAGACTTTATTAGCGAGACAGTTTCGGCTGCCTCGCTATTTTTATGCAGCCAAGAGGCTGAGCCTGTATTGTACAGGACTCATCCATCCTAGTTTTTCTTTAATCCTCTGCTCATTGTAATACTTGATGAATCTTTCTATTCCTGATTTTAACTCTTCGAAACTGTAATAAACAGCACCATAGTATATCTCCTGCTTTAGCAGACCAAAGAAGTTTTCCATAACAGAATTGTCATAGCAGTTGCCTTTTCGCGACATGCTTTGGTAAATACGCTCCTCTTTAAGACGATGCAAGTATTCCCCCATTTGGTATGCCCATCCCCGATCTGAATGAAAAGTCCTGCGATAAGGACAATCAGAAGTTATTTCAATCGCTTTATTTAACGCATTCATCACATTTGCAGCAGTTGGTCGTTTAGCAATTCCGTAACTTATAATTTCTCCATTACACATGTCCATGAACGGATCCAGATACAGCTTGTGCATCGTCATGTGCCCTTTCGCGTCCACTTCATAGTATTTGAACTCTGTGGTGTCTGTCGTTATTTTTTGATGTGGTATATGTGTGTGAAATCTTCTTCGAATTCTATTAGGCGCAACAGTCCCTACATTCCCTTTATAAGAACTATATTTACGGCTTTTTCTAGTATACGATAGGACTTGAAGATTTAGCTTCTGCATAATGCGTTGAACCTTCTTCTTGTTTATCAGCATTCCTTGATTTCGAAGTTCTCCATACATACGTCGATAACCATAATCCTTGTTATTCTCATGGATTTCCATGATTTTATTTTCAATTTCTTTATCCGGATTTACTCTATCAAATCTTTTTTGCCAATACATATAGGTTGCTTTTGGCATACCGGAATACGAGAGCAGAACTTTTAATCGGAATTCTCCTCGGAGGCTGTGGATGACTCTTGCAATTCTCTCGTTTTTGCCTCGTCCTCTAAACGCAGCCTCCTCAGTTCTTTTAAAAATGCGTTCTCTATTTTTAGCTTGAGAAGTTCATCTTCAAGTTCTTTTACGTGTTCTGTACTTGTATCGACGGATACAGGATTGTCAGGAAGTACTTTGTTTTTATCAGTTGATGTCTCCAATGTCTTCTTACGACCTTTCTTACGTGGTCTTAACGCATCAGGTCCGGCAACACGATACTCATTCACCCATTTGCAAACAATCGCATTATTATTGATGCCGGAAGACAGAGCAACTTCCTGATACGACAACTCACTTGATAAATACAACTCTACCACATGAAGTTTAAACTCGAAAGAGTAATTCTCATTTTTACGGGATTTCAACAATCCTTCGTCACCGAATTGCTCATAATAATGAACCCAATTTAAAACTTGACGTCTGTTTTTAATACCATACTTTTCAGCAAGTAATGTGTAGCCACCTTCTCCACATAAGTAAGCATCAACGACTTGCTTCTTGAACTCATAGCTATATTTAGCCATAAAAATACCGACCTCCAATCATTAGATTATAGGTCTAACTTTTGGGGGTCGGTACAGAATGCAGATTCTGCGGTGCTTCTTGTTACGTCGTTTATTTCGGTATTCTTTTGTCCCATCCGTTTATACTGCTGTTTAAGATCGCAGTAAACATGCGTTCCTTGGTACCGGGATGTTCTTTTGTCAAATCCCGGAGCAGTTCCTTGGCATACTGTCTTTTAGTATATCCGTCTACCGGACAGGGGCTTTTCTCCACAGGCAGGTCATATTTATTTTTAAACCCAATGACATCTGCCTCCTCCACATAGAGCAGAGGACGGATCACGGTCAAGTCCATACGGTCCAGATAGGTTTTAGGTGAAAAAGTATGAAATCTTCCTTCAAAAATAAGGGAGAGCAGCATAGTCTCCACTACATCATCCTTATGGTGGGCGTAAGCCACCTTATTGCAGCCCAGTCTCTTTGCCTCCTCGTTGAGGGCTCCTTTGCGCATCTTGGCGCAGAGGGAACAGGGGTTGCTCTCTTTCCGCTCATCAAAGATAATCTGTGCGATATCTGTCTTCACCACTGTGAACGGAAGGGAAAGGCTATCACACAGCTCTTTTATTTTCTCCACATGGAACCCGGGATGACCAAGGTCCACGGTGATCACTTCTATAGAAAAAGGATGAGGGTAAAAACGCATCAGTCCGTGGAGGGCATAAAGCATGGACAGGCTGTCTTTTCCTCCCGAAACACCCACAGCGATCTTATCTCCGTCCTCTATAAGAGAGAACTCATCCACCGCTTTTCTGGTAAGACTCAATAACTTCTGTAATTTCATTTCAATATCCTCCGCAGCATAATTCTTTTCTTCTTTGCCCGCTACTGCCGTCACTTTTATTTTGGGTGATTTATCTCTCCGCCTATAGAGGCGGGAGAATCCTCACTTATCTCGTTGAATATATCATATAAAATTAAAAAAATAAATAACTTTTTTACAGAATTATGACACAAATAATAAATTTCATGTTATAATGATTCCAGTTTATGCATAATCGGAGGCTTAATCATGAAGTTTCGTTGGGATAAAAAATATTTGTATTGGGGCGTTACAGCATTGACCGTTATTTGTGCCAGTATGCTCTTTTATTTTGGGATTTTTCATATGGATGTGCTCATACGGGGATTCCGGATTCTGAGCAGTGTTATGATGCCGGTAATATTCGGCGTGGTCATAGCCTATCTGCTGACCCCTGTAGTCAACTTTCTGGAGGAGAAGTTTTTCTTTCCTTTTATGAAGAGAAGGAAAATAGAAATTAATAAAAAGAAGAAAAAAGCAGTCCGTTATATCTGCGTCTTTTTTGCGCTGCTGTTCGCGCTGCTGATCATTTATTCCCTGATGGCTATGATCGTGCCGTCTATTGTGGAAAGTATCATCAGTATTATCAATGATATGCCCAGATATGTGCAGAATGTGGGCAACTGGCTGAATTCCATCCTGAAGGATAATCCGGAGCTTCGCTCCACTGCCATTGATTTCTTCAACAGCTATTCATCCAAAATGGAAACCTGGATGAATGTACAGCTCCTGCCCCAGTTAAAAGAGGTTCTGCAGCAGTTTACCACAGGTGTGTTCGGCGCGCTGGTCTTCATCAAGAACTTTCTGATCGGTGCCATTATCTCGGTCTATCTGATGGCTGACAAAGAAGGATTTCTGACACAGGGCAAAATGTTCATCTACGCTGCCTTTGATGCGGAGAGGGCCAATGACATTATCAGAGGATGCCGTTTTGTGAATAAGACCTTCGGCGGTTTTGTAAACGGAAAGATCGTAGACTCCGCTATTATCGGTGTTTTGTGTTATATTCTGACCTCAGTCATAGGAACCCCCTATGCGATCCTGGTCAGTGTGATCGTTGGTGTGACCAATGTTATCCCGTTTTTTGGTCCGTACCTTGGTGCTATACCCAGCGCCTTTATTATCCTGCTGGTCAATCCCATGCAGTGCCTGTATTTCCTGATCACCATTCTTCTGCTTCAGCAGTTTGACGGTAATATTCTAGGACCAAAGATTTTGGGGGGCTCCACAGGCCTGTCCAGTTTCATGGTTATTGTGGCTATCTTACTGTTCGGCGGCCTTTTAGGCATTCCGGGCATGATCATCGGTGTACCGGTATGGGCAGTGATCGTGGCAGGTCTCAAATACCTGCGCAATTCCTGGCTGAAAAAGAAAGACCTGCCCACTGAGGATAATCTGTATCAGGATGTGGATTATATTAATCCGGAAACCCTGGAACCGGTAAAACTGGTTACCGAGGAAAAGAAGGAAGAAAACGAAAAGAAAAAAAGGAGTTTTTTGCGTAAATGAAATTAGTTATTCAAAAGGTCACGGAGGCTTCTGTCCATGTGGAAGGGGAGTGCATAGGCAGTATCAACCGCGGATTTCTGGTTTTCGTGGGAATCGGCAGAGAGGACACAAAAGAGACGGCTGACCAGTATATCAAGAAAATGGTCAACCTGCGAATTTTTGCAGATGCGGAAGGTAAGACAAACCTGTCTCTGGCAGATGTGGGCGGAGAGGTCCTTCTGATCTCCCAGTTCACACTGTACGCCAACTGTAAAAAAGGCAATCGTCCCAGCTTCTTCCATGCGGGAGAACCCCAGATGGCGGAATCACTTTATGAATATATGATAGAGAAAACAAGAGAGCAAGTACCTGTAGTCAAAACCGGCAGATTCGGCGCGCTGATGCAGGTATCGCTTGTAAATGAGGGACCTTTTACCATTATATTGGATGAAAGTACATTTGCGTAAGGGGGAGAAGATGAGGAATAAAAAATTAATCAAGACAGCCGTCTGCAGCGCGGTCCTGAGTGCATCCCTGATGGTAAGCCAGCAGAATATAAATGCGGCCCAGGAGGGCAGTACCACAAACACCAAGGTCCAGGAAAGCGGTACATCCCAGAATATTTCCGGTTCTGATGAAGAACAGCTGCCAGATTCTGATCAGAATACAGATAATACGGAGATTCCGGATGAAAACAAGAATGATGCGGATGCTGACCCCAATGGACCTGCAGGTGATCCTGGTGATGAACCGGCCTCTGAACAACCCGCGGAGGAGAATGATCAGGCGCTCCCTGTAAAAACAGGCTGGGTGGAGGAGGAAAACGGTACCCATTATTACGAGGAAGACGGTACCATGGCTACCGGATGGCTTACATTGGAGGAAGGCACCTATTACCTGGACGAGCAGGGGCTGAAAACCGTTGGATGGGGAACTGTTGACGGAAAGAAATATTATTTCCAGGAAGACGGCCTTATGTATCAGAAAACCATCCTGAAAGTATCCGATAAGCTATACTATATCAATAAAGACGGCAGCTTATATACCAAAGCCGGATGGCTGAAAAGCGGCAAGACCTATTACTATGTGAATAAAAATCAAACCCTCTACAATAAAGGCTGGCTGAATTTAAGCGGTGTCTGGTATTATCTGGCATCCGACGGAAAAATGAAAACAGGTCTTTTAAGTACAGACGGAAAAAAATATCTTTTAAATTCCAATGGCGCAATGCTCACCGGCAATGGCTGGGTAAATTATAGCAAGCATTGGTACTACATATATCCCGATGGCTCTCTGCACACAAACAACTGGCTGAATTTAAACGGCTCCTGGTACTATCTGAATAAAGATGGAATCATGCTCACAGGCTGGCAGAAAATAGGCGGCAGCCGGTATTATCTGAATGGCAGCGGAGTTATGGAGGCAGGGGGATGGCGGCTGATCAACAACCGCTGGTATTATTTACAGGGAAATGGCGCGGCCGCCACCGGATGGCTGAATCTGGGCGGTACCTGGTATTATCTCAATCCTTCTGACGGCGTCATGAAAACAGGATGGTACAAGGTGGGAAAAACCTGGTATTATTCTAATGGCAGCGGCGTCATGCAGACCGGGTGGCTGAACTTAAATGGCACCTGGCATTATCTGAATGGCAGCGGTGCTATGGCAGCCGGATGGCTGAACTTGGGCGGTACCTGGTATTACTTAAATCCATCCAATGGGGCCATGCAGACCGGATGGTATCAAGTGGGCAAGACCTGGTATTACTCCAATGGCAGCGGCGCCATGCAGACCGGGTGGCTTATCGTCGGAAATACCTGGTATTACCTGAATGGAAATGGTTCCATGGCCACCGGATGGCTGAACCTGGGCGGTACCTGGTATTATCTCAATCCCACAAGCGGTGCCATGCAGACCGGGTGGTATCAAGTGGGCAGGACCTGGTATTACTCCAATGGCAGCGGCGCCATGCAGACCGGGTGGCTTATCGTCGGAAATACCTGGTATTATCTGAATAGGGATGGCTCCATGGCCACCGGATGGCTGAATCTGGGCGGTACCTGGTACTATCTCAATCCTTCTGGCGGCGCTATGTGCACCGGCTGGTATCAGGTAGGAAAAACCTGGTATTATTCTAATGGCAGCGGTGTGATGCAGACCGGATGGCTGAAACTTGGCAGCACTTGGTATTATCTCAACGGCAGTGGTGCCATGCTTACCGGCTGGCAGAAAATCGGAGGCTGTTCTTATTACTTTAGTCCGTCAAATGGAGCCATGTCTTCCGGCTGGCTGACTATAAAAGATAAAAAATATTACCTCAGCAGCAGTGGGATCACACTCACCGGATGGCAGCAAATCAGTGGAAAATGGTACTATTTCAATGGCAGCGGTGTGATGCAGACCGGTTTTGTCACACTGGGAGGAAGCAAATATTATCTGGATAAAAATGGCGTCATGCAGACCGGATGGCAGAAAATAGAAGACGATTATTACTATTTCAAGTCAAACGGTGCCATGGCTGTCAATACCTATATGGATGGCTACTATCTGGATTCCAACGGTATCCGGACAGAGGTGGAAAATACCAACGGTCCGTGGTGCTTCCCCTGTCCAAGTATCACTTATGTATCCAGTGAATTCGGAGACCGTGACAGCCCGGGCGGGATTGGTTCTACCAACCATAAAGGTGTGGATTTGGCTGCACCGGCTAATTCCAGGGTTCTTGCCGCTGCAGGAGGCACTGTAGTCAATGCAGGATATGGCTGGGGAGGAGAGGGCAATTACGTGGAAATCGACCATGGGAACGGCCTTCATACCATCTATATGCACATGATCTCAAACCCTGTAGTCAAAAAAGGACAAACAGTCAAAGCCAGCCAGGTAATTGGCTATGTGGGTATGACAGGTGCCGCAACGGGATATCATCTGCACTTTGGCGTCAGCGTAAACGGCGTGTATAAAAATCCCTGGGATTATATCCGCAGACCTGACGGCATGTAAGGAGTTATGCTAACCGCAGCTGTAGAAAAACAATTATAAACCAAAAACACACATCGGAAATCTTGATGTGACCCCAAAAAGTTAGACTTTATTAGCGAGACAGTTTCGGCTGCCTCGCTATTTTTAGGCAGCCAAGAGGCTAAGCCTGTACCGTACAAGACTCATCCATCCTAGTTTTTCTTTAATTCTTTGCTCATTATAATACTTTATATATCGTTCAATTTCAGTTTTTAGTTCCTCGTAACTATAATAGACAACACCGTAGTAGATTTTTTGTTTTAGTAAACCAAAGAAGTTTTCCATCACTGAATTGTCGTGACAGTTTCCTCTTCGTGACATGCTCTGAAATATTCGTTCTTCCTTGCCTTTATAAGAACTATATTTACGGCTTTTTCGAGTAAACGATGTCACTTGAAGACCAAGCTTTTGCATGATTCGTTGTACTTTTTTCTTGTTCATGTTATACCCTTGATTTCTTAATTCTCCCAGCATTCGACGATATCCATAATCCTTGTTGTTCTCACGGATCTCAAGCATCTTTTCTTCAATTGCTTTGTCAGGATTTTCTCTGTCAAATCTTTTCTGCCAGTACATAAATGTTGCTTTCGGCATGCCAATATAAGAGAGAAGGTCTTTTAGTCTGAACTCTCTTCGGAGGCTGTTGATGACAAGTGCCGTTCTCTCATTTTTGCCTCGTCCTGCAAACGCAGCCTCCTCAGTTCTTTTAAAAATGCATTCTCGATTCTCAACTTGAGAAGCTCATCCTCTAATTCTTTTACGTGCTCAGCACTGGTATCAAGGTAGCTTTCTTCCAGTTTCTGCACTTTACTTTCTACTTTAGGCTTATTCAAAATTTTCTTCCGACCTTTCTTGCAAGGTCTCAAAGCATCAGGACCAGCAGCACGAAAACGATTTACCCAGATGCTTATCATACTTGGGTTTGTAATGCCTTCCCGAATTGCTAATTCACAGATTGAAATCTCACTTGATAAGTATAATTCTACAACAAAAAGCTTCTTTTCAAAAGAATAATATTCATTCTTGCGAGAGCGTTTTAATCCGTCATCACCAAAAGCAGTATAGTTATCTATCCATTTTTTGGCTTCACATTTGTTTGGAATATTAAATTTCTGTGCAAGTTGCCCACCCTTGCCATTTAAATATGCTGTAACTACTTTTTTCTTAAATGCAAAACTATATTTTGCCATAAAAATACCGACCTCCAATCGTTAGATTTTAGGTCTAACTTTTGGGGGTCGGGTCAAATTGCACTCCTCTGCCTGCTTTTTTAAATCCCTGTTCTATAGTCTGGGGGCTGCCCTGACGGGATTTCTTTTTTTACGCAGGCTACGGATCCGAAACCTGCGCGTCCTTGCAGCCATGACTGTGTTCTTTCTCCTGCTTTCTTTTTCTTTTGCTGTTTTTTATGTACCTGATGGCAGCGCACTTGTACAGGAACGGATTTTCTGGCTGTTATTTCCCTTTGTTTCTGGCTGAAATATCTGGATACGCTGCTGCCGTAAAGAGGCAGCCGGCCGATTGACAAATTCACGGGAATTACACTATAATCAGACTATCAAAAGAAACGAGGAGAATACTGTTGAAAAAGACCATATTGCTTCTGGAGGACGATGAAAATCTGAACCGGGGAATATCCATGCGCCTGGAAAAGGAGGGGTATCATGTACTTTCTGCCTTTGGCGCCTTCAGAGCGGAAGAACTTTTTGAGAATAATGAAATCCACCTGATCATCAGTGATATCAATTTAAAAGAGGGCAGCGGCCTGGATTTCTGCCGCAAAGTAAGAGAGAGGAGCAAGGTCTATATTCTTTTCCTGACTGCCCTGGACCAGGAGATTGATATTGTCACCGGGTATGATGTAGGTGCTGACGATTACATTACAAAACCGTTTAGTCTGATGGTCCTGGTTTCTAAGGTCCATGCTTTTATGAAAAGAGTTGAGACTGCCAAAACCTCTGCCTTTATCTGTGGTGATATCCGTGTATCCCTGCAGGAAATGAAAGTCTGGAAAAGTGGGGAACTTTTGTCCCTAAGCAAAAAAGAATTGCAGCTACTGATCTTTTTCCTGGAGAATCCCCAGCAGATTTTTTCTAAAGAACAGATTGCGGAAGCTGTGTGGGATATAGACGGCCAGTTTGTGGACGACAACACCATACCCGTCAATATCAGCCGTCTCAAGTCCAGGCTGGAATGTGACGCTATACAAAATGTGAGAGGAATGGGATACATATGGACAAAAGACGTAACAAAAGAATGATCATCTTTCTGGGATCACTGGCAGTTGTCCTTTTAGGAACTCTGTACACTGCCTTTCGCTGGATAGATACCGTATATACAGAAAAGCAGGTGCTTTTAGGCAGACTTATCCTTGCTGCCCCTGATTCAACAGGCGAATATACCAGCATCGTAGAAGGAAAAACAGAGATTGACTCCCAAAAGGCCCTTGTCGCAGGCAGAGAAGCGGAAGCCAGACACGGTTACAGCGGCAGATATACAGCCTTTCCCTCTTCCATCTTTTCATTTTTGCCGGTACCGCTGCTGACTGCCGTCTTTTTTGTCCTTCTGCTTGCTTTTCTGATCTTATACCAGAAAAAGCTCCAGAGCCTGGCAGAACTCAAAATCTTTGAGCTGAAGGATAAAACCGCACAATTGGAAGAGGAGAACAATCTGTTGAGATCCCAGATAGAGCGTGAGGCAGCAGAGACAAAAACACTGGTCACAGATATTTCCCATCAGTTAAAGACTCCCCTTGCCTCCCTGAAAATGTGCTATGAGATTGCAGACACCAGCAGCTTTACAAAAGAAGAGCAGCGATCCTTTCTCATGCAGGGAAAAAATGAGGTGACGAAACTGGAAAATCTCACGAAATCCCTGGTTCAGCTCTCCCGTCTGGAGACCAATATGATACGTCTGGAGCCTGTAAAAGCCAGCTTAAAAAACACGATCCAGGGTGCGGTCAGCAGTGTATATATGAAAGCTTACCAGAAGCATATGACCTTATCTGTCAATGAATTCCGGGATGAGGAGATCATTCAGGACCCCCGCTGGACCCAGGAGGCACTTGTAAATGTTCTTGACAACGCTGTAAAATATTCGGCACCGGACAGTGCCATAGATATCCGTGTGGACCCCATGGTCAGCTATTTCCTCATTGAGATAGAAGATGAAGGGATTGGGATTCCGAGAGAGGAGAGAGGGCAGATATTCAAACGGTTCTACCGCGGCAGAACGTCTTTTGTCCAGGAAGTTGACGGCTCAGGCGTAGGGCTTTATCTCACACGGAAAATACTGGAGGAACAAGGCGGAAGTATCTGCGTAAAAAATGGAAAAAAGGGGAGTACATTTCAGATTACCTTCCCGAAAACCCAGTACAAGACCTGCTGAATTTCATCACAAACTGCCTATCCAATGCAAGGCTGCTCATACAGGCAGCCTTTTTATATTTCTGCATGGCTTTTTTCCTGGCTGTGGAATGAATTCTTACAAATCTGTTATCCTGTCTGAAATGCTTTTGTAAGAATGCCCGTGTAAAATAAAGATAAAATAAAGCATCAAACAAGGAGAACCCCTATGAGATCAATGCTATTGGAAACAAAAGACTTATGCAAATATTACGGCAGCGGGGATAATCTGGTGAAAGCCATAGACCACACCACCATGACCATACAACGGGGGGAATTCACCGCCATTGTAGGCCGTTCCGGTTCCGGAAAGAGTACGCTGCTGCATATGCTGGGCGCACTGGACCGTCCGGACAGCGGCAAAGTCCTGATAGAAGGAAAAAGTGTATTTGATTTAAAAGACGAGGAGCTGGCTGTATTCCGGAGAAGAAAAATCGGATTTATTTTCCAGAACTATAATCTGATCCCCTCTCTGAATGTCTGGGAAAATATAGTGCTCCCCATGGGCTTAGACAAAAAGAAAGCGGACCATACATTTGTAAAAGACCTTACCGAGCGTATCGGAATCGCGGACAAACTGAAATCCCTGCCCAATACTCTTTCGGGAGGACAGCAGCAGAGAGCTGCCATTGCCCGTGCCCTTGCTGCCAAACCAGCCATCATTCTGGCAGATGAGCCAACCGGAAACCTGGATTCCAGGACGGAATTGGAAGTCATCTCTCTTTTAAAGTCCTGTGTAAACGAATACGGACAGACATTGGTGATGATCACCCATGACGAGACCATTGCGCAGATGGCTGACAGGGTTCTTGTCATTGAGGACGGTAAGGTGGTGAGCCAATGAACACAATAAACCAAACTGCGCTCTCCAACTTCAAACAGAACAAAGGAAAGAATATCATGGCCGGTATTGCCATTTTCCTGACCACCATCCTTATCTTTGTGGTTCCGGCACTTGGTCTGGGCACTGTAGATTTAGAGATGGCGGCTGCCAACAAAATTTACCCCACATTTCATGTTATGTACCGAAACGTGGATGTCAATACCGGGGAGGAACTTTCCCACAGAGCAGAAGTGGAAACCATGGGCTTTCGCCAGGATCCGGCGCAGATACCGGTACCGGATGGAACCGCTGTCATGGTCTACATGGATGAGACAGCCCGGAAGTTAGGAAAAATAAAGCTGGAGGAAGGCTCCTTTCCTGAAAACGGAAACGAGATTGCCGTATCCAACGCGCTTTTAAATATATTAGGGATCACAGCAGATATCGGGGACACCATAGAACTCCCCTACCAGCCAATAGAAGGGGATGGTATCGGAATTGAGAAGAAACAAAGTTTTGTTATCACCGGACTGCTCCCCTCTCCAAAAGAGAACGATGATTCCAATATGTATTCCGCTATGGTCTCCAAAGATTTTATGGAGCAGGAACAGCCTGTGGAAGTGCGTAAATACAGGGTGATGCTTCGGATCGCAGCCGATGATTCCATGAACACCACGGATATCAAAGGAATATACGATGATCTTGCAAAAGAGCTGGGTATTTCCGAAGCGAATATAGTTGAAAATTTACTCTACCTTGCTGCCAACTATAAAGACCCTTCCCTGTATACAGGAACCGCGGGAGTCCTTCTTATTGTCATATTGGCAGGCATCATGACCATTTACAGCCTTTACTATATATCCATGATATATAAAGTACAGGAATTTGGCAAGATCAAGGCATTGGGTGCCACCAAAAAGCAGATACGGCAGATTGTCTTTCGGGAAGGCATGCTGACTGCCTGTATGGCGGTACCGGCCGGATTAATTGCAGGAAGCATTTTTTCCACCGTGGGATACCGGTATCTGACTACTGCGTTCAGTCCCGATGACGCCATGGCTGCGGTAATGAAAGAACTGGTCAACAATCATGAGATCGTCCTGTTGAAACCATGGATGTATGTTATGGCTGTAGTTGTCACGTTACTCACCGTAGCGCTTGCCCTGCTTCGCCCCATGCAGATCGCGTCCAGGATTTCCCCAGTGGAAGCCATGCGGTACGACGGAAGTATAAAAACAAAGAAAAAAGTTCGCAAAGGCCACCTGGAAATGAACCTGCTCCATCTGACAGGAGCCAATCTTTCAAGAAACAAAAAGCGCACAATAATGACCATCGTGACCCTGAGTCTGATAGGAATCCTTTTTATGGTAATTTCCACTATCCTGTCCTGTTTAGAACCAAAAGAGATCGCAAGAGATTCCATCTTTGATGACTTTGTTTTATCGGTAGACAGCACCTCCGGAGATAAGATGCATCCTGACCTGGAATGGTCCGCCATATGCCAGAATAATCCTCTGAACCCGGATTTTGAAAAGCAGGTACTTGCCATACCGGGTGTAGAGAAGATCACAAAATCCAGTCGTTTAGATGTGGAGCTCCCGGATCATATGGATGGAGATGACATATGGAAGACAAGCATAATCGGAATACCTGAGGAATATGCAGACAGGATGGAAAAATCCATCGTGGAGGGTTCTTGTACTTATGAGGAGCTGCAGCAGGGGGATAAAATTCTCATAGACAAAAATATGCAGAGTTATATGCCCGGCACCAAAATAGGAGATACGGTCCGCATTTCCATCATTTCCGGAAATGATCCGGTTGAAAAAACATTTGAGATCGCGGCTATTGCTGATATGCCGTATGGACTGAGCCATTTTGCTTTTCTTGTCCTGCCTGATTCAGTGATCAAAGAACTGGCAGGACTTGATATGGATTATTACTGGTCCATAGCTGCAAGCGGCAGTGAACTGAAAAATGCTGAAACACAGCTCCAGGCACTCATAAAAGAAACAGGGCTGCTTAACCTGATAAGCTATGAGGATGAAGTAGCGTACAATGAGAAAATTACCCGTTTTACCTCCCAACTCTGTTATGTATTCATGATCGTTCTGAGCGGTGTGGGTATTATGAACCTGATCAACACTATGGTCAACAGTATCTATGTGAGAAGAAGAGAGCTGGGTATCATGCAGGCCATCGGTCTCTCTGAAAAACAGATGGTGCATATGCTCCAGATGGAGGGTGTCTTCTACACGGCGGGAACCCTTCTGTTCTCCCTGGGGATTGGAAACATCCTCGGCTATCTTACCTTTTTATATGTAAAAGAACACAAGATATTAGGTATCGTCGGATACCATTATCCGGTCATGCAGACGGTGATTCTGGTCGCCGTTATCCTTATCATCCAGATTCTTCTGACCTATCTGATCATGAAGAATTTCAGAAAGCAGAGTATGATTGAGCGTATCCGGTTCTCAGAATAAATTTTCCTTTTCTCTCGGTGCATGGTTTACGGTATCAATAGAAATAAGTCTTAAGGCGTAGTCTATGAGGTAACCATTTTTCCTCCCCAACAGAACTGTCAGAGGTCTGAGACCGCACTGCAGTCATATGTACCCGCCGCTGTTTTTTCTTTCCGTGCATCCTCCGGTCTCTTTCCGGTATATAAGCAGACGCAGAACACAAGTGCGATCAGCTCTGTTACCGGAAAAGTCAGCCATACATAAGAGAGCCCTTTAAAATGAAAGATCCATGCCAAAGGCACCAGAAGTATGATCTGCCGCAGTATAGTAATGCTGATACTTGCCTTTCCCATATTTACCCCCTGGAAATAGACAGTCAGCATGATCACAAAAGCTGCCGGAATAAAACTCAGGGAAATTATGCGGAGCGCAGTACAGCCAATCTCCAGAATCTCTTTTTTCCCGGAAAAGATGGAAAGCAGTTCGCCCGGTACTGCCATGAAAATTCCGCAGCCAAGGGTCATCACGATGACAGAGGCTGCAACGGAACATTTAAGTGTATCTTTCACCCGCCGATGATCCCCGGCTCCATAGTTAAAGCTCATGACAGGCAGGATCACCTGCTGAAGCCCCATAAGGGGGATAAAGAAGAAAGTCTGCAGTTTATAGTAAAGGCCGAGTACAGTGACTGCATCTTCTGTAAATTGCTTCAGGATCAGGTTCAGGCCGACCATATACAGGGTATAGAGGGACTGCATGATAATGGCAGGCAGCCCGGTCTTATAAATCAGGACACAGCTTTTTACCCTAATCCTGCCGTTTAAGGGACCATGCCGCAGCAATGAGATCAGGACCACCGCCATGGTACTCCATTGACCGATCACAGTGGCAATGGCAGCTCCCCGGATTCCCATAACAGGAAAACCAAACTTTCCGAAAATCAGAAGCGGGTCCAGCACAATATTGAGCAGTGCGCCTAAGATCTGTGCGCACATGGGAAGGACCATATTTCCCCTGGCCTGCAGTATTTTTGTACAGCTGGCCTCCACAAACATGCCCAGGGAAAACAGAAAGATAATGGCACCGTACCGCATTCCCCCTGCCTGGACCATAGGCTGGTCAGAGGAAAACCTGCAGTAGGCATTCAATACCGGCAGTCCAATAGCGGCAAACACCACAAAATTCACGATTCCCAGAAAGAATCCGCTTTTTATAATATCATTCTGGGGACCTGCCGCATCAGCCCCATCCATGCGCGAAACCAGAATGTTGATGCCTGTTCCGGTCCCGGTTGCCACGGCAGTCATCAGAAGCTGAACGGGGAAAATAATAGACAGGGCAGTCAGGCCCTCCGCCGAGTATTTTGCCACAAAATAGCTGTCCACTATGTTATACACGGACTGAATCAGCAGGGCAAGCATAACCGGAGGCGATAATTTGAGCAGTAATTTCCATATAGGTGTCTGTTTCATATGTAACCATCCTTTCTCAACGAAAAAAGAATAAAGGATGGAGTAACTACACAGTCAAGCGCTAATTTATTTTTTTGTCAAATGAGCTTTTATTTCACAGTAATAATCGTCTATGTAATCAAAAAGCTGCAGTCCCAGTTCATCTGCATACACGGCATCTGTTGTATATCCGCGTTCTTCCATCCAGGCAAAAAGCGGTTCAAAATCCGCAGATTCCCGGATGATCCGGACAATACAGACCGCATACTCCCCTGTTGGCGTGACATGCAGATTTTCAGGGCTGACGTGTGAATAACTGCTGTCCGCGATTTTCAGATATTCCCTGCATTTATAGATGTTTCCCTTTTTCATTTCCTCCAGATCCAGTATATATCCGTACTTTCTCTGTATAGTGTCCGCAAACCGAAGTTCATCCTTGGCAGCAGCCTGCAGATTGGCGTGATAGGAGGTACCGTCCCCAGCCATTATGCCGGCGATCACAGTCTCCCCCTTCAGCCATTTCTTTTTTACCACATCAGAGTGGATCGCTTTTGAGACCCTTTTATTTTCCTCGTCATACCACAGGATATCCTCCGCCACCTGCTGATAATATCTGCTCAGCCGGAGGGCTTCATTTCTGTAATCCAGCAGAAGCTGTGTGATCTTGCTGTTGTCATGAAAATCCAGTATCTGTTTTACCTTGTCCAAAGGCACGCTCAGTTTGCGGCATGTGGTTATAATATCCAATTGCCACAGATTCCAGCGGGAGTAGTAGCGGTATTGGTTCTTTTCCTCTATGTAATCCGGTACCAGAAGTCCGATTTTATTATAGAAATGCAGGGTATCTTTTGATATTCCTGTTATTTTACTGACCTCACCGATCAAATAATATCCTTCTTTCAAAATCTGTTCTCCTTGCCATTTTCTCTTTACACAGGTAATTATAACAAAATAGGTGGAAAAAGCCAATGAAACCCTACACGAGACCTTCCTTTTGGTGTACAATCGTAACAGAACATTTACCCGGTTTCTACCGGCTGAAATACAGGTATGGAAAGGATGAACACATGAAAGATATGACACAAGACAGCCTGAACCTATTTACACAGCCCACCGCTTCCTGGTTCAGGCAGGCCTTCGGACAGCCCACAAAAGTCCAGCAGGAAGCATGGCCTGCCATAAAAGAAGGCGGCCCCGTACTCATCAGCGCGCCTACCGGAACCGGAAAAACATTGTCCGCCTTTCTGGTATTTATTGACCGTCTGCAGGCATTGGCAAAAGAGGGGGGACTGAAGGAGGAACTCTATCTGATTTATGTTTCTCCCCTGAAATCTCTGGCCGGAGATATCAGAGAAAATTTAAACAGGCCTCTGGACGGAATCGGAGCTATGGAGGGCGGAGAAGGTGCCGGGAAGATCCGTGTAGGCATACGAACCGGGGATACCCCTCAGAAAGAGCGGCAGAGGATGGTAAAACATCCCCCTCACATACTTATCATTACACCGGAATCCCTGTATCTAATGCTGACCAGCCGAACCGGGCGGACAGTCCTTAAAACAGCCGGAGCACTGGTGATCGACGAACTGCACGCGCTGATTGATACCAAGCGCGGTGCCCACCTGATGCTGTCCGCTGCCAGATTAGACAGCCTATGCAGACATCCTCTCCAGAGGATTGGATTATCTGCCACCATAGAGCCCCTTCAGACAGCGGCCGGTTATCTTTCACCTGAACCGGCACATATCGTTGCCCCCCAAATGCAGAAAGAGGTACAAATTGAGGTAAACGGCATAGCACAGGCGCCCGGAAGAAAAAAAGACCCGGTCTGGGAGGAGCTGGCAGAGAAAGTATACAGCAGGTGCCTGCAGTGCAGAAGCGTGATCGCTTTTTCCGAAGGACGGAGATATGCGGAAAAACTTGCCTACTATGTCAATCAGCTTGGGGGGGAGGATTTCGCCCGTGTGCACCATGGCAGTCTGTCAAAGGAACAGCGGGCAGAAGTGGAGGACTCCCTCCGGAAAGGAAACCTGCGCCTGCTGTGTGCCACCTCCTCCATGGAGCTGGGAATTGATGTGGGCGATATTGACCAGGTACTGCAGATTGGCTGTCCGCGCACCATTTCCAGTACCATGCAGCGTCTTGGCCGGGCAGGACATAATCCCGGCCGGGTCAGCGTTATGTATATGTACCCCCGGACTGCCTCCGAGACATTATACTGCGGCATGACAGCCCAGGTGGCCAGACAGGGAGGGATAGAACAGGCCTGCCCGCCCAGTATGTGTCTGGATGTACTGGCACAGCATTTGGTGTCCATGGCTGCCACAGCCAAAAACCAGGAGACAGATAAAGGTTCCGGCGGTATTCCGTGTACTGCCTACACGGTGGATGACGTAATGGAAATCCTTTCCCGCACGTATACCTTCCGTTCTGTCTCCAGGCAGGATGTGAAAGATGTCCTGGCCATGCTGGCAGGCGATCATGAGCATAAACGGGAAATTCCCGTGCGCCCCCGCATTCTGTACGACAGACTGCACGAACAGGTCTTTGCCAACACTTACAGCCGGATGCTGGCTGTGGCAGCAGGAGGAACCATACCGGACAAAGGCATGTATACAGCCAAGACAGAAGACGGTGTAAAAGTGGGGGAACTGGACGAGGAGTTTGTCTATGAATCACAGCTTGGGGACCGATTCCTGTTAGGCTCCTTTGCCTGGAAGATCGTGGGGCAGGATAAAGATACCGTGGTGGTTACTCAGACCGGCGCGGAGGGCGCCAGGCTTCCTTTCTGGAAAGGCGAGATCAAGGGCCGGAGCCTTGGAACCAGTCTGGCATTCGGCAGGATCATGAGAACGTTATCTGAAGCTGAGCGAAGGGGCAGGCTTACGGAGGAACTGGAGAATCTTGGACTTGACCAGGCTGCCCGGGAAAATACCTCAGGATTTTTAGAGCGCCAGTTAAAAGCCACCGGCATTCTGCCTGATGACAGGACCATCGTGGCAGAACATTTCAAGGACTCCACAGGGAGCAGCCAGATCATGCTGCACGCGCTCTTTGGAAAAAGGATCAATACGCCCCTGTCCCTTCTTCTTCAGGACGCAGCCCAGAAATTAACAGGAAATCCGGTGGGCTGCGTGGAGGAAGAGGACGGAATTCTTTTGTATCCCTATGGGGAAGAGGTTCTGCCGGAGGGCATTTTATTTTCCATAGATACGGAAAAAGCAAGAGAGAACCTGGAAGCTATGCTTCCGGCAACACCTGTCTTTAACATGACATTCCGTTACAATGCAGCCAGGGCTCTAATGATGGGTATGAAGCGGAACGGAAGGCAGCCCCTGTGGATGCAGCGGCTTCGCAGCACGGAAATGCTGGAGTCCCTTGTTCAGGAAAAGAATCATCCCCTGATACGTGAGACGCAGAGGGAGTGTCTGGAAGACCAGTGGGACATAGAGGGTATGCTTGGCATACTCCATGCAGTGCAGAGCAGTCAGATAGCTGTCAGGGAAGTTTATCTGGATACGCCCTCCCCCATGTCACTGCCCATGCAGTGGCGCGTGGAGGCTGCAGAGATGTACGAATATTCCCCAACTACACCGGGAATCCGGCAGGCCGTATATGACGAACTGCGCTATATGGAAAAGGTGAAACCATCGGCAGAGTCACTCAAAAAGGTGCAGGAGCACAGAAAACTTCCCGAGGATGCCGAAGGTCTGCACACTCTTCTGATGATGGAAGGCGATGTAACAGTATCGGAGCTGCAGGATATGTACGCGGGAACTCCAAAACTTTGCTGTATATCGGACTGGCTGGAGGAACTGGCGGCACAGGAAATGGCAGACTATATGGAACCGGGACTTTGGATTGCCGCGGAACAGCATGAAGAATATAAAAATGCACTTACCGATCTGGATAAACAGGATGGTATGCACATCATACGGCGGATGCTCTATTACCGGGGGCCCCGGACTGCCAAGCAGATTCAGGAGCGCTATCTGCCGGGCATGGACTGCATGGTCCAATGGCTGGAAACCTTGTGCGCCCAAAAGGAGCTGGTGGAGGACAGCGGCTTTTATTACCACGCCAAACTCTACGACAGGGCAAGAAACGCCACCATCCGGGGATTGCGCATGGAGGCAGTCACACAGCCGCCGGAACACTATGCCTCCCTGACCGCAGGCCGGGTCCTGGTCAATGCTTCACCGGAGGAGCAGTTAAAGCAGACCATAGAATTATTCTGTGGACAGGGATTTCCCGTATCATTCTGGGAAAATATCATCTTTGCCAGAAGAATCCAAAGATACAGTGAAGGTCTGCTTGACCGGATCCTGACAGAAGGGGATTATTTCTGGAAAATGCTGCCCGGAGACATGCTTTGTTTTCTCCGGTATGAAGAGATTGACTGGAACGCGCCCCTTTCCGGAGATATGCAAGCCGAGGAACCGGAAGCAGCAGAGGAAAAAATTCTCTACCGGGAGCTTTGCAGGCGGGGTGCCAGTTTTCTGAAAGCCCTGACGCATCTTCCCCTATCCAAAGATGTGCGCAGCCTGCTCATGGAGCTGGCAGAAAAAGGAATGGTCAGTGCAGACAGTTTTGTTCCTGTAAGGCAGTGGAGGAACAGGGAAAAAATCAGGAGATCAGCGGCAAGACAGCGAGTCAATGCCAGGATCGCCGCCATGTCTAAGGGACGGTGGGATGTGGTCCACCCTCTGAAAAATCCGTCCATGGAGTATCTTCTGGAAAGCTTTTTCCGGGAAAATATCATCCTGTGCCGGGAAACCTTCCGGCGCTCCCTCTCTCTTCATACGGACCGTGAGCAGGAATCTTATCCTGACTGGAAGCAGGCCCTGGAGGTTCTTCGTATCTGGGAGTTCACAGGCCGCGTGAGGAGAGGTTATTTTGTACGCGGACTCTCCGGTGCGCAGTTTATACGAAAACAGGATTACAAGGGCATCGTACAAGCCCTGGCACATCCGGACCCCCAGATCATCTGGCTGAACGCAGCAGACCCCATGCAGCTTTGGGGAAAGGTGCTGGAACACTTAGAGGGCCGTTCTTTTTTGAATGTCCCCGGTACTGCCGTGGCGCTGCAGGGCGGCATTCCTGTCATGGTGCTGGAGCGGCAGGGAAAAGTTCTGAGGGTGCTGGAAGACGCGGATCCAAAGGCTGTTCTAAAAAAATTTGTTCTCGCATTCCGGGAAAAAGCACTTTTTCCGGAGAAGAAGAGGCTCACCGTCAAAGAGTATCCTGCAGATATGGGGGAGGCCCTGAAGGAAGCCGGTTTTACCAGGGAAATGATGGATTATGTACTGTACCGTTAAGGGGGCAGGGCCGTGCGATCTGGAAACAACCCTGTATTTAAAACAAAACCTCTTGTGGACAAAGAAAAATTGTGATATGAATATATAGGAAACGTATAATCTTCACAAGGAGACTGAAATGATAAACAGAGAGGATATGCTGGAACTGACCAGGCGCATGACACCGGCAAGGACTTCCATGACAAGAGTTGCAGGCAGTTATATGGATGCAGACGGTGAAATAGACGGCACTTTTAATACTAATTTTCTGAAGCTTTCAACCGGAGATAAAACAAAGAACCTTGCTGTCGCAAAGGCGATCCCCTTCTCCGGTACAAATAAAAATTTAAAAAGATACAAATTCTCCGGGGATTCCATAAAAATCGGCAGTATGCGGCAGCTTCTGATGGGAATGAAATCCTGCGGCCTGAAAAATGATGTGATGATGGAGACATTCTATGAATTGATCGCCGAAACCTATCAATCCACTCATGACTACGCGGTCCTCGTCTTCCATGACCGCTACGATGTGCCTGTAAAGGCAGCAGACCATGAACGGTTATGGGAATCGGAAGAGATGTTTGAATATCTTATTTGTGCCATCTGTCCGCTGGAGGGCGATTATGAACCGGGTAAACCGGAGTGCGGCTTTCTTTTTCCGGCTTTTTCTGACAGAAGCGCAGACATAAACCATGTGGATGTATTTCAGTCGGATACGGAACATCCCCACTTGGAAATATTGAAAATACTGGGATTGTGATCTATGCTTCCTTCCATTAGTGGGTTATGATGCGGAGTATCTTTATTTTGCGGAGAGCCTTGACTGGCTGGCAAATTATCAGGAAAAAGCGGAAGAGGGCTATAACCGGAAAACAAGCATTTCCAAATTTGAAAAACTGTGGATGGGCATTGATGCCATATGGGACAATCCGTATTTTGTCATCACCAGGGAGTAAATGCATTATTTTGGAAAACGGATGGAAAATACAGCACCGCCCTTAGGATGGTTCTTTGCGGTGACCGTTCCGCCCTGCCGGGTAATGATCGTCTTGCAGAGTGCCAGGCCGATTCCGTATCCCGCAGTGTCTGTATTTTTCCCACGGTAGAATCTGTCAAACAGGCAGGGCAGATCTTCTTTTTTGAAACCTGTCCCGCTGTCATGAAGGGTGATCTCAACAAACAGCGGGGTATCTTCACAGACAATTTCAATCTTTCCGTTATCACCGGCACTTTCGATACAATTTTTAATCACATTCTGAACTGCCTCCGAAAGCCAGCCTGCGTCCCCCCGGATCCTGGCCCCTTCTGCCATGTCTGTATACAGAACAATGTTATGCAGTTCCATTGGGATCAGAAATGGGCGCAGTGCAGCGTTTATCACACTTTTTATTTCTATAGTTCCCTCTTGGAAAACCACGATACCTGCGTCCAGCCGGGATAATTTCAGCAGGGAGGTAACCAGCCAGTCCATCTGTACAAATAATTCCTCTGTTTCCCGCAGCAGGTTCTTTCGTTCTTTACCGTCTGAAGCATTCTCCAGTAAAGACAATATCAGGTTGGCAGAGGTGAGAGGAGTGCGGAGCTGATGGGCAATGTCAGCGAGAGAATCTGCAAGATGCTGCTTCTCCTTTTTTAAGGCTTCGTTTTGCTCCCGAATACGCAGTGTCATTTTTGTGATCTCACTTTGCAGGATAGAGAGTTCGCCCTCCTCAGATTCACTGATAAACAAAGAATCCGCATTATGAAGGACAAGATCAATCTGTTCGGAAATCTGTGACAGGTTCTTATAGCGGGCTTTCGTAAATACAAAAAAAGCAGTGCCAAAAGCGGCAGCAGTAACCAGGGACAGTATCCCTGCTGCGGGATGGATGACAAATCCGGCTGCCGCTGCAGCGAAGGACAAGACAGCAAATAAGACGGAAAACTGCCGAATCTCTCTATTCCGAAACATAACTGCCTCCCAGCCGATATCCCGTTCCGCGGACGGTAAGGATTATCTGCGGGTTCGCAGGATCATTCTCGATCTTCTCACGAAGCCGTTTGATGTAGACGGTCAGGGTATTGTTATTGACAAACTCACCTGCCGCGTCCCACAGTTCATCCAGCAGCCTGTCCCTTGTCAGGATGATTTTGGGATTGTTGATAAACACCAGCAGCAGGCGGTACTCTAAGGCGGAGAGAAAAACTTCTTTGCCGTCCTTCTTCACCACACTGCTGGAGGTGTCCACATAAAGACCGCACATTTCAAAGGCAGACGGCGAACACCCGAATTTCCGCAGGGCAGTACCAATCCGGGCGATCAATTCGCGCGGGCGGAAAGGTTTTGTGATATAGTCATCTGCCCCCATATTCAGACCGGTTACAACACTGGCTTCATCACCGGAAGCTGTGAGGAAGATAACAGGTATCTTCTGTGTCTGTTTGATTTCTGTGCAGACTGTAAAGCCATTGCCGTCCGGCAGGGATATGTCCACCAACGCCAGGTCGAATTTATCTTCAGCCAGCATGGAAACCGCCTCTTGCTGGGTAGGCGCATGGGTAACCTGAAAGCCCTCCGAACGAAGCAGAAGCGTAAGATTCTTGGCAATCTCCTTATCATCTTCAACCAGAAATATTTTTTTCATTTATCATCACCATCCTTAACCGGTATCCTATTATCCTTTAACAAAAAACGTTTACGTTTGATCAGCATTCAGATGTTTCTTTAAGACTGCAATATATTTTTCTGCAGGTTTAGAGAATATCTGATATTTTTTCCATATAATACTCATTTCCGCCTCAAGCCCTGGATTCAGTGGTCTGAAACAAAGGCCGCTGTTTCCTGTTGTATTTATGATTTTATCCAAACAAACGGCATAACCCAAGCCTTCATCTACCATCAAAGAAGCATTAAAGATCAGATTGTACGTGGCCGCTATATTCAGATCCGATATTTGACATTTCAACCATTGTGTTAAGGCGCCGCCTTTCTCTTCCTGCTGGGATATGATCAAAGGCTGTTCCCATAAATCAGCTGGTGATATTGTTTCTTTTAATGCAAGAGGGGAATCCTTTCTCATCAAAACACCCCAGACATCTCTGGCAGGTATTTTGAGCGCATTGTATTTCGTCAAGTCCACCGGACCAAATACAATACCAAAATCCAGCAGGCCTTTATCCAGCTGTTCCATAACAAAAGTAGAATTTCCGCTGCAAATATGGTAGTGAATGCCCGGGGCCGTATTCTGCAGGCTTTTTGCGGCCTGCGCTAAAATACGGACAGCATCTGTCTCCCCGGTCCCGATCAAAATATCCCCCATAACAATATCATTGGTGAGAGTAACTTCCTTTTCTGTTTTTTTGACCAACTCAAGGATTTCTTCTGCCCGCATTCGCAAAATCATTCCTTCATCGGTGAGAGTCACTTTACGTGAACCTTTGGTACCGCGAATCAAGAGCTGCTTTCCCAGTTCTTCCTCCAGGTTCTTTATCTGGGTGGATAGTGTCGGTTGAGAAAGATGCAGGGATTCCGCAGCGCGGATAATGCTCTGCTCCCTGGCAATGGCAAGAAAATACTGAAGAACCCGTAATTCCATCTGATGACCTCCTAAATGGGTATGTGTACAAAACTTAGGCCTTCCTGTTATAGGGTAATTTACACTGATTATAGCAATGTTAAGATACCCTGTCAATTATTCCATACGCGCCTTGCAGCCTTACGGTAATCACAGTCAGCGCCGCTATCATTGCTGCGCAGCGTATCAGTACCATACTTGAAGCCCACCAAATCATTGTGTTGGAGGACGGACGGTTTGCAAAGAGAATTTCATGGTAAAATTCCCGTGATCCTATGGTATACTGAGAATATATTAAGAACGGAGGTTGCAAACTATGGGAATTTGGATCACAAAACACTAACAGCAAGGTGTTGGTGTCTACAAGCCTTGCTAATCAAATCAGAAAACCAAAAACAGAGAAACGATTAGGAGGCATACTATGTCATATTTCTATTATCAGTCAAAAAAAATTTATTACTCAGAAACAGGAAACGGAAAACCCGTGTTATTCCTGCACGGCAATACAGCATCTTCCAGAATGTTCGAGCCTCTGCTCCCTTTATATGAGGATACATACCATATCATTCTCATTGACTTTCTGGGCCACGGAAATTCAGACCGCCTGGAGGACTTCCCCCCAGAACTCTGGATGGAGGAAGCCGAACAGACCATTGCTTTACTGGAACATCTAAAGCTTGACCGGGTAAATCTTGTGGGGACCAGCGGTGGTGCGTGGGTCGCCGTCAATGCTGCATTAAAGCGCCCGGACCTGGTCGGCAGGGTAGTAGCAGACAGTTTTGATGGCCGGACATTGGCAGGCGATTTCTCTGCAAACCTGATAAAAGAGCGGGCAAATGCTAAGAAAGATGCCATGGCAGTAGAATATTACCGATGGTGTCAGGGCGAAGACTGGGAGCGTATCGTGGATATGGATACCAGAGCATTGACGCAGTGTGCAGAGAAGAAACTTCCATTATTCTCCAAACCCCTGACCAGCCTGCAGGTTCCGCTTCTGCTTATGGGCAGTGAAGGGGATGAAATGACCAGAGAGGACTTACAGGCGGAATACTGTGTAATAGCAGGTGAAACAGGGGCAGAAATCTGTGTTTTCCCAGAGGGGGGACATCCAGCCATTTATTCCAATGCGGAACAGGCAGCCATAACCATCCGCAGGTTTCTGGAATAAGTAAAAACAAACATGACATACTGTTGGCGTATTTATTTTGGTAAAATAGTATTGTAGTAAGCTGTAAAGATAAGAAGGCATAGACAAATATCAGAAATATATGTTCATGCCTTTTTGGATAAGGAGTGAATAAAAATGAGGATGCCGGAAAAAATAGAGCCTGCCATGTTTGCGCCCTGCGGAATGAATTGTATGGTTTGTTATAAACACTGTTATCACAAAAAACCCTGTGAAGGCTGTACAAAAGGTGACCAGGGAAAACCGGAGCATTGCAGAAAATGCAGGATCAAAGATTGTATCAAAGAAAAAGGTCTGACTTATTGCTTTGACTGTGCCTTGTATCCATGTAAGCAGGTAAAAGCGCTGGAAAAAAGCTACAATACCCGTTATCACAGCAGCCTTATGGCAAACAGCAGGGCAGTACAGGAGCAGGGACTGTTCCCTTTCCTGGAGCAGCAAAGAGCGGAATATACCTGTCCCAAATGCGGAGGTATCATTTCTATCCATGATGCTGAATGCAGTGAATGTCAGTACAAAAAACCATTAACAGACAGTCAGGAAGGATTCAAGCATGGATAATCCATTTAATTTTAAAACACGTGAGGAATTTAGAGCATGGCTAAAAGAGAACGGGCAGTCCAGTGAAGGTGTTTGGCTGCTTTTCGGAAAAACAAAGGAGATGTCAACCATAAAAGCCGGAGAAGCCCTTGAGGAGGCTTTATGTTATGGCTGGATTGACGGTGCTATGAAACGTGTTGATGATAAATCTTATGTGAAATATTTTTCTTCACGCCGTAAAAACAGTAAGTGGTCGGAGAAAAATAAAACATTGGTTAAAAGTTTAGAAAAACGCGGTCTGATGACCGATTTTGGAAGAGCAAAAATAGAGGAAGCAAAGAAAAACGGCCAGTGGGATAAGGCGGGTAAGCCCTCCGCAATAACGGAGGACCAAATGGAAATAGTGGGCAATTTAATAAAGGATAACGAAGTGGCATATACCAATTTTCAAGCAATGCCCCCATCCGTAAAAAAGACTTATACCCGAGCCTATTTAGATGCCAAGACAGAAGATGGGCAGAGGAAACGATTGGCATGGATGACAGCACGCTTAGAAAAAAACCTGAAACCCATGTAATGAAAACATAACTGCAAGCCTTATTCTTTTTCTCTCAGCCGTACCGCGCTTGCTGCGGCACGCCTTCTGGAGTCTTTCAGTTTGGCGTAATGTTTCTGTGTTGTGGACACACTTTTATGTCCCAGAACGTCCGCCACAAGGTAGATATCCCCTGTCTCTTCGTAGAGAGCAGTACCGTAGGTAGAGCGCAGCTTATGGGGTGTGATTTTTTTATTTGTAATAATGGGCTGTGTGTATTTCTTGACCATTTTCTCTGTGGCACGGACACTGAGACGGGTTCCCTGGAGGGAGAGGAAGAGTGCATTTTCATGGCCTGGCTTTGTCTCCAGATTTTCTCTTTCCTCCAGATAATTCAGAAGGGCAATTTCAACTTCCTCACCAAAATAAACAATTTTCTCATTTCCGCCTTTTCGTATCACACGGAGACCGCTGTTTTTAAAATTGACATCCGAAATATCCAGCCCCACACACTCAGACACACGCAGGCCGGTACCGAGAAAGAGGGTAATAATAGCAATATCACGCGTTTTTGTCTTTAAATAATAGCCCTTTTGGTGCGGCGTCAAATTGTCACTGAATTCCTCCATAGAATCTAAAATCATAGCAATTTCGTCAGGATCCAGTTGGATTATGGCTTTTTCATGTACTTTTGGGACGTCCACAATGCGGGTTGGATTATTTTTAACCATTTCATGTTTATAGAGATAATCAAACAAGCTTCTTAACGCAGAAATTTTTCTTGATATACCAATTTCACCGTTTGTCATTGCCTCGCCTGTATTTTGACTTTCGTAAACTTTCAGATAATTCTGAAATTCTTCAATATCAGTGGGACGAAGATTTTCCAGTACAGCAAGGGATATACTGCGAAGATCCGAATTTTTCAAAACAGGATTTGCAGTTGTAAGGAATTGAAAAAATATCTTTAGATCATAACAATATGCAATTTGGGTCTGCATACTAAGCGTTGTCTGGCGGCCTCTGCAGAAATCCTGTACATACGGAGGAAGCTCCGCCAGAATATTTCTGAGACGGATATTGTTATCAATATATTTTTTCTCGTGATAGCTGATGTTTTTTTTCTCCATGAATTTACACCTCATTATGATTAAGTTCTTAGCAGCGAATTTACCTAATTATAGCCCATCCGGACAAAAAAGTCCACAACTATTCGTAAAATGGACATTTCGCGAATAGTTGTGGAACGCTCATTTCATGCATTTTGCCAAATCTATTCTGCATCACACAGGGATTCAGCCTGTGGAACGCCACGGAGAAGCTCCCGCTGTGATCTCCTGTAAAACCGATGCGGATGAACTGCAGCACATACGGGCAGCGATCCACCGTTTTCAGAAAAGCGGCTTTGGTTCTTTGGGCATAATCCTAAAAACTGACCGGGCGGCAGAAACGCTTTATCATCTCCTGTGCTCCCAATATAAAACAGAGCTTATTTCACCTAAGAGTACAAGCTTTCACAACGGCATATCCGTTACCTCTGTGCGGATGTCAAAGGGACTGGAATTTGATGAAGTTATCCTTCCTCATGCGGGATGCGAAACTTATGCTTCCGAATATGACAGAAGCCTTCTCTACATTGCATGCACCAGAGCCATGCATAAGCTTACACTTCTGTATACCAAAGATCCATGTCCTTTCCTCCCATTACAGTGATCCTCATCTACTGCTATACAAAAAACGGGCGATACCGCTTTATGCGGAATCGCCCGTTTTCTTCCTATCTCAACAGCGGCAGGCTGCCTGTGAGTTTATTGACCAGCTTTTTGGCTCCGCAGATTCCGATACCAAAGTAAGTCATTTCTTTTTCCTCCACCCTTGCTGCTTTTTTAATATACTCCTCATAGACATTACAGCTCTGTGCAACATCTGAAAAATCAACCACGATCAGATCAGCGAATTCCGGCTGGAAGAGCTGCTCTCGGATCTCCCTGATTTTTTCCCGGTCTGCTTTCAGGATGGGAACCGGCAATTCAATGATTCCCAGGTGTTCTTTTCCGCTCTTATCCAGGACATCCGCTCCCACCGTCTCAGGGATGTGTTTTCCCAGCGTGATTCCCATGATTCCCGCTGTGTTTGCCAGAATGCCCAGAGGCAGGTCCTTGTCCAGTACCATGACGCATTTATCATTTTGTGCCTGCATATATCTTATACTCCTTTGCTTTTGCTGTAGTTTTCTCTGTTTTTCTGTCCTCAGATAAAAAGAGGCCGATCAAGGTCAGTAGAATACCCAGAATAATTGTCATCGTTAATTTTTCATGTAAAATAAGTGCTGATGTGACTGCTGTGATGACAGGTACCATGTAGATATAAACACTGGTTTTCACAGAGCCCAGGATCTTCACGGCAAGGTTCCATGTCACGAAGCATAATGCAGAAGCCCCAAATCCCAAAAACAGAAGATTCAGAACGTTTTTAAGACTGGCAAACTGCATAAGTTCAATATGAAAATCCATCAGGAGCAAAGCCGGAACCATAAAGATCAGCCCATAAAAAAACGTCCGCCTTGTAGTCTGAATGGTATTATATCCAAACCCACTGATTTTTTTTGTGATCGTTGAAAACGCGGCCCAAATCATTGCCGCTATCACAGCCAGCAAATCCCCCGTAGGATTTAACTGCAGATTCTTAACCCCTCCGAAGCTGATCAGGAAAATACCTGTAAGTGCTATTAAAAAGCCGGCAAAGAACCTTGTTTTTGGCCGTCCGTCATGCAGAAACAAGCAGGAGAATATAACCGTAAAAAATGGCGCGATAGAAATAATAACACCCACATTGGAAGCCAGTGTATAAGTCAGCGCTATATTTTCAAACAGGTAATACAGGGTCACGCCACAAAGCCCCGCGGCTGCAAAGTACCACTCCTGTTTCCTCTCACTGATGTTCAGCCTGCGCGGGCAGACACACCAAAGAGCAATGTATCCAATCATAAAACGGATAAATAAAATCTCCACCGGCTCAAAACTTCTGAGAAGCACCTTGGTGGAAATAAAGGTGGTGCCCCAGATTAATATGGTAAGAAAGGCAGCAATATGCCCATGTATTGTCTTATTCATTTGTCCACTCCTTTGCCGGAGTGACAGGCAGCGGTTTATCCGTAAAGATTTTCTGATACTGTTTTGGTGTCAGTCCGATAAATTCTTTGAAAAAGTTGGTAAAATGGCTCTGGTCCGCAAACCCCGCCATATCTGCCGCATCAATAGGCGCCACGCCCTGTTCCAGAAACTTTTTTGCTTTTTCCAGGCGCACGGTCTGCAGATAGCGGTAAGGTGAAACACCTACCTGCTTTGTAAAAGAACGCAGCAGATACGATTTGCCGAAACTTGTCATGGAAAGCAGGTCATCCAGCGTAATATTCTCGGAAAAATGTTTCTCCATATAATGACAGAGTGTCTTGATCTGCTGATTTGGCTCTGATATATCAATTTCATCAAAAGGAGCTGCATGTTCCTGCAGGATCTGCTCCAGAAGGAAGAAAAACGCCTCTTCCTTTTTCAGTTTAGGTGCGTGGGTAAGGATGGCATCATACAAATCACCGATGGACTGTGTAATGTCACTTTGATACACCACGTTGCTGGTAAAATGCAGGACAAAATCCCTACCTGTAATTTCTTTGACTGCTCTTTCCATCACGTCCACATTAATATTCACAGCACGGTAATCTAATATTTCACCATTGATGGGTGCACAGTAGTGGTTATCTCTGGGATTAAACAGGATCAAATCCCCTGCGGTCAGATCATACTCTTTGCCTTTGCACCAGAGATGCCTTTTACCTCCCTCCACAAACCCGATCACATAATAATCATGAAAATGGTTTGGAAATTTCTGGACAATACCGCTCAAATTATAAGCCTCTATCTCCAGGTCATGGTCATAATACACATGCCTTTGTTCTTGTTCTGCGTGCATCTTTTGTCCTCCTCCTTTCCTTTTCACTATTGTAGCACCCTGGAAAAAAGAATTCTTGAATGATATGACACCTGAGGTGCCATATCCGCGTTAAACAGAACTCTTTCTTTTGTATTCAGTAAACTCACTTCGAGTAAAATATATATTTTGTTCCATTATAACATATACAAACTCTCCATTGACAAGGAACTTTTTTACATGCTATATTAATTGATAAGATACAAGGATGATCCAAATGAGGTGGATATTATGAATTTCATTTTAACCGATAAATTGAGAAGACGAATCAGCTCCGTACAGATAACGTTTCCGGTGAGACATTGTACGGAGTTCAGATAGCGGCAGAACTGCTGCATTCACCGGAAAACAGTTGTGCCTCGTATCAGATTTTCTGATGCGTTTATTTGTGTACCTGTTTTCCGTGGATATCATAGTTCTGTATCTGGCTGCGGCGATGTGTTCGCCACAGCCTTTTGTCTGCAGACTGACTGGCAGAGGCTTATAATGTCCTCTGCCTTTTTTGCTGCCCGGCAGAGACATTTCGATACCGTGTACAGGCAGCAGCAGATTTCATTATTTCTTAGAAAGAGGTATTATATTATGGATTTAAACACATGGAAAGGGAAAACCTTTCGATTTTTAACAGCCCAGACTATCTCCCTGTTCGGTTCTTCCCTGGTGCAGTACGCCATTGTCTGGTATATTACACTGACAACATCTTCAGGAAAGATGCTGACCATCTCCACTCTCTGCGGATTCCTTCCCCAGATCATCATTTCACTTTTCGCGGGAGTATGGATTGACCGTTATGACAGGAAGTTCTTGATCATGCTCTCAGATGGTGCCATTGCGTGTTCCACACTTTTGCTGTCCCTTACCTTCCTGGCAGGACATAAAAACATCTGGTTTCTGTTTGCTGTACTGATCATCCGATCAGCCGGGACCGGCATCCAGACCCCTGCGGTGAACGCTATTTTTCCGCAGCTTGTTCCCAAAGAACATCTCATGAAAATGAACGGACTCAACAGCACCTTGTCCTCCTTCATGATGTTCTTATCACCTGCTGCCGGAGGTGCCATCCTCTCCGCAGCGCCTTTGGAAGCAGCGCTCTTTATTGACGTCATAACAGCTATTATCGGTATCAGCCTTACTTCCACCATAAAAATACCGCCCTACACAAAATCATCCGCAGACAAGGAATCCGGTCTGCATAAAATAGCTGGTGGTATTTTTTACCTCAGAAACAATGCTTTTATCAGAAAACTGCTGGTGTTTCAGATTATCATCCTGTTTCTCATAAGCCCCTCCGCCTTTCTGACACCCCTTATGGTGAGCAGGACCTTTGGACCGGAAGTCTGGCGGCTCACTGTAAGTGAAATGACTTACAGCCTTGGCATGGTGCTGGGGGGAATCCTGATCGCTTCCTGGGGCGGGTTTAAACATCATCTGCACACAACGCTATTGGCCGGTGGAGTCTATGGGACAATTATGATCGGCCTGGGAACAGCCCATGTATTTATTGGTTATCTGATCATGAATACCATGATAGGCGTTACCTCTCCCTGCTACAACACACCCATCAATGTGACCATTCAGGAAAAAGTGGAGCCGGATATGCACGGCAGGATTTTCAGCTTCATGCAGATTTCCACCTCCTGCGCGCTGCCTCTTGGCATGATATTTTTCGGTCCTCTGGCTGATCATATTCCTGTACAGTACCTTCTCATAGGTGCAGGTACTCTGGTCCTTACTATCTCTGTCTGCTTTAAGCTATTTAACTGTTTTAAGGAGTGACAATTACAAAAAGGAGGCGGCTAAAAGCCGTCTCCCGATTCTATCTGCTATTGCCGGACAGGCACGATTGTCCATCTTCCGTTTTGTTTCATCAAAAAACAGGGATGTCCCAGTTTATACCGGTAATATTTTTCCACAAGCTGCTGAGGGGCAGGAAAATCAAAGCGGTCGAGAAAATAAGAAACTTTATAATTTACGGACATGGGCAGTGCCTCCTTCTTTCTGGATACTATATTCTATGCCCTGTCCCTGTCACTTATGACTCCTGTCAGCAGGGTCCGCAGCTTCTGTGCTGCTGTAGAGATATTTTCCCAGCAGATACTGATATTCCTTGCGCAGGCCATAATAGGTATCTAATATGGGCCTGCAGCTATCCTCCACTTCCTCCAAAACAGTATCAAAATTCGCTTTCAGAGCCGCCACCACATCGCTGTCTATTTTTCCTTCCCCGGCCTGCTCCTCTAAAATAGACAATGTCTTCTCTTTAGAAAAAGCCTCCTTATAGCTCCGTGTGCCAAGCAGTGCACTGACAATATCCGAAACAGCCACAATCCGTTCCTCTATGGTAAGCGCATCTCTGGTGAGACCTCTGGGATATCCGCTTCCATCCAATTTTTCATGATGCCTCAGCGCAATTTTTGTTATCTCCTCATCTATAGTGCCGCCCAAAATCTTTTCCGTTAAATCTACATGGGTACGCATGACCGCCATAGCCTGACTGCTTAATTTTCCCGGATACTCCAGTATCTCCACCGGAATTCCGATCTTCCCCAAATCGTGCAGGAGCGCACCGTAAAAAATATTATGTATCTGTGCATCGGACAGTCCCATGTGGCTGGCAGCGCAGCAGCTGATGCGGGTCGTTGTGATGGTGTGGGTCACAGTGTGCTGGCTTCTGAAATCAATGGCAAAAATCATCATTCGCAGATACTCTTCACATTCCTTCCCTGACAACTGTACATTTGGAAGAATTTTATGAAAGTCCTTCTCCTCCTCCAGACAGGCCAGCAGGGAAAACTGTCTTTCCGCCTCATAAAACAGATCAAGGATATGGCTGTCGAATTTTGTATCTCTCACTTTTTCCAGTGATACAAACAAATTTGGGGGGTCTGTATTTTCCTGCAGGTATATGTCAATCCGGTCGGCAAGGCTGATCATCTGGGCCGCTTCCCGTATTGGCTCTTCCAAGGAGTCCGGCAGATGGACGGCTGCCACGTGATGGAACATGACAGCCCTTGCCCATTCTTTCAGCGGGGAGAGATTCGCCAGAAACAGATACCCGTAGATGGAATGCTCCCAGATGTCCTCTGATTCAAACTGGGTCATCCGGTTGATCTCCTCTGTCTTATAAGCGCCGATATCATGCAGCATGGCAAGAATACAGATATCCTGCATGTCTTTTGCAGAATACTTTTTCTGTGCTTCCAGCATCCCATAGACAAGAGACGCTACTCTTTTTCCGTGGTCCACCAGCCTTGGGTCCACATAGTTCAGCGTCCGTTCGATCAGGCCGCTTATGTTATTACTGTTGACAACTGCTTTCGCCTCCATATCCATCCTCCAAAATAGTCTATTCTCACCTTATGCATTACAAAAAATCCTGGTATTATTATAATATACCAGGATTGTAATTACAATGTATATCTATTCTATTCCTTTGGAAACCATCCAAAATCCGCACATCTGCCAAAATCCCAACTGTCCCATCCGATCCATCCGGCCTCGTTTACCGTATCCACCAGAAGCTTATAGCTCCAGTAAAAATATCCGGAACCTTTTTTCCAGGCATCCAACTGCGCTTTGGCAAGCGCGCTGTAAATGCGTTGTTTCTCCTCAGGGCTGACTGTCTCTGCCGCAGAACCTTCCACGCCGTTTAAAACACTCTGGCCGCCTTTGGTGTCACATCCGCAGGCAAGAGAGTTAAACAGGCACCATTCTCCGCAGATAACGGGAAAATACTGCTGCATCTCTTCTATATCCTTTGCCAAATTCTCCCGAATATAGGTGGTGTAAGACTCCACGGTCTGCTCACAGCCAAGAGCTTCCGCCACCATCAGATACTGGTGTGTATCCAGCACAACATTCTTATACTTCTCCCCGCGCATAAAGTCCTTCCAGGCCTTCAGCTCAAAGGCATCATGGAATACCACATATTTCTCATCCGGCATATATGTTCTGATTCTGTCGTAAGCCTGCAGGTAAAAGCCGCGGATAAATTCCATGGTATTCGGCCTGGTCCCCTCTGCTTTTTGGGGGTCTGCCGGTCTGAAACGGTTTTCCACATCCATGGTCTTCCACATATTTTCCAGGATAGGCTCATTTAATATCTCGATTCCCCACAGTCCCCGTCTGGTTCCGTATCGTTTTGCCAGGCGCTCCAGAACCCCAAGCTCGAACTCCACCTCATCCGGTTCCTGAGACCATTTACACACGCCGGAGATGCCGCCGTTGTCAAATCCATTCTGGCTGTCCGGTGCTGTATGCAGGTCTATCAAAATCTGCAGCCCATATTTTTCAGCCCAGTTAAATGCCTTGTCCAATTCCTCCACACATCCGATAAAGGGCTCCCTGTCGCCAAAGATAAAGTAAGGCACCGGGATTCTCACAGCATCCATTCCCATGGATTTGATTCTTGTAAAATCCCTCTCGCTTATATACTCCGCACGGTGGATTTTAATCCTGGCTTCATATACCTCTTTGGAAAGCTGTGTGGGAAGATAATATTCATCCTCCGCTGCGGTTCCCTCAAAAAGTGCCGGACTCATCCATTTTTCCAGTACCAGCCAGTTACCCAGATTCACACCTTTTACATACATGATCCATTCTCCTTTTGGACTTTTCTTTTATTTGTCTTGATTTTATGATAAAAGCAGCGGCTTATATATCACTTTTTCCTGTTTTTTATCACTTTTTCCATATAATCTGTTATACTATTAGGAAGAAAATGACCCGGAGGTTCTTATGTATGAATATCCCTTATCTGATGCAGCATATTTCGTACAGCCTGCACACCATCGTACGAGATTATGGGGAAAACCAAAAGCTGCAGGAGAGCTTCTGCGGACGTCCCGATTTTACGGACAGCCGTTTTTTTGAATCTTATCTGGAGCGAAGGCTGCTCTTGCGGCCTTCTGAGACACTGCCGCTTCTGCTGTCCGCTGGTGATAAACTGGTATATGCGGGGATCACGGTTCCTGGTCATCATTTTATCATTGGCCCGGTGAAGTTCAAGATTCCCGTGCGTTTGATCCACTGTGCAGAACTGCCGGATATTGACCATGCTTTTTTAGATACTGTCCCCTTCTGTGATTTTAAAGACTTAGCGGTAAATATCCTTCTGATCCATAACCTTTTCTGGGAACAGACGCTGCATGAGCGGGACTTGATCTTGTTTAACTGCATTGAGACATCACTGGATACGGAAATTCAGAGACATTTTTCAGACTTGCTGTTTGAGAACCGGGAGGCATCCCGTGGACACAATCCCTACGACCAGGAACTGCGGGAATTCTCCAGTATCGAAAACGGAGATATCCAACAGTTAGAACAAAGCTGGGCGGAAGACTACACCGGCAATATCGGCGTACTGGCAAAGGACAGAGTGAGAAGCTGGAAAAATATCGGAATCGTGGTGATCACACTGGCAAGCCGGGCCGCCATACGCGGAGGCATCCTTCCTGAAATTTCTTTTTCCCTCAGCGATATCTATATCAACAAAGTGGAGGAGGCATCTGATCCGGCCTCCATCACACATCTGCTGCGGCAGGCAGAATACCAGTATACGAAAATGGTGAGGGAACAGAAAGAACAGCAAAACGGTATGGGGAACAAAGAAAAGAATCCCCATATCCGCCGCTGCAAAGATTATATCTTTGCCCATCTCCACGACAGGCTCTCCATACAGGAAATAGCAGACTATTTGGGAAAGAATCCCGGCTATCTCTCTGAACTTTTCCATAAATGCGAGGGAATATCCATCAAAAATTTTATTCTCAGAGAGAAGATCGATCTGGCGAAAAATATGCTGACCTATTCCGGATATTCTTATATTGAAATTGCCGCATACCTTGGCTTTTCCTCCCAGAGCCATCTCGGAAAACAGTTCAAAAGGCTGACAGGCTTTACCCTCGGTGAATACCGCAATGCTTACGGTGTACAGAAATCCATAAACTGAGGCCCTATCCCCTTTTATTTTTCCTGCCGGATGAAATCATGCAGACGAAACTGTTTTGTGCCTTTCAGTACATTTCTCTGGTACTGCAGACATGTAATGACCAGATAACATCCGTACACCGCCAGAAAGATCCCGGCAGCTCCGGCAAAGGAGGCGATCAGCATACTGCGCTGTACAGGAAATGCAAAACCGATCCCCGCCATATAAAGAAGCAGGAAAAACAGGGGAAGGACCATAGGCAGGAAGAAATACACGGCTGTCTGCCTTACGGTAAGCTTTCGTATTTCACTGTCCATAGTTCCCATTCGTCTCAGCTGGTCATATTGGTATCTGTATTTTTTGCTGCTGCTTATAAGCTGAACCGCCAATATTGTGGCACAGATGAAGATGCAGATGAATGCGGCATAGCAGCAGATAAATGCGGTCATCATATAAAGGGACTGCATTTCTCCCTTCTGACCCTGATAAGTGTAGGTCATGATATAGCTGGGACCATCAGAACTTACTGTTTTTTCTATGGTTTTCTGAAGCGTGTCCTGATAATCCGTCTTTTCTCTGTCATCCACCATTGCTGCATAACATCCTCTTGCCTGTTTCAGCGTTTCACAGGCCTGATCCGGCAAAACAAGAATTGTTTTTGAACCATATCCGCTCTCGTTCATGCCATCCTGGGCAAAAGGACCTTCCAGCACCTGTCCCAGGCGGTATTCTCTGCCGCCTGTCTTCAGGGGAGTGCCTGCCTTCTCAATCTTATCCCTGTAATACCCTTCCTCTGTCTGCATGGCATATTCGTCCTCCTGCAGGCTGACAGGATATTCTCCCAGGAAACTCCGAAGCTTATTATAATCCGATAGTCTGATGCAGCGGTCCATATTCTCCTCAGCAGCCCAGTCCTCAAGCCCCTCAACAGGTTCCCGTTTTCGGTCAATCATATCTGCGATCAGAGTGCTGTCCTCCAGATAATAGATGTCGTATGACAGATCCGCCGTAATTATACTGTGCTCCTTTATAAAATCACGGCATGCTTCTACATCCAGTTTTCCGTAATGCTGGGAAACCTCCACGTCAAACGGGACTTTATTTTGCAATGCATCTTCATAGGCGTTTGCCATAAAGGAAGCGCCCCCCAGTCCCATAAAGGTAAGCAGCAGCAAAATAGAAATAACGCCCATTTGTCTTCCATTGGTGTTCAGGCGGGCGGTTAGCTGCCGATAAAAAAATATGTTCAGATGATGCAGTCTTTTTCCGCTCTTTTTATACCGCTGCAAAATCACTAGGGCAAGCTGCCGGTAAAAGAGCATAAGACTTACCCCCTGAAGTAAAACACCTGCTGCCATAAGGAACATATTCGCGAAACCTGCGAAGAGTTCTATCGTTACGGAAAATGCCACATACAGACAGAGCAGTCCAAGCACTCCCAAAAGCACTGCAGCGGTCATTTTTAATCTGACGTTTTTTCTGCCTGCCGCCACCCCATTCTCATTCTGCCTGCTGTAACTCATCAATTCTTTTATCCTTACCTTTTTCAGTATGCGGTTCTGCTTCAAAAGGCAGAATGCGAACATTACAAAAAAGCAGAGAATCGTCAGACTGATGGCTGGCAGCTGGAACGATAGATCCATGTAATAGGTCTTGTCAAACATTTTAAAGATCACCTGGCTGAGCGCCAGATAAAAAACATTTCCCAGCAGAATGCCTCCCACAAGCGTCACACTGCCAATGACAAGCTGTTCGGTGAGGAAAAGACGGCTCATGGCCGGCCGCTCCATTCCCATCGTCATATAGCAGGCAAATTCCCGGCTTCTCTGTTCAAAGATAAAATGTGTGATATAGGAAATCAGCCATCCGAGAATCAATACCACCATGACTGTGACACATATGAGAATAGACATCATAGGCCGCATCAGCTTGCTGAAGGAATTGATAGCATCAGAGAACAGCAGGGAGTTGTAGGCAAATATCATGGAAATGCTCAGCACAAGAGTCAGCACATAGACCGCGTAATCGCCTATACTCCGTTTTACATTCCGTATAGCTATTTTAGCGTACATGGGCAACATCACCGCCTAACATAGACATTACATCCAGTATTTCCTGGAAGAATGTTTTCCTGTCCCTGTTCCCCTTGCGCATCTCTGTAAAGATATGCCCGTCCCGAAGGAAAAGTATCCTGCTGCAGTGGCTGGCAGTAAATGCGTCGTGGGTAACCATAAGAATCGTGATTCCCATATCGTGGTTCAGGTCATCCATGGTGTCCAAAAGCCTGGCGCTGGATGCGGAATCCAAGGCTCCGGTCGGTTCATCCGCCAGCAGCAGACGCGGCTCATTGACAAGGGCTCTGGCACAGGCGCAGCGCTGCTTCTGGCCTCCTGACACTTCATAAGGAAATTTTTCAAGCTCTGAAAGAATTCCCAGTTTTCCCGCAATGGCCTCCACTTTCTTTCCGATCTCATCCTTTGGCGCCCGGCGTATGGTCAGTGCCAGCTCAATATTTTCCCCTAAAGTCAGAGTATCCAGAAGATTATATTCCTGGAACACAAATCCCAGGTTTTTGCTCCTGAAACGTGCGATTTCCTTTTCCGTCAATTTTGTAATGTCCTTCCGGTCCAGCAGGATCCGTCCGCCGGTAGGCTCATCCAGTGTGGAAATACACTGCAGCATAGTAGTTTTCCCGGAGCCGCTGGCACCCATTATACCCACAAATTCTCCCGGTTCCACAGAAAAGCAGACATCATCCAATGCCTTTGTCACATTTGTGCTCTCTCCATAATATTTGGAGACATGTTCAATATTCAGTAATGGTTCCATATTTATCACCTCAGGTACAGGGTATCATATGTGTCTTCCTCAATGTATCATACTTTCTTGCAGAAATCTTACTTTTCCGAAAGGATCGGAAGGCAGATGTTGATCTGGGTGTAAATACCCTTTTCAGAACTGGCAGATAAACCGATGCCAAGCCTGCCGCATATTTTTTTACAGAGATACAGCCCCATGCCCGTGGAACGGCGGTTTTCCCTGCCGTTTCTCCCTGTAAATCCCTTCTCAAAAATCCTTGGCAGATCTTCCGGCGAGATGCCGCATCCATTGTCACGGACCTGAAGCAGCAGCTTATTTCCCGGTGTTTCACTGCCGTCCCATGCACCGGATTCTTTTCCATTCAAGACCAGACAGGAGATCGTTATCCTGGGAACCTCCCCCGGCTTTTGATAGGTGACTGCATTATAGATGATCTGATTTAAGACAAACAAAAGCGCCTTTTCATCCGCGTAGACTCCGGGTATTGTATCCGGAATATCCAGGGAGACCTTGTTTTGTATCAAAAGCTGCTTGTTTATGGATAAGCATTCCCGGATAACGTCTCGGGTATTTACTTTCTGTATCAGAAAATCCGAGTGGGCGCTTTCACTTCTGCCGAAATACAGGATCTGCTCCAGCAGATGATTCATTTTTTCAAGTTCCAAAAGTACAGCTCTGTTTTCCCCGTTTTTCTCTCTCCCGGCAATCAGGGAGACTACGGATATGGGCTGTTTCATATCATGTACATAAGTTTCCAGCCTCTCCTGGTATTCCATCTGTACCCTTCTGGCCTCCTCCGTCTCCTCCAGCATGGATTTTGTACATTCTTTTAAAAGGCAGTAATAACCTGCTTCCTCCCAGGAGCCTGCGCCCTTCCATACCTGGGGAAAGAGATACTTTTCATCCAGGCTTTCCATTAGGACTGCCATTTTATGAAAATAGTTTCTTTTTCTGTAAAAACGCAGCAGGTTCCAAAGGATCAGACTGCCCATATAAGCCAGAACCAGGGGCAGAAGCTGTACCCAGGTAATGCCAAGAGCACGCAGATATAAAGAGGCCGCACACAGGCACATCACCTGCACAAGTACAGGGACTGCCTGCTGCCGCCAATACATCCGCCCGTTCATATCAGATACCCCAGTCCGTACCGGGTCTGAATGAGATCGCCGGCATCCAGTTCCTTTAATTTCCCCCTGAGGCGGGTCATATGGACACTCAGCGTATTGTCATCAATAAAAACCTGATCATCCCATAATTCTTCTATAAAATCCACCCTCCTGATAACTTCACCCGGACGGGCAAACAGACAGGACAAAAGCAGGGTTTCCTGCCTGGTCAGCATGACTTCCCCGCCGCCCCGGCACAGTTTTCCCTTGGCCGGCAGAAGGCGGAAATCCTGCCACAGAACTTCTCTCTCCGGTCCCGAATCGGGATAGCTGCGTCTTAAAAGTGCTTCAATCCGGGCCAGCAGTATGGGCATTTTGTAAGGCTTTCGGACAAAGTCATCCCCGCCCATGGTCATGCCGTACAGCTCATCCATGTCTGTATCCCTGCTGGTAAGGAATATAACAGGGATACTGGAAAAGCGCCGGATGCTCCTGCAGATCTCATACCCGTCCCTGCCCGGAAGTGTGACATCTAAAAGCACAAGATGTACCTCCCCCTTTTGCACGATCTCCTCTGCAGCATCAAAGGTTTGGGGCATAACAACCTCATATCCATGGCTTTCCAAGTCCCTGGAGAGTTCCCTGCCTAGTACCGCATCATCCTCAACTACCAGAAGTTTCATCCACTGCATCTCCTTCCTGCTGCTCCCGGAACGTTTTCAGAACGGCCCGCGCCACGCAGAGGCCGTTTGCGGACGCCTGCATCAGCCCCCTGGTGATAGATGCGCCGTCCCCCATGGAGCGCAGCCCTTTGATATTTGTCTCAAATTCCGTATCTACCAAAACCCTATTGGAATAAAATTTGACCTCCACACCATAGAGCAGGGTCTCATCACTTGCAATTCCCGGCGTCACCTTGTCCAGCGCTTCTATCATCTCCACCACAGCCACCATGATCCTGTGGGGGAATACCAGGGACAGATCCCCGGGAACCGCATCTTTCAGCGTGGGGATTATATTATTCCGGGTAAGCCTCTCTGCGGTGGTCCTTCTGCCTCTCTTGAAATCTCCGTATCTCTGCAGCAGAATTTTCCCGTCACTCAGCATATTTCCAAGCTGCGCGATGTGTTTGCCGTACTCAATGGGAGAGCGGAAAGGCTCAGTGAAATTTTTGGAGACAAGCAGGGCAAAATTGGTGTTGTGCGTCTTTTTGTCTTTGGATTTATAGGCATGGCCATTTACCACGGCAAGACCGTTCTCATAGTATTCCGCGGAAACTTCACCGGATGGGTTTGTGCAGAACACCCGCACCTTGTCGTCAAACGTGGGTGTGTAGTAAACCAGTTTTGCCTCATACAGTTTTTCATTGAGTGCTCTCATGATTTCATCCCGGACTTCAACACGGACCCCCACATCCACGGTTCCGTTTCTTGTCTCAATATGATGCCCGCTGCATACGCCGGCAAACCACTCCGATCCTTCCCGCCCTACACCTGCGGCAATCTGGGGTGCGTAAAAGGTCTCCTGTTTATCTGTCACAACGCCTTTCACCCTGCCCTCTTCCATAAGGATATCCTTCACCATAGTCATAAACAGGATTTCCACCCCTTCAGCCAGCAGATGCTCCTGCAGGCGTGTATAAATCTTATAGCCTTCCTCTGTGCCCAAATGGCGTATGGGGCACTCAATAAGCTTTAAATTGGCGCGGATCGCTTTTGTGCGGATCTCAGAGATAGCTGCCCGGTCATCTATTCCGTATACTTTCCGGTCTGCTCCAAACTTCAGATAGATTTCATCTGCCTCATGAATCAGCTCCTCCGCCTTTTCATATCCCAGGATATCCGGAAGCGTGCCTCCCACATCCGGTGAAAGGGAGAGCTTTCCGTCTGAAAATGCTCCTGCCCCTGCAAATCCCGTAGTGATGGAACAGGGGACACAGCCTGCGCAGACATTGGTGGTACGCTTTGGACAGCGGCGTTTTTCTATGCATCTGCCTTTTTCTATCATCAGCACTTTAAGCTGTGGATCTTGGCGTTTCAGCTCATAGGCACAGAAGATTCCCGAAGGACCTGCGCCGATAATGATCACATCATAATTTTTATCCATATTCTGCCTTCCTTCTAAATTAAGCTGCCGCAGTCGCCAGATGGGAACAGGCTCCCATTTGGCCCGTTTCTGTCATTATATCATACTAACGCAAAGTCCTACAATCCCTGTGCCGATCATTACTGCGATAGGATTTAATTTCCATTTTCTCAATACGAACAGAGAACACAAAAAAATTGCCGCTGCTGTCCAGTCTGCTGTTCTGATCTCAGATATCACAGAGGTACCTGTAAAAGACAAAAGAAGGATCGTCACGGCAGCAGATATGATCAGGCCAAGAGAGGCTGCCTTCAGGCCGCTCAATAGTTCCATGATATACTCCGACTTCTGAAAACGCTGAAACAGCCTGTACAAAAAAGCAGAAATACTGATGCCGGATATGACGCATCCGAATGTTGCCAGTACCGCTCCCGGTATCCCTGCAATCTGTATGCCGATAAAAGTGGAAGTATTCACAGCCAGAGGCCCGGGTGTCATCTGCGATATGGTGATAATATCCGTAAAGGTCTTCTGGGATACCCATGAAAACCGCTCCACCACCTGCTCCTGGATCATAGGGATAATGGCATACCCTCCCCCGATACTTAACAGCCCTATCTGGAAAAAGGTCACTGCAAGCCGGATAAGCTTACCCATATATCTCACCTCTCTTTCTAAACCACACACGTCCGGCGCAAAGGCCGCAGCACACCAACAGTATCATCGCAATGTTGGTATCCGTCAAAAAACTAATGACAAACACAGCAACCGTCATGGTACTTAGAAAAAGGGAGCGCTCCCCCAGTACGGCACGGGTCATATCCACCACAAAATCCACGATCAGGGCCGCAACACCTGCCTGCATCCCTTTGAGCACAGCAGCTATGATGGTATTGGCAGCCACCACGGCATACCATTTTGAAACAACTGCCAGAATGACCAGAGGCGGGATGACAGAACAGATGCCGCTGATTACAAGCCCGGCCATTCCCGCTGCCCGATATCCTGCCAGGGATGCCATATTGACAGCAATGGCCCCAGGGGTGGACTGGGCAATGGCTGCCATGCGGATCAGTTCCTCCTCATCAAAGAGCTTTCTTTTCTGTACAAAATACTTCCGTATCATGGGTACCACCACATAACCGCCGCCAAATGTAAATGCACTGATAAACAGATTGATATACGCCAGCCACAGGCAAAGCTTTATTTTTTCTCTCATATCCATATCCTCCCTGAAAGATTAGTATAACGCTTGTATATCAATCTGTAAAACGATATAATATTGTGATAATCATTAATTTTATTCATGATAGATTAGGAGGAGACTACTATGATGACCCTGCGCCATCTCTATATATTCAAGGCGGTAACAGAGACAAAGAATTTCACAAAAGCTGCCCAGAGATTATACATCACCCAGTCCGCGGTCTCCCATGCGGTAAGAGAGCTGGAGGAATATGCCCGGACTCCGCTGTTTGACAGACTCTCCAAACGGGTCCAGCTCACCAGAAGCGGGGAACTTCTCCTGGATGAGATCCTGCCCGTGCTGGCTGCCTGTGAATGCCTGGACAGCCGCATAAAAAATCTGGAAGAACAGGCCCCCATCCATCTGGTATCCAGCATCACCATAGCGATCCACTGGCTTCCAAAAATACTGGCGGATTTCAAAAGGCAGTGGCCCGGGGTGGCCGTTCAGGTGGAAGTAGTAAGCGCTGCCAATGCACTGGAAACGCTACGAAAGGGAAAAGCCGATTTCGCTCTGTTGGAGGGTTCCGTTCCTCAGGGGCCTTTTTCCCATGCCTCCTTTGACAGATATTCTCTGCAGATAGTCTGTTCCCCCCAATATCCCTGCGCTTGTACTTCTATGGATATGGAATCTTTCTGTTCAGAAAATCTGCTGCTGCGTGAAACGGGAAGTGCTATCCGCGATGTACTGGACAGCACGCTTCTGTTATCCGGCCACAGCATACGCCCGCTGTGGGTCAGCGTCAATTCCCCAGCCCTGATCGAAGCGGCAAAAGCAGGGCTGGGAATAGCCGTTCTTCCCCACATTCTGATCAAAAATGATCTAAAGAACGGCTCCCTTATCTCCCTGGATGTGAAAGGCCTTTCCCTGGAAAATGAACTTTTTGCTGTGTGGCATAAGGATAAATATCTGCCCGCGCCGCAGAAAGCCCTGCTGTCCTGTATCATACCTGCTGATACGCACGATGCTCTTGGGGAAGTTTCACTTGACAGTTTGTAACCACGTATCTATGATGTGCTTACTGGCCGCCTTTTTGCTTCCTATACTCCTGTGTTACGGTTTGTATTCGATTCCTCTATCCCCCTGAAACGGCAGCGGCCTGCTGGTTTCAGGGGGATATTTTTACAGGTATTCCGCGGTAATGCCTGTGCCGCATGCTTTCATCTTTTCCGGGGTTCCCTCAAAAATGACAATGCCTCCCTTATCCCCTCCCTCGGGGCCAAGGTCGATCACCCAGTCACTGTTTCTGATCACCTGCTGGTTATGTTCAACCACAACCACGGTATTTCCCGCATCAGCCAGCCGGTCAAGCAGTGCCAGAAAATGCTCAATATCCTTTGGATGCAGGCCTGTAGTAGGTTCATCCATGAGATACAGGCACTGTTTTTGGCCGCGGTTCCCGATCAATTCCTTTGCAAGCTTCAGCCGTTGTCCTTCACCGCCGGATAAGGTAGTCAAAGGCTGGCCAAGCTGCAGATAGCCAAGTCCCACATCCTGCAATAGAGCCAAGATTCCCGTGATCTTTTTATGGCCCAGAAAAACTTCGCAGGCCTCCTCCACGGACAGATCCAGAATATCTTTGATAGAATACCCTCTGTACGTCACATCCAGCACTTCCCTGTTAAAACGGTTTCCGTTACAGACCGGGCATATGACTTCTGTATCAGCAAAAAACAGCATATTATTCTCCACATACCCAAGCCCTTCACAGTTTTCACATCTGCCGCCGGATGTGTTGAAAGAAAAATATTTTGCCGAAAAGCCGGCGCTTTTTGCCTCCTCTGTCCTGGCAAATACTGTCCGGATCTCCGTATAGACTTCTGAAAATGTAGCCACGTTGGACCGTTTCATCCTGGCAGCTGCTGACTGGTCTATCTCTGCAATCTGCTCAAATCTGTCAAGTCCCGAAACCCGGTTATGCGTCCCATCCGGATTTCCCTTTGCCAGCACCTCAAAAATAAGCGTTGATTTTCCGGAACCCGAAGGTCCGGTGACCGAGACAATACAGCCTGTGGGGATATCCACGGATACATGCTTTAAATTATAGGTATCTGCATTTTCAATGTGTATTGCCCCGTCAGGAACTCTGTATTTCGTCCTGCCCGGCTGAGGCGCCTGAAGGTATCTTCCTGTCACAGAGGCGCTCTGCCGCATAAGGTCAGACATGGTTCCTGCTGCGATCACCTCACCGCCATATTTTCCCGCACCTGGTCCCATATCAATGACGTAGTCCGCGCCTGACAAAACATCCACATCATGTTCAATGACAAGCACTGTATTTCCCATGTCACGGAGTCTTTCCAGAATATCCATCAGCCCTTTTGTATCTTTTGGGTGAAGTCCTGCTGTGGGCTCATCCAGGATATATATGATCCCGGAGAGTTCAGAATCCAGGGCTGCTGCCAGACGCAGCCGCTGCATCTCCCCTCCGGACAGAGTGATGATCTGGCGGTCCAGGGAGAGATATCCAAGTCCCGCCTTTATAAAACGGCCAAGTTTTGTCTCTATATCCGTCAGATAATCCTCCACCAATTCTTTTTCCTGATTTGTAAGGGAATCCCCCAGCTCCTGTATCCATGTGTATAATTTTTCAAGAGAAAACCGGGATATCTCCGGGAGACGAATCCCATGCACGGTTACCTTCCGGCTCAGTTCCCCCAGCCGTTCCCCTTTACATTCGGGACATTCCACCACATCAAAATAATCTCCCAGCTGCTTTGTATCCCCGTTTTTCTCTGCAAGACGCCTCCGCAATATGGGGTATACGCCTTCAAATCTGCCCAGAGAAACACTTTTGGGCGGCTTACGATCAGGGAAAAACGCTTTTACCGCACTGCTGTCTGCCCCTTCATATAAAATCGCTTTCTGCTCTCTGCTAAACTGCTGTACCGGCAAAGTGATATCCTGTTTTAGTCCATAGTAGGCAAATGCTTTTTGAAGTACAGAAAACTGGTATTTTCCATACTGTTTCTCAAAGTAACACACAGCCCCTTCCTCCAGAGACAACGTTTCATCTACTACCTGCTCTTTTTTTATGGTATGTACTCTGCCAAGCCCTTCACAGGCGGGACATGCGCCTTCCCTGGTATTAAAAGAAAAATAGGTGCGTGTGATTTTATCCATTCGCCTGCCGCACCGGCTGCAGTACATATAGACATAAAAATCGTTTCCTATTTTCTCTGTTTCCTCCTTACAGTCAGCGGATGAGATCACCTCGCCGCAGTGGGGACAGGTTCTCACACCCAGCTTTTCATAAATCATCCGCAGGTCTGTGTAAACATCCGTCATGGTTCCCACTGTGGAGCGGGGATTGCGGTTCATGGCGGTTTGTAGGATTACTATGGCGGGGGAGGCCCCCTGTATCCGTCCCACCTTCGGTTTGCGGATCCCTTGTAAAGCCATGGCTTCCAAGTACTGCCTTTGGCACTCATGAAACAGGACGTCAATTAACAGTGTGGACTTCCCGGAACCTGATAACCCGGTGAAGACCACCAGTTTATTTTTCGGTATTTCCAGGGAAATATTTTTCAGACATCCCTCATAAGCGTCTGTGATTTTAATATAGTTCATATATGCTCCTTTCAAACAGTAGAAGGCAAGCTGCACAAACTTCTACTGTCATGAATAAAAATATAGATATTTTAATCGTTTTTTTGTATACTGATACCATAAGGAAACGATTCAAAGGCGGTGATAACAATGACAGAAAACCGTTTGGGAAAACAGCCTCTGAAGAGTCTGCTGCTCACCCTGTGTACCCAGACCACATTTTCACTGATATTATACAGTATGTACGGCCTGACCGATGCCTTCTATGTATCCCGGGGTGTGGGGGGATACGCCAGCGCAGCCGTTGGGGTCTTCTCCCCTGTCACTGTCCTGATCGGGGGGATCACCACCACGGTCGGCACAGGGACCGGCTCTGTCCTTTCAAGAAAACTGGGAGCAAAAGAACAGGATAAAGCTGCCGATGCTGTTGGCTGCATGTTCTTCCTCTGGATCGTCTGCGCAGGACTGATCACCTTTGTGGGTTTAAGCCTGTTTGAGCCGCTTATAAGACTTTTGGGGGCTGCCGGGCAGATACTCCCCTACATACGGGATTACGGCAAGATTTTGCTGGCGGGAACTCTGATCAGCACAGGATTTTCCGGCGTCATGCGGGCAAACGGAGATATCTCCTACTCCACCCTGCAGTGGTCCCTTCCCGTCTTGCTGAATATGGTGCTGGACCCGATTTTTATCTATGTTTTCCACATGGGGATTTCCGGAGCTGCCCTGGCAACCCTGGCTTCCCAGATGGTTTCCATGCTTACCAGTCTGTATTATTTTTTCATCAGGAAGAAGACACCGTGCCGCATTTCCATACGCCACATCCGTTTTCACAGAGCCCTTGCAGGGGAGATCATCTCTGTGGGCCTGCCTTCCTTTTTGAATAATCTGGGCAGCAGCCTGATCATCACGGTATTTAACCACATGCTGCGTGCAGCAGGCGGCCCTATGGCACTTGGAGCCTACGCTATTCTAAGCCGTATCACTTCTGTCCTCTTCACGCCATTTACGGGCATCATGCAGGGGATACAGCCTATCATCGGCTATAATTACGGGGACAGAAACTATAAAAGAGTACGGGACACTGTCCGCTGTGCTTTTCAGGCAGACTTTGTCTATGGCCTTGCCATCACACTTTTCTCCCTTGCCGGGGCAGGCCTGGTCTTCCGCCTTTTTACCAGCCAGGAAGAGATCCGTATGATTGGAATGCAGGCCCTCCGAATCCTAAGTCTTTCCTTCTGCGTAAAAGGCTTTGTCCAGACTGCTGCTGCATATTTCCAGTCCACCGGAAATGCACGGACGGCGTTTCTGCTCTCTGTTGGAAGCATTTGTTTTATCCAGCTCCCCGTCCTGCTGGCGGCAGGCTTTCTGGGAAATATAACCTTTCTCTTTACTGCCTGTGTCGTAAGCGACCTTGCGGCCGCTGCCTGGGCGGTCCGGATATACCAAAAAAATAAATTGTGAGGTAATAGTATGATAAGTATGACGAAAAACACACAGTCCCGGGAAACCCTGCTGCAAATGGCACAGAAAGCCTTTCCCGGTGAGACCTGCACCAAAATCCAGGAACTGACCGAAGGTTATTTCAATGTGGCATACCTTCTGCTTTTTGACAGCGGCCGGGAAAGTGTCCTGAAAATTGCCCCTCCAAAAGATGCGCGCATTATGTCTTATGAAAAAAACATTATGTATAGCGAGGTAACCGCCATGAGGCTTGCTGCCCAAAAGACGGATGTGCCTGTGGCAGAGATCCTCTTTTTTGATGACAGTCTTACCCTTTGCAGTTCCCCCTACTTTTTTATGGAAAAGCTGGAGGGAAACAGCCTGTCCTCATTGGGAGACTCCATACCGGACTCTGACAAAAAGAAGATCCGGAAAGATTCCGGAATGCTGAACCGGAAAATAAACAACATCACCGGAGAATCCTTTGGCTATATCTGCCAGCCTCCTATGCAGGACAAGAACTGGTATACCGTATTTTGCCGTATGATGGAAATGGCATTTTCGGATGCAGAAGCCATGTCCATAGATTTAAAAATCTCTGTGCCTCTGTTGAAGCGCTTTCTTGAAAACAGCAGGACCGTGTTTGAACAGGTTACGGTTCCCTGTCTGGTGCACTGGGACTTATGGGACGGCAATATATTCGTAAAAAACAGCAGCATCACCGGCCTGATCGACTGGGAACGCAGCCTGTGGGCAGACCCTTTGATGGAAGTGGGGTTCCGCACCTACGGACAGGACCCTGATTTCCTCTCCGGTTACGGCAGGGAAACTTTATCTTCCCAAGAATATCTTCGGGCGCTCTGGTATGATATCTATCTGATGGTACTGGTTGCCCAGGAATACACTTACAGACAATATGAAACCACTCAAATGTATGACTGGTCCACCGGAATACTTACAGATAAATTTGCTGAATTAAGTCAGTATTATACCCGGACCTCTAAATCGTAATTACCTGGGTGGCACAGCGGCTCCCAAAGTCCTTATCATGCTCCACCAGCAGCATGGTCGGCGCGTACTCCAGAATCAGATTCTCGATCTGCATTCTGGAGAATATATCAATATAGTTCAATGGCTCGTCCCAGATATAGAGATGGGCGGGTTTCAGAAGGCTGGATGCTATGAGAACTTTCTTTTTCTGGCCTTCTGAATACTCTTCCATATTCTTTTCAAACTGTGTCCTTTCAAAATCCAGCTTACGAAGCACAGCCCGTAACAGGCTGCCGTCTATGGATTCCCGCTCCATATACGCATCAAGGCTCCCCCTTAAGAAAGAGGTATCCTGGTTAATATAGGAGATTTCCAGCCCTGCCGCCAGTTCGTGCCGTCCCCGGATGCACAGGTTCTCCACACCCGGAACGCTGATTCCGGCATCCTGCAGAATCATTTTCAGGACACTGGATTTTCCGCATCCGTTTTTTCCCTGCAGTAAAATCCGCTCCCCGCGTTTCAGTTCCATGCTGAAATTTTCAATTACCTGCGTGCTGCCATAAGAGATGGCTGCCTCCTTTGCCCTGACATAGGTCTCCTTATGGTGGGTAAGGGGCGTGAGTCTGAGCTGTACCGGCTGTTCCAGATTTTTCAAAAGCTGTTCCTTATCCCTGATCGCCGTCTGCTGCCTGCGTTCCAGGTTCTTTCTCCTCTGCTGCATACGTCTGGCTTTTTCTCCGATATAAGCCCTTGTGTCAAGAAACCTGTCATGCTCCACCGAAGGATTGAATCCGATTTTCGAGCGCTCCGCCTTCTCTGCCCATGCAGAGGCTTTTCTGGCAGATTCCTCCATCTTCTTGATCTCCTGTTTCAGTTTCTCATTTTCAGAGATCTCATACTGGTCCCGTTTCTGCTTATTCTCCCACCAGGAACTGAAATTTCCTTTTTCCACCTCGATCTGGTTTCTCTCCAGTGCCAGCACATGGTCAATACAGGAATCCAGCAGCCACCTGTCATGGGATACCAGTATAAATCCCTTTTTCTTTTTCAGATAATCACACAAAAGCTCCCTTGTCTCCATATCCAGGTGATTGGTGGGTTCATCAATAAGCAGGAAATAACTCTCCCTGGAAAAAAGCACAGCCAGCATGACCTTCGTGCGCTCCCCGTGGCTCAGGGTATCATACGGGCGGTAGAGTATATCAGCCTCCACACGCAGCAGGTCCAGTTCCCGGCAGATTTTCCACAGCTCATAATCAGGCTGTATGCCTTCTATCACCTCTATGGTGTCATGTCCCATCTCCTCCTCCCTGATTTGAAAAGGAAAATAATCAAATAAAACCGAACTGCTGATACTGCCCCTGTAGGCATACTGTCCCATCAGCAGTCTGAGCAGTGTGGTCTTTCCTTTGCCGTTCCGCCCCATAAGCCCTAATTTCCAATTGGTATCCAAGATAAAGGAAGCCTCACAAAATACATCATCATAACTTCCGTCATAGCTAAAAGTCAATCCTGATACGCTTATTTTTGCCATAATAAAATCACTCTCCCAGCAGTCGCAGAGACGTTATCTCTATGTCTCTGCCACCATTAAAAAATCGCCTGTTACCAGACGATTTTTATATCCGCGCAAAAATAAAGCCGCTCAGCACAGAAAAAAAGAGGGCTCCTGCGAATATAGCCTATCTTCTGATAACATGACAAACATTCGATACGAAATCGTACCGTTCTTCCAGTTTCCACATGTTTTCAAAAAATAGATTATTTTCTCATCGGAGCACCTCTCTTTAAATTCTGAAAACAGCATATCACAGCCGGATACAAATTTCAAGCCTTTTATGGCTTTCATGCAGAATTGCTTTTTTGTGTAAAATCGTTCAGCTTTTACCGATTTGGTTATACACCTTCACTGCGTCCTTCACATGATACTGCTTTGTTTCGTGGTTCCCATTGGCATGGGCCGTTACGAGAATATACTCTTTCCCGTCTATTACCGCCATACTGGCGAGACAGAGTCCGGCATCTTTGGTATACCCTGTTTTTCCTCCCAGTATCTCGCCGCCGTTCACCTCGGCACTGCTCATCTCCCGGAACATGGTGCTGACAAATGTAAATCCCTGGGGATGACAGGCTGATGGGCTTGTACTATGTCTGCTGCTGGTAAACACCTGACGGAATGTCTCATTTTCCAGCGCATACCGCAGCAATGTGGAGATATCCCTCACGGTAGAATAATGATTCACATCCTGAAGTCCTGTGGAATTGGTAAAATGCGTCCCATCCATGCCAAGTTCCCCTGCTTTTTCATTCATCATGTCCACAAAAGCCTCCTCCGAACCGGCAATGCTGCCCGCAAGTGTCAGACAGCATTCTGCCCCGGAGGGAAGCAGAACCCCATAAAGCAGATCCATACCTACAGCTTCCTCACCCGGACAAAATCCGGCCATAGAGGCACCTTCCGCGTAGAGCCCCGGAAAAATCCCCTCCGGAACCGTTATACTTTCCTGCAGATCCGGAATGTTCTCAACAGCCAAAACCGCTGTCATGATCTTTGTAAGAGATGCAGGATACACCTTTTCATCAGCTCCTTTGTCCGCAAGGATCTTGCCTGTCTCCCGGTCCATAAGGATAGCATTTCGGCTGTTCAGCCCGTTCAGGTTTTCCACATCTTTTTCTTCTGTCCAGGAAACAGTCTCCCCTTCGCCCTGGCCTAAAACAAAAAACGCGGTAAAACTCATTAAAATCACAGACAGCATAACTGCCGCTAACATTTTCCGCCTTCTTTGGCGCCTTCTTCTCTGCCCTCTGGTCATCTTTCTGTCTGTTGACTGTCTCTTATCCATCTGTACGCACATCCTCTCTGAATATATAAAGAACTCCCCTGTTCTTAAAGACATTATATCTTTTGGGGGAGTTCTTTCCTTTAATATTCAGTTGATATTTTCCTAAGAAAATCCTAAGATGTTATGTGTTTCAGCGTTTGGGAAGTGATACATAGAATACGGTCAGCTCCTCTTTACTCTCTGCCCTGAGTGTTCCCCCATGCTGCTCCACAATCTCTTTGGCGATTGCCAGGCCCAGCCCTGCGCCTCCTGTATTACTGCCCCGGGCCTCATCCAGCCTGAAAAATTTCTCAAAAATAGATTCCAGCTTCTGGGCCGGAATGGTTTTTCCTTTGTTCCCTATGGAAATCTCTACACTTTCATCAATCTCTTTGGCGCTGATCTCAATTGCGGTATCCGGATAACTGTATGCCACTGCATTTTTCAGAATATTATTAAATACTCTTGCCAGTTTTTCCGGATCCCCATACAGTTTAAGATTCTCATCCGCGTGAAGGCTTGCCGTGTTCCCATGAGCCGAGAGGATTGGATAGAATTCATCCATCATCTGTACCAGCATATAATATAAGTCAATGGTCTCCTTCTCAAGAGGTATCTCCTGAAGGTTATAGCGGGTGATCTCAAAAAACTCATTTAAAAGACTTTCCAGCCGGCACGCCTTGTCAAAGGCAATCCCCACATACTTTTCCTTCTGTTCTTCCGGCATATCCGGCGCCTCATTCAAAAGGCTCAGATATCCCATCACAGAGGTAAGCGGTGTCTTCAAATCATGTGCCAGATAGGTCAGCAGGTCACTCTTACGTCTGGACTCTTCTTTTAAAATCTGTTCATGATGCTCCATAACGGTTTTTACCCGCTCCATCTCTGTTCCAAGTTCTCCATACGGCGGTGAAAATATCACTTCTGCTTTTGCATTTTCTGTATTCATATACGTGTGGATCAGCTTCACTGCTTCATTCGCTGCAGCCTTCACTTTCTTTCTTGTATAAAAATGAATGGTAGAATAAATGACCGCGGCCATAAACAACACTATGGCACAGAAACACTTCAGCAGAAAATCTTTCAGCACAGGCCAGGATATGTCCTGACTGTAATATGACATGCCGGAATCTGTATTCTCCTGAGATGTGGAGACTACAAATTTTCTGACAAACCAATCCAGAAACAATCCGTTTCCCAGAGTATCCACCAGATAAAAGATGCCGTAACATACAATAAGAATAACATAAAAACTAATAATCACTTTTAAGAGAAATAGTAATCTATCCTTCAATTTTATAACCATACCCCCAGACTGTTTTAATATACCTTGGATTTTCAAAAGAATCATTCATCTTTTCCCTCAGGTGGCGGATGTGCACGGTTATGGTATTATTACTTTTACTGAAATACTCATCTTTCCAAATCTCATGAAACAACTCCTCTGCACTCACCACTTTTCCCTTTTCCCTGCACAGTATCTGCAGAATGGAAAATTCTGTTGGTGTCAGGGAAAGAAGTTTTTCATCCAGCGTACATTCATGTGTCCTGATATTCAGCACAAGGCCGGAATGCTCCAGAATATCTTCACTGGCTTCATAACCCGAATTATATCTCTTATATCTGCGGAGCTGGGCTTTCACTCTTGCCACCAGTTCCAGGGGCCGAAAGGGTTTTGTGATATAATCGTCTGCCCCCAGGCTCAGCCCCGTGATCTTGTCCAGCTCTTCCCCTTTTGCCGTCAGCATGATCACAGGAAACGTGTACTTTTCTCTGATCCTTCTGCATATCTCCAGGCCGCTCATACCGGGAAGCATAATATCCAGTACCGCCAAATCTATCTTTTCCCTGTCAAAACAGGCCAGAGCCTCCTCGGCTGTATAATATTTAAAAACCTGGTACGTTTCATTTTCCAGGTACAATGCAACCAGGTCGGCGATCTCCTTCTCGTCGTCTACTATCAGTATCTTTTCTGCCATGGTATCTTCCTCCTTCTGCATCTATCATACCAGGAAATCACTAAGAATTTATTAACATTATCCTAAGTTTTTGCATTTCAGTGCATAAGTATCCGTCCATCTCTGAAATACGCGGCAATGGAAGTGATAAATTGTCCGTTGCTTGGACGCTTTTGTATGTAATAATTCGCAATTTCACGATACAGTTCCTGATTGCCCCGCTCCCACATCACTTCTATGGCATGGCGGATATTCCGTTCCACACTGGCGGGAGCTGTATTGCATTGAGAGGCCACCTGGGGGTAGAGACACTTCATCATGCCATTCAGGCTGCTGTTCCCCTCTACTTCCAGTGCAATTGCTTTCCTCAGATACAGATGCCCTTTCAGATTCGGAGTGATGCCCAGTCTGTTCAGCAGGATACCTGTGCGCGCTCCCACATCCATTTCTATGAGTTCCTGACAATAACCGGTCATATCATCTGTATGCCTGTCCCTTTTTTCCAATATTTCTGCCTGCAGCAGATATTGCAGCGCCATCTCCAGTATCTTCCCCTCTGCCAGCAGTTCTTGAAAATTTTCACGATTCATGGTATATTTCCTCCCAAATAGAATATTTCTCAGTGGTTCTGTAAAACACGAATGTTTCTATTATAAGAAACCGGCCGATACTTGTCAACGCAGCTCACTGCCATAATATTCCATATTTGGAAGGAATGGAACATGGATAATAAAAAATTAAAGGAAATCATGAAGGCGCAGGGCTATACGATCGAAATGTTGTCTCTGATCAGTAAAATCCCTGTCGGAACACTTTCTAAAATCATCAGCGGAATCACATCGAATCCCGGATATGAAACCATGTCCGCCATAGCCAAAGCGCTTCATTGTTCTTTGGATGAATTTTCAGGGCGTCCTGTCTTGATTCCCTATGACTATGAGGAATACCTCCGCCGCTTCAAGCTGCTGCCCACCTGCCAGAAAGAATATATCAAATATGTGATCGACCTGGAATATGATCGCATGATCCATCTGCAGAATGATAAGAAAATATCCCTGAGGTGTTATGAATTCACCAACATTGTGGATGGCTGGGCCGAGCTTGACAGCGCCAAAACACACAATGTAACGGTAGATAAAAACCTTCTGACAGACTCCTGTACCTTTCTCGTCTGGCTCCGCACAGATTTACTGGAGCCAAAATTTTTCAAAAATTCCGTCCTGGGCTTTCAACGCAATGAGGGACAGCGGCCAAAAAGCGGTGAAATATGGATCGTACTTCATAACGGCCTGCTGTTTATCGGAAGGTTTTATAAAAGCCATGAGAGATTCATCCTAAAATCCTTAAACGGGACCATTGACGACATTTCGGCTACAGACTATTCTCAGTACCGCCGTTTAGGACTTTATGTCGGGTGTGTGGATGTTCCTGAGCTTACAAACGAAAAGACCGCTTTTGGGCAGGATTAACCTGCCATAAGCGGCCTTCTTTTCTTATTTCTTTCTGTTTCTTATCCATAGGCCTGCTGCAGTCAGCACAATGCCTGCTGTACCAAGCCATATCTTATTCTCCATCTTTCCCTCCATGAGAGAAAACAAATAAAATTTCCCCATATACTTTTCCCCTGAGCCATAACAGCAGATGTAATAAAATACGGGAATCATATAAGCGATTGCCAGATTATCCGTTATACCATAGGCCAGGATCCCAAGTCCTCCAAGGAAAACGCAGCTTGCCATGGCGCATAAAAAGTAAGTTCCAAAAGGAAAGGTGCACGCTCCAAGCCTCATCTGAAATAAGACCAGCAGATTCAGCACTGCCAGTATGAGATATGCCTGCAGCAAACGCAAAAGCTGCACATTTCTTACCGGATATTCTTTGCTTGCCAGCAAATCCCTGATATCTTTGTTCTGCTCGGGCATAAAAAGCGGCGTCAGCAGCACAATGCCCAGCAGTGAAAAATATATATCCAATACCTGTCCGGCTTGAGACTGATTCAGCGCTTCCAGGCCCACGATCACCGGAGCGAAAAGGCAGAACAGCACACCTGCTGTAAAATGTCCGGCATAATGATTTTTAAAGTATTCTTTTTCTATGGATAAAATTCTTTCCACGGCCTCCCAGCACTCCTTTCCGCTTCATGTGATAAATCACCATAGTACCTGCCATAAGCGCTAAGGCAAGCCCGGCGTACAGCAGTCTGTTTTTGACCATCTGTCCGTACACGGACAGCCATACGTCTGTGGACTGGTCATTATTAAACCGTGGGATCAGGTTCCATCCTACCGTGCCAACCAGCTTTGTTCCTCCGGCGCTGATGCTTACGATCCAGATCACCACCTGTACTAAAATAGCAGCCGGTCCTCCCACGGATTCGGACAGGAAGAATCCCAACGCCAGAACAAACGCCGCCTCCGGTAAAATCCATCCTAAAATGTATTTTCCATAGGCCAGCAGATCCACTGCCACTCCCAGCTGGTGTCCGTAATACATACACTGAAGCGTGGGCATAACTGACAGCAAGAACAGTGGAACTGCGATCAGGAATACAGCGGCAAAATACCGTGCTGCTATAATGGCCGCAGAGGACGCTTTTCTGGCATAAATCACTTCCTGGGCCATAGAGCGTTTGTCCCTGAGCGTTCTGGTCACCGCCAGAAATACCGGAAGGAGGCCCAGGATAATGCCCATATAGTCACAGAAGATCCTGGCTTTTCCTCTGGATATGCGGTCCGTATACAGACTGGCATCATAGATTTTTTTTGCATCGTCGTAAGTGGCATAGGTCATGGCATTATTTTTAATCTTGTCAGCAGCATAGCTGGTCCCTCCGCCGATGATCTTATCCGCTTTTTTCATGTACCGTAAAAACTTATCGTAGGACAGATTTTCTGCCGGGGCAAGGATGGGCGGATTGACACCTGTCATCTGGATGGATGCCCCATTTTCTATAGGTGTTTTCTCATCCGACTCCCGGATTGCCTCTGAATATCCATCTTCCATACCTGTACAGGCCGTTAAGATCTGATGGATCCCTTTCTGTTTCTCTTCCGTCAGGACCACATTTTTATAAAATCCCACCGGATATGCAGTATAGCTGTTTCCCTCATATTCTCCGGCAAGCATGGCCAGGGTTGCTCCCATGATCTCCTGCTTATCAGAGCTGGTTTTCAGCCCATAGCTCTGTTCCTGCCCCTTTAAAGGCTCCGAATATGGGGTAAAGCTTCCCACCTGGCTTACATAGAAGAAAATAAGCGCAGCCAGAAACAAATAATAAATGAGGCTTTTCAACATCTGCCCGCATTCCTTGGCAAAAAGTTTAAAAAACATTATTTTCTCCTCCTCTCCTCCTGCATCAAATACATGTAAGCATCCTCCACATTTGCCTCACATACCTGCGCATCGGCGAAAGGCTTTTCATCTGCGATCAGACGGACACAGGCATGATTCCCCTGCATCATCATACTGGTGACCGTATAACTATTCCTGATGCTTTCTAATTCCATCCTCGATACCTGGGCACTGTAGATCCTGCCGCTGGCCTCCTCCAAAAGTTCTGTCACGGTCCCCTGAAAAAGCACACAGCCCTTGTTCAGAACAGCAATGTCTTCGCAGGTGGCCTCAACATCCCCCACGATATGTGTGGACAGTATGACAATTCTGTCCTTTGCCGTCTCGCTGAGCAGATTACGAAAACGCACCCTCTCTTCCGGGTCAAGGCCCGCCGTCGGTTCATCCACGATCAGCACTTTGGGTTCGTGCAGCAGCGCCTGTGCAATGCCAAGCCTCCTGCGCATTCCGCCCGACATGGCACGCACCTTGGTTTTTACATCATCTGAGAGATTTACCTGTTCAAGCAGTGAGGGAATCCTCTCCTTTCTCTCCCGCCCGGAAAGGTCTGACAATACGCCCAGGTAATCCATGGCCTCATATACAGACATATTTCCGTACATGGAAAAGTCCTGTGGAAGATAACCGATGATCCTTCGGATTTCCCTGTCATTGTTAATATCAATACCGCATACGCGTACGTCCCCTTCTGATTTCTGCAGCAGAGTTGCAATGATTTTCATAAGCGTTGTCTTGCCGGCACCATTGGGACCCAAAAGACCGAACATTCCCTGACGGATGGTGAGGTCCACATTTTTTAGAGCCTGCTTTTTCCCGTAGTTTTTACTCAGATTTTTGATTTCTATCTTCGTATCCATTTTTGTCTTACTTCCTTTCTCCTTATCTGCTTCTTATCTTAACAGGGAAATCTCTATACTTTCCCTACAGACAGGAAAATACCGCGCAGACAATTGCACCTCCGCAAATACTGTTGGCAAGTTCCAGCTCTCCCCCGTGTTTTTTACAGAGCAGGGCACTGATGGACAATCCTATGCCAAAATGGCTGTTGTCCCCCTTCTTTTCCCTGTAATATGGAGAGACAGCTTTCACCAGTTCCTCTTTTGAAAACCCTCTTCCGTCATCTTTTACATACAGACGGATGGGCCCCTCCTCACGCCCGGCTTCCAGGAGCACTTCAATCCTCTTATCTGCATAACGGAGGGCGTTTGACAGAAGGTTTTCAGCCACTTCCAGAACAAAAAAATCATCTGCCAGCAGTTCCGTCTCCGGATTTCCCTTCATCCTCACTACAATTTCGGTACCGCTTGTCTCATTAAGAGGCGCTGCCGTCTCACATATTTTTTCAAAGAGACAGGAGAAGCGGATATGCTTCCCCTTTGGCATCCGTTCTTCCATACTGTGGATCTCTTTCATGGTCCCTCCAAAGTTCTCGAGCCTTCCCAGTTGTTCCTGCATGGTATGGAGAATCTCTATAACCTTTTCTTTTTGCAGCCGGTCATCCGGATAAAAGCGAAGCAGCAAGTCCACATATCCCTGCATAACGGTAAGCGGCGTGCGCAGATCATGGGCAAACGCCGCGTTCAGAGTTCTCTGGTCTTCTGCCTGATTCCAGAGGTTCTCCTGATACGAAATGAGCTGCAGGCGCATGTCATCCAGGCATCTGCAGAGCTGGCCCATTTCATCCGAACTGTCATATCTGCAGGAATACCCCATGTCATTTTGGGAAATATGCTGGGCTGCATCTGTCATAATATCAATGGGCTTTTTCAGCTTATTCCTGTAATACAGCCTGGACACAAAAGCAATTGCCAGTACAGAATACAGCAGCACGCACCCATACTGCAGAATATTAATGCCTTCCAGCAACAGGATATCCAACTTGGTCAGCTTTTTTTCCGGTATTGAATACTCAAAGGTAAAGACAGTATTCTTCTCCTTATCCAGTACCATCTGCGATGTCTTGTGCCCATACGGCTTCTCAATGATCCGTTTCCATCCATTGCAGGTCTGTATCGTCATGGCAGAGGCCAGACAGATTGCCAGTACCGCCACGAAAATATAAAAGCGCAGAGATTTCCTGAGATTCAGATTTCTGATTTTCTTTCCCAGATCCTCCAGGTATTCTTCTATCCAATCCATTGATAGCCCACTCCCCAAACAGTTTCTATATAGTCATGGTTTGTATATTTTTTCAGTTTCAACCGGATCCTTCTGATATGCTCCATAATAATACTGCTGTCTCCATCCCCGT